>NZ_JBHJXS010000007.1:0-487792 GCF_042269265.1 Nocardia sp. NPDC056000 | reverse complement strand
ACCACACGGGGTTCGGGGGGGTCGGGCAGGTGCGCGACCGCCGTCACCCACGTCATCTCAGACACCGGCCCGGCTCGCGTCGGCGGTGAGTTCGCCGTCGCCTTCGGCCTTGGCGGTTGGTTTGCCGTTGCCGTTGCTGTTGGGTTCGTCTTTGCCGTTGGCGGCGGTCCCGTTGCGGGCCGCTTCGACTGCCCAGTACACCGCCTCGGGGGTGGCCGGGGCGGCGAGTTCGACGCTCACACCCGCGGGGCCGAATGCCGCCGCGGCCTGGCGCAGCGCCTCGCGCACCGAGAACGCGAGCATGAAAGGCGGTTCGCCGACGGCCTTTCCGCCGAAGACCGCGCCCTCCTCGGTGGCGTTCGCCAGCAGCGTCACGTTGAAGGTCTCGGGCATCTCGGAGAAGCTGGGCAGCTTGTAGGTGCTGGCCGCCTGCGTCAGCAGCCGTCCCTGTCCGGGTCCGGCCGTGGTGTCCCAGCGCGGATCCTCGAGGGTGAGCCAGCCCGCGCCCTGTACGAATCCACCCTCGACCTGGCCGATATCGATGAGCGGGGAGAGGCTGTCGCCGACATCGTGCACGATATCGACGCGGCGGATGCGGTACGCGCCGGTGTAGCCGTCGACCTCCACCTCGGTGGCCGCCGCACCGTAGGCGAAGTATTTGAACGGCGAACCGTGCATGGTCGCCGAATCCCAGTGCAGGCCCTCGGTGCGGTAGAAACCGGTCGCGGACAACTGAACTCGTCGCCAGTAGGCACTGTTCACCAGGTCGTCCCAGTCGATGCCGGTCTCGCCTGCGTCGGCTGCCTCACCGGCCTCAACTCTCTTACCTGCTTCGCCCGCGTTGGCTGCCTCGCCCGCCGCGAATGGCCGAGCCACCCCGTCGACGATCCGCACCTGGGCGGGCTCGACTCCGAATCGCGACGCGGCGACCTCCACCAGCCGCCCGCGCAGCTGCTCGCACGCGTCCTTCACCGCCGCGCCATTGAGATCCGCGCCGGAGCTGGCGGCCGTCGCGGATGTGTTGGGCACCTTGTCCGTTCGAGTGGGCGCGAGCCGAACCTTGTGCAGCGGAATGCCGAGCGTGGTTGCGGCCACCTGCAACATTTTGGTGTGCAGGCCCTGGCCCATCTCGGTGCCGCCGTGATTGATCAGTACCGAGCCGTCCTTGTAGATCAGCACCAGCGCACCGGCCTGATTGAACGCGGTCAGGTTGAAGGAGATACCGAACTTCACACCGGTGAGCGCGAGTCCTCGCTTGGTATGGGGGTGCGCGGCGTTGAATGCCGCGATCTCGCGCTGCCGCTCGCGAACATCGCCGTTCTCGATCACCTGATCCCAGGTCGCGGCAATGCGTTCGGGATGGCGCACCGGCTGGCCGTACGGGGTGTGCTGTCCGGCTCGATAGAAGTTGCGCTGACGCAACTCCAATGGGTCCAGACCCAGCAGGGGAGCGCAGCGTCCGAGAATGTCCTCCATGACGATCATGCCCTGCGGACCGCCGAAACCGCGGAAGGCGGTATTGGAGGTCTTGTTCGTCTTGGCGATGCGACCGCCGATGCGCGCGTTGGGAATCCAGTAGATGTTGTCGATATGGCAGAGCGCGCGGGCCAGCACCGGTTCGGACAGGTCCAGGCTCCAGCCGCCGTCGGCGGTCAGCGTGGCATCGAGCGCGAGCAGATGTCCGTCGGCGTCGAAGCCGACGCGCCACGCGGCGTGGAAGCCATGCCGCTTACCGGACATGGTCATATCCTGAGTTCGGTTGAGCCGCACTCGAACCGGCCGTCCGGTGAGTCGTGCGCCCAATGCGGCGACGGCCGCGAAGCCGTGCGGTTGCATCTCCTTACCGCCGAAACCGCCACCCATGCGCAGACATTGCACGGTCACCTCGGAACTGCGCAGTCCGAGCACATGCGCCACGATCTCCTGGGTCTCGGACGGATGCTGGGTGCTGCTCTGCACGAACACCTGCCCGCCCTCGTCGATATGGGCAAGTGCCGCATGGGTTTCCAGGTAGAAGTGCTCCTGATCGGCGAACTGGAACTCGCCGCTGAACACATGCGCCGACGCGGCGAATCCGGCGTCGGTGTCTCCGGTCCGCACCACCGGCTGGGCGCCTTGGAAGCTGTCGGCCGCCACAGCCTCAGCGATGGTGATGAGCGCGGGCAGCGGATCGAGATCGACCTCGACGGCCGCCGCGCCGCGCCGGGCGGCCTCCAGCGTGTCACCGAGTACCCAGCACACCGCGTGCCCGTAGAAGCAGATCTCATCGGTGGGGAACAGCGGCTCGTCGTGCTTGACGCCCGCGTCGTTGACGCCGGGGACATCGGCGGCGGTGAGGACCCGGATCACGCCCGGGACGGTGAGCGCGGGTTCGGTGCGCAGTGCGCGGATGCGCGCGTGTGCCCGCATGACCTGTACCGGATACGCGTGCAGCACATCCTTGGTCCGATACACCAGATCGTCTGTGTAGAGCGCTGTTCCGGTGACATGCAGTGCGGCGGCCTCGTGCGGTATGGCCGTGCCGACGCTCGGATTCTCGGGTCGCTGTGACAGCGTGCTCATGACGGCACCGCCTCGGTGGATTCGGCGAACAGTTTGCGCAGGCTCTGACCGAGCATCGCGGTGCGGTAGTTCGCGCTGGCGCGGTGATCGTCCTGCGGGGTGCCCTCGGTACACAGCACCCGTGCCGCGGCGGCGACGGTCTCCTCGGTCCACGGCTGATCGGTAAGCGCCGCTTCGGTTTTCAGCGCACGCAGCGGTGTCGCGGCCACTCCGCCGAGGCCGATGCGTGCGCTGCGGACTACGCCGTCGTCGATATCGAGGGCGAAAGCGACCGCGACACTGGAGATATCGTCGAAGCGCCGTTTGGCGATCTTATGGAAAGCAGTCAGCGGTGACAGCGGCAGCGGGATGCGGATACCGCGGATCAATTCGTCCGGTCGCCGGAGTGTCTGCCGGTAGCCGGTGAAGTAATCGGCCAGTGCCACTTCACGTTCGGCGTCCGAATCGACCAGAACCAGGGTCGCGTCCAAGGCCAGCAGCACCGGCGGGGCATCGCCGATCGGCGACGCGGTGCCCAAATTGCCGCCGAGGGTGGCGCTGTTGCGAATGAGCCGGGAGGCGAACTGCGGGAACAGCTTCGCGAGCAGCGGCACCCGCCCCGCCAGGCGGCGTTCGATTTCGGTGAGCGTGAGCGCGGCTCCGATATCGATGTGATCGGATTCGATACGCAGACCACGTAATTCGGGTAGTCGGTCGACCGCGAGCACGTATTCCGCGCGGCGCGCACGGATATTGACCTCCACACCCCAGTCGGTGCATCCCGCTACGACCACGGCCTCCGGATGTTCGCGCAACAGCCGCAGGGCCTCGGTCAGATTCGCCGGTCGCACGAAGGTGTTTCCGTGCTCGTGCAGCACGGTCGGAACAGGTTCCGGCGACGGTTCGGTGCGGCGATGCGCGAGCGGGTCGTCGACGGCGGGTGTGCCGACGGCGTACGCGGCGTCGCGAATGGGCCGGTAACCGGTACAGCGGCACAGGTTTCCACTCAGCGCGTGCAGGTCGAATCCGTTCGGCCCGTGCTCACCGTGCCCGTCGCAGGACTCGGGCGTCCGGTCGGGCCGGTAATACTCCGCGGCCATACTGCAGACGAATCCCGGAGTGCAATAACCACATTGGGATCCACCGCGCACCGCCATCTCGCGCTGTACCGGATGCGGCGCGGACACCGATCCGAGCCCCTCCGCGGTGACGACCTCCTGACCATCCAGAGCCGCCGCAGGAATCAGGCAGGCATTGACCGCGACCCATTCGGTGAGCTCGGTAACGCCGGGCCGGGCCACCAACACCGAGCACGCACCGCATTCCCCTTCCGCGCAGCCTTCTTTGGCTCCGGTGAGCCCGCGATCACGCAGGAAATCCAGCAGGCTGGTGTGCGGTGTCGCAACCGAAAGCGATGCGCCGACACCGTTGATAGTGATGTGTGCGGCTACCATCTCACGCCGCCCCTGCCGTACCCGGACGTGTGCATATCTGGAGTCGCCATTCTAGGCCGCTTTCTATTTCGAGTGCGCGATCGCGAGGCGAGCGCGAATCAGGACAGGACGAAAGCGGTTATCAGATCCCGTGCGCGACGCGACCAGGCACCCAGGCGGCCCGATGAGCAAGGCGACGAAGATCGGAACAAGCGACCATCCTGGGCCTCCTCTCGGGCTTCCGGTGCCGGTATGCAGTGAAAGTACGTCGGCCCGGCGTGCCGGTCAACGCGAAACACCCTGTCATCACATGATCTATCGGGGAACTACAGACTTCGGGTCCGCGGGGAACACTCCGGCTGGATCATCGCACGAACGCCGCATCCCAAGCTGGAGGGTCGTGGCGGTACTCGCCTGACCGGGCGTGAAGCCGACGGAACGTCACAGTGCGGCACACTGTGTGCCGAAACTCGTCCCGTGGGTGCACAGCGCGGTCGGCCGAGAGTGTTTCTCCTACAGTGGCAGTAGCAGCACAACGAGCGAAGGGGCGACCGTGTCCACATCCCTCGTCAAGGGTCAGAACGGGCCGTTGACCGTCGACAATCTGGTGATTTCCGTACAGGTGGCCGCTCCGGCGGATCTGTCGGCACTATTGGTGACCGAGCAGGGGCGTGTGCGCTCGGACGCGGACTTCGTCTTCTTCAACCAGCCCATCGGACCCGGTGTTCGATTGCGGCCGTCGGCGCCCGGACAGCCTGCGGCACTGACGATTTCGCTGGCGCAGGTGCCGCCCGATATCGCCCAGATACGGGCGGTGATCACCCTCGATCAGCCGGGCGCCACCTTCGGAGGTATGCCGGCGCCCATCGCCGTGGTGGCCGAGGCCACGGGAAACCCGTTGTACGACTATCGCATCGGGGATTTGAGCACCGAATCGATCGTCATCGCGCTGGAGTTGTATCGGCGCGCGAACGCCTGGAAGGTGCGGGCGGTCGGACAAGGCTACGCGGGCGGATTCGCCGCGCTGGTCACCGACCACGGCGTCACCGTGGACGATGCGACACATGCCGCGTCCGCGCGCGTCTCGCCTGCGCCCCCGCCCGCCGCGACGGGAACCCGGCCACCATCGCCTCCGGCTTATCCGCCGACCCCACCGCCGCAGTATCCGCCTGCCGCGGCGTACCCACCACCTCCTGCGTACACACCGCAGCCCGATTACCGCCCGCCCGCCGCACCGGATTCGGCGAATGAGGTGAGTTTGGCCAAGGGTCGTCCGGTCAGCCTCAGCAAGGGGCAGCGAGTCACACTGCGCAAAGAGGGTGGTGTCGAGCTGACAGCGATTCGCATGGGGCTGGGATGGGATCCGGTGAAGAAGGGCGGATTGTTCGGCGGCCGGACCGTCGAGATCGATTTGGACGCTTGGGTGGCGATGTTCGCCGGTGCCCATCTGACCGACGTCGCCTACTACGGTGAACTCGTCTCCAAGGACGGATCCATCCGGCACCAGGGCGATAATCTGACCGGCGCGGGCGAGGGCGATGACGAGGTGATCCTGGTCGACCTCACCCGTGTCCCGGCCGGTATCACCACCTTGCTGTTCGTGGTGACCTCCTATCAGGGCCAGACGTTCGAGCAGGTCAGCAATGCCTACTGCCGACTTGTGGACGGCACGACCAATGCGGAGCTGGCTCGGTACAGCCTCACTGGCGGAATGCCATTCACCGCGTTGGCGATGGCCAAGGTCTTCCGGGTCGGCGGCGACTGGAAGTTGCAGGCCATCGGCGAGGGCTTCCAAGCCAAACACCCCGGCGAAGCGGTGCCCCAGCTCGGGCGGTTCGTGAGCAATTCCTGACCATTCCGAAATGAGAAGCGGGCCGAACCGTTTTCTCCGACATCGGGGTGAGGGTGCGTCAGTAGGTCGCGGTGAATACCACGGCGACGAGCAGCAGCACCAGCAGGATCGCGGACAAGAACACCTGGGGGTGCAGCCCGGCGACGGGCCTGTTATGGAATTCGGGGTCGTGGATGGCGGTGCCGGGGAACAACAGCGCGCCGAGTAGGCCCAGCCATGGCGTGGCCAGGATCGCGCAGGCAGTGAACACCGCGAATTGTTGTCTGTCCCAAGGTGTTACGAGCAGAGCCAGTGCGATGACACCGAGCAGGATCGACATGACGATGTATTGGGCGTCGTGGAATTTCGCGTGCGGCGGCCACCTGTCGTTGCGCATGTGCTGGGCGGCGGTGGCGGGGATGACGAAGTCGGCGAGCAGCGCGCCGAAGGTGGTGACGACTGCGACGAGGATGGCGAGGACGCGGGCGACGGCGAGGGTTGTCACGGGATTCCTTGTGAGTGCGGTGTTTTCGCGTGGTGGCAGCGCAGGAAGTCCTCGACGACCGTGTGTACGTAGTCGAGGTCGAAGGTTCGGTTGGCGACGAGCCTGCGGAAGAAGAGCGGACCGTGCAGTTGATCGACGGCGAGGTCGATATCGAGGTCGTGTGGCAGTTCGGCGCGGGCGATGGCATCGGCCAGGATCGTGCGCACCATGTGGGTGCCCGAGCGGTACAGCGCCTCCTTGACCTCCGCGAATTTCGGGTCGGCACCGGCTCTTTCGATCATCACGCGCATCGCCTGCTCGCTGGCCGGTTCGTGCAGCATCTCCCGGGCTGTGGCCAGCGCGGTCAGCAGGTCGGCGCGCAGGTCACCGGTCGGCTGAGACTGGGCGAGGGTGATGTGCAGGGTGATGGTGGCGCGCACCAGATCGGTCGGCTCCGGCCACAGCCGGTACAGCGTGGCGCGGCTGATCCCGCTGCGTGCCGCGACGGCGGCATGAGTCAGACCGGCCGCACCCTGCTCGATCAACAGGTCCCGGGCCGATGCGAGCGCGGCATCGCGACTACGCACCGTACGTGGATCCGGTGGTCGCACCACACCTCCTGTGAGACAGTTTGTTTCGAAGTTACGAGACAAACTGTATCGAAGTGTGGTGGATGTGGGAAGGGCGATCCGTGGGTCCGATGTCGTCCCTGGTCGGCGGCGCGGCGGTAAGCAATTCCTCATCGCCGCACTGGAACTCGGCGAACAGGTAGAGGGCGTCAGCTGATTCGAGGATCTCCATCTACGTCACCGCCATGGCGAGTGTGGCGGGTTTCGTACCACTGGTCACCCGCCGGGGCACCGTCCAGATTCCAGCTCCAGGACTGGGTGGGAGTGATTCGCACGTAATAGCCGGGTCCGACCATCCCCGTGCGTTCTACGGGCGGTTCGGCGAGTCCGTAGATGCGCAGGCCGCGCGCGATGAACGGATCGAGTGAGACCAGGTCATCGATCACGAGTGCTACCTCGGCGTTGCCGTCGGCGATATTGCGCGCTTTGCGTGTGCGGAGGAAGGTCGATGCGCCACCGACCCAGAAGTGGGTGCCGTCGAACTCGAGAGCCACCGGGACGACATCGGGTTGCCCGTCGGTGGCGCGGGTCGCCAGGCGAGCCAACGGTTGCGATCGGAGATAGTCGATTTCAGCATCGGTGAAGGTCATGCCATCCGAGTATTCCGTCTCGCGACCGAACTCGGCCGCAAAGGTGCCGAGCAGACCAACGCCCACCCGCCCCCTACTGCTGGGCGGCTGGGCGGTCGAGGGCATCGGATGATGCCCGGGCTGCTCAGGATTGAATGAATGCGAGCAGGTCGGCGTTGATGGTCGCGGCCTCGGTGGTCGGCATTCCGTGCGGGAAGCCCGGGTAGGTCTTCAGCGTGCTGTTGGGCAGCAGTTCGGCCGAGCGGATGGCGGCGTCCTGGATCGGGACCACCTGATCGTCCTCACCGTGCAGCACCAGGGTGGGAATGGTGATCTTGGTGAGTTCTTCGGTGAAGTCGGTCTGGGAGAACGCGACGACACCGTCGTAGTGCGCCTTGGCCCCGCCCGCCATGCCCTGGCGCCACCAGTTGGCGATGATGCCCTCCGACGGCTGCGCGCCGGGACGGTTGTAGCCGTAGAACGGTCCCTCGGCGAAGGTACGGAAGAAGTCCGCCCGGTTGGTGGCGACCTGCTCCTGGATGCCGTCGAACACCGACTTGTCCAGCCCGCCCGGGTTGTCAGCGGTCTTGACCATGATCGGCGGCACCGCACTGATCAGCACGGCCTTGGCCGCGCGGTCCTGTCCGTGGCGCGAGAGGTAGCGGACGACTTCGCCGCCGCCAGTGGAGTGGCCGATGTGGACGGCGTTGGTCAGGTCGAGGTGGTTGACGACCGCGGCCAGGTCGTCGGCGTAGTGGTCCATATCGTGGCCGTCGGCGACCTGCGCCGAGCGACCGTGTCCGCGCCGGTCATGGGCGACCACCCGGAACCCGTGGGACAGGAAGAACATGAGCTGGGCGTCCCAGTCGTCCGAGGACAGTGGCCAGCCGTGGCTGAAGACGATGGGCTGACCGGTGCCCCAGTCCTTGTAGAAGATATCGACGCCATCCGGCGTAGTAATGACAGGCATGTGAAACTCCTTCTGGTCGGATACTCGATGCGTCGCAAGTACGGCTGGAACCTGTTGCAGCACAGAGCTTCTGATCTATTTATCGGCGCGTTGAATGAGTCTTCGCGTTTCGAGGAGCGTGCGCCCCACTTTACGCGCCACGAAAACCGCACTTTCCGCCATGGCCCGGCGTGGTGTCTACCGGGCGGCCTGCTCGATGAAGGCGGCGACCACGCCCGGCTGGGAGACCAGTGACGCGTGTGAGGCGTCGACCTCGGCGGTGTGCGCGCCCATGCGCTGGGCGAAGAAGCGCTCCGCGGCAGGTGGGATCACCCGATCCGAAGCCGAGACCAGATACCAGGTCGGAGTCGTGGCCCAGGAAGCCGGACCGCTGGGCTCCAACAGCGCGGTCGCGGCGATGGAATGCTGATGGGTGATCATATTCGCGGCGGTGGCCGACGAAACATCCTGCGCGAAAACGGTATTGAAGGAATCGGGCGCGACCGATCCTTCGATCCCCGACCCCATGGGTGTCAATGCCAGTGCGGGCGGCTGCAATTGACTGCCGGGGAACCGGAACGGATCCATGGCGATCGCAATCGGTTCGCCC
Organism: Nocardia sp. NPDC056000; assembly: GCF_042269265.1. NCBI lineage: Bacteria > Bacillati > Actinomycetota > Actinomycetes > Mycobacteriales > Nocardiaceae > Nocardia > Nocardia sp. NPDC056000. The sequence continues at coordinate 478,746 of NZ_JBHJXS010000007.1, read as the reverse complement.
TGCTGTGGCGCGAACGCCGCGATATAGACCATGGCCTTCACATCGGTGTCGTGGACATTTGTGATGACCGCGCCGCCGTAGGAATGCCCGGCCAGCACGATCGGCCCGTCGATCCCCGCGAGCACCTGTTCGATCGCGGCGGCGTCATTGGCCGGACCGCGTAATGGATTGTCCGGCAACATGACTCGATAGCCGTCCGCCCGCAGCGCGGCGGCGACGCCGTCCCAGCTGGTCGCGTCCGCGAAGGCCCCGTGCACGAGCACGATGGTCGGGCGCACGGCGTCGGCGTGCGCGCCCGCGGTGGATGCGGTGAGCGCCCCGGCCACTACGGCGGCGGCGAACGGCAGCCGCGCGAAATTGCGAATGGACATGGTCGCTCCTAGTTGTTCGAATGGGAATCGGCGACCGCGTGTACCGCCTCGATGATCAAGCCCGCCACCGTGTCGGGCTGGCTGGCCGCGATCGAGTGCGAGCCGTTGACCTCGATGGTCTTGGCGCCCATGCGTTCGGCGAACATGCGCTGGGCGTCGGGATGGATCGCGTGATCCTCGGTGGCGACCGCGAACCAGCTCGGCAGCGCCTTCCAGGCGGGTCGCACGCTGAGCGGTTCGCCCAGCGCGGTGCCCGATACCGGCCGCTGACTGATCGCTCCAATGGCGGTGACACTCTCGGGAAGATCCGCGGCGAAGGCCGAATGGAAAAGCTCCCGCTTGATGTAGAACTCCGGCTCCGTGCTGCCCGGATAGGTTCTCGGTTCGATCGAGACACCCAATCCCGGATCGGGATAGTTCGACACCGCTCCCAGCGCACTCTCACCCGTGTCGATACCGAAGGCCGCGACATAGACGAGCCCGGCGGCATTGGCCGATTTGGCTCCCGCATAGGTGATTACGGCACCGCCGTAGGAATGACCGACGAGCAGGACCGGGCCCGCGGTCTGGGCGGCGGCGCTCGCGACGTATTCACCGTCGACGGTGAGTCCGCGCAGCGGATTGGCCAGCGCCTGCGCGCTGATCCCCGCCTCGTGCAGGCGCTCGATCACCTGCGCCCACGCGGATCCATCGGCGAATGCCCCGTGTACCAACAGAACTGTAGGTGTTGCCATGGGTGTTCCTGTTCTACGAATGGTGGTGCTGGTGTTCAGCAGCCATGCGGCCCAACGAGTTCAGAGTGTTTCGATTAGTCCGCCGTCGATCCGGAAATCGGCGCCGGTGACATTGGCGGTTCGGTCGCTGGCCAGCAGCAGCACCAGGTCGGCGACCTCCTGGGGATGGGTGAAGCGGCCTGTGACGCTCTTGGCTGCGGCTTGGCGGACCACCTCGTCGGGATCGGCGGAGGCTGCGGCGCTGACTACGGCGGCGACGCCCTGATCGCCGAGCCACAGCGCCGTGGTGACCGGTCCGGGTGAGATGGTGTTCGCGCGAACACCTTGGGGTCCAAACTCTTTCGACAACGATTTGCTGAAGTTCGACAGGGCGGCTTTGGCGGCGGAGTAGTCGATGACGCCGGGGTCGGGCAGGGTCGCGTTGACCGAACTGATCGTCACGATGGAGGTGCTATCGCGCTGGATCAGGTATGGCAGTGCGGCGCGGGCCGTGCGGACCGCGACGAGCAGGTTCGTGGTCAGGGACCACAGCCAGTCCTCGTCGGTCACCGCGAGGAAACCCTGTACGCGGGGGATGACAGCGCCGACATTGTTGACCACGATGTCTATTCCGCCGAATGCGCTCACCGCCTCATCGATCAATCGCTGGGGTCCGTCGGCGGTGCTGAGATCGATCAACGGTGTTCGCACGCCCTCGCGGGTGGCCAGTTCGGTCAGGTCCGGGCTCCCGGTGCGTGATCCTGCGACTACTGAAACACCTTCGGCGGCAAGTGCTTTCACTACGCTCAGGCCGATGCCCCGGCCTGCTCCGGTCACGACGGCGACTTTGCCCGCGAGGTTCAGGTCGAACATCGCGGTGCTCAGAGCTCCTGGCTCTTCAACCAGGACAGGCAGGCGTCGGCGACTTCGCGCCATCCGTGATCGACGACCAGCGAATGGCCGCGGTCCGGGAACTCCAGGAAGTCGGTGACCGCGTCGGAATGGCGGTACTGCTTCAGGGTCGCCCTGGTGACGGCCTCGGGCACGGTGTGGTCCTTGCCGCCAGTGATCAGCAGGAGTGGGCCGCGCGCTTCGTTGGCGGTGTCGACCTTCGCCGCGGAATGCGGGTTGAAGTTTGCTGCTGCCGCTTCGAAGAGCGGTTTGCCCGGGGCGGGCACCGTCCACCGCTCGTACAGTTCGTCGGATTCCTCGGCCGGAATGGCGTTTCCGAACGCGTACCGGAACTCTTCGGAGGTGAGCGATACCGCCCGGTTCCGGTTGGCGGGGTTCTTGAACACCGGTGTGGTCGAGCGCAGCGCCGAAAGCGGCAGCGGCAGTACGCCTTTGATCTGTGCGGCGTCGATGGCGATTGCGGCGCGGGCACGGTCCTGCCCGAGCAGTTTCTGGGCGACCATACCGCCGAAGGAATGCCCGATCAGGATCGGCAGTTCGGGAAGTTCGGCGATGATCGCGGCATAGTGCTCGACTACGTCATCGATGCCATGGCCCGCCACGCCCTCGGGTGTGGCCCGTGCTGCCTCAACGGTGTCGAGTTCACCGGGCCAGCCCGGCGCGGAGACCTGGTACCCCTGTTCGCCGAACAGGCCGAGCCAGGGTTGCCACGATGTCGAGTGCAGCCAGAGTCCGTGGATGAAAAGAACCGGGGTCACAATGTCTCCCTGCGAGGTCGGTGGAGTTGACCCGTTCATGAGACCTCGCGCGCACCACCCGGCGAATCGGAGAAACCCCCCAGTGTTTTTCTAGTCCCCCGACCCCAGTTTCGAACGAAGCTGTCTGCGGGAGGTCACCGAGAGCTTCCGGAAGATCTTGGTGAGGTGGTATTCGACGGTGGAGGTGCTGATATAGAGCCGCGCTGCGATCTCGGTATTGGTCGCGCCTTCGGCCGCCAATGCGGCGATCTGGGTTTCCTGCGGGGTGAGCTGTGGGTCGGGTGCCAGCGTTCTTCGGTGCACGCGTTCACCGGTGGCGGCGAGTTCGGCACGTGCACGTTCGGCGAAGAGCGGTGCGCGTGCCGCGCAGAACATGTCGTAGGCGAGCCGCAGCTGGACCCGGGCTTCGAGTCGCTGTTTGCGCCGGCGCAGCCACTCGCCGTACAGCAGATGGGTGCGGGCCAGATCGACGACGACTGTGGTCTGCCCGAGCCGATCGATCGCTTCCCGATACAGCGCCGCCGCGGTGTCATCGTTCGCGAGCAATGCCTGCGCCCGTGCCAAAGACCCCAGCGCCCAGGGGGTTCCGCTGGCCCGCGCCTGCGTATCGAGTCTGGCCAGGGCAAGCGCCGCGAGCGCGGTCTCCTGCGCGCGAACCCCCGCCTCGACCATATCCGCGAGCACCAGATTGCTGTGACCGGGCACATCATCGTCATAGAGACACCGCGCCCGCTCCAGCGCCGCGCGATAGTTCCCCAGACTCAACTCGAGCACGATCATGCCGCGCGCGGCCACCGCCGCCTGCATGGCCCGCGAAGGGAAGTCTGCTCCCTCGACACTCGACGCCAGCGCGCGGGCCTGCGCTTCCGCGCCACTCCACACCAGCAGCTCCAGCCGCTGCACGTAGTTCTCCTCCGGCAGCCCGATCACCGTGAGCAACTCATGGGACTCGGTCAGATAGCTCGCGGCCTCCTCGCGCCGACCCGATCGCAGCGAGTCGGTCGCCTGGCATTCCAGAACGACTCGCAATCCGACGAGTGCGCCGTTGTCCCGGTCGAAGTTCCGCAGCCGGGCGAACAGGGTCAGCCTGGCGTTGTCGTCCCACAGCTCATCGCTCGCGAAATGGGCGAAAACCGCTAACGGCATGCCTTGTTCGCCGAGCTCCCCGTCGCGCAGGGCCGCCAGCGCGGTACGCCACCGGGGGACGGCGGCGGCATACCCCTCGCTGATCCGGGTGGCCAGCGCGACGATGCACAGGTCGTGCGCCGATGACGCGGCTCGCCCTTCGAACGCATCCAGCGTCGCGCGTGCGACCTCCGCCAAACTGGTGCCTACGGTGTCTTCCCTGGACAACATCGCCGCGCTCAACGCCTGGGACAGCATGAGCCAGGCCAGATCACCGTCGCCGGGATCCAACTCCGCCGCGGCGGCGAGCAGTAGCGCGGGCTGATCTTCGAAACGGCAGAAGTAGGTCTCGATCGCCGCTTCGAGCCAGCGCGCCCGTCCTCGTATCGCGGGCACCCGGCTGTCCGGGTGCGATTCGCGCAGCAGCCGCTGAGCCGATTGCGGATCACCACACATCAGATACACCTGGGCCGCAACCAATCTCCGCTCATCGCGCCGCGATACCGCGGGCGTCAACTCGGCCGCGCGCGCCAGTAACACCGCCTCGGCCGCATAGCCGCCGCGGGCTCGGGCGCGCTGCGCGGAATTCTCCAGATCACGCGCGACCGCCTCATCGGCACCCGCCGTGGCCGCGGCCAGATGCCAGGCGCGCAGGTCGGGGTCGTGGTCCGGATCGCAGGCCGCGGAGATCGCCTGATGCGCGCGCCGCAAACCACCCGGATGCGCGGCCGTGTGCACGGCGGAACGAATCAGTGGATGGGAGAACGCGAAACCGTTGCCGCGCACCAGCACTCCGGCCTCGACGGCGGGATCGGCGTCGTCCTCGGACAATCCGAGCAGCGCCGCCGCACGCCACAGCAGCGCCTCGTCGCGGATCGGGCTGATCGAGGCGAGCAGCAGCAGATCCCGGGTGCGTTTGCCGAGCGCCTCGATACGCTCGAGGAAACAGGCGGCCAGGCGCGGGCCGATGGGCAGCGGTTCGGGCAATGCCGCTGTGCCGCCCAATTGTTCGGTGGTCAGCGAAGACACCAGGGTCATCAGGGCGAGCGGGTTGCCATCGGTTTGTTCGGTCAGCGTGCGGGCGACGTCGTCATTGAGGAAGCGCGGTGCGGTGCGGGCCAGCAATTCCCGGGCGGCCGGGCCGGGGAGTCCGGCCAGAATGTGCCCCGGCAGACCTTCGAAAAGCGCGCTGTCCGAAGCCAATTCGCGCACCGCGAACAGCATTCCGACACCTTCGGCGTGCAGTCGGCGTGCGACGAAGGTCAATGCCTCACGGGATTCACGATCGAGCCACTGCGCGTCATCGATCAGGCAGACCAGGGGACGCTCGCCCGCCAGTTCCGCGAACAGGCTCAGCGTCGCCAGACCCACCAGGAAGCGGTCGGGCGCGGGGCCCGCGACGAGTCCGAAAGCCGCACCCAGCGCGGCTTTTTGCGGCTCGGGCAGGCGTTCGCGGCGATCGAGGAACGGTCGCACCAGGCGGTGCAGCGCCGCGAATCCCAGGGGCGATTCGGACTCGATGCCCGAGGTTCGCAACACCAGCAGGTCGTGGGCGGTATCGGCGATATGGTCGAGCAAACGGGTCTTGCCGATTCCGGGCGCTCCGGCCAGTACCAGCGCTTCGCTCAGCCCCGCCCGCACCTTGTTCGTGAAGGCTTCCAGCACAAGGCATTCCGCCGCTCTTCCGACCAGCGGCGCGCGGGTCGGCGCGGGCGCGTGTTCCACGATATCGGTCATCAGCGCCGCCTAAGCTCGAGAGTCGATCCACCCGAGTCCGGTTCGGCGATGCTTCCGCGTGTGCCGGACTGTCCTCGTGCTTCCAACACGTCGTGTCGTCCGGATGTCACGCTAGGGCGGCGCGATGCCGAGGTGAATCATCGGCGCGCCAATCGTGCACGCACAGCACACTGCCGTGCCGAATCAGGCAAGTCCGTCAAGGGGCCTGCCGGTCATTGGCTCTGCTGCCACTCCCGTGGTGACATGCCGTAAGCGTCGCGGAAGCGGCGAGCGAAATGCGCCGGATTGGCGAAGCCCCATCTGCGCCCTACCACCGCGATCGGTACGGTACGACCCTGCCGAGCGAGATCGGCCCGCGCGCCCTCGAGCCGAGCGCTGATAATCCACTGGCTCAACGGGATTCCCCGTGCAGACCAGACATTGTACAAATGCCGGACCGAGATATTGTGTGCCCGCGCGATCTGCTCGGCGTTCAGACCGGGGTCACCGAGATGCTGTTCCACATAGGCGGCTATCCGCAAATACAGCGTGTCATGCAGGTCCGCATGTTGGCGCGGGTCGGCGGCCGCGGTGGTGATCAGCGCCCGAACCAATTGGGTGGTCGCCGATTTGAGCATGATTCGGGCGGGCCCGGGTTCGATATCACCCTCTTCGCCGAGTGCGGCGATATGGGCAGAGACCAATCCGTACAGCGGACTCGATTTGAGTCGGGGAGCCGCGCTGCGGACGGTTTCGATGGGCAGCGCGAGCTGGTCGTAGTCGAAGATCAGCACCTTGGAGCCGCCGATACCGCTCGACGAATAGTCCGAGACGCTGGTGCCGTCGGTGAGCGAGAGTTCGCCGACCTCGATGACCTGATCCGCGCCGCAGTGCGAAAAAGTGCCGGACCCGGTCAATTGCACCCCGAGCCCGACACGTTCGGGTGCGGCAACGCGCAGCTGTTTATCGCCGCGCAGCACACTCAGACCGGTACCGACGACCTGTGTGGCGTGCACGCCCTCGCCCAGATCCCACACGGTGAACCGGTGCCACAACTGACCGGCCACCGACCCGAGCCGATTGATCGACGGAATCTCGGTGTCGGACAAAAGGTCCTGCGCCGCCTCGATCCGCTCACTCGCCGGAAGTAGACCGGTATCCAACACAACGACCACGCCGTACCTCCCGCGGACCCGCAGTAGAGATGCGAGTCCGTGAGACAGCCTAGCCAGGATTCGGGCTCAACCTCCACTTATCGGGGATTGATGGATGGGATCCACCCAGAGCACGGTGCTCGGCTGCTCCGCCGCGTCGATATCGAGATTGACCACGACCGCTTCGCTATCGCTGCGCACCAGCACGCATTCCAGCGGTTCATCGGAGCTGGCATTGATTTCCTGATGCGGGACAAAGGGCGGAACGAAAATGAAATCGCCGGGCTCGGCTTCGGCGACGAATTCGAGGTGCTCACCCCAGCGCATCCGGGCGCGCCCGCGCACGATATAGATGACGCTTTCCAATTCGCCATGGTGATGCGCGCCGGTCTTGGCATCGGGGTGGATGGTGACCGTACCCGCCCAGAGCTTCTGCGCGCCGACGCGAGCGGCATCGATCGCCGCCGCTCGGTTCATGCCCGGAGTCTGCGGTGTGTTCGTATCGAGTTGATTCGATTTGACCACACGTACCCCGTTGTCCCGCCAGTTACCTTCATCGGGTGAATTCGGCTGCGGTGCATCCACTGTCACGTCCATGCCCCTCTGATCGGTTGGTGTCGAAGTCTATTCGACGCTTTCGTATGCCCACGCCGGTCAGAACGACTGGCCGGGTAGCGGCAGGATGCCGAGGTTGGCGTCGAGCCCGCCGTCGACCACGAGGGTGGTGCCGGTGATGTAGCCGGCGGCGGGGGAGGCCAGGAACCAGATCGCCTCGGCCTGCTCGCGTGGTTCGGCGAATCGCCCGAGCGGGATCCGGCGTTCTATCGCGGCCAGCAGGGCCGGATCCTCATGCACGTTGGCGGTGATACCGGTGCGGGTGAGTCCGGGAGCGAGGGCGTTGACCCGAATCCCCTGTGCCGCATAGTGGATCGCGAACGCCCGGACCAGATTGATCAAAGCCGCATTGGACGCGTTGTAGGCCCAGTTCCCCGGGTATCTGCGGTCTTCACCACATCGGTCGCCGGTCTGCGCGGCGACGGGGAGCCGCCGGTTCCGGCATTGAGCACGACGGTATCGATGCGGCCGAACCTGTCGAGCGCTGTCGCGATCGCCGTTCGGTTCACCTCCTCGCCTGAGACGTCGCCGGAAATGGTCACGATGTTCTCGCCCAAGTCGGTCAATCCCTGTGGCGAAATATCGACGGCGACAACATGTTTCCCGCGTTCGGCGAACAACTGAGCGGTGGCGCGGCCGATGCCGGACGCAGCACCGGTGACGATCGCGACGCGGCGGTCACCGGTGGGGGAGGGCTCGGTCATGGATGCCTTTCGGACGTCGGCTGCCGGGGTCGCCGGACGACTTCAGCACGCATTATTTGCCCGGTCAATGATTTCGACACAGGCGATTTCGAATCGCCGCCCCTGACGGAAGTCGCGGGATAATGCCCGCCACGACCCATTGGGAGACCATCCGGTCAGCAGTGCGCGGACTTGGGAATGATCACAGACTTTCGCGGCCGTGCTGGTCAGAGGGCTATCGCATGTCGTTCACTCGGAATCCTGATATTGCCCGGCGTCTTGGTGCGGCGCGGGCGCAGGGTGCTCGGCGGTAGGAATCGAGGTCAGTCATGGTCGCGTCCGGCGTACTCATCGATACGGGGTATTCGATCGAATCCCGCTGGCGCACAATCAGATACCGAACGCTCGCGGCGGGCTTGGCGTTGCTGCTGTGTGTGCTCAGCGCGGCGATCGGTCATGCCGAGCCCTCGGAACCGGTGCGCGCGCCCGATGGTTCGCGACTGGACCGCATCGAGCCGGTGCACGACCGCGTGAGCGATATGTTCGTGTACTCCGCCGCCATGAACACCGTCATCCGCAGTCGCGTACTACGCGCGGCCGACCCGAACGCTGCCGCGCCGACCCTGTACCTGCTCAACGGTGCCAACGGCGGTACCGAAGGCAGTTGGTACGACGAGACCGATGTGGCCGAGTTCTTCCACGGCAAACAGGTCAACGTCGTGATCCCGATCGGCGGTGGCGGAAGCTACTTCACCGACTGGGCATTCGATGACCCGATGCTCGGCCGCCCCCGCTGGACAACCTTCCTCACCGCCGAACTACCCCCGATCATCGACCTGGCACTGAATGGCAACGGCGCCAACGCGATTGCAGGCATTTCGATGGCCGGAACCTCGGTCTTCCAACTCGCCCTGGCCGCACCCGGCCGATTCCGGGCCATCGGCTCCTACAGCGGCTGCGTGCGCACCAGCGATCCCATGGGCCAAGCCTTCGTCACCGCGGTGGTTGCCCGCCAGCGCGGCAACGCCCTCAATATGTGGGGCCCGCCCGACGATACGAGGTGGGCGGCCAACGACGCCTACCTGCACGCAGACCGCCTGCGCGGCACCGCGATCTACGTCTCCAGCGGCAGCGGCGTCCCCGGGGATCTGGACACCCCCGAGGGCACCCACGGCGACGTGTTGCACCTGACCTGGCAACTCCTCTTCGGCGCACCACTCGAGGCGATCATGAACATGTGCACAAGGGAACTGCGAGACCGGTTCTCCCAGCTAGGAATTCCCGCCACCTTCGATATGCGCACCACCGGCACCCACTCCTGGGGCTACTGGCAGGAAGACCTGCACCGCTCCTGGCCGGTCTTCGACAAGGCTCTGACTGCGGTCGGGTGATCGAAACCGACGCGTGCAACCACATCTCCGCCGGATCTCGGGAATAGGGGGTTTCACCGGCGCCATTGATGGAAAATCTCTTAGGGTAGCCACATCTGTGGTGGCTCGTCGAAAGAGGCACCATGCCAGACCGATTCGCAACGCAGCGACACCCGCGTCCGGAGCTGGACCGGTCCAGCCTCCGGATCGCCGAATTCGTCGACCAGCTCGCCCGCGCCGGAATCCGGCCCGCCGAGCATTCCCGGCCGAGCACACCCGATGGGGCGCAGTCGGTCTCGGTGATCGGATGGGGTCTGGAGGGCTGCCGTGGCCGTCGACAGGGCTGCGGTCCCGACTGCGTCACCGTGCTGACCACCAACGGGCACCTCGCCCTCACGAGTGAACAACCCGCACGCTCACGCTGGCGGCATATTCGGCCCCGGTACCTGGTCCTGCCTGAACACTCTGTCCTGCACGTGATGCTGGTGCGAGCGGGCGCGCTGCTGCTGCCGCGCCCGATGACAGCCTGAGGTGTGGCCGGTCCACTCTGCGGTGGCCGATGATGTCGTAGGCGGGAGGATTCACACCGCCCCGGCCAATCTTCGACGATGCCGCCCTATGGCGCTGTGAGCGTTCGCTTCACGAAGGTTCGGCAGGCGTGCGCCGCCGCGGGCAAATCGAATGCGTCAGGGGCGATGAGGTATTGGGCCGCGATGCCGCGGACCATGCCGATGACCGCGACGGCCGCGGCGGCGGGGTCGATGTCCGGGGCGACGGTGCCATTGGTTCGGCCCGCGCGCAGCAGGGTTTCGGCGCCGAGGCGGAAGCGGGCGTCGTCGGCGGCGAAGATGGGGCCCAGGGCGGCTTCGGAGGGGATAGCTGCTCCCCACATGACGAAGAAGGCTCGGCTGGTGTCGGCATATCGGACAATTGCTTCGAGGTAGTCCTGGACCAGGTCGGCGAGGATTTCGACCATGTCGGCATCGGATTGCTCGACGGTGGTGAAGTCGATGTCGGCGACGAATCGCGATTGGATGCGTTCGGCGAGGGCGTCGACGAGAGCGGCTTTGGTACCGAAGTGGTGGTTGGCCAGGCCGCGGCTATAACCCGCGAGTTGGCCGACATCGGCCAGGGAGGTTTGGTCGACTCCGCGTTGGGAAAAGAGGGTTTCGGCGGCGTCGAGTAGGGCCTGCCCGGCTTGGGCGGTGCGTTCCTGCTGGGTGCGGCGGGCCGGTGTGGCGATGGATTCGCCGGAGATCTCCTCTGGCGAACGTTGTGAGCGACCCGGCATGCGGCACCCCTTCTCTTGTTGAACGTTCGGCAAGAATAGATGACCTGCGGGCTCACGCTTCGCAATACCCCGTGCGAGCCCGCAGGTCTCGATCACGCCAGGCGGGTGCCGCCGTTCACGGGTACGACCTGTCCGGTCACATAGTTCGACAGCGGTGAGCAGAGCCAGAAAATGGCATCGGCGGCTTCGGAGATCGTTCCGGTGCGGCCCAGCGACACGAACGGCATGGGTTTGGCGGCGTAGATCTCCGCGTCGGTGGGCGGAGAGTCCGGGTCGACGGTGATGCCCATCCGCTGCGCCTGTTTTGCGGGCATGCCGACCTGGATGGTGCGCCCGCCGGTGTGGATCACCTCGCGCTCGGATTGCGGTAGCCCGAAACGGGTTTGGATGACACCGAACGCCACGGCATTCACATTCACCCGCATCGCGCCCCACTCCTGCGCGAGAGTGCGTACCAGGCCGAGCATTCCGGCCTTGGCGGCGGCGTAGTTGGCCGCACCGTCCAAGCCGATCAGACCGGCCATGGAGGAGACCATCACCGTCTTTCGTTGCCGCACAACGCCGTTGGCATTGTCGGCTTGCGCGGCCGCGCGGAACACCGGCGCGCAGGCTCGTGCCAGTCGGAACGGGACGACCAGATGGATGTCGAGCATCGCTTGGAACTGCTCGTCGGTCATGGCGTGCACGCGGCTGTCCCAGGCGTAGCCCGCGTTGTTTACCACGATGTCGAGGTCGCCGTAGTAGTGCAGGGTGTGGTCGACCAGGTCGTCGCAGGCCCCCGGGGACACCAGATCCGCGACGAACGTGGAGGCGCTGTCGGATCCGTACCGCTCGTTGATCGCGGCGACCGTGGCATCGGCCTTGGCTTTGTCCACATCGGCGATGACGACCTTGGCCCCGTTGGCGGCAAGCTGTATCGCGGTGGCACCGCCGATGCCGCGCGATCCACCGGTGACGATGGCGACCTGCCCATCGAGCAGGCTGCTGGTGAGAGTGGGTTCTACGAACATGTCAGCGTCCTTTCCATACCGGCGGACGCTTCTGCGCGAAGGCGAGTAGCCCCTCGCGCAGGTCCTCGGAATCATGCAGGGTGGCAACGTATTTCAACTGGTGATCCCAGGCTTGCGCATCGGTCCAGTCCTGTGAGCGCACGGCGATCTGCTTGCTCGCACGCACCGCGAGCGGACCGGCGGCACAGATCTCGCGTGCGAGCTCCAATGCGCCCGCCAGTGCCCGGCCGGGCTCGGTGATCCGGTTGACCAGTCCCAGCTCTGCGAATCGCGTTGCGGGCCAAATCTTTCCGGTGAGAATCAGTTCCATGGCGAGGTGATAGGGGATGCGCCGGGGGAGCCGGAAGCAGCCGCCGCCCAGGGCTACCAGTGAGCGGGCGGCCTCGGGCAAGCCCATGGTGGCGGTGCGGGAGGAGACGATCAGATCGCATGCCAGGCAGAGTTCGAGCCCACCGGCGAGCGCGTGACCTTCCACCGCGGCGATGATGGGTTTGGCCGGCGGCTGCGCCATGATTCCGAACGGGCCACGGCGTTCGGTCACGCCCATATCGCCCTCCGCGGCGGCGATGAGGTCCTGCCCCGCGGAAAAGACGATGTCCGAACCGGTCAGGACCGCACAGCGCAGCGAGTCATCGGCGTCGTACTCGTCGATGACCGTTTCGAGGGCGTGGGCGGTGGCTCCGTCGAAAGCATTGCGGCGGTGCGGTCGATTGATGGTGATGACCAGAATGTGTTGGTCTACGACTTCGGTCACGATGAGCTCCGAGGTCACTGACCCGGTGGGCGGGGTGTCAGACATTGCGGTGGCGTCCTTCCCAATATGGTTGCCGGAGTTCGTTTTTGAGTACTTTTCCGACCGGATTGCGCGGCAGATCATCGACCATGACGAACTCGCGTGGCCGTTTGTAGCGCGCGAGCTGACCTGCCAGGTGTTCGAGGAGTTCGTCCTCGGTCGGCTTCGTCCCGGGCGTGGTGATGATGTAGGCCAGGGGTTTCTCTCCGAAGTCGTCGTCGGGAATGCCGATGACCGCGGCCTCCACGATCTCCGGATGCGAGGCGAGCGCCTTCTCGATCTCGGCCGGATAGATATTGACCCCGCCCGCCACGATCATGTCCTTGATCCGGTCGGTGATGTACACGAAGCCGTCGGCGTCGAGGTAGCCGACATCGCCGGTGCGATAGAAGCCGTCCTTGATCACGTCCTGCCCGAGATCGGGTCCACCGAGATAGTGGCGCAACACGATTGGAGTGCTGACGGCGATCTCGCCGACCTGCCCGGTGGGCAGTGGTTCCCAGTTCCGGTCCACAATCGCGATCTCGACCCCGTCGTAGGGTCGACCGCTCGTACCGGGTTTGCTCAGCTGGAATTCCGGTGGCGTGTAGCTGATCATTCCGGGCTCACTGGCCCCGTAGCTCTCCCACAGCACCCCGTCGCCGAACCGCTCGATGACCCACTGTTTGAGCGATTGTGGGACGGGCGCCGCGCCCACGCCGATTTGGCGCAGGCAGGTCAGGTCGTACCGTGCGAACACCTGCTCGGGCAGCTTCTGAACCCGCTGGAGCATGGTGGGAACACCGACCCATGACTGGATTCGATGCTCGTGGATCAGGCGCAGGGCCTGTTCGGCGTCGAAGGGGTCCAGGCTCACGATCGTGCCGCCGCGGGCGGCGGTGCGCGCCGAAATCTGCGGTCCCGCACCGTGATGCACGGGCATGGTCAGCAAGGCGATGACACCATCGTGCTGCGGCGGGGTTCCGGCCACCGAGAGCGCGTATCGGAAGAGGCGCTCCGGATCGGGCGATTCGGCGGGATTCGTCGGCGGCACCCCGCGCGGTCGTCCGGTGGTGCCCGAGGTGTACATCACCAGCAGTGGCTGGACCGGGCCGAAACGAGCTGGGGCATTGTCGGTTTCGAGCAGATCCTCATATCGCAACCCGGCGGCTTCGGAGGTCTGTGCGACGGTGATCAGCAGTCCGATATCGCTACCGGCCCACCCGGCGACGTCGATGTCGTTGCATGCCAATCCTTTCGCGTCACTGTCGCGCAGGATGTACAGCGTTTCCTCGGGGGTCAGTCGCCAATTGACCGCCACCTGGGCTACGCCGAGCTTTTGCAGTGCCCGCTGGATCACGAACCATTCGGGTGCGAGCCGGAACCGCATGCCGAGCCGGTCGCCGGGGCGAAGCCCTTGGCGGGCAAGCCCTTCCGCGACGCGATCGGCGGCCTCATTCCATTGTCGATAGGTCAGGACGGTGGAGCCGCTGATCACCGCGGGCTGATCCGGTCGGTGCGCGGCCCAGTATTCGGGAGTGCCATGGTCGGGTTGGGTCATCGTTGTCCCCTGTGAGATGGATATGCCGCGCGTATTAATCGCGCGAGAGAATGTGCACCGCGCAGACCGCGCCCAGACCCACCATGTGGGCCAGACCGATACGGGCATCGCGATGTTGGCGCAGACTGGCTTCGCCGCGGAGCTGGGTGGTCAACTCCGCGATCTGACCGATGCCGGTCGGTCCGATCGGGTGGCCCATGGACAGCAGCCCGCCCGAGCTGTTGATCGCGACGCGGCCACCGATATCGAACTCACCCGCCGCCAAAGCGGGCCCGGCGTGCCCCGGCGGGCAGATGCCCATCGCCTCCAGGTACACCAATTCCTCGATGGTGAAGGCGTCGTGCAGTTCGACCAGATCCACCTCCTCGACCGCCACACCGGCGGTGGACAGTGCTTCGGCTGTGGTTTCGGCGGTCAGCGCGGCATCGAAATTAGCTGTGCCATAGTATGTTTCGGATCTCAGTGCCGATGCTCTGATCCGGACGGCACGATCGCGATCCAGGCCGAGTTCATCGATCGCGCGATCGGAGACGATGAGCGCGGCCGCCGCGCCCTCCCCGACCGGGCAGCATTGCAACCGAGTCAGCACACCGCTGAGCGCGGGCGGGGTCAATACTTCCTCGAGCGTGCGGGCTCGTGGTCGCTGGGCATTCGGATTGTGAACGGCGTTGCGGCTGTTCTTGACCGCCACCCGTGCCAGGTGTTCCGGCGTTGCCCCGGTCTCGTGCATGTAGCGCGAGGCCAGCAGGGCGAAATGCGTGACCGGCAGAATCCGGCTGCCCACCAGATCGTCGACGCCCGCCACGCGCGCCGGAGACGAGAAACTCAACGGTTTGTCCACCCCGACCGCAATCGCGACATCGTGCACGCCGTGGGCGATATCGAGATACGCCTGCCGGAACGCACTGGATCCGGACGCGGAGGCGTTCTCGATCTGAACCATCGGGATCCCGGTCGCGCCCAGATGCCGATACATCAAGCGCGACAACGCCATCGAGGTGGTAGCCGTTCCGGTGTACGCGGTCTGCACCCGATTCCACTCGATGCCCGCATCGGCCAGCGCCGCGCGAATCGCGGTGACCCCCAATTCGGTATAGGGCGTGCCACCGAGTTTCTGGTAGGGATGCAGGCCCACCCCTACCACCCAGGCTGGGCGTAGTGCGTCGTCGGTGCTCACCTCGAATCTCCAAATGCGGACGCGGACTTGATGAATGCCGGTTCCACCAGATCCGCTCCGGCATCGTTCCGCTTGACGACGTGCCACCGGGCCCGTACCTGGTCGCCGATATGTAGTGGTGGTGACGCGGGATGCACAACCGCCCGGATCAGCGGTCCGGCGGCCAGCACGACCTCCGTGACCGAAAAGGGCTTCGTGCCCTGTGTGTTCACGTTCACCTCGGCGACGGCGAAGACGACCCCGGCGGTGGGCAACGCCCTGGGTACGAGCGATTCCGCGGGCGCGCCGCAGTTTTCGCAACCGATCCCGATCGGCGGGAAGTACACGCGACCGCAGCGAGCGCACTGCCCGCCATTGAGCACGGGATCATCCGGTCCGGGGTCATAGAGCCGGGGATGGATAGCGGTGCGCATCGCAACCTCCAAGTTACTTGTTAAGCGTTCAGCAAATAGAAGCTAGCACCGGGTGCGTGAAATGAACAGATGCCCCGACCTCGGTTGACGCGATCCAGGCGTGGCTCGTAAGGTCTGATAACTAACGTTCGTTAGTTAGGGAGCGGGCCGGATTCGAGCCGACCCGCGCGTCACGGCAGCGGAGAGTTCATGAGAATGCGGAATGCCACGGTCGCGCCGTCAGCGACCGTGCGAGGCGACCGATGACGCGCGCGTTCTTCCAGCGATTGGGGCCGCATCGCTTCGCACCGACCCCGCATACCGGTGGGGCCTGGTCGGCCACCGAACAGCATGTAAGCCCGCTCGCCGGGCTGCTGGTGCGCGAGATCGAAGCCGAGCGGACCAGGCGGGATCGGCCCACGCTGCTGGCGAGTCGGATCAGCGTCGATATCCTCGGCCCGATCGCGTTCTCGCCCTTCGAGATTCGGGTCGACATCCTCCGGCCGGGGCGCACGATCGAATTGGTGCAGGCCACCGCTGTCGTCGACGGCCGCGATACGGTGACCGCACGCGCCTGGTTCGCCTGTGTCGAGGACACCGACGCGGTCGCCGGTGGTGAACCCGAACGCCTCCCGGCACCGAACGCGCTGACCGAATGGCCGCTGTCCCAGGTGTGGGAGGGCGGATACATCGCATCGATCGATATGCGCCCGATCGGAATTCCGCAACCGGGCCGCACGACCGCGTGGGTGTCCACGGATGTCGAGTTGCTCGCGGGCGAACCGGTGTCGGAGCTGGCGGCCTACATCGGTCTGGTCGATACGGCCAACGGCATCGCCGTGCGGCAGGAACCTTCGAAATGGCTGTTCCCGAACCTGGATCTGACGATTCACCTCTACCGGCAGCCGGTCGGACGTTGGGTCGGGCTCGACACCACCGTCGTCTTCGGACGCGACGGGCAAGGCGTGACCAACTCGGTTCTGCACGATCTTGATGGACCGGTGGGAATTGCCCAGCAGACCCTGACCGTGCGCCCCCGTGAGGCCGATCAGCTCACCGTGGAAGCTCCGACCAGTGCGAGGGCGTAGTCCGAATACTGTTCCGCCACAGCGTCTGCGGTGATCTCACCGTCGTCGTTGAACCAGCGTGCGATGGACACACACATCTCCAGGATCGCGAAGGACGCGAGCTTGGGGGAGGCGACGGTGAACACCCCGGCGCTCTTACCGTCGGCGATCACCTGCCGGAAAGCATGCTCGTGATCACGCCGCATCTGTTGTGCCACAGTGAGATCGGGCTCCTCCAGATGCACGGTCTCGTGGTTCACCACCAACGCCTCCCGCCGATGGGTCGCATGGTGCGCGGCATACACCCGCGTCGCGGCTCGCACCCGCTCGACCGGATCCCGTTCCGCGGCAAGCACTTCCTCGAAATCGGCGACCACCTGCTCGATGGTGTGCAGCACGATGTCGACGAGCAGCGACTGCTTGGAATCGATATGCGCGTACAAACTCGGGGTCCGAAGCCCGAGCGCCCCGGCCACATCCTTGAGCGATGTCCCGTGATAGCCGCGCTCGGCGAACAACGTCAACGCGGCATCGCGCACATCGTCCTTGGTCACCGCCGGCACCGCCGCCGACCGCCTGTCGACATGCGGCGGCATCACAGACCTTCGCACTCGATCACCTGGCACAGCACCAACCATAATTGGTGCTGAGCGGGCTTCGGTCAGGTCTGTCCATCGGTCCTGTGTCGGCCGCTGATTACTATCGAGCAGGCCATTCGGACACACTTTGCGTGCCCCATAGCGATTCCGTGCGGGCGATACCCCCGATCGATCAGGCTTAGGAGAGATATGCGGTTCAGGAGTGCGGTGATGACGGTTCTCTTTCTCGGGATCCCGGTGATCCTGGCTCCGGTCAGCGTCGCCGCACCTCCCGAACCTGGTTCGCTGGATGCTCTCGTGACGGCCATCGCCGATCGCATCGAACTGGCCGATGCCGTCGCCGCCGCGAAATGGGAGACGGCCAGGCAGACGCGGCAGGAACCGGTCATCGACGATCCTGATCGCGAAGCAGTCGTGTACAGCGGGATGGCTGCGCTCGGTGCGAAGTCCGGGTTGTCCGAGCGGTGGGTTGATCAGGTGTTCGCCGGGCAGATCGATGCCAGCAAGATTGTGCAGCGCGGGCTGATTCTGCGGTGGAATCTCGATCAGGGGTCGGCGCCGACCGTCGCGGTCGACTTGACCGCGGTCCGGCCCGAGATCGACCGGACGAATGTCGAGATCATCGATCAGATGGCGGATCGCCGTCCCGCGTTGACCGGGCCGGGCTGTGGTGCGCTCGTAATCCGCAGTGTCATGGCGACGTTGGCTGTTCGACCAATGGATCCACTGCATCAGGCGGCTCTATTTCGCGCCACGCTGCCGCTGTGTCCGGTGGGGTGAAGCTCGGACGTTTTGGACGTTGATCCTGACTATGAGTGCCACGTATTGAATCGGCCGCATGCGCTGACGCCGATCGAAAGGTGTTGGCGGACAGGGTCATGAGTTTGCCGGAGACCATGGTCAGGATGCCGGGGATCTGAGCGGTGGTCGTGTGGCCGCGGAACCCGGCGACGATCGATCCGTCCGCGCGGGACACCAGGCAGCAGCACCAGCGGTATTCGCTATCGGAGCTGTTCGCGCCGGTTTCGAGGTCGCGCGCGACGCGGGTGGTGAGCTCGGTCAGCGCGGCCGCTATCTGATCGAGGGTGCCGGTATTGGTGGCCAGCCACCACGCCTGTTCGATTGATCCCGCACGTGGGATCTCGACGTCGCACCTCAGTTCTTCGCCCACTGCCACGGGGTCGGCCATAGTGGCACAGAATGTCAGAGGTCGAATCTGAAATTCGGACGAAACGCGAGCAACCTCGCAATTCGGAATCCCGCTGTGTCTGGGGCGTGTTCAATGCGTGATCGGTGGGGTCCGAATCAGCGGTGGTGTGTGGCTGCGCGGTAGCGGGCGACGAATCCTAATTTGAATCACGATCATTTCAAAACCACGTTCCGGGAGGGCTCGGCCGTGATCTAATCTCGCCAACTCGGGTGCATTGAGGCACCTGACGTGCGTGGGAGTACATGATGGTGGATAAGAGAATGAAGCAGGTGGGCGGGTCGCTCGCGGCGTTCGCGGTGGCAGCCGGGTTCGCGGTCGCGTTGATGCCCGGTACGGCCTCGGCGGCGCCGGGGACGATCACCTGGAGTGACGGCAACAGCAAGTTCACCCGCACGGTGTCCAACACCAACCCGGTCCCGGGCGACACCGTCACCGTCACAACCAAATTCGAACGCACCGGGATTCCGGTGGAGTACATCTACAACATCAAGGACCTGCACCCGGCCTGCCTGACCCCCGTCGCGGGCTCGGCGAAGATGGGCGGAGACCAAGTCTCCCTGGACACCTCATCCCCGGATTGGGTGCGTGCGGAGTTCGGCATCACCAAATACCCGGTGTACCCGAACATCAACCCGAAATCGCAGACCTTCGAGGTGCAGTACACCGTCGGTGCCAACTGTGCCCGCGCCACCCCGCTGTCGACCTCGATGAACTACGGCGGCTCCCTCGGTAGCGGCACCTACGCCGACAAGGGACCGAGCATCACCGTTGCCGCTGATGCCGTCTCGACCACCACGATCACCGATGTCAGTGGCGCGAAGACCGGTAAGCCCGTGACGCTCGAGGCGAGCGTGTCCCCGGCCGCGCCGGGCGGCACCGTCCAGTTCAAGGTCGGCGACACCGTCGTCGCCGACGCCCCGGTCGGTGCGGACGGCAAGGCGGCCACCGTGTGGACCCCGAATGCGGCGGGCTCCTACACGATCGGCGCGACCTTCTCCGGTCGTACCAATGTCGCGGGTTCGACCACCACCAAGGTGATCACCGTCATCGACGAGCCGGTCCCGACCACGACACCGCCTCCGACCACCACCACGGCCCCGCCGACGACCACAACCACCCCGCCGACCACGACCACGACCCCGCCGACCACTCAGAAGCCGAGCACCGGCTCGTTCTGATTCCGCTCCCCGCTGCGGATTCGGGTCTCTCGTCTCGGCGATCATCTTCGAGGTGGTCGCCGAGACGGCCGGGGTGAACCGGACAGGCAGACGAATCTCCCTGAACGCCAGTACCGTTGGGATCATTGGCCATGGCCGGTCATGTGCCCGAGGGAATAGGCGGCGTTGTTCAGGAGGGGGAGGTTGCCATGACCGATCGTCCCGGTAACTCGACCGATGGCCTATTCGCTGGCACCGCATGGCATTATGCGCGGTTCCGGCCGGGCTATCCGCAGGTCTTCCTCGACGAGGTGTTCCGGCGCGCGAATCTCGACGGTACCGGCCGTCTACTCGACCTGGGCTGCGGCACCGGCCAGCTGACCCTCGCGCTTGCGGCCCACGTCGCCGAAGCCGTCGGCATGGACCCCGAACCCGAAATGCTCACCGAGGCTGCGCGACAGGCACACGCACGCGGGATATCGAATGTCACCTGGGCACACGGCTCCTCAGCAGACCTCCCCGGCCAGCTCGGCCGCTTCCGACTGGTTACTATGGGCCGCTCATTCCATTGGATGGATCGCGCACGCGTCCTGACCGCCCTCGACGAGATGGTCGAGGACAACGGCATTCTGGTCATCGCCAGCGACGCCTTTCTGATTCGCCCGATCACCACCTGGCAGCGCACCATCGCAGATATCCAACGCCGCTTCCTTCCCAACGGCCAAGACGAGCGCCCCGTCCCGATAGCCAATCTGTTCGTTCGCCATGAACAGATACTGGCCAATTCGCCCTTCCCGCACGTGAATCGCCACGTCTACGACTTCCCGCGGCCATGGACCATAGAACAGGTCATCGGCTATCTGTACTCAACTTCCCTGCCGCTGCGCCACCTGCTCGGTGACCGTCAGACAGCCTTCGAAGACGCACTCACCACCGCCCTGCTCGATTTGGAGCCAACCGGGGAGTTCATCGAACCCGTCACTTTGGAACTCTTGACCGCCACCCGCACCGGCGATTAGGCGGAACATTGGTTGGCACGCATTGCCGAACCAATCGAGGTGCACCGATGGCCACCAACGCGAAACCATCTCGCCGACTGGCGCTCTACAAATACGTCAACCCCGTCATCCGTTTTCTGGTCCGGCGTGGAGTCGGCATCGGGGGTAGTGATATGGATCTGCTGCGCACCCTGCGAGTATCGGGTCGAAGTTCCGGGCGGATCTTCGAGATTCCCGTCCGAGTGGCGGTGATCGACGGCAACCGCTACATCATGACCATGGGTGGCGACACCCAATGGGCGCGAAACCTCCGCGCGAGCGGCACCGCCCAGCTCCTGTATCGAAACCGATCCGAGGACATCACCGCCCGCGAACTCACCGGTGACGAGAAAACCCAATTCCTCACCGCCGTATGCCAGGATCCGCAATTCGCCGCCCGTGCCCGCAGCACACTCCAAAGCGCCCTCGGCACCCAGATCACCGACCTCGGCGAATCCGACATCCGCCACCTAGGCGAGCTCTGGTATCCATTCCAACTCACACCTGCTGCCACCTGACCCGCGCTCAGGGCTGTGCTCCTCGGTACCGTTCACCCGACGGGCGAACCAACACCCCGACTCCATTAGGATTTGCCTCTACTGCATCGGGTTCGACACGAAGGGCTGGTTGTTCATGGCACGCAAGGTGATCGTCGAAATGGTGGATGATTTCGACGGCGACTCCATCGCGGAGGAGACGGTGTTGTTCGCCGTTGAGGGCGTCGATTTCGAGATCGACCTGTCGGCGGCCAACGCTGCCAAGCTGCGCGAGGTCTTCGAGCAGTGGACTCCGTACGCGCGCAAGCTTGGCCGGGGCCGCGCGAAGAGCACCGCTGCGGCTGCTCCGAAGGCGCGCCCCGCGATCGATCGCGAGCAGAGCCGGGCGATCCGAGATTGGGCTCGCCAGAACGGTTTCGAGGTGTCCACGCGCGGCCGTGTCTCGACCGAGATCCTGGACGCGTACAACAAGGTCGAGAAGTAATTCCGCCACTGGTGATTCACGGAGGCAGCGCCATCACGCCGTCATCTTGCTCAGCTCCTGCGAGAGTGCGGCGGTGATGGTGGCCAGTGCCTGGGCCGCGATTGCGCTGTCCTTCAACGACACCTGGCCGTAGGCCCGATCCAGCGCAGGCGCGATGCCTGCGCGGATATCGGCCACCAGGGCTCGGCCGGCCGCGGTCGGCCTGGCATCATCCAGTAGGGCGCGTTCGTTCAAACGCGTTATGGCCGAGTCGATTTCGGCAGTTGTGCGCTTTGTCGCGGTGACGACGTGGGTGCGGAGTTCGGCGGTATCGACCGGGTCGATGGCAATGGCCTGGTTGAGAGTGATCCACTGCTTCTCATCCAGCCCGGTGTTCGCCAGGGCGACCTCGAGGATCGCGGTGTGCACCTTCTCGGCCTGGCCGATGATCGATGGATTCAACGTGACTGACATGTGGTCAACGCTAGGAGAATCCAACCGCGGCCGACATCGGGCAAATGCCCTAGGGGATGCCTGTATTTCGAACCGTCTCTGCCGCGGAGTTACATCGAATCGTTCGGCAGGGCCATCATTTTCATCGCCAGCACAACCGCGCCACACAACCCGATGGCGCCGGTCGCGGCGGTGGAGAAGGAGCCGGTGAGCGCGGTCAACCCGAGGAAGAAGACCGCGCAGGTGAGCATGGTGAGGGTAACCGAGGCCAGATCTGTCCTCGTAGTCGTTGTTCGATTACGCGGGGTGATGATCATGCCTTGGGGGTGCCCAAAAGTGCTGGATATCAAACCGTGATGGCGTGATCGATGCGTAATCGGTCGTTGTTACAGACCCTGTCCCGGAGCATGAGGGTCAACCATGGTTGGACCGATATCGGTTGCGGGACTCTCTGATTCGTGGCTCGGAGAGTGGTCATCGAGGTGACTCCCGGTCTCGGCTTTCCCTGTGATCAGGAGGGCACGCCGCTGCTGCTCGAGCTCGAGTTGCTCCAACTCGCCAGTGAGCCAGTCGGTGGTGGCGGTGGTCGTGGAAGCGTCGGGCTGGGAGCGAGCAGGACCGTAGAGCAGCATTTCGTCATCAGCGAGTGCGAGGCGGCGGGCGATGTGCTCGACGCGGTGAACCAGCTCGTCGTCGGTCAGTGAGTGGAGCGGGTTCGCGGAGTCAACTCCCTCAGTAGTTTTGGCGTGGGGGCGCTGGTCTGGATCGGTCAGGTGTCGTGTCACCCAGTTGTGGATCTGCTTGCGGACATTTGGGTTGAGCGTGCCGCGCCAGTCGCGGCGAAGCATCGTCAACGCGGCTGGCACCGGGTAAGTCTCGGCGATGTGTGCGCAGCGGGCCGAAATATGCTCGTGCGGTTCATGATCGGGAATGGCGGTGGCACCGTTTTCGCGGCATGTACCGCACAGCCCATCGTCAGTGCGGCGGCCGGGGCGCGGGATGGAGTCGACGACGGCGCGTTCGAGACCGCAGTGCACGCAACCGAATCCGCGGGTATCGGGCACGGCGGCAAGGTCGTAGTCCAGCGGATGGTGGCTCGGGCGCGGATCGCGTGGATGTGAGGTGTAGTAGCGGTGGGGCGCGCCGTCCGGGAGCGGTAGATGTTCTGGTCGGGCGTCGATGTCGGCGCGTGTGTCGAGGTATTCCGCAGTTGCCTGTGCGGCGGCGATTTCGGTATCGCTGGGACGGGGGCGCGGTGGCGTGTCGTCGAACCGCGTTTCGTGGTCGCGCGCCGCGTAGCGGCTATCGGTGCCGGTATTCGATTGGTAGCTATCGAGATCCGGGCCGTAGGTGTGTGGATCGGTCTCGGGTGTGGCGGCCTCGATGAGTGCGCGGTGCCGGGGAATCTGCTGTGCGGCCCACCGCAGCCGTGCCTGGGCGACAGGGAAGCTGTACCGGTAGAGCGTGGTCGCGACGCGATGGAGCACGTCGAGTTCCTCGTCGGTTGCCGAGTGCGACGCCCGGACCAGTGCCTCCTTGGCCTCCTTGAGCTGGCCCGTGTGGACCAGTCCGGCAATGGCGAGAAGGTCCCCGGAGAGCTCCTCGCTGGTGTCGGGACGCGCGGAGGAGCTCGGTTCGTCGGTGGCCGGTGCAGTGTTGTGGCGATCCTCATGGGTCATGAACTCGTCCGAATCGGGTGCTGTGCTGTGGTTTTCGAAAGGTGAGTCGACGGCTGGCGACGGCGTTACGGGATGTAGGAGGGCTTCGATCCGCCATGCGAGAGCGGTCGCGTACTGGTCCGGTGGTGGCCCCGGATCATCGTGTGTCGAGGCGGTGATCAATTCGTGGGCGGTGGTGAGCAGTTCGTGCGCTTGCCATCCCGCCTCGGTACCGTGATCGACTGCGGCTACCAGTCGTGGCCACGAAGGGTCGGCGAGGATTGTGTCGGTGAACTCGGTGCCGAGTAGCAGGTACAGGTGAGTGATCCAGTCCGGGCGCAGATGCTTGGCAGTGGTGGTGGCTTGCAGGGCTGAGGGGTCGAGGCCGAGCCGGAACCACAGTGCCGCAGCGGGCATATCGTCGGGCAGGGGCCGTTCGGTTGCGGCGTGCGTCAGCAAGGCGTCGATATCGAGGCCGGCGCGGGCGGCAGCGTCGATTTTGTCCGCGAGCTGCGGCCACCACGGGTCATCGAGGAGGCGCGCCTCGATTTGTTTCACCACCGGCGACCACACGAAGACTGGGCTATGCGGGTTCCCAAGAACGTCGGCGACCCGTGTATCCAACCGTCGCTGATGGTCCTGCTCGCGAATGGTGAAAGCAGTTGGGCCGGTGGGTCGTAGGTCGGTATCGACGATATGTCTCGCCGCTCGCCAGACTGCGAGGTCGCCCAATAGCGCGTCCTTGCCGAGCAGTGGGCGTGCCCAGACCGGCGCTGTGGCGGGTGTCCACGTTCGAGCGCTGGTTCGGATCGTTTCAGCGAGGCCGGTGATCAGGCGTGCTCGGGCTCGAAGATGGTTGCCCACCAGACCTTCTGGCAGATTCCTCGGCAGAGAACGCAGCCACGGCAGTGGTTGGATTTCGCGCGGACAGGCGTGCAAGGTGTCCAGGCGCCAGTGCAGTACCGCGGCGGGGTCGGCCGCAGTGATCAATTCCCGTGCGGCGAGCGCATCGGCCAACGCGTCGCCAGGATCGCCTCCCGACAAAGCGATCAAGGACAGGACTTCCCGCAACGCCGGGTAGGCGGGAGCATCGGTAAGTCCTGGCCACGCCCGTTCAGCGCTGGCGTCGAGGGCAATCAAACCTGCTGCCCCCAACGCATTCTCGGCGGCGAGCGCCAAGGCATCGTGGTAGGTATCGATGGCGCGCCCCAGGCGCCGATGTGGATCGAGCACCTCGCGCAGTTCGGTGTACGTCGAAGCCTTGGTGGTGTCACGGGCGAGCACCCGCTGTAGGACTTCGACAGCGGTACGGGGGAACAGCCCGGGTTCGGTCCAGAAGGAAGCTTCGCTGCCGTCGATGGCGGTGGTGACATATGCGTAGTTGGCGCTCGCGCCGCGGGTGAGCGCGACATAGAGCTGGTTGCGAGATTCGCTCCCGGCGAGCACGACATGGCAGGTATCGGCGGTGATTCCCTGCGCGGAGTCGATCGTCATCGCGTATCCGAGCCGAACGTGTGCGCGCACGTATTCTGCTGGCAGTACGGTAGTTTCGCCCGCTCGGCCTCCGGAACGCAGGTGGGTGACAGCGAGGTCACCATCGGGCCGAACTGCGGTGACCGTCCACCGGTAGCCATTGCGTACCCAGTCTCGTTGGCCTAGGCGAAGTCTCGAATTGTTACGGCGGGTGCTGACGATGTCACCGACCGATGCGCGCAACCCGTCCGCAAGAGTGGTCTCGGCGCCAACGGCATTGTCGGAGCGGGCGATTCGGTCGGCGCGAGCCTGGTCGTTGAGGGCGGTGACCATGTTGTTGGTGGCTGCGAGCATCACGGTGTCACGGTCGGCGAGCCGGTCGGCGATCCATCCGGCATAGGCCTGCTCGCGCACCGCGCCCGATGATCCCGCTCGCACTCGCCGGTGGTCGAGATAGAACCCCAGAGCGCTCGGATCACCCTCCCGCAGGGCGAGACTGGCCGAGGCCTCGGTGGTGGAGGCGAACCGTACGACCTGCGTCATGGTCGACGAGCGCGCGGCATCGGCGGTATCGGCTGCCGAGCCCCCTGCTTCGATGGCGGGTAGCTGATGATCATCGCCGAGGCAACGGACCGCGGCCTGGCGGGTGAGGAGGAAGTCGAACAGCTCGAGTCGCTTGTCATCGCCAAGGCGCACGTGTTCATCGATGATGACCAGGGTGTGTTGATCGATCTCGAGCATCCACTGCGGCAATGACGGTGGCAGCGGTCGATCGGCCGAAATCACCGCAGTGGGTGAGTGTTTATGGAGAACATCGAGGAGTTTGTCGGCGGTCTCGGCGCGGGTGTGGATCGCTTCGCCGAGCACGGCGGCCGCGGCCGCCGTGGGTGCCAGACCCAGGACCGTGCCGCCATCGGCGCGCCAGGCATCGGCCAGCACGCGCATCGCCGTGGTCTTGCCGGCACCGGCGGGTGCGTTTGTGGTCGTGATGAACCATGGCGATCGGGCGAAATCGGTGATTACCGCGATCTGTCCGGAGTTGAGTCGACGACCGGAGTTGGCCGGGTCGAGGTGATAGGCACGGACCGCGGTATTGACGGTCTCGTCACTGAGAGTGTGGGCGCCGAGCCGCAGTGACAGCTCGATCAACTGCTCGGTGGTGCCCAGCCGATGTGCTGTGGTGTAGGTCTGCGTGCCGACGTCGGTGTAGACGCTTGTGCGGTCTATGCGCTGATACAGCGGTGGAATGTCGGCGAGGGTCGGCTCCATGGTGACATCCGGATCGCCTCGTGCGACCACATTGAGAGGTGAGAGTGCCTCGGCCACAACGGCTTCGACAGTGGTGGCCCATTGGTCTCGGCTCAACAACCCGCGCGTTCGCCGTTCGGCTTCGGCGCGAACGTGATGCCATTGCCAGCTCGACCGCTCCGCGGACACTGTCGCGACAATGCGCCGCCCGATCTGCGCGATCTCTGCTGAGGTCAGATCGTGGGGTGGTGCACGCATGTGCGACAAGATCGTCGACACCGTTTTCGACAGCAACTCCGGCGAGCCGAGGACCGTTTCGGCTTGTTGGCTCCAGTCCGCACGTTGTTCGGCCCGGGACCGCGATTTGTGTCGGGCGGGTCGTGTTTCGAGGGTGGCGCGCTCCGCGAGCACGAACATCTCCTTCGGTATCGGTTCACGCCCGACCTCACGCTCGAACTTGGCCGCGAGCATATCGAGGCGTGTGGTGATCGCGGCATCTCGTCGGGACCAGTGGTCGATCAATGCCGTTGGCATGTACACAATTTCGCGGATTGTTCGCTTCGACGGATCGGTTCCTGGTCGTTCGTCGAAGGACAGAGCGAGGTCGTGTTCGAGGTGGTGTTCCACGCGGGAGTTGTAGATCTCGCTCACGGTCACCATCAGCCGATAGATCACTGTCGCATCGAGGGTGAGCCAGCGCTCATCGAGGGTACGTACTCGGTTGGCAATCACCACGTGTGTGTGCAAATCAGGGTCGCCGCAGCGTGATTCGCGGTGATCGAACCGTGCGGCGACGATCCCCTCGACATTGACCTGCCGTACCCCGTTGGTTCCCAACCGGGAGAAGATCGCGTGCTTTTCCAGCCAGTCGACTGCATCATCGATGGCCTTGTTGTGCGCGGCGGAGATTGCGTCGGACACCGGCTTCGGTGCGATCGCCCACAGTGCTGACACGCTCTTGACGGGGCTGAAGGTGATGTCGAATCCGGCGACTGCGGCCGATTGCGGGCGGGAGTTTCGGGCCACCCATCCCGATAACTCTCGTGCATCCAGGGGCGCTCGCCCGATCATCTCGGTGAACATCGAGATGGCGACGCGGCTGCGGATGCCGGCTCGTGCATCGTCGTCGATCGCTGCGGATCGAGGCAGGCCGTGATCGGCGTTGTGCAGGGCATAGGCTGCCGCGCACCGTTCGCGAAATTCGTTGCCGCCCTGGTACACGCGGTATGGACGCCCCAAGCGGGTGGCGTGGTCTGCCGCGCGTAGCGCGTCTTTGGTTTTGGCACCGGCGGTGATCTCGCGGTCGATGACCGCGGTCTCGATGGCATCGGCGTCGGGGTGGCGTCCTTCGCCGAATAGGCGTTTCATTTGTGCTTCGGTGACCAGGTCCCCGGCTTCGAGGCCCAGCGCGGCCAGGCCGCTGCCGTGCCATCTGCCAGGTGACTCGCCTCGCACCGAGTAGTAGTCGGCGAGCGTGCCGGGGCCGCGGCTGGTGGAATCGTCAGCGGCGACCTGCCGTAGGTAATACAGATAACTGTTGCCAGCCAACACCTTATGCAGTGTCGCTGTCACTCGTTCATCGAAACCCTATGCGGCAGTGAACGTCTACGGGCACAGCTGGTACCGGAATTGCCAATTGTGTCGTTGTTGCTGGTCGTTACGGAACTGTGCCCCGATATGCAAGAGGTCTGATTGCGGCGATGAGGAAAGAAGGGGAGTAGGGGAGCGAGCGGAGGATGTACATCAGTGGAGTTGGGTACTGGTGGTTGTGAATGTGCGAATGATTCGGTGGGGGTGAATGTTTGGTGGTGGTAGGCAGGTAGCCGGTGGTTCGGTTACCTGCCTACGTCAGTTCGTGGCGGGCGCGCTCACGCTTGGTGGAGGACGGGATCGCCGGAGGGGCAGGTGATCTGGATCGATGGATTCAGGTCGACGGGCAGGATATGGAGCATTGCGTATCCGGCGAGGTAGAACGTGACGAAAATGCCGAGGTAGATCGCGGTGTACCGCAGAATCGCGCGTGCAGTGGACATTGGTGTGACCTTTCGATGAAGGGTGGTGCCCAGTCCGCCGCAGGAAGTGGCACCGCGGCGGACTGGAGAACATGGGGGGTGGACGGTCAGGCGGCGCGCTGGCGGAGGGTGGGTGTGCCCACGCCGATCCAGACCAGGCACTGCGTGCAGAGGCTGTCGGTATTGACGGCGGTGATTCGGGTGCAGGCGTCGCAGCGGCCGGTGCGTTGACCCGCGCCCAGGACTGGGCCGGGTCGTCGTGGCGGCCGCTGTGCGGGTGCGAGCGGGGGTTGTGGGTCGGGCTCGTCGCCGCCGGGAAGGTGTGCGGTGGTGAGGAATTCGTCGATGAGGGCGATCAGCCACCGTGGTGCTCGGCGTCGCACGTCGGCGAGTAGGCCGCGCGCGGCGTGCGGGTAGACGCGCGCGAAGTATCCGCAGTAGGCGCGGGCGAGGTCGCGCGCGGTGAATTCGGCGGGCAGCGGTGGCAGGCCGGGCCGGTTGTCACTGCGGCATATATCGCACAGGCCGTCGTCGCTGCGGAATTGTCCTGCGCGGGTGTGGATGAGGTGTTGGTCGGTATCGCTGCGTTCGATGAAGCAGCACACGCAGCGCCATCCGCGTGCGGGGGTCATGGCGTGGTGGTCGTAGTCCAGGCCGTTGCCCTGGAAGGGAAGTGCGGTGCGCCGGTCGGTGTAGTCGTGCAGGGTGGTGCGGGTGGCCGCGCGCGCGAGGGCCGCGTCGTCGCTGATCGCTGGTGTGCCGTCCAGGGCCAGGGCGTGTTGGTATTGCTCGGCGACGTAGTGCACGTAGGTGTGATTCCAGAGTGTGCGTGCGTGGTCGCTGTCGAGCGGTGGTTTGTCGCCCGGGAAGCGTGGTGTCCACGTGCCGGTTCCGGGTGCGCGCAGCAGTCCGCGGTCGCGGGCGCGTTGTTCGGCGGTGCGGGCGGTGGTGAGTTCGTGGTCGACGGTGTCGGTGTAGAGGTGCTGCAGGCAGTACTGGGTGAGGATCTCGGGTTCGGTGTCGACGGGTCGACGTTTGCCGCGTTGTGCGGCGCGGTATTTGATTTGCTCGGCAGATCGGCGGGACGCGTCGGTGTCGCGGCTGGGTGCGAGGTAGGTGCGCGTGGGCGGGTTGCGCCACTGGCGCATCGGGGTGCGCGCGAGTTCGGCGGTGGGCAATTGTGCGTGCTGTGCGGAGTATTCGTCGTCGATGCTGGTGTTGTTGCGGGCGGCGCGGGCCTGCATGTCGGCGAGCCGGTCGGCGCGGTCTCGCAGGTACAGGCCGGGATCGGTATCGGGGATCAGGGCTCTCAGGCGCTGTGGCTGATTCGGATATTGCGCGGCAAGGCTTTTGAGTGCTGTGGCGAACGGGTACCGGGTGAAGGTGTGCACCAGCTGGTCGAGGAAGGCGCGCTCGTCGGGGGTGGCCAGGGCGAGCACGGCCGGGAATGCGCGGCGTGCGGCGCGGCGGTCGGTGGTGAAGGTGATCTCGAGTGTGGCGATGGCATCGAGGAAGGCGCTGTGTTCGGTCACGGATTGTCCTGTCTGGGCGATGAATCGGCGCGCATCCGGCGCGTGAGCAACTCGACAGCCGGGATGGCGGGCTGGTCGGTGCGACCAGCCGAGGGCGTCCGACCGGGCCGGGCGCGCGGCGCGGGCGCAGAACACGCCGGGCGTGCGGAAGCGACTATCGGTGCGCGCGCACCGGTGATCGGCGGGTCACCGAACACGCTCGCGCGCACCGATAGTCGATTGCGCCGGGCGTGGGCTGTGCGGCGCGGCGCGGTCGGTCCGGTAGCCCTCGTCGATGGCTGGTCGTGCGGACCAGCCATCCCGGCGACCCTTTCCGTGCCGATGCGGCGAGCGAGGGTCGGGGGAGAGGTCAGAAGGTGGGTTCGGCCGGGTCGGCGGCGGCGGCCGGTGCGGTGGTGCGGGCGGTGTCGTCATGCTCGGCGTGCCCACGAGATCCGTTGCCCGCGTCGGTGTGCGGACCGAATCCGCCGTGGGTGGGGGCGTTTCGCCGCACTGTCGCGGTGGCGTTGAGCAGTGACGGCCCGACTTCGATGACGTCGAGTTCGATGACCGAGCGCTTATCACCCTCACGGGTCTGGTAGGTGCGCTGCCTGAGTCGGCCCGAGGCGATGACCCGCGCGCCGCGGCGCAGACTCTCGGCGACGTTCTCCGCGGCCTGACGCCAGATCGAGCAGCGCAGGAACAGTGCGTCGCCGTCGCGCCATTGCCCGGTCGCTCGGTCGAAGTAGCGGGGTGTGGAGGCGACGGTGAAATTCGCGACCGCTTCGCCCGCGGGGGTGAACCGGAGTTCGGGGTCGCCGGTGAGATTTCCGATGACGGTGTAGCCCTGGGTCATGGAAGGCTCCTTCGGGGGTGCGGAACCGCTGCGGTGTCGATGCGTCGGCTATGGACGGCAGTCAGGGGTTCTCGTCGATGGGTGAGTCGTGTGCTGCGACACCGATATCGATGCGCAGTTCGGTGGCGGACTCGATCCCTGCCTCGCACAGTCGGCGCAGGCGATGCGGTGGCATAGCGGTCGAGAGCGCCAGGTCGAGCAATTGCGCCATGCGGTGATCGGGATCCGAGGCCAGTGCGGTGTCCAGGGCGATTCCGGCGAGCGCGCCATCGCCGTGCAGGTAGGCGCTGAAGGCCAGCAGCATGGCGGCTTCGGCGCGGTCGGGATCGGGCAGTGCCCGGGTCAGGATGGTCCAGAGCTGGTGGGCGCGATGCGCATGCTCGCCGTCGGCGACGCCGAACATGGCTTCGCGTACCGCCGAATCGCGCAGTGCCACAGCGACGTCGGCGAGTGCTCGTGGGGTGGGCACCTCGAGGGTGGAGGTGTGCGCGATGGTCTGCATCACCTGCCAGAGCGCTTGACGCGAATAGGCGCTCGGATCGCCGATCTGCACCGCGCGCACGAACCGTTGATGTGCCTGCACGGCCGCGTCATCGAGAACGGCGGTGACGGTGTGCCGCAACGCGTGATCGACGTCGAGGAGCTCGATCAGGTCGGTGCGCGTTGCGTGGATGGGACGGCCCGCGGCGGTGTATTCGGCGGCGATGCGGGAGGCCGTGGGGTCGGGTAGATATCCGTATTGCTCGGGTGTGGCCTCGCTCCACCATTCGGTGTGTGCGGCGAGGGCGCGCGTGCACCATGCTCCGGCGAGTGCGAGGTCTACTGACTCCAGCTGGGTCCGCAGGGTCTGCAGCGCCGATCGGCATCGCGCGTCGGCGGCATCGGTGTGGGTGGGCCGCGAGAGGCGGTCATCCACCAGAACCGCCAGTACGGCATGGGCGTCCATGCGGGAGCACATATCCGCGGCGTACTGCGCGATATCGTCATCGGACAGGCGATGGTCCTGCAGCGGTGACTCCATCCGCACAAGGAACTGGACCACCGCGCTGCCCTCGACCTCGGGGTGGTGTGTGACGAACAACAGCACCAGTGAGCGGATCGGGGTGAAGCCGAGCATGGCAGGCACCGCCGCGATGAGGTCGGCGGGATCGTGAATGTGTATGGACACAGGCATGGCAAGCCTCCTGAAGTGGGAAGTGGCTCGGGCAGAGCCGAAGTGAGGTGCGAGCGTGCGGGTCGGCACGGAATGCGCAGGTGCGTTGCGCGCGCGTGCGCGGTGGGCGAACACGGTGAGATCCGCGCCGCTGCCGTCGTGCGCCTAAGGCGCAGAAGGCGCGGGAGCGTGTACCGGAAATGCGACGTGGACTGATGCGAGGCCGGAATTAGGCGATGTCCGGTCGGTATCGTGGTGTGTGCGAGGGACTGACCGGTTGTCGCACCGTGTCAGGAGCAACTCGTCATGACCGAAGACATATCCCCGCGCCGCTCGCGCGGACGCAATAGTTCACCGGAACTCATTGCGCGCCTGCAGCGCTCACGTCAACGCAGCCTCGCGCGCCGTGCCGCCGAGGCCGAACGGGAAAAGAACATCACCACCGCGGTGGGGGCGTACCTCGACGCGTGGAACGCGATCGTGCGCATCGAGCAGCGCCGCGATGGTGAGGTGGCGCGACTACAAGAGCAGATCGAGAGCGTGATCGCGCATGCGGCAACCGAAGTCGCCGCGCACGAAAGCACCCAAGCCTCGGCCGCCGTGGCTATCCGGGCTCAGGTGCACACCGATGCCGAAGTAGCCGATCTGCTCGAGATCACCCGCACGCGTGTGCGTCAGCTGCTCGCGGTTCATCGCGCAACACCTGCGGGTCAGAGTCGTAGTGCGAATTCATCGGCTGACTCTGACGCAGTCCGTTCACCGGTCACCGCGATGACATCACCTGGAAGCTCGAGCGCTGAGAGGTCTGCCGGTCCTGCCCACTCGATCGCCGCAGCGCCAGCGCCTACGTCTTATGGAAGGGATGAGGTCGAGCCATCGAGTTGACCTGGCGCCGTGCTCAATCCTCTTTCCCGATGATCGCATCGGTCCCGCCACGTGTCCCCCACAACGCGGTAGGTTGTTCGCTCCACCTTGGCCAGCCATATGTGCCCGCTAATTTCGGTCACTTGTGCCATGTTTCGGGCCGTGGCCTCGTGCTGGACTGATTGAATCAACTATCGCGGGTGCGAAGGAATGCCGATGACTACCTGGCTGCATAATGTTCGACTCCGCTCTGCCGACATCTACGACACCGCGCGAGGAACATCGTTGGAGATCGGTCGCACGAATGCCATCGTGCGCTCTGGGTGCGCGATTCTCCTTGGCGCACTGTCCATCTGGTGTGGTCAACCATGGTGGGTCGTCGCCGTCGTCCCTGCCGCTCTCGGCTCAGTTTTGGCCTACCTGCACACTCGCGAGGACCTTCTGGTCACTTGGGCAGAATCCAGGTTCGTGCTCGCGCGAACGATCGCCAACCACTTACTCGATGTGAGCTGGAAAGGTACAGCTAACCTGGCCGGAATCAGCGAGGCGCTCGGAGGATTCCTGCTTGTTCTCGTAACAGGTTGGCCAGGTGGACCATTCGACGCCTACCCCGAGCGGATGGTGCTAGCTGCCGTCCCCGCCGTGATCTATGTCGCCTCGAGCTGGACTCAGGTTCTGACGGATTCTTCTATCTACCGAACCGACACCGACGCTATGAACCTAACCGTCACCCGGGGCATACGTGCATTCGTTCCAGTTGTCGGAGCTGTCGTCTGTGGCGTGTTGCTCAGCTTGGATGCGCACGAAGGTTCGAGGTACGTGCCCTTGCTCGCGTCGACATTGCTGTTGATCTACCCCATTGTGCGGACCTATGAGGCAGTCTTGGGTGCGGCAGATCGCGCCAGAAAGCCTGCCCTGTATAGGGTTCGAATCAACGATGCAATGCTCGTTCACGCCCAAATCGGTGCACCCATCCACTACATGCGTTTAGCCGCGAAGGATCGACCTGAAGACGTAGAGAATCTGATGGCGTATATGCGCAACGAGCTCGAAAGCTGCATGCTCAACATAAGTGAACCGAATCAACCTCTCAGCGTCGACGACCTCATCGCTGGAATTCTCAAGTTCCTGCCCGAGGAAGCCCGTGGACGGCTACGGGTCATCGACGGCAGCGACAGCCGGCCGGTAGGCAACGCCGATGCGCCAGTGGCGCGGGGTGTGCTCTCGGATCTGTGCTGCAATGCGCTCAAAAGCTATGACGGTGCAGCCTGGCCGACAGTCACGGTGCGTGTCACCTCCCGCTACCGTGCTTCTGGCGACAGTCGGCTGCGGATGATCGAGATCGTGGTCACCGACGACGGGCCAGGCCTACCTGTGAACTGGACGATGGGTGAATCGCTTCAACGGCTCCAACTTGTGCTTCGGCGACATGGCGGCGATCTACAGATCCAAGACAGACCGACCACCGGCGTCATCGCCACCGCTCGTTGGTGCGCCAACGCTCCCTACGAACAGGCAGAGCTGTGAAAATACTTGTAGTTGACGACAACACGATGATTGCGGTCGCGGCTCCATACGCTTACTTGCAATCCCAGCTTCCCGATCGAGTCAACGATTTCGAATTCATCCCGTTGACCGATCCCACGAAGGTTGCCGACAAGCTTGCCGAACATTCTGACATTGCCGCCGTACTGGTGGACATGCACTTCAACATGGTGTCGCCTCACAGCGGACTTCTGGTTTTAGATGCCTTGGCCAAACCCGACTTGCCACCAGCCATTGGGTACTGCCAACCTGATGAATCCCGATCGTTGTTCAAATACGCCGCTTGTCAGCTCATGGAACGGCCGCCGGCCGGGTGGGTGACACGCAACGATGCCGATCTGATCGAGCTGATCCGCCTTCTAGACGCGATCAACACAACCGCCGGTCGCCATGTCCCACCGTCGCCGTCGCTGGTTCGCTGTTATCCCGGCGTACCAGGCACCGGCGACCTCATGCGCCGAATCCTTCACCGCCCCTACGATGCCCGGATGTGGCGCTCGCTTGCGACCACAGAGCCTGGTTACGACGATCTCGGATCCGAAGGCGCCATCGCCAGCAAGACAGCACGCACACGAATCGAGGAATACTACGAAGCCATTGTCGACTACGAGAAGGCTATCGTGGCCGATGCTCCCGGATTCGCCCGTACCGGGGAGTGCGTATCGCTCGGCTCCTACGAATCGGCCGTACGGGGGAAACCTCGGTCCGTCTTGCGGGTGGTCGACAAGTTCGCGCGTTTGCATCGGATGTTCTTTACCGCGATTGAACTGCCAGGGCTGGTAGAACGTCATACCAAACGCGAACGCGAGCAGCGCGAGCAACGCGACAGGCGGCGACGGCGATGAGCCTGGGCTTGGCGTGGCCGCTGTAACCCAGGCTCATCCGATCATGTTTTCGGGCAACGTGATTCAGGGTCGTTTCGGAATTATCTCTGCAAGTTGGGCCCCTGTGCTGTAACGCAGCCCTGCTGCTGTGTCGTGCTGGTCGGGGTGATCTGCCCGTCGGTGTGCAGGATCCACCCGCTGAGCATCAGCACCAAGGCCGCGGAGACCTTGGCGACACATTTCTTGATGGTTGCCCCACTGACTCGGCAACGTCCGGAGAATCTGATGTCGATCTGTTGGTGGTTCCGGTTTTCCGTCAATTCGTTGCACTCGATTCCCTTGGAGGATCTGTGCTTTGAATTATTTCGGGAAACCGATACCCAATGTCAGAGCCGCACGTCCAACCATTGAGTGGCGAAACTGCCTCCATCTGCAGGGCACATCTGGCATCTCCGCTGACGAGCGGCTCGGCACGCTGCGCGCCCCAAACGTCGCATAGCGCCTTGATACGCATCATCCCCAATCCCCGTCTTGAGTGAGGGATTCTTTTGCAGGCGTAGTCGACTCGTCGCGTCTATGCGGTAATGGGCTGCAGGACAGCCTCATCCGCGCAAGCCGCGATATCGTCGGATTCTTCTTCATCGCCGCGAATGTTGCCCCGACTGGTGTGCTCATCGACGGACCGACTGCGTCGGATCAAACCGTCTTGCTGAACACAAATGGCACCTGCGGTGTTGGGCTACAGGCGGCCGCTGAGCCGATTGATCGTCAGCGTCGTTGCCAACCTGTCCAGCGCCGTCGGCTGGGCGTGAGCCGCATCGCCGACTCTGCGCAGCCGCACGATCGGCAGATTGCGCAGGGCGACACCGTATCCGGAATCGCTGGATTGCTCGCCGTCCTCGTGCACGATCCGGTAGTCCCGTGCGTCGATCAATACCGAGTACCACGCGTCGGCGGGCTTGCCCGCCCGCACCGCTTCCTCGGAGTCGGGGCCGGGCGCTGTCCATTGGCGACACTCACATGCGGTGTCCTGACATGGTGTGATGCGCGCGGCGACGGCATTGGATCGGTAGGTGGGCATCGTCCTGCGAGCATCGGGCACGCACGGATGGAATACGCGGCGCATTCGGGATGCACACCGGGCTCGGGACCCACCCCGCGCAGCCAATCCTGCGGCCGGACAAAGACGATGACGCGGTTGCCCGGCCCTTCACCGTCGCCGAGATCTTCGCCGCAGACCTGACACAGGCGCAGCGTCAGGACCAGTGCATACCGATGGGGATCGATCGCGCCCCAGACCGGTGCGAGGCGTCCACGGTGACACAGCGTCAGATACGGGATGGTCAAACCCTGGGCGGTCGGCTTGTCGTGCAGACGCGCGGGAATGGATGGACGGGACGAATTCGACGACGGTCCATCGGAATTCATGGTTCTCCTCGGATCCCTGATCGCTTCGCGAGCACAGGTGCCTGAGAAGCGGCGTGATCTCCGGTGATCGGTCGAGCGGCCAAACTCACGGTGATCGATTGCGTTGGCAGGGGTGGCGATTCGACGCGGAGATGAACGGCCGCGACCCGTGCGCCGGGAGTGGGCGAATGTGTGAGCCAGGGACCGAACATGGTGGAATCGACTGCGGGCAGCGCCGATTCGATCCAAGAGATCAGCGCGGCCGCGTCGCGGATCACCATCGGTGACGCCCGGTGCGCGGATTGAGATTGTGTACCGGGACGACGATCGGTGCGGTGGGAGCGTTCGCGATGGTGGATCGGGCCAGGATCGCTTCGTAGCCGCCCGCGGCCCAGGTTCCGTCGGCGATGACGAACCGGCCGGTGGACGACAGCTCGACGGGCATGAGACACCAGCGGATGCCCGTGACACCCAGGAGACCCAAATCGTGTTCCTCCCAGCTGATTTCGCTGGTGCCGTCGTCGCGCAGGCGTACGACCTGGGTGGCGGGTTCAATCGAAACCAACGCCATGCAGGGCACTGGGGAGGTGGCGGTGGTGGTCGGGGTGATGTCGGTGAAGGACTTCACCACCGCACCGGCGGGTGGAGCGGTGGCGAAACGCGCGCGGTAGCCGATGACCACAACCTCGGCTGCGGGTGGCGCGGGTGCGGTGCCACGGTGACGAGGGTGCACACGCAACCGCGCGGCATGGGCGTTCACCTCGCCGCTCCCCGAGCCGGACGCGAGATAGGTCGGCGCGTCGACAACAGCAGGGTGAGTGGGTGAGTGACGTAGCGCGGGAAGGGAGTCATGAGTGGTGGTCCTTATCGGTCGGGACTCCACCGCGGGGACGCGCGGCGCAGCTGTGTGGTGGAGCTCAGGCGACGTCGGAGAAGCTCAGGTCGCCGTAACGGTCAGTGCCGGTGAGGAATTCGCATTCGCAGTGCGGGAATTCGCGCCAGCAGTGGTCACAGAAGCCGCAGGCGGTGCAGTGCGGTCCGAGGCGTTCGTCATCGACATGACCGCAGCAATCGCAGTAGTCGGTGAAGTACTCGCCGGGGCGGGCTGGACTCGGGGAGTGGCGCCACAGGTGGGAGAGGTTGGAATACCAGATGCCCTCGTGGGACCAGTAGCCGTGGTGTTCGTTGAACAGATAGGCGGTGTGTTTGTAGCGCGGATCGACGGTCAACAGCACCATCTTGTCCCCGGCGAGCCAGGTTTCGAGTCGCGCGCGCCCGGCCCAGGAGTCCAGCGGCCCGAACGGCTCGTGCGGGAGGAAGTCCTCGGCGGCGACCCTGGTATCCGAGCGCGGATCGTCGAGCTGCGGGTGCACGATTTCGGGCAGAATTCCGTTGTGCGCCAATACTGTTCGCACATCGCCGCCGACGGCGAAGGGATGGCAGTTCTGGTCGTTGATCACCCCGTGGGTGGCCAGGCGGGAGTGGAAGAGTGCCGGTTGATCGGCGAAGCGCGCTCGGGTGGCGGCGAATTCGGTGATCACCGCCTCGGCGTCGAGTCCCCGGCCCACCACGATGCGGTCATCGGCCACGACCGCGTACCCGTGCCCGTGCGGATTGGCCGCCGCGCCATCGCGTAGCGCCTCCAGATCCGGGGCGATGCCGGGCTTGTAGAAGCTCAGGATGCACATTGCAGGGCCTCCATTTCCGCCAGCAGCGGCAGGTAGATCGGGTGCCGGCGCACCCAGGTGACGAAGGCGGTCCATTCCCAGCCGCGGCGGCTGGCCACATCGCCCGAGGTGAGGGTGCGGGTGTACTCCACCGAGGCGGCCACGAACGCCAAGGCGGCCTGAACCTGTTGCGGGTCCAGGGAACTGGCGAAGATGCGCACTTCCAAGGTGTCGCGCGGGCAGACGTTGATCGCGTGGTAGCGCCCGTAGCCGAGGCGGTCGCCTTTGGCGAAGTGGGCGATCTCGGCGCGCATATCGGGATCGAAGCTCGCCCATTCATCGCTGCTGCGCCGCGCCAGGCGGGTGGCCCAGGACTCGTTGCGGTAGATGAACTTCATCCACCGGTACACATGGGCGGGCGAGGTGAATCCTTCGCGGGAGACGTGCACGTGGATTCCGACGCCGTCGTCGATATAGGCTCCGCGGCTTCGCATTTCCCGCAACACGGTCCACGGGAAGTGCTCGAGCGCCCAGTCGTAGCTCATCGGGTGGGTGACGAGTTCGAATCCGTTGCCGTAGCCGATGGATCCGTCTTCTTTGAGATAGCCCAGGCCGCGCAACTGGCTCACTGCGGCATCGACGCAGTCTTCCAGTGCGTGACCGGAGGTCTTGAGTTCGAGTTCCAAGCCGAGATAGACCGGGCCCGCGCCGTGGAATACGGGGTCGGGTTTGTAGGAGTGGTCGAAGACGCGATCGTCGTGGTCGTCGACAGCGCAGTGCGAGCAGTAGGTTCCGCCGCTGGTGAGGTGATCGCATTCCGCGCATTCGCGGTAGTCGTCCTCGCAATCGACGCAGACTTGCTCGCCGTTGTCGACGTGGCGCACCGAGCGGGCCAGCAGGCGGCAGTCCGAGCAGCGCCAGTAGCGCAGATCGGCGCAGCGATCACACGCCATACCGTCGTCGATGGTGGGGGTGCCGGTGGCGGTGTAGCGCTGGCACAGTTCGCATTCGAACCACGCCCGCACACACTGGCGGCACAGTAATCGGTCATCGACGGTGCTGTGGACCTCGTGGGCGCGGTCGCCGCAGCCTTCGCAGAGCGGTAGGTCCTCGCAGGCCGAGCACAAGGGCTCGCCGCCGTGATCAGGTGGGGGTTCGGGTACGTGGGCCGCGCATAACTGGCAGAGGACCTGTGCCGCAGTCGATCTGGATCCGGATCTGGATGTGGGCATGGGTATGCCTTTCTGATGAGGAAAGGGGTCGGGACCCGCTGTCGGTGGGCGGACAGCGGGGGAGGTGAGGTGCGGACCGCGCGGGTGTTCGGCGCAGCGCGGCGGGGCTCGCGGGACATCTCCGTGAGCCGAATATGTTGTGCGGGTGGGAAATCGGGATGAATACGCCTGTGGCATGCGAGCGTGTTCGCCCCGCGAGCGATCGGCGGTGGGTAGGTCGATCAGGGACCGTGGTCGCCGGTGCCGGTGAAGCTCGGCTGGCTAGCGGCCGCTGCGTCCCAGGGCGGGCACCGGTGGGTTCAGACCGGTGTCGCAGTCGCAGTGGGGGAAGTGGTTGGCGCAGTGGAAGCACCAGCCGCACCGGCTGCAATAGCGGCCGCGCCGGCTGAAGTCGACCTCATCGCAGGCCTCGCAGACGTACAGCCATGCGCGCGAACCGAGCAGTGCCGCTGAGGAATCGGAGCGATAGCCGCGATTGGAATACCAAATCCTGTCATCCCAGATCCCGGCGGATTCGTTGAACACATATGCGTTCTGCTCGAACGCCGGGTCGATGGTGAGCACGACCATCTTGCTGGCCCCGAGCCACGCTTCCAGGTCCCGTCGGCCGCGCGGGGTGTCGAAGGATCCGAACGGCATACGTGCCAGATAGGTTTCGGCGGCGATGCGGGTATCCGAGCGCGGGTTGTAGGGTGCGGGCTGCACACGCCGGGGCAGAACACCGTTGTGCGCCACCACCGTTCGCCGATCACCGCCGAGGCGAAACGGGTGGCAGTTGTCGATGCTCACCGCGCCGTGGGTGCCATAGCGGCTGTGGAACAGCGCGGGTCCGCGCGGATGGCGGGCGCGGACTGCCGCGAAATTGTCGAGCACGACTCCCGCGTCCATACTGCGCCCGACCAGAATGGCGGACTCGGTGACCACAGCGAACCCGTGACCGTCCCGGTTGGCCCGGGCACCATTGCGCAGTGCGCCCAGATCGGGTGCTACTCCGCCGGGCAGGAAGGTCAGCAGGCACATGTGAGCGCCTCCAGCTCGGCCTGCAACGGGGCGTATTCCGGATGCCGGCGCACCCAGGCGGTGAATCGATGCCAGTCCCAGCCGCTGTGCTGGATGACGGCGGCGGAATCGAGTCCGCGGGTGTATTCGACGGTGGCTGCGGCGAAGGCGAGCGCGGCTTGCACCTGGTGGCTCTCAAGGGATCCGGCGAACACCCGCAATTCCAGGCTCGCGCGCGGATGCGGATTGATCGCCTAGTATCGGTTCAGCCCGAAGCGCCGCACATCGTCCTTGGCGGTGTGCTTGACGCGCTCGCGCGCAGTGGCAGAGAACTGCGCGAACGGCGATCGGCGCCGAGCCAGGGCCACGGTGTGGGATTCGTTGCGGTAGATCAGTTTGGCCCAGCGATAGATATGGGCGGGCGAGGTGAAGCCAGCGCGCGAGAGGTGCACGTGAATTCCGACGGTGTGATCGGAGTAGCACCCCAATGCGCTCAGCTGCTCGAGCAGTGGCCACGGGAAGTGCTCGATCGCGAACGTGTAGTCCATGGGATGGGTGACCAGCTCGAAGCCCAGTGGCTCGATCGACGAGTCGTGCTTGAGATAAGCCAGCTCATGCACATGGTCGCTGACGGTCTGCGCACTGAGCTGGTAATGATGTTCCGGCACAACGATTTCCAGCTCCAAGCCGAGGAAGACCGGTCCGGCGCCGAAGAATCGGGGGTCGGGCTTGTAGTTGTAGTTCCAGATGCGCCCACCCGCGTCGCAGCTATCGCAGTCGGTGTAGCGGGGCAACAGCGTGCCGCAGTGCTCACAGGCGGTATAGCGCGGCGCACACCGCGAGCACACCCGCGTACCGCCCGAGACATATCGGCTCTCGGCGGTGTAGAAACTGCAGACGGCGCAGTGATCGTAGAACCGGTCCACACACTGTGGGCAGACATAGTCGGCGGTGTCGGTGGGCCAGGTCGCCGGGGAGTAGTAGCGGCAGCGCGCGCACTCCCGCCACCCGGCGGCGCATCGCGGGCAGAGTCGTCCGAGTTCGATGGTCACTGCCAGTCGCCGACTCGGCCCGCGGCACCGGTCGCAGCGCGGCAGTCGAGCCGCGCATGAGGGGCAGATTCTCTCGGAGTCCAGCATTTGCGCGTGGTCATCGTTGACGGCCGAGTCGCAGATCGCGCAAGGGGCTGCGGGCCAATCGATTTCGGGCATGGTGGATCGCCTTTCGATGAGGGTGGAGACGAAAAACGCCGTGACGGAGGCGATTCCGTCACGGCGAAGGATGCGGGTTTGCTGACCAGGGCTACTTCGGGGGCTTACGCGCGGGGATGAGCCCTGGGAGTGGGCGGTCGGCTTGCTGGATGAGCATGGTAGGTCGATCGCGCACCGCATTAGCGAGCGGTTCCAATCGACATCTATGAGGAAATCGCTGCAGGCCGCGCAGGACGGGTGCTACTTGCCCGCTGCTTGACGGACTGTCGTGGCTGGTCCGATGAAACCGGTGGGCCGCGGTCGTCGGAAAGTTGGAACCTGAAAGGGCACACTGTCGTCCAAGACAACATGGACGCCGGTATCAGTCGTCATGCACTGGTAGACGCTGGCCTGGATCCTGACGACCCGGACGTGTGGGCTGCACAACGTCGGGTAAGCAACGTGGTTCCGGTGTTTGTCTGTGACTTCGATGCGAGGTCGCCGGTGATTTTTCTGCTACTGACTCAAGGCCTCGGTGTTCTTGATGAGGAGTTCGGCGGCGTTCCCTATCTGTTCGTCGGTGATCACCAGGGTGTCGTTTTCATTGATGATTTCCATGGAACCGACCCACGGATCGATTCGGGTGGTGAGTTCGACGACGCCTTTGGTTTGGATAGGACCCGTCTTGGTGCGTGCGTCTCGGATCCAGATTTCCTTCCCATGCCCAGGAAGGGGTGCGAAGTGGTTTTCCTTCAGATAGGGAGTCAGGCCGCCATCTGATTCGTCGGCTCGGGTCGGCCTTAGTGCGACGCTGGCGGTGAGCGATGGGTTGCCGGCCTTGACCGGGTCGAAGACACAGGTGAACGCGTCCTTCACAGGCTGATCGGCTTGACGTTTGCCAGTGAGGTAGGACGGTTTGACGGTATCGATCGGGAAGTCGGTGCGGAAGTAGTTCAGGAACGGAGTGCAGAAGTCCTCGACAGTTGGTGGCGGTTTGCTGGTGTCGGTCTTGCTATCGCACCCTGCAACGGACGCGGTGACGATCAGGAGAGCAATCGCAGCGACAAGTCGCCCTGAACGAGCACGACGGGCACGGATTTCTCGGCTTCTCACTTGACGGCGGCCCTGCCTTCCAGGATGTGTGGCTCATTTGGGCCTTCCAGTGGTCGAGCCCCGACCGTGGAGGTCGGGGCTCGTTCATCTCGCGGGGCCCGTTCGCTAGAGCCCGAACAGGGCCTTGAGCAGCGAATCAACCTCGGCCATCTCGCTGTCGGTGGCCTGGCCTGCCAGTTCGCCCTTTTCCAGGTTGGCCAAGGGTACGGACTGGGTACGCCATACGACCGCGGATCCGTTCTCCACTGCGGAGATCGGTGCGGTGACATGTTGGCGCGTACCAGGAGATTCGACGATCGGGGTGATGAAGACGTAGCCGATTGGCTCGGCTACGTCGATGTCGGACACCACGAGCGCGTTCATCGCGCGACCCGTCACCGTGCTGATTTTGTAGACGTCACCTCTATGCACTGGCGCGCCACTGCTCGCAGGTCGCATCGAAGTCGGCGAGCTGCTGATCTTCTTCGCTGGTCATCGCCTTGGCTTGCGAGGTGAGCAGGTACACCCGCGCGGCGTGCTCGAATCCCGCTGATCTGTTGCCGCCGGAGATGCGTTCGATGGCGGCGACGATCTGCTCGTCGACAGTGATGGAGATCTGCTTCGTGGCCATGATATAGACGGTATCATCGTTCATATCATGTCTTGTGGGTGAAGTGGTCACTCTGTTCCTTTCATGGGGTGGAGACAGCAGGCCTTGTCACGACGTGTTCGTGACGCGTTGCGGCGCGATCGCCGCGCGTTGGTGTGCAGGCGTCGTTAAGGTGGCTCAGGTGACCCGGCCTGATTCCGGCAGTTCCGCGGCTGAGGATTTGCCTGTCGCGGATTACGTGGCGAGATTGGCCCGCAAGCGGATGGCAGCGGGAGTCCTGTTCCGAGACAGCGCAGACCGCGTGTTGCTGGTCGAACCGTCGTACAAGCCGAACTGGGAGATTCCCGGTGGTGCCGTGGAAGCCGATGAGTCGCCGTGGGCGGCAGCTCAGCGCGAGGTTGGCGAGGAGCTGGGACTGCGGATTCCGCTGGGGCGGCTGCTTGTCGTGGATTACGTTCGCCCGCAAGACTCCAGGCCCGAAGGAGTAGTTTTCGTTTTCGACGGAGGCGTCCTTCCGGACGACTCGTCTGCGCGAATGAGGCTGCGAGACGGAGAGATTCTCTCGGCGTCCTTCCATACCTTGGATGAGGCCGCAGCTCTGGTGAAACCTTTGCTGCTCGATCGCCTCGCTGCGGGGTTGGCTGGCGCACGAGACGGAGCGACTGTGTTGTGTGAGCAGGGGCGGCCGATCATGTAGTGACGGGTCACCCTCGCTCTGTTGCTGTGTGACTCATAGGGATTCGAGCAGGGGCCCGGATGCTCGCGCAGGCGTTGTCGTTTCCTTTCTCATAGCCGTGTGCTGTTTGCCGGCGGCTCGGTAGAGGCTGTCGTGGATGCCATCGGCGTAGAGCAACCCGGACAGGTCGCGTCGGATCTTGGCCAGGCGCCCGTGAGCGCGGAATCCTTCTGCCCCAACCAGAAGCGCGAGATCGGCAGCTGTCTGGTTGGCGATATCGATGCCGTGGGCCTTCGTTGCGGCGCCCCATCTCTCGGTGTCGGGATGGGCGGTTTCGGCGAGTTGGCCGGCGGCAATAGCCCCGAGTAGTGCGGTGACGAGCTGGACATGGGAACGCCCGACTGTCACCAGCGCCGAGTCTCGCAACCGTGTGATGGCGGGGGTTGCCAGCCGGGCGGCCAGGGATTCGGTCACTTCGTCGAACAGGGCAGCGGCTCCGCCGAGGGCAGTGGATGTGACCAATGGCCGGTATCGGGCGAAGT
This sequence comes from Nocardia sp. NPDC056000, assembly GCF_042269265.1. Classification (NCBI taxonomy): domain Bacteria; kingdom Bacillati; phylum Actinomycetota; class Actinomycetes; order Mycobacteriales; family Nocardiaceae; genus Nocardia; species Nocardia sp. NPDC056000. The sequence continues at coordinate 434,084 of NZ_JBHJXS010000007.1, read as the reverse complement.
GCTGGCGCAGCATCGCCATCCCCTCGCCACACAGCACATCCTCTGGGCGTACCACCACGGCGTCGAGGTCGAGGACGCCCCAGGCCCAGCCCGCAAGTCCGGCGGGTTCGATCGGGTGTCTGTGCAGGCGAGGCGATGTCGCGTCAATCGTCGCAGCGGCCATGGTTCCGTCTGGTGCGCGGAAGAACACAATGAAAACAGCCGCTTCGGCCAACCGGCTGATCCACGTTTTGCGGCCGGTGACCAGCCACGTCCCGTCAGTCGCCGCGGTTGCAGTCGTGCGGGTGGCTGCCGGATTGGAACCGCCGTGTGACTCGGTGATCGCGATTCCGGCCAACTGTCCGGCCAGCAGCTGCGGGACCCAGCGCTGACGGGCGCGCGGTTTGCCGTACCTATCGATGAGAACACCGTGCCCGAGACCGAACGCATCACGCAGATCGATGTCGCGATAGCCACACAGGAACTGTGCGAGCGCCGCGAACACCATCGGTTGACCCGTGGTGTCGAGCATGCCGCGTAGCGCCAACTCGGACCGGATCTCTTGCAGCGCGCGACTACGTTCGGGTCCAGACGTGAGTTCTGTTGTGAGGAGATAACTTTGGACTGCTTCGTCGAGAGTAGTGGCGAGGATTTTCAGCCGCCGCCAGTCCAGGCTGTCATCCTGATCGAGAATCGGACGCAGCGGTTCGAACCAGCTTTCGATGACCTCCACGAGCGCACGGGCGTTCATGGTGCCTCCCCATGGACGCGCGCGGGCTGCCCGTATGCCAGCGCACCCGCCGGGATGTCGTGGGTTACCAGCGAGCCGGCGCCGACGAGAGCCTCGGCGCCGATGGTCACCCCCGAGAGGATGACTGAGCCACTGCCGATTTTCGCGCCGGTATCGAATCGCGGTGCGGTCAGGACCGGCTCGCGGTGTGGGTCGCGCCAGGTGAGTGTCTTGTCGTTGATCGTGCGTACCCCCGCCCCGAGGAACACGCGGTCGGCCACCTGCGTGGAACCGGTGATGTGCGAGCCCGGCGAGCACCGCACCTGCCGTCCGATGGTGGTGCCTCGTTCCACACTGAGGTAGTGGCCGAGCTGGCTTTCATCACCGATACGCGTGCCGGTCCGTAGCAGGCTGTGGTGCCCGACCACCGTCCCTGATCCGACCTCGACTGCGGCGTAAACAACTGCTCCGCAACGGATTACCGCATCCGTGCCGATCGCAGTGGAACCGCCGTGCCCGGGATGGATCTGTCCGACGGCGTATCCGCGTTCGGGCTTGCCGACCACGGCGCACTCCTCAATCCGTGCATTCTCACCGAGCCTGGTGCCACCGTGGATAACCGCGAATGCGTTGATCACCGCACCGCGACCGATCACGACAGGCCGCAGGTCTCCGAACTCGTCGGCAGGAACAAACACCGCGAACCGACTGATGGTTGTGTTCTCGTCGGCATGGAGGAGCCCGGCGTTTTCGAGTTCGGCAGTGGTCATTTCGTACCGGAGTGACGTGGTACGGGCCGCGGCGCCGGTTGTGGGGATGATCATCGGTGTGCCTCCATCGCGGCAGGGATGGGATGAACTGTCGCGACCCCTCCATCACACGACTCCCACAGGTGTGTGCGCCATTGTCCTTGCGCGGCATGGAAATACTTTGCGCGCTGCGCAAATCATCTGGCGGCCGCCATGATTGGGCCGCTACGCTCGAATTCCCGGCATAGGCGAAGGACTCGGGAATGAACCAGGCCAATGCGAACTGGAACACCGACGCCGTCCGCGCAGCTGCTCAGTCCGGCAATTACGGTGTCGTCATCCGGGCAGTCCGGCGAGCCAGCAACCTTACTCTCGCCGACCTCTCTCGCCGTACCAATTACTCGGTCGCGAGCCTGTCGCGGCTCGAAACCGGCAAGCAGAACCTCTTCGATGTTCGCGTCCTGCGCGGTCTTTCCGAGGTGCTTGCGATCCCACCGCAGTTGCTTGGATTGGCCGACACTTCCTCGCAAGCGGTGCGAACATCCTGGCCCGCAGCTATCGTCGGCGTCATCTCCACACCAGAGGAGGAGACCGACATGCGGCGTCGAACGCTGCTCACCGGACTGGTCGGCACCGCCGCTGCACTCGGCGCCGCCTCGCCACTCACGCTGCGCACCGATCCGCTGCGGCAGCTCGAAGCGGTCTTGCTGAGTCCACCGTCGGGGAGCCGGCCAGTCGGAGTCGACCAGCTTGCGCGTGAGCTGGCTGCGGCGCGGACTGCATTCGACTTCGGCCACTACAGCGACCTTGCCGCCCGCCTGCCCAATCTGCTTCCTACCGCAATCGCCACGCGCGATGAGACAACCCGCGCCCGCGCAGACGTTGCCGCAGCCAACATCCTGCTGACCCAGACCTATCTGCTCGCGTCCAGACTGATGATCAAGTTCGGTCGTGACCAACTTGCCTGGACGACAGCCGATCGTGCCGTGCACACAGCACAAAGTAGCGACGATATCTGCACTGTCGCGGACGCTCAGCGCGCATGGGCGATCGTGCTGCGCCGTACCGGCCACACATCGGTCGCACAACACCTCGTCGTCGATACAGCGGCGACGTTGCAGCGCGAATTGGGCAGCGGCCCTGCATATCTCGTGACCTATGCATCGCTACTGTCCACCGCGGCCTACACCGCTGCCAGCGACGGCGACCGTGACACCGCCTTTTCGCTGCTTGCCGAAGCCGCCGATGCCACCTCCAGACTGGACGACAACAACCCCGCTGCCGTAGCGCTGTACCGAGTCAGTTCCGCACGGGTGCTCGGCGACGTTGGGGTGGCGATCGAGACGGCGCGGCGAATCAATCCCGCGGCCATCGTCTCAGCTGAGCGGCGCGCACGATACTGGGCCGACGTCGCCCGCGCTTTCCATCAATGGGGCAAGCCCGAGCAGAGCTATCGCGCGCTCTTGGCGGCCGAACGAATCGCTCCGGACGAAGTCCGTTACCGCAAGCCGATACAAAAGATAACCCTGAGCCTGCTTCGTCAGCCTGGAGCGACCACGTTGCCCGGACTTCACGCGTTCGCCCAGCGCACCGGAGTTGATCAGAACAATCTGAAGCCGGACGGCACCAGCCGGAGCTGACCGCAGCTCGTCAGCGCTGTCCTCTGAACAGGCCATTCTGCGGCGTATCGGATGAGTCCGACCCGAAGATCCAAGAAAGCTTGCCGAGTAGCTGACGTGAGCTATTGAAGAGTGGCCAGCAGATTGTTGGTGAGCCAGCCGAGTACGGGCTCGCCGGGATATCCAGAGGATGTCACGAAGACATCGTTGCAGTCGGAGACCCGGTGCATTTGATCTCTTGCTTCAACGGCGGTGGTAGTGATGGAGACGAAGCCGATCGCCTCGGCGAGCCGACGGTTCTCGTTGCCGGACAACAGCTCACCCAGCAGAGCGTGGGAGTATTGCTCCGGCGTCACTGTGCGTGCGTAGGAATCGAGTAGCGATTGGTGAACGACGTACTTGACGGTTCCGGTGTCGTCGAGGATGGGTACCCGCTTCTTACCTGTCACGGCGATGATCGTGGCGATGGACTCGAGGGTGATGTCGCTTGCGGACTCGCCGGGGGCGGTCGATCGAACGATCATCTGCTCGCGGCGAATCATCACAGCGGAGACCGAGTCGTCTTTTTTGTACCCACCTGAGAGTCGCAACGTGGATTGTGTTGCGGCTTCCAAGTTCTCGCGCGCGAAGTAGAAGGCCAGGACGGTACCCACCCATGTGCCGAACAGGGGGAGCACGGATGAGAACACCAGCTGCGATACACGGTCCCTGTCGCCGGTGTCGGCCATGGCGACGACCAGGGCGGATAGGCCGGTGATCGCCGCCAGGCTCAGCCCAACCACCCAGGCAGCCAGCTTCGCTCGGAACGTGGTCTCTTTGTTGCTGCGCAGTCGCACGGTGTAGAGATCGCTTTCAGATTGTTCGGGCAATGCCACGCGGGCTCGAACACAGGCTCAGACCGCGAGCCGGGCTCGGGCATGTAGTCGAAGGTGACTGCTGCTCAAGATCTTTCATAACATACCGAGCTCGCCGGGTGACAGGCCTCGGGTGACGTTCGGGATCTGCCGGTGCCGCAGCCTATAGCCCCGCGCTGCGATGAACTTCGTAATGTACGACAGGGGTTTGATGGTCGTGGAGGGCGCCAGCGTCGAATTGAGGATCAAACAGTCCAGGGAGATCGCCATCTATGGACGGGCATTCGACCTTCTGGCGAGCCAGTCTGTCACTGGCGGATGCCGCGCGAGATCTGATCAGAATCCCCCTCGACAGGCCCGCAACTCGGTCGAAGGGCCGAGCGCCAGCTAGGGCTGGCGAAGCCCGACGCCAGACCGCTCGCTTGATGAGATCATCTGCACGACAGTAGATCTGGTGACCGATGGCTGCCTAAGATCATGAAGCGGCGCAACCACCTCGCTCCGCATGCTCCACGGAGGGGAACTATGGAAACGCCAAGGCGTGAAAAGTCCCGAGGCAATGGACTCGGTAACAAGCGCTGGCAACGCTACGCAGAGGCGTTCGACCGAATCGAGCGTTGTACCAGCCAGGGCTACCATCTCGAGGCGATTGCGATTCTCGACTCGCTTATCGGGGATCGTCTGGCGAGCCGCCTCAGCCACCTGCAGGGCGTCGCCACCATCCCGGTAACTGCGATCGGTCCGCTCTGCATCAAGCTCGTAGGGGGCAAAGAAACCAGCGGTGTGGAGCACGATCCCAACTTCCGCGAAGTGACCGCCGACATCCGTACGTGGGCCGGACAGCGCAACGACGCAATGCACGGTATCGCAAGGGTATTCAAGCACGAAGACACGCCCATTGGGTTCGATGCCGCGATCGAGTCACACCGTCAGACTGTGACGGACGGGATAGCGCTCCTGCAGAGGTTCGACCGTCTGGACACCGCCGTGCGCAGGTCCCAAGGCAGAATTCCAGGGACGTGGCCAGCCGCCTTCTTTCCAGGGGAGCGGCCGACCATCCCGCGCCCGACGGAGCCAGAAGTCAACTAACCCAATGACCCTCGTATTTCTGGGCGATATCTGCTGACCGGGAGGGGGCTCTTGGAGATCGTATGCGCTGCCCTCCACAGGCGACAGGTTCGCAACACGACCGTCGCAAGTCCCTGAGCAGGGTTCTCTTCCTTGGTCTTTCAGCAATCAAGGGTTCGGTCTGCCTGTCATCAGCAGCTGTACGACGAACTGCCTCTCACATGCGTCGATACGTTCGCGTCAACGACGGTGAGGGCGGGCGGTGACGGTTCGATCGAAGGCCCCAAGATCAGCGACGCCAGCCTGCGCAATATGCCTGAGCGGTCTCTTTAAGCCATTGTGGTTCGCCGCAGGATTCGGGGTCTGAGCGTCGATTTACCTCATTTCGAACTGGACGGTTGTTTGCGGTAATTAATAGTTTCGGGTCGGTTGTTGTGCCTAAACAAAGAACTTTGCGGCAAATTAATCAAACGACCAGTTTTAATTCGGCTAATAGCTAGCATTAGCAAATGGATGCGCCGCGGGCCGCCGCGCCAATTGCACATCGAACAGCTACTCCTGATTTCCGATTGGGAATGCGGGTGCCCGCAGGTCGATGTATGCTCGCAGTTGGCTCCAGAGAAAGGAAATTCATGACAACGCAAGTTAGTTCGCGTATGGAACTGGACCGTGAGATCGATGCACTGATGGCGAGCAGTTCGGCGACTGGACTCATCGAAGCGTTCGATGACCCAGACACTCGTCGAAAGTTCATCGAGCGACAGCCGAGGGCGAACGACGCCGACGACGGATGGTAGAGATTTCGAGTCATTCCGGCGGTAAGCTTGTACTGCCGGAATGCATCGTATCGATGCAGGAGAACTATCCGTGGTCGAGTCTCGAGAGATCGGCTAAGTCTGTTCTCGCTGCAGCGGTGCCAGCTTTCCAGGCCGAGATCGATAGGCTTCCGCTGTCGATCTTCGGCCTGAACAGCGGGTTCTTCTATTTGCCTCCAGCTCTGGCATCGGGGTGGGCTGCCTCGATTCCGATGGAAGAGTTTTTGGTGGCATTGGCTGTGGGACACGTCTTCTTTGCCTATCAGGACTCGATAGTCGACGGTGGCGTCACGTCTCCGGAACTTTGCATTATCGCGCACGAAGCCCTATTCGAATACCTGCGGAGAATCGCCGTGATCGGGTGGCCTGATGCTTCACCAATGTCCGATTTATCTCATGCTTTGGAGTCGCATCGGCGGAACTATCTGTTGTACTCGGCAGCCATCTCCAACGATCTCCTCCATCGAGGAAATCTGTACCGTTACACACCTCCGGAGATAACAAACCTGGGTTGGAAAGCCGCACCCTGCAATACGCCATTTGAAGTTGTAGCCGCGCGAGCCGGGCGACAGGATGGCATCCCTGTCCTCCTCGAGGCAGTGAAGCATTTCTGTGCGGGCCTGCAACTCATGGATGATCTGAGCGACCTGGCAATCGATCACGCCGACGGCAATATGACAATGGCTCTCTCGCATACGTTGTTGCACTTGAAGGACGCGGGATTGGAGCATCGTTCCGCCGAGGTCGATGACATCCTGTTCGCGGCCGAAGTGAGCGGCGTCAGCCGAGTGTCCTGCCAGATGGCGCTTCGTATGTTCGCGGTAGCGAAGGAGCTTGCTGACCAAGTGGAAGCCACGCCGCTCGCTGAACTGTGCGATGCGTGGGCTGTTCGAGTGGGGCATCGCCTCGAGCTCAGCGGCGAATCGATCTGACTGTCCGATGTCCTCCACTTTGCCGCAGCGTTGGGTCGGGATAGGTGACAGTCGCGCACTGTCGCAGCTTCTTGTCGCACAGTTCGGGCGGACCGACCGGCGTGCACGATGGCGTTACGCACTCAAACTTGTCCGCACTCCGCATTTGGCGGTGGGATCAACCGCTGTGATCGGCATGGTGCCCGAATGCAAGCTCGTGCGGTACTGGTGGGCGCTAATGTGGCCGCTATTCGGACAGGGGCACACGTTCGACAGATCGCAGTTCCCGCGGGGAGTCATGCCGATTCCCCTGGAATGGCGTGTGATCAACTTCGCCGCCGATCCGGCTAAGGGGCGTGGGGGAGCTGGTACTGCGGTGGCCTTGTCGCGCCTGCTGCTTTCGGTCGCTGATGCGCATCAGCTCGTGCTGCTCACTTCGGCACGGACAGATGACGAACGGCTCGAACGCGCGTATAGACGACACGGTTTCGTGCGTGTCGGAGTTGAGCCGATTCGGCAGAAGAACAGTTCGGTCAGGACGATCGAGATGAAGCGGCTACCAGTGTCGGACAGTCGAATTACCCCCAGACGTAACGTGCTTCGAACCGGACGCACGGATCGCGCCTTCGCCCAGTTCGTCTTCGGCCCCGAGTGGGAACGACCGGGGAGCCGGTTGCTCGATCTGGGCGCCGGAGACTCTCCCCTAGGTCACGAACTACAGCAACTCGGTTGGCGCACAGTGACATTGGATCGGGACTATGCGCGCGCCCGGCCCGTGCACGATCAGATCGCGGTGGCGGGTGATTGCGCTGCGCTTCCGTTCGCTGACGATACTTTCGACATCGTCGTGGCTGTGTGGGTGCTGCTGCACGTCGACGATGTCGATGTCTGTGTGCGCGAGATCGCAAGGGTATTGCGCCCGACTGGCGTGCTGTTGCTGCATCCGCTGTGGGTCTCGGGTGCCCGATTGCGTCGGATCGCGCGCCTACCTGGCGTGACGGTTCGCGAAGGACGAGTGATCCGCAGGCGCTGTCGACCATGCGCGTCGGTGGACGCGGCGGCCATCAGCGAATGGGACGCAGAGCAGCGCGCCGCCTTCCTGAAGGCGCTGCGTCCCAACCGAATTGTTCGCGCACTCGGGCAGATTGCCACAGATGTGATCGTCCGGATAACCGGTGATCCGCGGCGTGGTTCGGCTGGGAGGGGCCAATCATGACGACCGGGGAAGCCGCCGACAGTCGAGAAGAGTTGTGCGACAAACCGATTCGACCCAGAATAGACGATTTCGCTCGACTCGTCCGGATCCAAGCGGTGGGATTCGAAGGGTTCTCGTTCGCCATCGGACCACTGCTGACCGGTGTCGAACTGTCGATCGTCGAGCTGAGCTTGTTCTGGTTGCTCGGGCTACTGATCAACGGGTATATCTTCGCGCTGAACGATTTCGTCGATCTGCCGCGGGACCGCGAGAACCCTGCCCGGGTGGCGAGTCCGCTGGTTTCCGGCAGAATCTCACCCGCAATCGCGCTGATCTTGTCAATTTCGTTTCCAGTGCTCGCGCTCGCGGTCATCGTCGCCGTTGGTTGGCCACCCACCGCGGTGATCGCATTCGCGTTCTGTCTGATACTCGGCGCGGTTGTGAACGTGTATCAGAAAGCGACCGACAGACCGATTCTCATGGACTCGCTGTTCGCTGTCACGATGGCCGCACCTGTACCCGTCGCTGCGGTTGCCTACACCGACCGCATACCGGCGATCGTGTGGATCGCGACAGTCTTCATGTTCTTCCTTGCCCTGGAGCTCAACAGCATCGCGGGCAACCTCAAGGACCTCTCCTCGGACCTGGTGACTGGATTTCGGACGGTCGCGGTCGTGCTGGGAGCCACGGCAACCTCAGACGGTCACTTGGCACCAGGGCCTCGTTATCGGCGGTATTGCGTGACATTGCATGCGCTCACCGTCTCCTGCGGATTGTTCGGAATTGTCTTGTCATTGCGAGGATTCGGGTGGACCGACTGTGCCGTGGTGGCGATCTGTGTCGCGGTGACCTCGGTCGGTTGTATCGATCTGTACAGGCTCCTGGTTGGCTCGCGTCGACCTTCCCGACGCGGCCGGGAGGTCTACTTCGCAGCCGGCTTCGTGCTCATGCTCCTCACCATCGGGCTCAACGCCGACGGGTCGACGTTCGTGAGCGCCACGCTTGTAATGCTGTTCTGGGAGCTGGTGTTCGCTATCCGCCGACACCGGAGCGCATCAGTTCGACGGAGCGGCTGAGCTATGGCGTTCGGTGCGACGGTGCGGTTGGTGCGGGCGTTCTATGCACTGGGGCGCGTCAACGTAGCGTTCGTCGGGGCATTTCCCTATGGCATGGGAGTTCTGATGGTGCCCAATGCGCCCATCGGGAAAGGGGCGGGCTTCTATGTTTTCGGGATCCTGACCCATTGCGTCGGGTGCGCGGTGAACGACATAGCGGACTCACGGACCGATGGGCTCAATCCGCTACGCACGCGCGCACCGTTGGTTACGGGCGACTGTGATCGTCGCCAGGCCCTCACATTCACCTGCGTCGCTGCGGTCTGCGCGGGAGTCGTGGCGGTCTGGCTCTCGCGGGAGATGGTCCACGCCATCGTTCCTTTGCTGTCGTTGCTCGGGGTCGGTGTGTATGGGAACGCCTTCCAGAAGAAGTTCGGTGGCCTGCATCCATTCTTCGTGGATTGGCTGTTCGGAATCTTCATCGGCGTCCCGGTTGTCCTCGGGATCGTGATCTGCGGCGGTAGGCCGACCCTTTCGGTTCTCCTGCTCGTCGCGAGCCTGGTTGCCCAGGGGCCGACGCTGAACATGATGCGTGGAAATCTGAAGGATCTGACACACGATCGAATGGTGAACGCCCACACAGCCGCATTGTCTCTGGGCGTGGAGCCCGTCGGGCCTGACAAGGACATTCTCACCACCAGAGCATTCAGGCGGTACTGCGGGATCGTGTTCGCCGCAGCGGTGGTCTTGCTGATGTGCGCGGGGATCGCGGAATTAAGTCGTCCCCGTCAGTCCATCGTTCAGATCAGCCTGTTCACGGTCGCAATGGTATTCATCATCGCGAGCATCGTGGGGCTGTACAACGCTCTGCGTCGTACTACGGTCACCCTCCGGCTGCTCATCCGCCGTGTCCTTTTTCCGATGAATGTCGCGACTCTGGCGACAGCGATCTCACTGTGCCCACGTTGGGAGGTATTCGGCATATGCGTCGCAACATACGCGTGGAGCGTGTGCTCGTCCGTGCTGGCTCACTGGTTCGCGCGAAGGCGCCGACAACGGCTTCCTCTGCCGTCAGCCGAAATGAACTCCGCTCGCTGACCAAGGCCCACTACGAGCAATTTCCGTTCATCGCGGGCGGCGACGAACGAGTAGCCCTCTGGTGTCGACGGTTGGGCACTGTCCTACCCGACTTCAGGGTTCGGAATTCGACCGTGCTCGATGTTGGATGTGGTTCGGGCGACGTTGCCCGGTCCCTGACCCAGCGGGGTGCCCGGGTCGTAGCTGTCGATCTCACCCGAGTGGCAGTGCAGCGGGCGCGGGCCTCGGGCGGTATACGTACCGTCCAATGCGACGCCCTGGCATTGCCTTTCCGTGAGAACGCCTTCGATCATTCTCTGGCACTGGGCGTTCTGCATCACACGCCGGATTGTCGCGCGGGCCTGGCGGAGATGGTTCGCGTGACCGCGGACGGAGGGACCGTCATTGTCGGCTTGTACAGCAAGTGGACTCCCTACCATCTCGCGTACCTCGCGACCAGTCGACTGAGAGCACGCGTACCGAGCGCGCGCCTCCACCACACGCCGTCCTGGGTCATGGCGGTCACCAGAGCGTTCGTCACGTTCCAGATCAGGCAGCGCTTGAACGATGAGCAGTTGATCAATGTTCTCGCTGACCAATTCTGGACGCCGCGCGCGTCATTTCACACGCCGAGGGAGATCAGGCGGTGGTCTGGGCAACTAGGCCTTGTGCAGGTCGGTCGCCGTTGGCATCCGTTTTATATGAACGACTTCGTCTTCCGTGTCGACAAATCCCGAATTCGATGAAGCGGGAGGTGTATTCAGCCTCAAGCCCGACCATCATGAGTGAGGGATCCGCTTGGAGAGCAGAATCTCCGCTAACTCCGATCGATCGCCTTCGGGGATGGATAGCACGGTCAAGTATCTCCGTGATAAACCGCTAGAATTTTATGCCATCCGCCGATTTTCCGCGAACTCTACTGAAGGGCAACCGTGATCCGCGAACAACCGGGTACCGGTTTCACACTCCGTGCGGTGTCTTTGCAAGAATTGCGCAGAAGTCCAATTGATCTCGGAGAGTCAACCGGCAAAGTCGGACGATTTCGTGCTCACACAGTCGAGCTGACGAATAGACTCGTTACTCGGCGCACCGCATAGGAACTGACGCACCACGCAGCAAGGAAGTGGATAGCATTGCTCACCTTCGTTGGTTGGACTCCGATCGCATCGCCGAGTGCTCTGAATCGTTCTCGATTGGCAGCGGTCGTGCTGCTGACAACAATCGGATTGGTGGCAGGCTGTTCGAATCGCGAATCGGCGCCAGGTACAAATACCGCGGACCTGACGACTCGCCAGTTAGCTAACGGTCGCATCGTGTACGAGGCGGACCCCGGCACTACATACACGGCGATCTTCACAGCCGACGCAGACGGTGGCGATGTACGACAGCTCACCAATACAACCGGCGATAACGGCATCGTCGCTGCTTCGCTCGACGGCACCAAGATCGCGTAGAGCCGCAACAGTGCAGGTACCGCGTCCGGTATCTATGTGTCGAACACGGATGGCACAGACTCACGGCAGATCATCGGTCAGTTACCCGTTGCCGGTGCACCTGCTCTCTCCGCAGACGGGGCAATGCTCGCGTATACCCTTGAGCTACCAGGCCCTGATCGTAAGACCGATATCGTCGTGTCGAGTGCTGACGGCAGCAACGCGAAGCAACTCACCCACACCGGCGACAGCATCGGCGCGACTTACTCTCCAGACGGACGAAGGCTCGCCTTCAACCGTCTCTCACCGAGTTCTTCTGGTTCCAGTGCATTTGACATTTTCGTGATGGATTCCGACGGCAGTAGCGAGCGGCAGCTCACGCATACCGGGGACAGTGCTGCCGCTGCCTATTCGCCGGACGGATCCAAGATCGTGTTCTATCGTGGTTCGTGGGACGGCAAGCGGTCCGACATTTTTGTGATGAATGCAGACGGCGGCAACATTCGGCAAATCACCAACACTGGTGACAGCGGCGGCGCAGTATTCTCGCCGGACGGAACCAAACTTGCCTTCATGCGACACGGCAACGGTAGTTCATACGCCGTCTGCGTGATGGACATCGATGGCGGTAACGTTCGCCAGTTAATTGCTACCGTCAATAAAAATATCAGTCGAGTGGGCTGGGGAGCATTACCGGCGTGATACCCATACTGTCGAGCGATGAGCGAGTGGCCCTCGTGTGCCTGGCGATTCCCGACAATCTGGGGAAGTCCGAGCTGATCCAGAGAGTGCGTTGATTTTGGTTTCTGTCCGTTGTCACTCCCTTCGCCTCGGCTTATTCCTTCCGACGTCAGATTATGCTGCGCTTTTCTGTGTCATTGATCGGATCGTGCGTGATCTAGACCCGTTCCCTGCGCGCAGATACCCAAGGCGCACCACCCCCTTCCATGTGGATCAAGAACCAAGCAACAGAGCTGGATTGAACACGCAGGCCCAACACGCCGCACCGCACGTTACGTGCTGCATTTCATCCCGATAGAGACCGATAACGGCAGGGAATATCGGCAGGAAGATGAAGCATGACGGGAATGGAAGTCGTTGTCGGGATGGTCGCCGGATGGCTGGTTACCAAGGCGAACCGGGCAGCGGGGCGATTGGACGAGCACTCAGATCAGGCAGTCGATGCCGCAGTTGATCGCCTATGGGGTGTCGTATCCCGGAAACTTCACATGACTCCTGTGATTCAGCAGCTGACGCAGGAAGCAGAGACGGGACAGCCTGTCTCTGCCAGTACGCGTCAACAGGTGCAACAGAGTCTAGAACAGGCCGCGAGCAGTGACCCGGGCTTCGCGGCTGAGCTTGCGGCGGGAACTGCTGCGGTCGAAGCAGCCGTACACCAGGCGCGCGTATACACGCCTCCCAACATCACCACCATCGGTGGCGCCACCAACACCGGGACAGTCCACGGCGGCATGGTGGCGGGGCAATTCCATGGTCCTACTGAGATTGATAATTCGGCCAATACGACAATCAACAAGGCCGTCACCTACGCCAACGAGCACCCGCAGCGAGTGCTCTTTGGCGGAGTGGCCGTGCTCGTCATCCTGTTGATCATCATCCTCGTCGCTGCCAACGTCGTGTCGAGCAGCGACGGCAACGATGGTGCCAATCGTCTGCCAGGCGGTGTGCCACTCGCCAATGGTGGCGTGCCAGCTTCATCTGGGACCGTCAGCACTACAGCCGCAGGTACGGCGACGTCGGGCATCCTGGTGCATTTTACGAGCGGCAAGGGCTCGAACGGGATCCGTAACAAGGAGACCGTCGGCTACCTGGATCCGAAAACCGGCCAATACCAGAAGGTTCGGGAATTCGACATCGCTGGCTGGACTGGTTACTTCTACAGCTACGAGTTGGTGCTTTCGCCAACACTGGACCGCTTCGCCATGAGCAAGGCAGTGGACGGCCAGGGCCACGCGGGCTGGGTTGACAGCAGCGGCCGATTCACTGACGTCACGGCAGGCCAGAAGCCGGGTCCCTTCGAGCAGTCCTATGCCTTCGACTCGATCGGCTTTGGGCGCAACGGCGACTTCTACTACTCCCGGGTGACGAGCGACCGACAGTTCGATGTCTACCGGCTCCCTGCTGGCGCTACCTCTGGCGGCCAGTTCGTCAAGACGTTGGGCCCGTTTGCGACCGTAGTCGCATGGCGGGAAGCCGACGGCTCGATCGGTGTGTACGGAGCTGGCGACGATAGCGCCAAGGGAAACTGCGAGTACGCGATGACCCAGGTGAGTTGGGTATCCGCGACCACTTACGTCATCGCGAACGGCACTCAGATCGCCAAAGTGACCAACACACCACCGGATTGTCCGAAGGTTGACCTCCTGCCCGCGACAAACCAGGCCACTGTGACCAGCCCTGTCGTCAGCGCCGACGGCAAACGACTGGTGTTCACCTACAACGGCGCGGATCTCTACATCGTCGACACGGACGGCGGGAAATCGCCTGTCCAGCTGCAGTATCCGAAGAATGTCCTGCATGACTTCCAGGTCCTCCGATGGACCTGAGCCCGAGGTTCCGAGTCTCTACCTCGGCATGCCATGATCCGAATGCCAACGGCAGCAACGATCGATAGTCCGGGCCGTGATGCGGACATCCGCGGCCACCCCCTTTCGCGAACCGTGCGGGTACAGACACTGACCAATTGAACTGAGCCCGGATCAACAGCGTCGTCAATATCTATCTGTGCGAGATGGGCTACGGCCCAGACGATCTCGCCCTGCGACTCGACTCGGCATGGATCAGGTACCTGCTGTGGCAGGAGATCCAGAACGAGCAGACCCTCAGATGTTTGGCCGATGGTGGCAATGACGTTGAAAATCACTGCGAACGAAGAGCTTTGCTGAATCGGCCGCCGCGCAGTTGCGGGTGCTCCCATACTTCGTTCGTGGGATTTGATGAGCAGTTCGACGAGTTGCAGCAAGCATCACGGCGCACATCGAACCAGCGAGAACAACTGGCACAGGCGCGGTTCAACCTTGGCATCAAGTACGGCCAAGCTGTCGCAGACGAGATCGCGTCTGCGGCAGCATCCGCGGTGCGGAAGCTGTTGGACGCCAACGTCGCACCCCGACAAGTAGTCACCTTCGATCCGACGCCCTTCCACTTCAAATTCGGCGAAATAGAAGTCCAAGACAACCCGTACAGGATGTCGCGAATCGTCGGATATGCCTGGCCAGTCGATGGGCTCGCTCTCAGCACGGCCGGTACGTTCTTCGCGCCACAGGCCGGCACTCCGGCCAACGTAAAGCTCGTAAGCGGCCGCGGCGAGATCGTTACGAATGCAGGCAAGCGACACAAGAGACGGCGCGATCGACTTGATCGCAGATTGCGACTCGTCGGCTACCCGGTCTTCGTAGAGGACAGGCGCGCGTCCGAGGTAGAGAGCCAGACAGGAATGGACTCGCTAATTGCGCTCGAAGAGGTAGACGGAGTCGGCTCGGGGGACCGCGCGAGGGTTAACCAGATTCTTTCGCGCCTGTCCGAGCGCGGTTTTGGCAAGTCCTGGTTTGGGATCATGCCCGATGGGCGCGCCGCGTATGTCCAGATAACGCACGACTGGGATGACGGTCGCTCAGCTCGTGCAAAGCGTCTGGATTCTTGGCTCGCCGGGGTAGTGCATCGACTGATCGAAAGCACTCATGCGTAGCGCTAAACGTGTTCTGAATTGCCTCAGGATCTCGGGAGGCTTCAGGCCCCAGGGAAGGATGGCGTCGTGTCGGGTTCGAGGAGGTGCCCGCAAGACCGGCGTGAGCAGGCTGTCCGGATGTTCGTGGAGATCAACCGCGAGCACGAGTCACCAGGATCTGTGCCGGAGTCGTGTCCGATGAGTTCCGCACATGCTGCGCCACACGTTCGTCACCACTACGCACGACCTCATATATCGCAAAGCAGCCGGGTGTAGACGCCCCCTCATACTCTAGTGAAGCCCGAACAGCCTCGCCCTTGACACCCCCGAGGGGCGTTTGGCCGCAATTTACCGGTAGCGATGCGGCACATTCGTACATAACCGTATCTACTACGGCAGGATTTGCGCTGCACCACCGCTCTGTACTGACGGCAGAGACGCCCTAACAAGCGGACTCCGGTGCTCCCAATCGATCTCCAAAATTTGGTTATATGGAGATCAAGAACATGGACCTGGAGCAATGATGTGTGGCTGACACGAACCGATTCGTGCGACGCTGTTCCTATATGCCCGACTATTTTCACTGTGAACGAAAATACAAGCCGTGCGGTATGTCTCGACGGCGTCGGGAAGCGCTTTCGCGCCACAAGATCCCGACGATTCGATTACTTGTGGGGCGCGCCATTCCGATCTGTCAGCAACACGCGGTGCCGACCTTCGCATTGCTGGATCCTAAAGCCTCTACCGACCGCCCTCGGGCTCGAGGGAGTCAACAGAGCTGACAGCTCCGAACCGAGAGAGACTCACCATGATTTGCACAAAACGGCAGCCCTCCTGGGTGTGACCGCAGCACTCACATTCGCGTCCGCAGTACTGGCTCCACCAGCGTGGGCCACGGACGACGGTGTGAACATGCAGAAGGCATGCGACACCCAATATCATCTTCCCTTGATCGCGAAGCCGCTCGATACACACAATGCGCGGTCGTGGCGGTGCACGGCGATCGCGGTGTCCAACAACATCGATGTCGCCAAGGCATGTCGTGATCAGTACACGCCTCAGACAGTGGCCGTGGTCCTCGATGAACACAACGCCTATTCCTGGCGCTGCCGGCACTGAGTGCGCGAACCATCCACTTCGCCGACGCTGGCACAACTATTGCTGACCATGCGCCCGGACTGAAACCTGGGTTAGCCAAGACCAAGTTGAGGTTGCACGTTTCCGACCTCTGGATTGCGTTGCCGCATACCCTTATTCCCTCTTCGCCGATGAGGTCTGGGCGTAAAGAGAATCAGTCAGCTGGCTCGCGGAGAGATGTGGAAAGAGACCTGAACTCCGCCAGGTGAGTCCAGGTCTCCCCTCGCGCGCCATTGGGCACCGGGGTCGCGGGCAGCCCCTCGCCCGACCGACTGTATCCAGGAGATCGCCACTTCCCTTGGCGGATGGTCGAAGTCGACTGTTCCAGGTGTTCTGGGAGCGCACCCGCTCAAGTGTGCAGATAGATACAGCACCGACCAGTCTTACTACACTGAAATGCTCACCACCACCGAACGATTCACCCACACCGTGTGGGCACTCTAGCGTTTTGCAACATCGCCCGGCGCTTGGCGCACCGGCTGGGCCATAACGGGAAACCGTCACGAACAGTTCCGGTGGCCTCTTGCTGCCTGGGAACCAACTAGATCGGCTCCGGAATCCTATTCGATCAAGGTTTGGCGATGTGGCGACAGACCGACTGAGATGATTGGGAGCTTCCGCTACCGACCCGGGGTAGTGGGTGTGCCGGATAAGGCGGCGCCCGTCACGCTGCCTGCTGGCTTCCGCTCGACCGCGACGGGCCTGGCCAGGGGGGCGTGTGATCCTCTTGACCGCTGAACTGCCCAGGCGCCCGGAGTGGATTTCCTCGCTGAGCAAGCCCATCGGCGCGTGCGACCGAGAACCACCCCAGAGAGAAATGAGCCAACCTGATCGCTGGATATTTTGAGAGTCCTCGATTCGAAACGCCGTCACGCCAATTACATCTTGCAATTTGCTTTCTTCACGCTCACCCTCGAGTCCAATAGCGCTGTGCGGCACTGCAATACGCGCTACCGTTAGTTCCTGCCGCTCGAGGCTTTCGCTGCAGGACACTCCGGCAAGGAGGCCCCGAAAAGGAGATCAATCATGAATAGGTTGGCAACCAAGCTGTTCCTGGCTTCCACTTTGGCATTCGGGCCGATTCTCGTAGTTACACCCTCAGCGTCGGCGATGCAGCAATGGGAGTATGTACAGGTCTGCCACATGAATTATGGGGCGGGATGGACCGCCACTCTCGATTATCCGTCACAAGGGGCATATGGATGGCGCTGCTGGGTGCCGCCATACGGCGCAGTGAGAAAAGGCCTCAACATTTGGGCCTACTTTGTCGGGACGGGATATGGCGGCGCGTATACGAACAACACATCCGACCCCTACTCTTGGTACTGCGCCTGATCTGACTGGCGAAGCCGTCGCGCGCCATGCATTCCAGCCGCGACCTTTGCCCGAGTCACCTGACATGAGGTCCAGTGACGGGATAAGTCTGGAACGGTTCCAGCACCCCGCGCGGACACAGCTGGAATCGGCTGGCCCGCGACCAAGGAGGAGCTGTGACCACCGCGTACACGGAGATCCCCGCCGCCCTGCGCGGCCACGACATCGCCGTCGTGGACGTCGAGGGAAACGGGCAGAATCCGCCGGAGATCATCGAAATCGCCATCATCCCAGTGGCGGGAGCGGTAGTCAGTCCGGACGAGACCCGCTCGTGGCTCATCCGGCCGAAGAACCCGATCACTCCGATCGTGACGCGCAAGGTCCACGGCATCAAGAACGGCGATGTCGCCAACTGCCCGGAATGGGCGACAGTATCTCCGGCGATTGGCCGTCTCATGTTCGGGCGAACCCTGGTGGCACACAACGCAAACGTCGAGCAGAAGGTACTGACCAACCACTTGCCCGATTGGAAGCCACCCATGGTCCTGGACACGCTGCGCCTGGCCAAGGCGGTGTGGCCCGGCTTGAAGAGCTACGCGCTCGACAAACTGATCGAGCACGCCGAGCTGGACATGCGCGGACTGGACGGCGACCAGGAATATCACCGGGCCGGATACGACGCCTGGGCAGCTTGGCAACTGCTGTGCCGCCTCGTCCGAGACGGCGAACTCGACTGGGACGCAATCGTTCGGACCTCCGGCCTGCCCGAGTTCTTGACGCCGCCCGAGCCGGACGGGTTGTTTTGAGCACACCGAATGAGGTGGAACGCCCGGTCACGGTTGCTGTGATGGGCACTCACTCCACCGGCAAAACCACGTTTCTGAACCGACGACGGGAGGAACTGCGGCGCAACCGAACCGAGGTCGTCACCGTTGCGGACCTCGGTGACGACGCCGTCGAGGCCGGGCTGCAGCCTGGGAGTCGGGCCCAACTACCGGTCGACCGCCGTTGTGGCTGCGATGATGGCGTCAGCCGCTTTGCCGACTTGTTCGTCGGTGATCGCCAAGGGACCGGCGTCGTCGACGATCTCGATATGTCCCTGCCAGACCCCGACTTGGGTGATCAGGTCGAGGGTGCCCTTCTTCTGAATCGGCTGGGTGATCGTCCGGGAGTCGTTGATCCATATATCGGCGCTGTGCCCGGGAAGCGGTTTGTACCCCTGGTCCTTGAACCATTGGGGTGAGTTCGTGAGCTTGGCGTTGTCGGAGAGCCGGTTGATCCAGGCCGAGCCGTTCACGGTGCCGGAGCTACCGGAGAAGCTGCAGTTCTCGCTCGTGGTGGAGTCGTTGAGGCCCTTCTTGTCGGCGATGCCGAGGGTGGTCAGTTTGACGTTCTCGAGTTTGAGATCCCGATCGAAATACTGAAGCAGAGGAGCGCAGAACTGGCTCAGGGTGTGCGGAGGCGGCTCTGCGGGCGTGGACCGACCACACCCGACAGCGCTGGCGATCGATATCGCGGTCAAGGCGATGGCCGTCACTTGGACGGTCCGGTGCGGGATGCGGTGTGTGGTCATTGGATGTCCGAACGGCCGGCTTGGACGTTGGTGGCGATGTCCTGCAATGAATCTCGCAGAGCTCCTCCTCGGTAGGAGTTCAGGATGTTCTGTAGCCAGCTGTGCAGTTCCTTCTGGTCGCCGGCCGACCGCGCTGAGTCCTCGTAGCTTTTCAGATGGCCGCCGGAATCGAAGAACTGCTGTACGACGGGTCGTGCGCGAGAGTTCCGTCTTGGTCCTGCAGAGCCTGGGCGATCTGATAGAACTGTCGCGCCGAGGTGTAGTCGGGGTCTTCGTAGTGTTACTCGGAGTCGG
Source organism: Nocardia sp. NPDC056000 (assembly GCF_042269265.1). Classification (NCBI taxonomy): domain Bacteria; kingdom Bacillati; phylum Actinomycetota; class Actinomycetes; order Mycobacteriales; family Nocardiaceae; genus Nocardia; species Nocardia sp. NPDC056000. The sequence continues at coordinate 414,593 of NZ_JBHJXS010000007.1, read as the reverse complement.
CGGGGCTTCGTAGGAGTAACCGACGATATTGGCTTTGGAGTAGCCGTTCGCCGCATCGATCATCGGACCGAGGATGTCTTTCGCGATCGGAATGTATTTGACGCCGGTCCCGACCGCGGTTTTGAACGAATCGTAGGCGCTGCCCTGCGCCCCGCAACGAGGTCGGCAAATACGGACAAAGCGCAACGCCCCGTCGCGGACGCTCAGCGAACCGCCACTACTTTCGGGCAACGCTCAGGTGCAGCGAGCCCCCGGCTGCGACACTAGGTCTCGACGAAGCCAGGATTCGCCTGCAGCGCAATCCAATCAGGGGATGCCAGATGACCTTCACACAGCAACTGCTGGTGACTTTGGTTCAAACGTCGTCTACTGCGTTGTTGGTCGCGGGATTCGGAAGCATCGCCGCGGCCAGCTGGTCGCGACGTCACGATCGCAGGCGCGAGAGTTTCGAGGTACGGACCAAGCTGCTGCATGATGCAGCTCGAATCGGCCAAGGAATGTACGTATTTCTTCAACACACGCGGCGCCAGCTCATTCAAGCGACCGGGGCTGCACAGCGGTCAGAGATCCTGGCCGCGCTTGACGAAAGGTTCCTCGCCTTCTCCACCGAAGCCGCTGAACTTCAGACGGTCCTTGGCGCAAGGTTCGGTGTTGTCCGCGCGGCCCCGGTGAGAGCGGCAGAGGGCCTGGCACCGTTTCTGCGATGGCATCAAGCCCATGACCTCTTGGCGTTGTACTACTACAACCGCAAAGAGTTCTTCCCGGGAATCGTGCTTACGGAGACGTCCTTTGGCCACGACGGGAACTACCACTCTGGCCTTGATGTGGGTCAGTACAGGAATGTCTCCTCGCTGAATCCCGAAGCGCTGAGACGGATGCGTCGTGAGATACGCGGTGCCTACGACCTGGCGATGAGCGATTTGGTACGCGGAATCACTTGCGAGCGAATCAATCTCGGCTGAGTGGCTCGCCGATCGCGAATGAGAAGGCACATGACAGGTACCGGTTTCGTCGAAGCCAAGGCATCTGCATTCCCGGGCGGATGTCACCGACAGAGCTTCTCGGCAGATCGCGAGGGAATCCGGGACCGACATCGCTGTCCACTCCGTTCACCGGACCGACCCATCCGTTTTCGCCAGCCTGCACTCCGCGGGAACTGTGGTGCGCTCGGCATGTTGCGTCGATGTGATCGCCAGTAGTGGGGGCGGCTGGACATCAGGTTGCAACCGAACAGAACCTACCCTCGAGGACTCCGGACGGTTGTAGCGTCGGGCGATGGTGGGTAACGAGTCGTCCTGGGCGTGGTGCCTGGCCCGGAGTGAACTGGAGATGGCGCTTCCTCGGAGGTGGGCACACTCGGTGGGTGTGGCTCGTAAGGCCCTCGACCTTTCACGGCATCTGACCTGTGACAGCAGGCTGCTCGCGGCATCCGCGATCCTGCACGATGTGGGCTATTCGCCCAATGCAGCTGTGACCGGCTTCCATCCATTGGACGGTGCGCGGTTCCTCCGGGACGAGCATCATGCTGACGAGCGCCTTGCTCGCCTGGTTGCCAATCACACCTTCGCGCTGCTCGAAGCCGAGGAACGCGGTCTGCGGGAACAACTCGCAGTCGAATTCCCGATCCTCGATGACCAGGTGCTTGTCGATGCTCTGACCTTCTGCGATATAACGACATCACCGGACGGGACACCAACAACCGCGGCGAACCGCATCGCCGAGATCGTTGGTCGCTACGGCCCGAACACGGTGGTCGGCAAGTTCATTCAGCGAGCGGAGCCGGAGATCCTCGCGGCGGTCTCCCGAATCGATCTGGCCACGGCAGCTCATCCCAGATAGGGATAGTTCCCCGACAGGTAGTCCCCGATCTGCTGGCGCATGCTCGGGTGGATGTCGTACTTGTCCAAGTCATCCGGCTGGACGAAGGTCACGCCGTCCGCCTCGTCGTTGATGGTGGGTTTGCCTGCCACTGGTCGACCGATGTAGCAGTTCTCGTATTGTTGGCGAATCTCGCCATCGGTGTAGGCGACGATGTGATTCGGATTGCTGTATACGCCAAGGAATCCGGTGATCTGGGCGGTGATCCCCGTTTCCTCCCGGCACTCCCGTACCGCGCACTCACCGGCCGTCTCGCCGAAGTCCATGGCCCCACCCGGCAACGCCCACTGACCTGTGTCGCGACGGCGCTGAAGCAGGATCGCCCCGGACTCATCGGTGACAAGCAGGTTGCACGCGACTACCAGGGAATTCGGCTTCGGTGCCTTCGGGTCGTTGTAGTACTCGATCCTGCCCATGATCGGCCTCCGTCAGGGTTTCCATGGTTTCGCACCAGCCCAGATGGACTCGAAGCTTTCGGTGTAGCTGTCGAACTGGGGGCAGTCAGCGTCAGGGTAGCCAACAACTGAAGCGCTTCTCTACCAACAGAAATAGACCAGAGACAGAGTATCCACGTGGAGAATCTGCGCCGACAGTTCGCCACCTTTCCGGCTCAGCAGCTTGATCTGCATGCTTGACCAGAACGATCCCATCATCGCGTCGTCGTAGCCGTCGCCGACGGTTACCAGAGATAACCCGACTACAGCTCACCAATGCCGAACCGGCCTCAGTAGACTGTTGTCCCCGATCGTTACAAGGGCACTGGCGCCCCACTTGCCTTGTTGGGCGTCACTGGCGCGCGTCCTCATCAACGATTTCTTGAAGAGCGGGACTGTCGGATTAACGGCGGATCTTGATCCCGGTGTTGGTTAGTTTCCGGTTGGGGTGATCCGGCCTTCGAAGGTGATGGCGAACGCGTTGAGGGCCGGTTTCCACCGCATCATCCATCGTGCCCGGCCGCGTCCGGTCGGGTCGAGGATGTTCAGGTTCCCACTGGTAGCGGGGGTGGATGTGCCCGTGCAGGTGCGGCCAGAAGTTGCCGAGCACCTCGTAATTGATCCGCCAGAAAGCGGGATCCAAGGCGCGGCAGGCCTTTTCGACGGCTTCACCGAGCAAGACGAGGTCGTGCATGAAAGCGACGCGATCCGGGCGTGAAAGCTCGGTGAGCTGATCGGCGGTGCCGTCGTGCAGAAGCAGGCAGTAGCCGGGCAGGTGTTGGGTGTTTCCGATAACCGCCCAGCCGGTGCGCATTCGGCCCAACACGTTCGGGTTGGTGCCCAGCCGGGCCGCGCCGATCGGGTCTGTACGGTAGTCGATTGTCGCTGCCGAGGGGTCTGGTGCCGTCACGTTGCCCCACTTCTATTGTGCGCCAAGGGATATGCTCGGGAGCGTGATAGTACACGTCGAGGTGCTCTCAGCGAAGGTCAAAGCAGTGCTGCGGGATTGCGCGAAAGAACTCGACGGACACGGTGTGCTGGCAGTGTGCGGATTTCCCGGATCAGGGAAATCCACGGCTGCGTGGTTTTTAGCCGCAGCTGCCGGTGCCAGCGTGCTGGACAAGGACAGCTTCGCGCCGAACCTGGAAAAGGCAGTGATGGCTCAACTGACCGGCGACCCGTACGACCGGGACAGTGACAGCTACAAAACCGTTGTCGCTCCACACATCTACGAAGGGCTGGTCCGGACCGGTTTCATCGTCGCGATGAAACACCCAGTCGTACTCGATGCGCCTTTCCTGGCCGCCATCACCCAAGCCGCGAACGCGGGCATGTCGCTGAGTGAATACTTGCGGACCTTGGCCAGCGCATCGGCACCATTGCCCGTAACAACGATATGGGTGGACTCCTCGGCAGCGGAGATCCACTCGCGAATGACCGCACGCGGCGAGGAGCGAGACGCACCCAAACTCGCCGACTGGGAGGGCTATCAGACGGCTGTGCTGGATAGCGGTCTCCGCGAAATCGCCCACTCCGTAGTCGATCTGGTCATCGAGAACTGACTCGCCCAGGTCTGTAGTAAGGATTGTCCCTCGGATTCTGAGGTCGTGCTTCGACCGACCAAGGCGCCTCCTCGTTACTTCCAGTCAGAATGGGCTCAGTTTGTTGATCATGTTGTCCCGCATGAAGGTTCGGATGCTCTGACATTGTTCGGCCGAGGCGGTGACCAACGGTGGTCGTACATGCGGTGGAAACCCTGGAAGTCGGGCAGCCAGTGCGGCCTTCACAAAGGCGATGTCAGTCAACGGCATTGCCTTTCGGGCGTCGCTGTAGCAATCGAACGTGGCCTGCAGATGGCGAGCCGCGACCACGTCACCGCGACCCACGGCGGCAGCGATTCCCAGCGGAAGCTCCGGGACCGGTCCACCCGCGCCGGTCACGACTCCGTCGATTCCCAGCTCGGCCACCCTGATGCCGATCCGATCGTCACCCACGAACACCCGCAGCCTCGGGCACCGGGCTTTGAACTCCTGCGTGATCGACAGGTCCTTCCCGGAGTCCTTCACACCCCACAACAGCGGAAGCTTCGCACTCAGGCGCGTCACCAGAGCAGGGGCGAGGCTGTTCTGGGTGTGTCGGGGAAAGTTGTACAGCAGCACCGGCTTTCGTGCGCTCGAGAGCGCACACTCGAAGAACTCCTCGATGCCGGCCTCTGGTGCGTCCGCGAAGAAGTAGGGCGTGATCACCGCCAGAGCATCGGCGCAATCGTTCGCCGCTTGTATCAACGTCTCGGTGTCACCGACTGCGCTCGCACCGACATGCGCGATCAATCGTCGCGGCCACCGCTGGCGGCAAAAGTCCACTACCTCTCGCCGCTCGACCAAGCTCATGCTGGGAAATTCCCCGGTCGTCCCATTCACCAGCAGACTCTGCACACCCGCCTCGATCAAAAGGTCCAGATAGTCCCCGAGGGCCACATAGTCCACCACCCCACGCTCATCGAAGGGGGTCACGGCAGCAACGATCGGCGAGGAGATCACACCTGCCTTACTACCGCAGCACGTATCGAGGTGCCTGACAAAGCGTGCTGTGGTGCCGCCTTACATTCAGCGACCTTGTGGACGTGCGGGATTCCGCCGAGCGGGCTGCGCCAGATCCGCCCGACGCCACCCCCGGTGCGAAAGAACACCGGTCTGGACACCGACCCATGGTTCCAAGAATTCAGGCGTCGCACGGTGACGTTCGGCAGGCCCTGTGGTCAACAGAGACGCTCGAGAACGTTTACACGGTGCGTGCGATGGGTCCACGCGAGCGAGTGCCGACGGTCCGCCCGCTGACGGTCCACGTTGGCGGGCAAAATGCCGTACCTGACGTGGGGCCACCGGACGTTCCTGAGAACTGTTGTGTCTATTAACTATTCATCGACAAGGGTTGGCGCTACCCGCCCTCTATGACGACAGCGAACCACTCATCTCTGGCGGCGCTCGCTCGGTGTTCGGAGTGATGTTCGCGAATGTCGTTCGCAGGTCATCGATCACGGAGCGCCCAACCAGCGGCGACAACCATCGGTTGGCTCCCAGCGCGTGTCGATTGTTTGACCCCCCTTCCGCGGCTCGGCTCGAATAGGTCGATCCGAGCTCGCATCGCTGCTGGAGGGTCCGTTGTCCTCATTCGTTCACCTGCACGTTCACACCGAATACTCCATGCTGGACGGGGCGGCGAAGATCACCCCGCTGTTCGAGGAAGCCGCGCGCCTGGGGATGTCTGCGGTCGGTATGACCGATCACGGAAACATGTTCGGCGCGGACGAGTTCTATCAGGTCGCGACGAAAATGGGGATCAAGCCGATCATCGGGATCGAGGCCTATCTGGCTCCCGGTAGCCGGTGGCATAAGAAGCCGGTGTTCTGGGGGCAGTCCAACCAGCGGGGCTCGAACGGGGAGGGTGTCGGAGGCGACGTGTCCGGCGGTGGTGCCTACACACACATGACCATGCTGGCGCAGAACGGTCGCGGACTGCGCAATCTGTTCAAGCTGTCGTCGCTGGCGAGTGTGGAGGGTTACTACCGCAAGCCCCGGATGGATCGTGAGCTGATCGCCGAGAACTCCGAGGGGATCATTGCGACCACCGGGTGCCCGTCGGGCGAGGTGCAGACGCGGCTGCGCCTGGGGCAGTATGCCGAAGCGCTGCAGGCGGCCTCGGATTACCGAGACATCTTCGGCAGGGACAATTTCTTTGTCGAGTTGATGGACCACGGCCTGCCGATCGAACGATCGGTACGCGAGGGTTTGCTCGAGATCAGTACGAAACTCGACCTACCTCCGTTGGCCACGAACGACTCTCACTATGTCACCAAAGGCCAATCCGAAGCCCACGCGGCGTTGCTGTGTGTGCAGGCAGGCAAGACTCTCAACGATCCCACGAGGTTCAAGTTCGACGGTGATGGCTACTACCTGCAATCGGCGCAGGAGATGCGAGCCTATTGGGACCTCCAGGTCCCCGGTGCCGCCGATAACACCCTGCTGATCGCCGAACGCGTCGAGTCCTACGCCGAGGTGTGGGAGCACACCGATCGCATGCCGATCTACGAAGCACCCGAGGGCTACGACCAGAATTCGTGGTTCCGGGAGCAGGTCATGCGCGGCCTGGCTCGCCGTCTGCCCAACGGTGTGCCCGAGGAATATCTCCACCGCGCCGAGTTCGAGATCGACATCATCGTCGACAAGGGATTCCCCGCGTACTTTCTCATCACTGCCGACTTGATGAATTACGCACGGCAGGAAGGTATTCGGGTCGGTCCCGGCCGCGGGTCGGCCGCCGGATCCCTGGTGTCCTACGCATTGCGCATCACCGACCTCGATCCCATTCGCCATGGCCTGCTGTTCGAACGGTTCCTCAATCCCGAACGGGTGTCCATGCCCGATATCGACATGGACTTCGACGATCGCCGCCGTGGCGAGATGGTTCGGTACGCCACCGAAAAGTATGGCTCCGATCGTGTCGCCCAGGTGATCACCTTCGGCAAGATCAAAACCAAGGCCGCGATCAAGGACTCCGCACGAGTTCACTTCGGCCAACCGGGTTTTGCCATCGCCGACCGGATTTCCAAGGCCCTTCCGCCGCCGGTCGCCGCAAAGGACATCCCGCTGTCGGGCATCGTCGATCCCACGCATGAGCGCTACCCCGAAGCAGCAGAGGTTCGGACACTCGTCGAGACCGACAGGGACGTGTCCACCATCTTCGAAACCGCAAGGGGCCTGGAGGGTTTGATACGCAATGCAGGTGTGCACGCCTGCGCGGTGATCATGTCCTCGCAACCGCTGGCGGAGGTGATCCCACTGTGGCGGCGCGAGGACGGCGCGATGATCACCGGGTGGGACTATCCCTCGTGCGAGGCCATCGGACTGCTGAAGATGGATTTCCTGGGGTTGCGCAACCTGACGGTGATCGGCGATGCGATCGACAATATCGAGGCCAACCGCGGCGAAACGGTGGATCTCGAGTTGCTCGAGACCGACGACCCGAAAACCTATGCGCTGTTGGGCCGCGGCGACAGCCTCGGAGTCTTCCAGCTCGACGGTAACGCGATGCGCGACCTGCTGCGCCGTTTGGGGCCTACTGGTTTCGAGGACATCATCGCCGTCAACGCACTCTATCGGCCGGGCCCGATGGCGATGAACACCCACAACAACTATGCCGACCGCAAGAACGATCGGCAGGCGATCGAGCCGATTCATCCCGAGCTCGCTGAGCCGCTGCGCGATATTCTCGCCGAAACTTACGGCCTGGTGGTCTATCAGGAACAGATCATGCAGATCGCCCAGCGGGTGGCGGGCTTCTCGATGGGCCGCGCCGACGTGCTGCGGCGGGCGATGGGCAAGAAGAAGCTCGATGTCCTCGAGAAGGAGTTCGAAGGTTTCCGCGCGGGGATGCGCGAGAACGGTTTCTCCGATGACTCGGTGCAGGCACTGTGGGATACGGTGCTGCCGTTCGCGGGATACGCGTTCAACAAGTCCCATGCCGCGGGATATGCGCTCGTGGGCTATTGGACCGCCTACCTCAAGGCGAACTATCAGGCCGAATACATGGCGGCTCTGCTGACCTCGGTAGCGGACAACAAGGACAAGTCGGCCATCTACCTCGCCGAGTGCAGGCAGCTCGGTCTCAAGGTGCTGGCACCGGACGTCAACGAGTCCTCGCTGCGGTTCTCTGCTGTCGGCAACGATATTCGGTTCGGGCTCGGAGGGATTCGCAACGTCGGGGGCAATGTTGTGGAGTCGATCATCGACACCCGCAGCAGGAAGGGGAAATACACCTCCTTCGCCGATTTCGTCGAGAAGTCCGAGCTGGTCTGCTGCAACAAGCGGGTACTCGAATCCCTTATCAAGGCAGGCGCTTTCGACTCGTTCGGTCATCCGCGCAAGGCGCTGATCGAGGTTCACGAGCAGGCTGTCGACGCGGTGACCGGGCTCAAACGTCAACAGGCGATGGGGCAATTCGATCTGTTCGGGATCGAGAACGCGACCGAGGAGGTCGCTTCGGACTCGTCTCCGCTGAGCCACCTGAGCTTCGATGGCGAGGAATGGCCTCGAAAGACCCGGCTGGGCTTGGAACGAGAGATGTTGGGCCTGTACGTCTCCGGCCATCCGCTCGACGGGGCGAGTCATCTGCTGCGCAAAGCCGCGCCCAAGCCGATCGCGACCGTTCTGGCCAACGCCCCTCGCGAAGGAACGATCACCATTGCGGGGATGATCTCCGCGCTCGAGCGCCGGGTGAACAAGAAGGGCGAGAGTTGGGCGATCGCCGTGATCGAGGATCTGGATGCTTCGGTCGAGGTTCTGTTCTTTCCCAAGAGCTACAACGTGTTCACCGCCGATCTCGCCGTGGACGCGGTCGTAGTTGTTGAGGGGCGGGTCAATTGGCGGGAAGACAAGCTGGGCGTCTTCGGGGTCCATCTGGCCGCAATCGACATCGGCTCCATCGAACGCGGCGACCACATCCCACCGCTCACCCTCGAGATCAATGCCGAAAGCACCGACCGCGACAGCGTGGTCGAGCTCCGGTCCGCACTGCAGTCGCACCCCGGCGAGACCCCGGTGCGTCTGGTGTTGTGTTACCGCGAGCGGCGCACGCCGCTGGCAGTCGACAACTATCCGGTGACTGTCAGCTCGGCGTTGTTCGGTGAGCTCCGGGCCGTTCGGGGCGTCAAGATCCTTACCTGACAATTGAACTCGTCACCTGTGAATAGGACAGTCCGTCCTCGCACGCGCTCTTTCACGGGTATGGGTGTTGCGTTCGCAGTCGCCGGTCGAACTACCCGCAGGGCAATCCTGTTGCAGGACTGGCTGATTGATAGTGGAACGGCCGATGTCGATGAGGATGAACTGACGGCTTGCTGCGCGTCGCAATCCTTCACCGAATCGCTCACCCGGCCGCCGAATGGGAACCGCCCCGCTCGGCGATACGGTGGCGGGTCAGCCCACGCTGCCGCGGTATGCCTCGAACAGTCCCGCTTCGATGTCACTGGCTGGAAGCCAGTGACGGCTGGGATCGAAGGGGCGAAAGGCGGTGGTGACGTGGTTGATCAACTCCGGAAGCGCGGGATGAGGGTTGCGGCGGTGCCAGAGCATTGAGTGCGGATAGGTCGGCGTCGGGTCGACGATCGGAATCTGCACGATGTCGCGATGCCACGGGACGCGCAATCGTTCGCCCGAGAACACGAAACTCCCGTCCGAATGCGCGATCTCGTCGAGGAGGTGGTCCAGGCCGAAGTCGGGCCCCGAGGTGTCGATGGTCAATCCGAATTCCGCCGCGAGGTCGTCATAGAACTGCGCCCATTCACTGCCTGGTTCGTTGCCGGGCATCCGCGCGATCGCGTCCGCCAGGTCGGTGAGCCGGACCGTCCGCTGATGCGCGAATCGATGGTTGCGCCCGACCAAAACGTACAGCGGCTCGAGGTAGGCCGGAATGTGCTCGATGGCGGCATCGAGTGCACCGACGACACGCGCGAACGCGACATCGATGCTGCCCTCGGTGAGCGCGGCACGGCCGCTGCGGAGCCCACTCGAGGTCACCACATCGATCTCCACGCCGTCATAGGTCTCATGGAATGTGCGGATCAAATCCGTTGCGGCCAAACGGGTACCGAGGACATCGACCCGCAGAGGGCGTACGCCGCCGCAGAGCGACTCGACGGCCTGATCCGCGAGAGCGATCAGAGCGCGAGCATGCGGAAGGAACGCGGAGCCCTCGTCGGTGAGTCGCGTTCCGCCCCGTGTCCGCGACAACAACCGCGTATCCAGACTCTCCTCGAGCTTGGCGATGCGTTTGGAAACAGCTTGTTGAGTCAGCCCAAGGCTGTCCGCGGCCTCACCGAAATGCAGGTGATCGGCGACGGTGATGAAGGCGCGGATAGCGCCGAGGTCCAATTCCACGCCCGCTCCCATCCACCGCCCCTCTGCACGCTCCGATCATCGGACTGGCGCCTGCACCCTCAGAACGCATGTCGCAGTCCGAAGTGACAGTACCGGAACCTACGCGTGGATTCGGCGACAGTCATCTGCTCGTGATGGCACGTTGCACACCGAATCTGGTTGTGGGACAGAATCACTCAGGCATTGGTCGTCAGCACGGCTCGGCACCTCGGGCGACCTAGATACACTATGGCAACGAGTCCCAGGAGCTGCGGGATGCCAACTCGATCATTCCCGAACAGCGGTGGGGCTAGTTCATTTTGATCAGCTTGGCCCCACTCGGTCTGTACATGGGGTTGGTTGGATTGGCGGTCGCGACTTTGAACGGTTTGCCGCCGTTGTCGACGGTCTTGTTTCCGGAACGTTGTCCGTCGGTCCAGCCGATGTGCAGTCTGTAGGACACGGTGTCCTCGGAGCGCACTTCGGCGCAGATCAGAAGCAGCTCGGTGTCGCGGTCGGTGACGGTGTAGGGAAATTTCAGCGGTGTTGCCCGGTCATCCGAGCCCCAGATGGCCTTCGGGTCGGCGTTGGAGCCGGTGATCTTGGGTGGGTCGGTGTCGAGGTCGATCTCAGCGAGACGTCCCGTGGTCTCACCGCCACACTGTCCGCTGACGGTGGTTCCCGTGCGCAGGCCGGGTTGGCGGTCGACGACCTCGGCCGTCACGCTGGTGATGGTGACGGGCCTGGAACTTGTGCCGCTCAGGTTGAGCTGCACTTGTCCCAGACGGAAGCCAGCCCAGGGCAGGGCTTCCGCGCCGTTGTGATCGCGCGCCCATAGGGCGTAGTCATGTGGGTCAGCTGGTGGAGTGCCTAGCTCGGCTGCCGATTCGGTGAACACGATGGTGGAGCAGTGCCCCCTGACGATGGTCTCCGTCGAGACGAGCAGATCCGACTGTGCCGCTTGCTGCTCACTGGTGGTGGGTACGACGCTGTGGTTCGCGGTTGAGCTTGGCCTGGTTAGCTTCCAAATACCGACACCCGAACCTGCCGCCAGTACGAGAAAGGTGACAACCCCAGCTGCTGCCCAGAGTTTCAGCTGACCCGAGTCACGCTCCGATTCAGACGCTTTCTGCGGGGAGGGATTCGCGGTGCTTGTCTCCGCAGCAGGCAGAGGTCCTCGAAGAGGTTCCGGTCCGTGGTCCGCGCGACCGAATACGTTGGTGACAGGTTGCGGTTCCTCGTAAGCCCTAGCGCGCAGTTGCTTCCAATGTTCTTCTGCCGCGCGTGTCCAGGTCTCCGAGGCTGCCCTGTACAGGCACTCCACCACCATCAGGAACTTCGTATTGTCGCGTGGGACAGTGGGTACTGGCTTGAACCAGTCGCCGATAGTCGACGGGGATAAGGGCGTGTGCTTGACCGATCTGACCCAGGTGGAAACATCCTGAGCGGACAAATTCGACCGCTTCCGCAACGCGCTCAACTCGGCGGCGAATTGCGCGCGCGCCAGACCCTGTCCTGTCGCACGTTCGTCCACCGCGCACTCTCCTCCAACCCGACTCGGCGGCGACTCGATCCGACTCGGATCGCTGAGAAACCGTCGCCGACAGGGGTTTTCACCAGCGTATCCAACACATCATGTTGTACAGCGTCGAATCGTTAAGGCTTTCTGGCGGGCATCAACCCGTCGGCACGCCAGCGCAATCTTCACCTCTGGTCCGTTCGGGAAACCTACTATCGGACGGACAGAGCCCATGACCATTTCCACCACCGTCGCATTCCGCGTTCTGGCGGCGCTGATCATCATCTTGATCGGCTTGCTTGGCGCGACTACTGCGGTACTGATGTCCCGCCACGACGGAAACTGCTGGACTACCGCGATCCGGCAAGGCTTCGCCGGTTTCGCCGGCACGGTCGGTGTAATGGCGCTCCTGTACGGCATCGTTATCGTGGCGTTGTGAGCCCAGCGGGGTGTGGCGCCGGGCCGTAGTCACACCCCTCCCTGGCCAACCCACGACGTTGTGCTTCTCGCAAGACCCGTGCCCGCAACGGCGAGCGAGACCTTCTAGTCGGGCAGCGCATGCGGAGCGCGCTGTGCTTGCCGATCCCGTCGCATTCTGCCTCGAAAGCAACGACAACTAGCCCGCGGATCTGCCGATTGGCCAAGGTTGGCCCATAAGCGGTCAAGATCGGCCCTATGAGCGCCAAGTGTGGCGCTAGGTTTGGCGGTTGTTCAAGACGACCTGAGCGAGATCGATGTGAGGGTCCTCAATCCCGCTGTGCGAGTGCGTTTCTGCCGATAGCCTGTAGCCGCCTCGTCCTCTCGGGAGAGCAATGTCCGTCCTGGAACGGTCGTTGCTTCCTCTAAAGGAAGGAGGTGATTGGATGGCAAAGCGCCATCACAAGAAACGAAAGACCTCACACGGGATAAGAATCGCCGTGGAGGTCTCCGTCGGGTGTCCAGGTTGGCTGCCGGTGCTGCTGTGTTGGTTCTGGTGGCGTTGACCTGAACGCTTAGTGGGCGGCTCTGCCTGTGCCCGCAGGCATCCGCCCCTTCTTGCGTCCTGGGTGCTGGATTGCTCCAGTCCGATGGACCGTCCTCACATTAGTTGACAGATAACAGTAGGGGCCCAAATTGTGCCCCTCAAATTTCGAAGTAGGGCCTTCCTTGCTGGCAGAACATCGATCTGACGGCAGATGGGCCCCCGTTTCGTCCTGCTTCCTCGTACAGGCTCGCCCTCGGCGGATCGGGTGCGGGTCAAGGATGCGGAGGTGCCGCGGTGCTCAATTCACCGCAGGGCGCCATAGTGCTCGGTGCTGCTCGGCGACGGAGGTACGCAACGGTTCCACTGCGACTCGGACGGCAATCTCACCTCCATCACGGTCACCGACAAGGACGGCCGCGCGAAGTCTTTCGACACCCCGCCCTCGGCGCCACCCGCACAAGGGCAATCGAGTCACGCGGGCGCGACGGGCGATGCCGTCGATGGTTTCGACACCGCGATTGCCTGGGACCGCTACGCCGAGCTCTGCGACTATGACGCCGACCAAATCGCCGCCGACCCGCCGCTGAAAACTTCGCGGCGATGCGCGGGATCTGGTCGTGAATCGCCCACGCAACGCTGGAACGCGTGGGTGATCAACCGTTCGTCAAACAGATATCCCGACCAGGTGCCCCACCGCGTAGGTGAAGGCCATTGCCAGCGCGCCGCCCACCGCTACGCGGGCGGTGGCCTTCACTGGTTCCGAGCCGCCGAGGCGGGCACCGAGCGCGCCGGTAGCCGCGAGCGCCAGGATCACGGCGACGAATGTGATCGGCACTCGGAACGCGGGCCCCGGCAACACTATTGCCAGCAGCGGCAGCAGCGCGCCGAGGGTGAACGACACCGCCGATGAGAGCGCGGCCTGCCATGGATTGGTGAGCCCGTCCGGGTCGATCCCCAGCTCCGCCTCGGCATGGGCGGCGAACGCGTCATGCGCGGTGAGTTCCTCGGCAACCTGCCGTGCGGTCTCGGGGGATAAGCCCTTGGCCCGATAGATCTCGGTAAGCTCGTCCAGCTCCGCTTCGGGCTGCTCCAGCAATTCCCGGCGCTCGGCGTCCAGCAGTGCCCGCTCGCTGTCACGCTGGGTGCTGACCGACACATATTCACCGAGCGCCATCGATACCGCACCGGCCACCATGCCTGCGATGCCCGCGGTCATGATCGGTTCCCGGCTGGTGGTCGCGGCGGCCACACCGACCACAATGCCCGCCACCGACACGATGCCGTCGTTCGCTCCGAGCACTGCGGCCCGCAACCAGTTCAGCCGTGCCGACGTACCCGACCTGTGCGGTTCGTCGGCATGCTCGCCGGTACGGAGGCCACCGTCCGGAGCCGCTGCGGTGAGATCGGTACTCATGTCTCGAACGGTAACGGACTTTCCCGGCACACCGCCAGCAAAGAGAGCCTCACCGAAGTAAGGTAATCCATTGCATATCAAGGTGTTTCGAGTAATTTCCGAAATTGCGGCTTGGGCCCGCGAGGTCGAGTCGCCGCCCGTCGATCAGCGTCGGCTGGCTCGAACTCGTCTGTACCGCAACGGTGTCCTGGAATCGGAGACTCACCGGTCGACTGCCGTTCGATATGGTCGGCGGCGCTCGGTAGGACTCGACCTGCCCAAATCGTCGCCAAGGATTCGAGTCGATTCCAAGGACTCTGCGTGTGAATCGCCCAGGTGCAGAAGGTATTTCGTGTGGTCACCTACGGGACGTTCACCAAGAAAGCGCCACGAATTCGGTACTGTGCGGTTCTATTCCTCGGCTGGTTGCCCTGAACGCCACTTCAGCAGCTCGGGTGTGGCGTCGAAGAGGCTGTGTGGCAATGCGTATGCCTCGTCGAGGCGCTGCGGGCCATCGACACCGCGCAACGCCTCACCGACCAGGAGGACTGAATGCTGCCCCTCGACCCGAAAACGCTCGACCGCCTCGCCGAACTCATCGTCGATATCGGCGGGCCATACGAGCGCAAAGGTTTTCAACTCGAAGTCCTGCTTCGCCACGCAGGTTGGGACGACCCGCCCGCCTACGACGGTTCGCCACGCGTTCCGTGGCTACGCGAGCAACTCGAACTGCGCCGCGACGACCTTGCCGACGTCGAACGGTTGCTGTGCCGCGTCTGCGATCCGATCGAGTATGACGACGGGGCCATGACCGCCGACGTCTTCCGCGCCGAGGTCAACGCCCGCCTCGAATCCGAACAGCTGATCATTACGATGGTCAGCGGCCGCCCGGTCCTGGGCACCCGCGGATCCGACGGCAACGACACCACGTTCGCCGAACCGCCGGACCTGCGCCAACGGGTCGAATCGCTGGTCGGTGATCAGCAAACTGTCGAAGTACTGATGGGCCGAATCGAGGAAACCCGGGTCTGCGTCGCCGGCGGCGCCTACCGCATGGCCACCATCGGGATCGGAACCTTCATCGAAGGGCTTCTGCTGGCCGTACTCCTCGAACACGACAAAGACCTCCGCGACAACGGCTTTCCCGACATCCGCCGAAAAGTCCCCGCCGACAAGCGATTCCCCAAGCGAACTTCCTCCAACCGAGTATCCATGGAGCTCCTCATCGACACCGCTTTCGACAAGCGCTGGGTTCAATTCGACGCCACCGTCTTCGCCCACGCGATCCGGGACTTCCGCAACTTCATCCACCCTCGCAAGGAAATCCTCGAACAACCGAAGTTCGACGCCGACACCGTCATGCTGTGCTGGGCCCCCGTCCACGCACTCATGAACGACCTGGAACAGAACGTCCCACCCCTGGCCGCCAACCGAACCTGACCGATATCCAGCCGCGCACCGGCGAGGACGAGACAACCTGTGCGTCCTCGCCCAGTGCCGCCATGGCGGACCGACCGTGCCGGGTCGAATCGGAAACGTCTGAGTTCAATCGAACGTACGTAATTGCCGAGTCCTGGTCACGCGGAGGCGAGTAGATCCAACTCTCGCCGATCGCCTGCCGGAGGCCCTCGTGCTGGGAGGTGAGTGCGTGGCGTGGATCGCTTTTAGTGTTCGTTGGGTAAACCAGACAGGGTTGTGCACCAAATGCTCTGGCTCCCAATTGAATCGTGGCCATACGTGAGCATGCAGAACCTGTCGGTGTATCCCAGGACGTTCCCGCCACTCGTACCCAGACCGGATGAACACCGCCACCTGCGACGTCCCCGGCATCACTTCCTCGACCCGCTCGCTCAACTCCAGCGCGGTCCGCAGCGGCGTGACAGATGCCTGAGAAGTCGATGTCGGGCACCTTGCAATCGGCGGCCGCTGATCGGAAAATCCGTGCTGTAGCATAAGTCCCGCGCCGAGCGAAATGGGGAAGTGGGTGTCCGGTATGGATGTCGGAGCAGCTTTCTCCGAGCGACTCGAGTATCTGTTCCAGACGATGCCCAATGCCCGAGGCCACCGCTATACCGCTGACGAGATCGCGCGCCGTGCGGCCGAGCTCGGACACTCGATCTCGGCAGTGTATGTCTCCCAGCTACGTTCGGGCTTGAAACAGAATCCCTCACTCAAGCACGCCGCCGGTCTGGCCGCCGCGTTCGACGTGGATATTCGATTCTTCACCGATGACGAAACGTGGCAGCGCGGTCGTCAGGAGATCGAATATCTCCGGCTCGCCACCGCGCCCGATATCGAAGCTCTGGCATTCCGGGCGATCGATCTGTCGCAGCAGTCTCTGGCCTCGCTGATCGACTACCTCAAGTTCTTACGCGTGCAGGAGGGTCTGCCGGCCGACCCTCCGGCCATCCCCGAGTCACGCCAGTGAGATCTCAGCGCGCCTGACCGCTGACCGGCGTGACATGCGCCGGCAGAACCCGAGTGGGCAACGTGGGTCCCGGATTTCGAGAGCGGAACGTTGCCGCGGCAGCCAATTCGTAGGCGGCGTGATGGTCCCGGTCGTATCCCATGGTGCGAATGGTGTTGTGATCCAGTCGAAGAGCGGCCGCCAGCGCGGGTTCGTCGCGTTGTAGCAGTCGCAGGCCGTCGCTGATTTCGATCAGCATTTCAGTGACGCGGGTTTCCAAACGCAGGCTCGTTCGCGCCCGGAATCGGATGTGCGGATAGCGCTGCATCAGCCAATGATGCAGGGGCGCAAGCCTTTCGAGATAGTTCAGCGCGAGCCGTGTGTTGTGGAATGCTCCCGAGACGACCGGACCGAAGGCGCCGGCGACCAGCAGTACGCCCACGGTGACCTGAAGCAGCGTAGTGGCGGTCTGCGCCCAGGGCGGCGGCATCGTCGGCCACAACGCGACCACGAGGATCACCCACAGCTCGTACGCGATGAAAACCATGGTCAGGCCGGACAACATCACCAAGAGGTTGCGCCGCCATGACTTCTCTTGGCGGTATGCGCGGAACGCCGCGCGGGCGAGCGGGGACAGCGCGTAGATCACCATGACCGACTGCAGGACCCAGTAGATCCGCATACCTGGGCTCCCGGCGAATTCGCATCCGAAGCCGACTCCGTGCGGTCGCTGTGGCGAGGCGGCGAACAGAACGGGCAGGGTCACCGCCACGCCGCCGTATCCCAGTCGCATCGCGAGTGCCCGCCGTCGAGTCGGCGGATCGGCCGATAGGTAGTGCAGCCAGTACAGGCTCGAAAGCGCCAGTGCGGTCAAGACACACAGATGACTCAACAGGTATGCGGAGTTGACTCGGACCGCGTCGAACAAAGCCTCCGAGGTCGGAGCGGTCAGGAGGTAGCTGAGTCCGATCAGCCCCAGCACGACGATCGGCGTCCATTGCCCGCGTGCGCCCTGCGGTGGCAGCTGCCATATCGCCGCGAACATACCGGCGAACAGCAGTATGCCCACCACGGCGCTGAACTGCACCACCGACTTACTCGATCCGGGTGTGCGGGAAGCCGAGCGCGGTAAGCACTTTCGCTCGTTCACTGGTTCCGCTGTCACTCCACAGTATGGTGCGCAGGGTGCGGCGGGCGAACGCCTCGGCTTCACGTTCACTGCTCATGTCGTACGAGGATCTGTATCTGGCCCGCGAAAAGTTCGTGACGGCATCGGGTCCGAGCACCGAGCACAGCGCCGATCCCGTCTCGATCCGGTGATCGATATCGGTGTGGCCGTGCAGAATGTGACCGGCCTCGTGCAGCACCGTATTGATGCGAGCGATCGTCGGCAGGGCGGCGTCGTATTCGATGAGATCTCCCCCATCGGTCCGCAGCCACTGACCCGCGACTGCGGGTGGCAGCGTGGTGCTGGCGGCAATCCACACTGGAATTCCACTGGCCTCGAACAGGATTCGAGCGAATTTCGGCAGCGTGAACGGATGCAGTTGGGCGGTGTGTCGCTGTACCGCGGTCAACGTCCGGCGTTGCGCGTATCGGGCCATGCCGGCGCGTCGAATAGCGCTGTCAGCGAACCGTCTCATGCGCAAACGGCTTCGCGCGCTCGTCTGCGGGCCGGTTGTCGTTGGCGCGGATGAACGGCTCGTGGCGCAGGACCACAATCCGAGAGCGCCGGACCGTTCATCATGAGTTCGGATGTTACCGGCTCGAACCGTGCGGTGTCCAAGCGAAAGCGGAACTCGGCATGGGGGACAAGCCGGTGTGTCGAATCACTAGATACATTGGGCCACTACATGATCCGGACTCCTGCCGGTCGAGGCCGGCGACCTGTCCGCGTGGCGAAGGACGGGTATCGGGAGGACCGATGTACTAGGGGGAACTAGGGGTATTCCATCCGCGCTTGTCCGGTCGACAATCGGCCGCACAAGCGATCTCAGGAGGAAACCTCGATGGCAACGGAAAAGGAACTGCGAGACTATTTGAAGCGAGCCACAGTCGACCTCACGGAGGCGCGACGCAAGGTTCGCGAATTGGAATCTCGCAACAATGACCCGATTGCCATCGTCAGTATGGCATGTCGATTTCCGCGTGACGTGGACTCACCAGAGGCTCTGTGGGCTCTGGTGTCCGCGGGAAAGGAAGCGACCGGACCATTCCCGGACGACCGGGGTTGGGATATGGACGCACTGTACGATCCGGAGCCTGGCAAAGCCGGTAAATCATATGTGCGCGGTGGCGGGTTTCTATCCGACGCAGGCGGTTTCGACCCGGCGTTCTTCGGCATCTCGCCGCGTGAGGCGGTCGCGATGGATCCGCAGCAGCGAATCCTGCTCGAAGTGACCTGGGAGGCATTGGAGCGCGCCGGCATCGACCCGCACAGCCTGCGCGGCAGCAAGACCAGTGTGTTCGCCGGCGTTGTGGTTGGTGACTACGCCGCCCTCTCTTCCGGCGGCCAGATCGAGGACGCCGATCCCGGCCATCTCATGCTCGGCATCACGGGAAGCGTTGTCTCCGGACGGGTTTCCTATGTATTGGGGCTGGAGGGGCCGTCGGTGTCGCTGGACACCGCATGCTCGTCGTCTCTGGTGGCCGTGCATCTGGCCTGCCAGTCCCTGCGTAACGGGGAGAGTTCCCTTGCCATCGCGGCCGGCACCACCGTAATGGCGACGCCGGGCGTATTCGCGGGATTCTCACAGCAGCAAGCACTTTCGGTCGACGGCCGCTGCAAAGCCTTCGGTAGCGCCGCGGACGGGTTCGGCGTCGGTGAGGGTGTCGGCGTGCTGGTTCTGGAACGGCTCTCCGATGCCCGACGCAACGGGCATCCGGTCCGCGCGCTGGTCGCGGGCTCCGCGGTGAATCAGGACGGCGCCTCCAATGGGCTGGCCGCGCCCAACGGTCTGGCCCAGCGCCGGGTCATCCACGACGCCCTGTCCTCTGCCGCGCTCGCGCCGGAGGACGTCGACGTGGTCGAAGCCCACGGCACCGGGACCTCGCTCGGAGATCCGATCGAGGCCGACGCGCTGTTGGCCACCTACGGGCAGGGTCGCGAGGAGCGGCCGCTGCTGCTCGGATCGGTGAAATCGAATATCGGTCACGCGCAGGCCGCGGCCGGGATGGCCGGTGTCATCAAGATGGTCGAGGCGATGCGACACGGGGTGGTGCCCTCGACCTTGCATGTGGATGAGCCCACACCGCACGTGGATTGGTCGGTCGGCAATGTGGAGCTGGTCACCGAGTCGCGGGAGTGGCCGGCCAGCGACCGGCCGCGCCGCGCCGGGGTGTCCTCGTTCGGCATCAGCGGCACCAACGCGCATGTCATCCTGGAGCAGGCGCCCAGCGCTCCCGAAGCGCCGGTGAGCGACGCCGAACCGGAATCGAATGTGGTGCTGCCGTGGATCGTCTCGGCCCGTGCCCCGGAATCCCTTGCCGGGCAAGCGGAACGGCTCGCCGGCTTCGTCGAACGCGATCCGGAACTCGATCCCCGCGACGTGGGCTGCGCGCTGGTCACCACCCGGGCCCGATTCAACCACCGGGCCGTGCTTTTCGGCACCGACCTGGCGAGCCTGACCGAGAGCGCCCGCGCGCTGGCGGGGGGCGAATCACTGAGTACCCGAGTGGTTTCCGGAAAAGCCGGTCCAAAGGGAAAGGTGGCATTCGTCTTTCCCGGACAGGGCGCGCAGTGGGCGGGCATGGCGACCGAATTGCTGGAGACCGCGCCGGTTTTCGCGGCCAGTATGCGCGAGTGTGCATCGGCGTTCGACGAATTCGTCGACTGGTCACTGCTCGATGTCGTCGGCCAGGTCGAGGGCGCGCCAGGGCTCGATCGCGTAGATGTGGTGCAGCCGGTGCTATTCGCGGTGATGGTTTCGCTGTCGCGGCTGTGGCAATCGTTCGGTGTGACGCCCGATGGCGTGGTTGGGCATTCGCAGGGCGAGATCGCCGCGGCCTGCATCGCGGGCACGCTCTCCCTGCGGGATGCGGCGAAGGTCGTGTGCCTGCGCAGCCGCAGGCTCCTCGACTTGGCCGGAACCGGAGCGATGGTGTCGGTTTCGACAGGCACCGAGGAGGTTCGCGACCGCATCGCGCCCTGGGCCGACCGCATCAGCGTCGCCGCGATGAACGGCCCGTCCGCCACTGTCGTCTCCGGCGATCCCGATGCCCTGCGCGAGTTCACCGCCGCCTGCGAACTGAACGGCGTTAGAACACACTGGATTCCGGTGGACTACGCCTCGCATTCCGCGCACGTGGAGCAGATCCGCACGCAGATCGAATCCGATTTCGCCGACCTGAGCTGGCACAGCGGCACCGGGATCGACTTCTTCTCCGCGGTGGTCGCCGACGCGGCCGACCCCGACCTGTACGGCCCTGACTACTGGTTCCGGAATCTGCGCCTGCCGGTGCGCTTCCAGGAAACCGTGCAGAATATGCACAGCCGTGGCTACCGGGCCTTCCTGGAGATGTCACCGCATCCGGTGCTGACCATGGCGGTGCAGGAGTCTCTGGAGAGCGCCGACGTGGACGTCGACGCGTGCACCATCACCGGTTCGCTGCGTCGCGACGAGGGTGGCTGGGAGCGCATGCTGTATTCGCTGGCCGAGGCCTTCGTCGGCGGGATCGAGGTGGACTGGCGGTCCCGCTATCCACAGCGGTGTGCGCCGGTGGATCTGCCGACCTATGCCTTCCATCGGCAGCGGTTCTGGCTCGATGTGCCGCCCCGATACGGTGACGCGGGCAGCCTCGGCATCACCGCCGCCGAGCACGCGCTGCTCGGTGCGGTCGTGGAATCCGCTGACGGCAGCCACATTACGTTCACCGGTCGGTTGTCGCTGCAAACCCATGCGTGGCTTGCCGATCACGCGGTGATGGGCACCGTCCTGGTTCCGGGCGCGGCCCTGGTGGAACTGGCCTTGCACGTCGGTGACAAGGCAGGCTGCACCCGGGTGCAGGAGCTGACCATCATGGCACCGTTGATCCTGCCGGAGCAGGGCGCGCTGCATCTGCAGATCACCGTCGGTGAACCCGGCCCGGACGGCGCCCGGTCGATCGCCATCCACACCCGGCCGGATCAGGGCGAGGACAGCGATGTGCGCGCGCCCTGGACGGCGCACGCGGAGGGCGTGCTGATCCCCGGTAGCGATACCGCGAGCCCCACCGCGGCCGTCGGATTGGGTGTGTGGCCGCCGGTCGGTGCCACCGAGATCGATCTGTCCAATGCCTATGAGCAGATGGATTCCCTCGGCTACCAGTACGGTCCGGTGTTCCGTGGCCTGCGCAAGCTCTGGCAGCGCGGTGACGAGGTGTTCGCGCAGATCTCGCTGTCGCAGGAACTCGACATCGACGTGTCCGGCTTCGGCCTGCACCCAGCGCTGCTGGATGCCGGCGTGCAGGCTTGTGGCGGCTTGACCTCGCTGCTGCCCAACGAGGACGGGCCGGGACTGCGCCTGCCGTTCGCCTGGGAAGGTGTGTCGCTGTACGCGGTGGGCGCGACCGAACTCAAGGTGCGGCTCAAGCCCGCTGGGCGGGACCGGGTTTCGGCGATCTTCGCGGACGCGTCCGGGGCCGTCGTCGCCACCGTCGACTCGCTGGTGCTGCTGCCGGTATCGGAAGAGAAGATCAAGGCGGGTATGGCCGCGCTGGGCAGCCAGGCCGCCGAATCGCTGTTCGCCATCGACTGGGTTCCGGTGTCTGCCAGCGGTATTCGAGTGCCGACGCATTCGGGTGAATGGGTCGTCGTCGGCACCGATGCGGACGATCCGCTGCGCGGCTTCCCGGCCATGGCCAGCGGGGTGGAGATTCCCTGGCACACCGATGCCGAGGCGCTCGTCACGGCGGTGTCCACAGGCACGACCGCCCCGTCGGTGATCGTGCTGTCGACCGCAGGCGATCTTGACGACGCCGACCGGCCGCGGCAGATCCGCGCGGAAACCGCGTGGCTGATGGGCCAGGTGCAAGCACTGCTGATGGCGCCCGAATTGAGCGCGGCGACAATCCTTTTCGTCAGCCGCCGAGCGGTCGCGGTGGATGCGTCCGAGGATGTGTCCGACCTGGTGGCGGCAACCGTGCGTGGTCTGCTGCGCAGTGCGAATTCCGAGAATCCGGGCCGGATCAGCATGGTCGACCTGGATGGTGGGCCGCTGACGGTGGAGACCGTGGCTGCCGCGGTGTCCAGTGAGGAACCGGAACTGGCGCTGCGCCGCGGCGGCTTCCTCGGCCGCCGACTGATCCGGTCCGCGCCCTCCGCACAGCCAGATCCGTCCCGCGGGCACTGGCAGTTGCAGATCTCCGAGAAGGGCACCTTCGACAATGTGTCCATCATCGAGACCCCGGACCCGACGCTGACCGAGTCGGAGCCGTTGGCTTCGGGCACGGTGCTGGTCCGGTTGCAGGCGATCGGTCTGAACTTCCGGGATGTGCTGATCTGCCTGGGTACCTACCCGGATCCGGAGGCGCCGGTCGGCAACGAAGCCGCGGGCATCGTCGTCGAGGTCGGGCCCGACGTGACCGGATTCGCCCCCGGCGACGCGGTTTTCGGCTTGTTCCCGGGCGTCGGCGCCACCGCGGTGACCGACTACCGGCTGATCACGCACAAGCCGGACCGATGGAGTTTCGTGCAGGCCGCCTCGGTCCCGCTGTCGTTCCTGACCGCGTACTACGGCCTGGTCGACCTGGCGAAGTTGCAGCCCGGCGAACGTATCCTGGTGCATACCGCGACCGGCGGGACGGGCTCGGCCGCGGTACAGCTGGCCCGCCATCTCGGCGCCGAAGTGTTCGTGACCGCCAGCAAGCCCAAATGGGATGTACTGCGCGCCAACGGGTTCGACGACGACCACATCGGCAACTCGCGCACCCTCGAGTTCGAGGACAAGTTCCGTGAGGTCACCGACGGCCGGGGCATGGATGTCGTGCTGAACTCGCTGACCGGCGACTACATCGACGCTTCGCTTCGGTTGCTGCCGCGCGGCGGTCGGTTCGCGGAGATGAGTTTGACCGCGCCGCGCGATCCCGGGGCGGTGGCCCAGCAGTATCCGGGTGTCACCTATTGGTGCTTCGGGCTGTGGGAAGCGGGTCTGGACCGGCTGCGCGAGATCTGGCAGGAGCTCGGCCCGCTGATGGACGCGGAAGTGCTTACGCCGCCGCCCATTACGACCTGGGATGTCCGGCAGGCCGCGGCGGCGCTGCGCCACCTGAGTCAGGCCCGCCATATCGGCAAGCTGGTGCTCACCTGGCCGGCTCCATTCGATCCGGACGGCACGGTGCTGGTCACCGGCGGCACCGGAACGCTCGGCGGTTTGGTGGCCCGACATCTTGTCACCGCGCACGGCGCCCGGCATCTGGTGCTCACCAGCCGCAGCGGTAGCGCGGCGGCTGGTGCGCCGGAGTTGGCGGCCGAGCTTGAAGGGCTCGGTGCGACAGTGACGGTGCACGCGTGTGATGCAGCCGACCGCGGCGCGATGTCGGCTGTACTGGAGGCGATTCCGGCCGGACATCCACTCACCGCGGTAGTGCATCTGGCCGGTGCGCTCGACGACCGGGTCTTCACCACCATGACCGCCGAGCAACTGGACACCGTCATGCCGGCGAAGGTGGACGCCGGGTGGAATCTGCATCAGCTGACCCGCGAGCACAACCTGTCCGCGTTCGTGTTGTTCTCCTCGGCGGCGGGTGCGCTCGGCGCGCCGGGTCAGGCCAACTACGCGGCGGCGAATGTGTTCCTGGATTCGCTTGTCTACCACCGCCACCACCTCGGACTGCCCGCCACCTCGCTCTCCTGGGGCCTGTGGGCCGAAGCCAGCGCATTGACCGGCACCCTCGATCAGCAGGACCTGGCGCGGCTCAATCGCGGTGGCTTCCAGGCGATGTCGACGAAACTGGCCCTGGACCTGTTCGATCTGGGTCTGTCCAACGGCCGACCGCATTTCGTCACCGCTCGGGTCGACACGGCGATGTTCAAGTCGATGGCGGGCTCGGCGGAGCTACCACCGCTGCTGCGGTCACTGGTGCACACCCGGCGACGGGTGGAGTCGGGCGGCATCGATGCCTCGGCGCTGGCGAAACAGCTTGCGGGACATACGGAAAAGGAGCAGAGTGCGATCGTCCTGGATCTGATTCGCACCCACATCGCCGCAGTGCTGGGACATTCCACGACCGATGCGGTCGATCCGGAACAGAAGTTCATGGATATGGGATTCGATTCACTGTCCGCGGTGGAACTGCGCAACCGGCTCAAGTCGGTGGCGGGTTCGTCGAATCTGCCGACCACGGTGATCTTCGATTACCCGACACCGGCGGGTTTGGCGGAATTCCTGCGTACCCAGATCGCACCGGAAGAGGCTTCGCTGAGTGATCCGATTGTCGCTGAGGTGGAACTGCTGCTGGCGCGCCTGGCGGAGGTGGTTCCGGACGGCGTCGGGGAGGACGTGCTGATCCGCCTCGATTCGGCGACCCGCAAGCTGCGCCGCGTCGAGGAGGCGGCCGGCGGCGGATCCGATGGGTTGCCGAGTTCGGATCAGATCCTCAACGCCGAGGACAGCGATCTGTTCGCGCTGATCGACGGCGACCGTCCCGAGCCGGTGTAGTCCGGCAACCCAGCGATGCCGGGCAGCTGTCGACCACCGTTGCGACAGCTGCCCGGCCCGAGCCGATACCCCAACTGATGAGGACCCGACAATGACGAACGTAGTGACAGGCGCTACCGGCTTTCTCGGCCTGCGGCTGGTCAAGGAACTGCTGGAACGCGGCGGCGAGGTCACGGTGCTGGCCCGCCCGAACGCACGGCCCGCGATGGTCCGGATCGCGGAATTCCTCCGCCATTCCGGCTATGACGACGACCGACTGACCGCGACCCTGGCGCGGGTTCGCACCGTCGACATCGAGCTGCGTGAATCGCGACTCGGCCTGTCCGAGGAGCGATTTCGGCGGCTCGCCGATCTGGCGGAGGTGATCTGGCATTGCGGGGCGAACATCGCGTTCAGCGACGACCCGGACATTATCCGGACCAACGTGACCGGCGCGCGCAGCATGACCGCACTCGCGGAACTCGGTGCGCGCCAACCGCTTCTGTGCCATGTGAGCACCATCGCGGTGGTCGGTGACCAACAGCACGGCATGGTCCTGGAGCAGGAAGTGGTGGACACGCCGCGCTTCCAGACCGTGTACGAGCAGTCCAAATTCGAGGCCGAACGCGTGGTGTGCACGTGGGCCAAGGAGCACGAGCGCCCAACAGTGATTTTCCGCCCCAGCGGGCTGATCTCGCGCGGTCCGGTGTACCCGCGCTGCCCGGAGCATCCGCTGCAGATGGCGGTCCGCATCGGCAAATCGATTCTGGAAATGTTCAGTGCTTTCATCGGCGAGCGAGGCGGCATGCTGCCGTTGCCGCTGGTGACCGATGATGGGCGGGCGAATCTGATCCCGGTCGAGCACGCCGCCTACGCCATGGTGGAGGCGATCAAGCGCCGCCCGCCGACCGGGTTGCATTTCTATCATCTGGTGAATCAGGATGACGTTCCGCTGGCCATGCTGTCGGAGGTGCTCGGCGACGTGTTCGGAATCAAGTTCGGGCCCAGCGGTGTCGGCTCGTTCTCGTCTCAGGAATTCGCTGCCGCCCACGATTTCGGTGTCTACGACGAGCTACTCAGCCGATACGTCGGATGGGCCACGATGACACGCAATTACGAGGTTTCCGGCTTGGCCGACCTGGACCTGCTGTGCCCGGACGAACTGAAGGTGGATCGTCAGTATCTGCTGGCAAGTGTGCGGGGAGCTTGAGTCGTGGCCACCATCGAGCAGACATGTGAATTGGCGGTTCCGGTCGATTTCGCCTTCGAGTTCGTCAACGACTATCGGAATGTGCCCGAGTGGGCCGTGGGGATTTCCCGGTTCCAACCGGTAGGCGCGCCCGAATACGGGGTCGGCGCGGTGTTCGATGTCGCGGTCTCCTTCGGGCCGCTGATCCGCACCTTGGAATTGGTCTGCGTGGAGTGGGTTCGGAACGAACTGATCCGGGTCACCGGCGTTACGGAACCGGAGTTGTGTCTCGGCCTGCGGTTCGCCGCCGTCGGTGCCGCCGATTCGACTTTGCTGATCGAGACCGGGCATCCACGGTTGCGCGGTACGGACCGCGCCGTCGGCAAACTGATGGCGCCGCTCGTCCAGACAGCGCTCGGCGTCGTCGATACGCGGTTACGTCGTTGCGTCGCAGAACAATACGCCGAACACCGCACCGCCGAGTGCGACTGATCGGTACGATCATGATGGTCTCGCTGCCGACCGATACCGGTTGCCGCCGCGGGCCATCCGAAACAAAGGGTGGACTGGCATGGCGGGCGCCGGCATCAGCAGATTCCGTTTGATCAGCCTTCGGGAGCTGGTTACGCAATGGGGCCGGGTGGCCGCCTGTCTGGCGGTGGTGGCGGTGTCGGCGGCACTGGTGGTGGCGGTGCTCGCCACCTACAGCTCCATCACCGACTCGGTCGACCGGCTCTCGAAAAGCATTGCGGGAAAAGCTGATCTGATCGTCACCGGATATACCGACTCCGGGTTCGAAGTGGCCGCGTCCGGAGACATCGCGAAGACGCCCGGCGTGGCCGCTGCCGCGCCGGTGTTGCAGCAGCAGGTCAATGCCGAAGGCAAATCGCTGATGCTGCTCGGATTCGACGCGAGCATCCTTGCCCTGCAGACGGATTTGCAGGCTGCGGTAGGCCCGCTACTGAATACGAACAACGGTGTAGCAGTCGGTCATCGCGCCGGATTCGCTGTGGGTGACCATATTTCGCTCGGTGGAGAAACCGCGACGGTGGCGACGGTGCTTTCCGCAGACGCGGGCGGGCAACTCAATGGCGGCCGATTCATCGCCGCCCCATTGGGTTTCGCGCAAAAGCTGACCGCGCAGCCCGGCCGGGTGAGCATGGTGCTCGTCGCCGCACGTCCCGGCACCGACCTCGGGCGGCTGCGCACGGACCTGGTGGCGGTGGTGGGCCAGCGTGCGGTTGTCTCCGGGCCGGATCTGCGCACCGCGCAGGCGGAGAACGCGGTCGCGATCAGCCGCAGCTCCACCTTGCTCGTCGCCACGATCGGACTCGTGGTCGCCGGATTCCTGGTCTTCAACTCGATGAATATGATGGTGGCCCAACGCAGATCGCGAATCGCGGTCATGCGGGCGGTCGGCGCGGGCCGCCGACAGCTCACCGCGGATCTGATCCTCGAGGCGGTGTTGATCGGGGGGATCGGCGCACTGATCGGCAGCCCGATCGGGTATCTGGCCGGGCGCTGGGCCATCGGTCAGGTGCCGCCGATTCTGGTGCAGTCGCTGACCGCCGAACTCACGCTGTCGGTACCGTGGGCGATTTTCCCGATCGTGTTTCTCGCGTGTGTGCTGGCTTGTGTCGCTGCGGCCGCGCATGCCGCGGTCGACGTCTACCGGGTGTCGCCGTTGGAGGCGTTGCAGACCGCGACCATCACCATCTCGCGCAGTCTGAGCCGACGGACCGCGCTGTTGCTCGGATCGGTCGCTATCGCCTGCTTGGCAGGTGCTTTCGTGATGGCCGGCCTGCTGCACGGTCCGCTCGCTTTCGCCGCGGCGGCGATCTTCATGGTCGGGGGCATCCTCTTCGGCATCGCCTCGATGGGGCCGACGACACGGCTGGCTGCTCGGATCGCCGAGAGCATGGGGCGGCCGGGTTTGCTTGCGGCAGCGGCGATTCGGCGGGCCCCGGGCCGGGCGTGGGCGGCGGCGGTGACCACCTCGATCGCGGTCGCCGTCGCGATCGGTATCCACGGCTCCCTGACCGATACCACCGCGGCCGCCGTAGCGGCCAGCGAGGGTCTGCGCGACGCCGAGGTGATAGTCGCAAACACCCCGAGCGAGGCCGTACCTTCTGTCGGCCCGCTGCCCGCCGACTGGCGCACGCGGGTGCAGGCGGTGCCGGGCGTGGCCGCGGTCGGCGAAGGGCAGTGGGCCTATGTCACCGTGGGGGAGTTGCGGGTCGCCGTCGAAGGTGTCTCACCGTCCACGGGAAGCGCTACCGCACATAGTCTTTCGCCCGACCAACGTCGGCAACTCGACCGCGGGGAAGGGATCGCGGTGTCCCGACAGCTGGCCGAGCGGCTCGGCTACAGCGTCGGTGCCGAGATCACCCTCGGCACGCCCACCGGTCCGCACCCGGCGCGGATCATCGGCACCGTCGATGTGTTGTCCCTGGACGCGGGCACCATCGCCATGAGTCTGTCTGATATGCAGTCCTGGTTCGCGCGCCCCGGCGCCACCTATCTGGCGCTCACCCCGGCACCCGGTATCGACCCCGCGTCCCTTCGCGATACGGTCGCGGCGGCGCTACCGAAGTCCGCCTATGTCTTCACCGGCGAGCAGGCCTACCGCGACGCCGTCGGAAACATCGAGCAGGCAGGCGTTCTCACGGTCGCGCTGCAGTGGATCATCGCGGCGGTCGTGGTCGCGGCACTGACCAACATCTTCACGCTGGCGGTCCTGCAACGGCGGCGCGAACTGGGCGTGCTGCGTGCCATCGGCTCCTCCCGCAAGCTCACGACCGGGATGGTATTGGCCGAAGCGGCGGCGATCGGACTGGTCGGTGCGGCGTGGGGCACGGTGTTCGGCCTCGGCGTGCACTACCTCGCCGGCGTGATCAGCGACCAGGCGATCGGCATCACCGTCGGATTCCGGCCCGCCGCAGTGGTAGTCGGCTACACGCTGTGTGGCGGTATCCTCGCCTGCTTCCTCGGGGCGTTGCTGCCCGCGCTGCGCGCGGCGCGAACCAACATCATCGCCGCCGTGTCTTTCGAATGATTCCACGCGACGAATAGGACGACCGATGATAAAACTACGCGACGTGGTCCGGGAATACCGGCTGGGTGGCGAACTGGTACGGGCGCTGGACGGCGTGAGCCTTGATCTGGATCTCGGCGAATTCACCGCGGTAGTAGGGCCTTCCGGAGCGGGGAAGAGCACCCTGCTGCACATAGTCGGGGCATTGGACGCGCCCACTTCGGGTTCGGTCGAATTCGACGGCGCGGAGATTGCCGGACTCACCGAGGACCAACGCTCCCGATTCCGTTTGCGCAGTGTGGGCTTCATCTTCCAGTTCTTCAACCTGCTGCCGACCATGTCGGCGTGGGAGAACGTCGCACTGCCCCGGGTGCTCGACGGATCCCCGATCGGCCGGGTGCGAAAGGACGCGCTGGCACTGCTGGATCTGGTCGGCATCGGCGATCGGGCCGAGCACCGCCCCACCGAACTCTCGGGCGGGCAGATGCAGCGTGTCGCGATCGCCCGGGCTCTCATGCTCGACGCGCCGCTCATCCTGGCCGACGAGCCCACCGGAAATCTGGATTCCAAATCGGGACAATTGATTCTGGAATTGCTGACGAGTCTGGCGCACGATACCGACCGGCCGCGCATGGTCGTCATGGTGACCCACGACAAGGACGCCGCGGCCACGGCCGACCGCACCATCGAAATGGTGGACGGCAAGGTGCGAACGCCCTAGGGGTAGCTAGGGGTACCCGCCCCGGACGTTGGTCGCGAGAATTGGCGTCATCGTCGAAAAGGGAAACAAGATGACCGCGATCGAAGTGACTGCGCTCGTTGTCGGTGGCGGCGGATGTGGTTTGTCCGCCTCGATATTTCTTTCCGGATCGGGTGTCGACCATCTGTTGATCGAACGCCGGGAAAATACCTCCGCACTGCCCAAAGCGCATTATCTGAGCCAGCGTTCGATGGAAGTGTTTCGCCAATACGGTGCGGCGGAACCGATCATCGCCGCGGGCGCGCCTTTGGAGAAATTCGGGAAAGTCTGTTGGCAAACCTCACTTTCCGGGCGCGGCCCCTTCGATGGCCGCCTCATTCACGAGATGGACGCGTTCGGCGCCGGTGCGCTGTCGGAGCGGTACGCCGAGGCGAGTCCGGTCGCCGCGACGAATCTGCCGCAGATCCGGTTGGAGCCGATCCTGCGGGAGCTGGCTGAACAGCGCAACCCGGGTCGGGTCCGGTACTCCCATGAATTGCTCGGCTGGCTGGAAACCGACGCCGGAATCGAAGCCGAGGTTCGTGATCTCGGCACCGGCGCCACGGTGCGGGTGCACGCGAAATATCTGATCGCCGCCGACGGCGGGCGTACGGTGGGGCGCCGTCTGCGTATTCACCTCGACGGACTCAAACACATTCAGACGATGACGACGGTGCACTTCTCCGCGGACCTTTCGGAGTGGCAACACGATGGCGCGTTGCTGACGTATTTCATCAGCCCGGACAATCCGGAGCACACCGGATCGGTATTGGTGCAGATGGGACCGACCTGGGGAAGATTCTCCGAAGAGTGGGGCCTGCACACCATTTCGACTCCGATCGAACCGGATTCGCTGGACGAATCCGACGCGATCCAGCGGATCCGTGCCGTACTCGGGATCGCGGACCTGGAGTTGCGAGTGCACAAGGTCAGTCACTGGGAGCTGGACGCGGTGATCGCCTATCGATTCCGGGCAGGGCGGGTACTGCTGGCAGGTGACGCGGCGCACCGCATGCCCCCCGCCGCCGGACTCGGCCTCAACACCGCCATCCAGGACGCACACAACCTGGCGTGGAAGATCGCGGCGATCCAAGCCGGCAGTGCTGGTCCCGGTCTGCTGGACAGCTACGAACCCGAACGCCAGCCGGTGGCGCGTCGAAATCTCGACTGGGCACTGGGCATCCTGACCAACTCGCAGGCGGTCTTCGACGCGGCCATCGGCATCGGACCTCGGGTGCCACGGATCGCGCGCCCGGCCTTCTTCCGCAACTATTTCGCCCACAACGGATACGGGGCGAGCGCGCGGGCCCGCGCGGCGGAAATCCTGGACACCTGCCGATCCGATTGCCAGGCAATCGATCTGGAGCTGGGTGTTGCCTACGCGGACGGAGCCCTGGTCGCGGACGACAGCCCGGCGCCACCCACGGCACCTATGGGGGACCACTACGCGCCGACCACTCGGCCCGGCCACCGGCTCCCACACGCCTGGTTGCAGCACTCCGGAAAGCGTTGCTCCACTTTGGATCTCGTTCGTCCCGGCGAATTCTGCCTGATCGCAGGACCGGATGCGGAGCCGTGGACCGCGGCTGCGCAGCGGCTTGCCGCCGAGCTGGCGATTCCGTTGCGGACCGTAGCCGTCGGACCGGAGACCGAATGGTGCGACGTGGATGGAACGTGGACCTCGATCCGTGAAATCGCCGATGACGGAGCGATATTGGTCCGCCCGGATCAACACGTGTGCTGGCGCGCACGGGCTGCGCACCCGGACCCCGCCGCCGAACTACGGCATGTGCTGGCCGCGTTGCTGGGTCGCTGACAAACTATGAAAAGGAGCGTCGAATGACCATCTCCCGAACGCGCGGGCGCCGATGGCGAACAACCCTCGTCGTCGCGGCAGGTGCCGCGTTGACCGCGATGCAGTCCGGCACCGGCACGGCGGGGCCGGCGGACCCGGCACCCGTGCCCTGCTCGGATCAAGCACGCGCGAGTTCACTGGAACGGGATCGTGACCTGTTGCTCGCACGGCTGGGACCGCTTCGTACCCTGCGGAATCCAGCCGAGATGATGTCGCTGGTCGCCGCAGGATGGGCGGTGCCCTCGCACGGCATGGTGACCTACTCCGGAATGGGCATGACGATGGCCGATCCGATCTTGTCGGCGGAGATCGTCGGTACCTCGATCGCGGGCGTGACCTCGGGTCTGCCCGCACCCCAGACGGTTTTCGCGGGTCGCCCGCTCGTGCTGTTCTATCGCTCGCTGGCGCAAAGCGGCGATCTCGCAGATCCCTATGTACCGCATTTTCCGTACGAACTCGCCGGATGGGCGCATCTGGCGAAGTACACGCCCGGTGTCCTGCCTGCCTCGGACATGTGTCTGGACGCCCGCGATTGGGCGGTGCACGAGCGTGGCGTGCACGTGCTGCCCTCGTTCGAAATGCGGATGGACCCGCCGACCGAATCGGCGCGCGGGCAGGATCCCGGTGCGCTCGAGTCGCTCATACCCATCCCGTTCGGCATTCCGCATCCGCGCATGTGGGATGCCCACATCTGGCTCGATCCCGCAGGTGGCACACCGGTCACCAGCCTGATGGACGACGTAGCGCCGATCGACGGTGCCGCGGCGACGGATTCGTTCTACTACCCCGAAGGGTTCGGCGATGCTCCACTTTCCGGCCACCCGCACTGACGCACCCGTACTGATCTGCTTCCCGCATGCCGGCGGCTCTGCCGGATTCTTCCGGCCGCTGGCGGCCGCGCTGGAGGGTGAGGTCGAGGTGGTTGCTGTGCAGCCGCCCGGTCGCCAGGATCGGCATGCGGAACCACCTCTGCAATCGATCGCGGAGCTGGTGGACGAGGTACTTCCCACCTTGCGGCGCTGGACATCTCGGCCCGTGGCACTGTTCGGGCACAGCATGGGCGCGGTCGTCGGATTCGAGGTCGCGCGACGACTGGAACAGGAGGGCACGCCGGTCCGGCGTCTGCTGGCCTCGGCCCGCCGCGCCCCATCCCGGCACCGCATCGAGGTGCTGCACCAGCAGTCCGACGCGGTGCTCCTGGCGGAACTGCGGCAGCTGGGCGGCCCGCACAGTGAGATATTGGACGACCAGGAGCAGGCGCGTGCGCTGCTGCCGGTGATTCGCAGCGACTACCGGGCGATCGAAACCTACCGTTGCGGTGCCGATGTGATGCTCGACTGTCCGATCAGTGTATTCGCCGGCAATCAGGACCCGAGAGTCGGCGTCGACGACCTCGAAGCATGGCGTGGGCACACTCGATCAGGTTGCGACATAAGGACTTTCGACGGTGGTCATTTCTATCTCGCCGAACGGGTCCGACCGGTGGCGCGGGTGCTGCGCGCCACCGTCGCCGCGCTCGCCCGGTGAGGTGATCGGGGAATTCACCCCGTGATCTCCGCCGAACGCGGTTCCATGCTGCCCGTCGGCCGCAACAGGAATTGCAGCTCCGCCCGCCGCCGGACCCGCAACTTGCGGTACACCTGGGTGAGGTGCTGCTCCACGGTGCTCGTGGTGATCCGGAGCTCATCCGCGATGTCCCGGTTGCGCCGGCCCAGCGCCGCCAGGTCCGCGACCCGCCGCTCGGCCGGGCTGAGATCGCGAGGCTCGGCCGGGGTATCGCTCTCGGCGGAGGGTCGTTCGGCCTCGGCGACGCCGTGGGCGGTTACCGCGGTGGCTTCTCGCAACAGCCGGGTCGCGGTGCGCAGCAAGGACTTTCCCTGCGCGCCGCGCCCGTCGTCCTGATATGCCGCGCCGAGCGCCGCGAGCGTGGTCGCCAGTTCGTATTTGTCGTCGTGCCGACGGGCCACCTTCGCGGCCATGGTCAGCAGTCGCACCCTGGATTCGGGCTCTGCGGCCAACGCCAATAGTCGCAGCGAAACACCGGTGGTCCGGTGTGTTTCCACAGCTCCGTCGAGCTGGCGCAGGTGAGCCGCGGCGTGTTCGTGGGCGCGGTCGGGCCGACCCATCGCCAGGTACACCTGGGCCAGGTCGTTGCGCCACGGCACCAGGTGCGGTAGGTCGAGTCGCCAGCGGCGCATCAACTCGCCGCAGCGCTGGAAATCGAGCAGCGCTTCCCGATACTGCTCGGTCGCCAGATAGTGGTGGCCGCGGGCGTGCAGATAGTGCAGGCCGAATCGGGACTGGAACAGCTCGTAGGGCACCTGCCGTTCCAACTGTTTGCGCGCTTCCTGGTGCGCTCCGGCGGCCGTGAGGCCCATGATCAGGCACGCCAGCGGGCGGCCGATCCGGGTACCGAGATGGCGGGCGGGCACGTAATTCAGTGCGGCCAAGCCCATCTGGACCGCGTTGGACATATCGCCCTTGCGTAGGAACACCTCCGCGCGTAGGCCCGCGAACAGCGCCTGCCAGGTGGGTGCGCTGCGCGCGCTCGCCTCGGCCAGCAACGTGTCACACCATGCCGCGGCGTCGTTGAGCCGATCCAGATAGATCAGCCCCTCGACCGCGACCACGAGTGCGGCCACCGTGGTGGTGCCCAGCCGATGGCCGCTCAGCACACGTTGCGCGGCAAGCACCGCTGATTCGGTGCCGCCGCCCGGCAGCAGACCCGCGAGGACCGATGTGGCCAGCAGGTACGGCGAGGCGTTGGAGGCGGGGGGTGCGTGCGTGAGGTCCACGACTCCGAGCCCGTCGAGTACCTCCGGATGGGTGAATGTCATCCATTTCCAGATGAATTGGACCTGCGGCACGATCGGCCCATTGGCCTGATCGCTGCGCCGGGCCAAGGCGATCGATAGTTGGCGGGCCTCGGCTTCGCACCCGTGCCAGGCCAGGTAATTGATCAGTTGCGGGAGGTAGCCCACGGGTAGTCGATCACTGCGGGCAACGGTCAGCAGGCGGGTGAAACTGCGGGTTGTAGTGGACGGGTTGAACCGCCATTCGGTGGACACCAGCGCGGCGGCGATGGTGGTGCGGTCGGTGGTGTTCGCGCAGGCGCGATATGCCAGTTCGAGAAATTCGACCGCCACGTGCGGCTCGTCGTGGACCAAGGCATCGTCACCGGCCACTCGCAGAATCGTCACTGCGCCGGGAAAGCGCGCGTAACCGGCTTTCACGAGATGGCGGCCAACCGCGCGGGATTCGGCACCCCGACTGTGCAGCAATTCGGCGATCCGATGGTGCAACCAGGCGATCAGCTCCGGTGCGGTGCGGTTGAGGATCATGCGCCGAACTGCGGGGTTACGGAACCGCAGCCCGCGAAGTACACCGGTACGCTGAAGATGCTCCAGCATAATTTGTACCGACTGGTCTTCTTTTTCTGTAAGTTCGGCGATGAAATCCAGGGTTGCTGGTTCATCCAGGATCGCAAGTGCTTGACATATCCTCAAATGCTCCCGAGGCAAGGTTTGGATCAGTTCTGCAGACGATTTAGCGCCTCGGCCCGGAGTCGTCCTTACGCGGTCGATGGGGTAACGCTCAGATGATAATTTCGACACGCGCCGCCCCTCTGTGGAGAGAATAACCATTGTGTTGCCACTCCGCCGTGAGGTGGCAGAGCGGACAGGCGATGAGGGTCCTGTACCGACGGGAAGGATCGGTGTCAACCGGCCTGCCACCGTCGGTTCGCGGACCGCTACCGACCGGCAGATCGTATCAAGAATGCTGGACAACAGCAGGTTTGGCGGCCTGCCCCCATTTGTGGGGGCAAGCGCCGCGGCGGCTCGGCGACCGCCGAGTCGCCTTCCGGTTCTCGGGGTTCGCGTAGCTAGGGGTCGGATAGGGGTTCCCCTCAATGGCCGTTTGCGGCACCTTTTTCAACGGAGGAACCATGGCCGAGAAACCATTGTCAGAAACAGCGGTTAAGCAATTTCGTCCGCGTGTCGGGCACATTGAATACCTGAATTGCACACCACTACTGTGGGGGTTGGCTCGCAACGGCAGCCTGCTCGATATGGAGTTGATAAAGGGCACCCCGGATGTGCTCGCTACAGCAATTATCGAGGGTCGCATCGACGTCGGCCCGGTCAGTCTGATCGAATTTCTACAGCATCGTGACGAGCTCGTCGCGCTCCCCGATATCGCGATCGGCAGCGATGGTCCGGTGATGTCCTGCATCATCGTCAGCCGACTGCCGCTGGATCAACTCGATGGTGCCCGGGTTGCGCTCGGCTCACAGAGCCGTACCTCGATCCGGCTCGCGAGACTGCTGCTCGAACAACTGGTGGGCGTCGAAGCCGACTATTTCTGGTGCGCTCCCGACTTGGACGCGATGCTCGCGGTGGCCCCCGCCGCAGTGCTGATCGGCGATGCGGCACTGCACGCGGCCACCTATGAGACCGAGCGGCTCGGCATCACCGTGCACGACCTCGGTCAGATGTGGCGGGAATGGACCGGCCACCCATTCGTCTTCGCGGTGATGGCCGCGCGCAGAGACTTCGCCGATGCCCATCCCGCCGCGGTGGCCGAGGTGCACGAGGCTCTGATAGACGCACGCGACCTGGCCTTGCGCGAGATCGAGGAGCTCAGCCACCGGATCGCCCGGTGGTGTCAGTTCGACGCCAGTGTCCTGCACCGCTATTACACCGAGGCGCTCAGCTACGACCTGGGTGCGCGCCAGCAGGCGGGCATCGACGCCTTCGCCGACCACGTGGGGCTCGCCGCACAGTCGGATGTCGACCCTGTTGTCCGAAGTCTCCGGAGGACACCGTGACTGATGTGAATCCGGTCCGACGAGTCCTGGCCTTGGCCGGATACGCCGGTGACCGCCCCGCCGTCACCGACGATGCCGAGTCGGTCGACTATCGCAGCCTGATTGATCGCGCCGCGGGCCTGGCCCAGGTGCTCGCGGGCGGTGGTGTGCACAGCGGTGTGCGCGTCGCCTATCTCGGTTCCAACGGGGGCGCCTTCGTCACCGCATATCTGGCCTGCGCCTGGCTCGGCGCGGTCTTCGTGCCGCTCAATGCACGCCTGTCCGCCGGGGAATTGGGCTACGTACTCGAGCACAGCGCGCCACACACCCTGGTGATCGAACCCGATCGCGGCATGCAGGCGCGGGCCGCGATCACCGACCTCCGGCCGCGTCCTGCGGTGCTGGATATCGGTGCGGCCCCGCCTATTCGGGCCGAAGACCAGCTCCCCGGCCCGGTCCGGCTGACCGAGGACCAGCTCGCGATGCTGGCCTATACCTCCGGTACCACCGGTAAGCCGAAAGGTGTGATGATCACCCATGGTGCGCTGTGGTGGAACTGCGCCAATCTGGATCTGCTGATACCGACCACCGCCGAGGACACCACCCTCGTGGTGACCCCGCTCTTTCATACCGCCACCTTCGGCTGCTTCGTGCTGCGCAGTCTGCTGCGCGGTGGCACCTGCCTCATCCACGCGAACTTCGAGCCCGAGCAGATGTTGTCCGAACTCGTCTATGGGCGGATCTCCACGGTTTTCGCGGTACCCGCGATGTTTCAGGCCGTCGCGGCGTTGCCTGAGTTCGACAGCGCGGACCTCTCGGCGGTCCGGCTCGCGGTCACCGCCGGCGCTCCGGCGCACCCGGTCCTCATCGACCGATACCGTCTGCGCGGCCTGCCGATCCGGCAGGCCTACGGGCTCACCGAAACCCTGTTCGCCACCTGCGTGCCGCTGGCCGACGCCACCCAGGCGAGCGGCTCTGTCGGTGTTCCGTTGCCGTTCACGCGGCTGCGCTTGGTAGATCCGAAAAACGGCGCGGTACTACGGCGGCCTGGTGCACGCGGCGAAGTCTGTGTACAGGGTCCGACCGTCACGCCGGGATACTGGCGCGATCACGCCGCTACCGAATCGGCCCTCGACAATGACGGCTGGTTCCGGACCGGCGACGTCGGATATCTCGACGACGACAGTTACGTCCACCTGGTCGACCGATTGAAGGACATGATCCTGGTCGGCGGGGAAAACGTGTACTCGGCGGAGGTGGAACGGGTAGTTGCCCGTCACCCGGGTGTGCTCGAAGCGGCCATTGTCGGGATACCGGACGCGATCGAGGGCGAACGAGTAGTCGCCGTGCTGCGCTGCGACGCCGGCCCGCGCCCCGGACTGAGCCAGGTACGCCGATTCTGCGAGGGCGAGCTCGCCACCCACAAACTGCCGACCCGCGTCGTGCACATCCCCGAGTTGCCGCGCACTGTCACCGGCAAAGTCGACAAGGTCGCACTGCGGGTGGCATTGACCAGCGGGGACCTCGCTGCACCTGCCGAGCCCGGCCCGGCCAGGCCGACCGTCGGCGCCCGGCGCTCCGCGGCCGAGGTCATCACCGAACTGGCTGCGCGACTGCTCAGTTGCTCCCCGACCGAGATCTCCCCGGACGTTCCTTTCGCGGAGCTGGGCCTTGGTTCCTTGGCGGCGGTCGAGCTGAGTCGGCTTCTCAACGAAGCCCTCGGAGTGCACCTGCCCCGAACCGCGCTGTATGAGTTCTCGACCGTCGCCCGCCTGGCCGAACATTTGGACAGTCCAGCCGCTGTCGAGTCGGCGGCACCACGTCGGTCGGCGCGGTCCGGCATGGCGCCCACCGAGCCGATCGCTATCGTGGGGATCGGTTGCCGCTACCCCGGTGGCATCGATTCGCCGGAGCGGTTCTGGCAGGTGCTGACCGAGGGCCGGGACGTGATCACCGCATTCCCCGAGAATCGGGGCTGGGACCGAAATGTCTACCACCCCGACCCGGATCATCTAGGCACCGCATATGTCCGGTCCGGCGGATTCCTGGACACCGCAACGAGTTTCGATGCTCACTTCTTCGGTATTTCACCGCACGAAGCGCTGGTGATGGATCCGCAACACCGGGTATTGCTCGAAACAGCATGGGAAGCAATCGAACACGGCGGAATCGACCCGACCACGCTGCGCGGCTCGGAGACCGGCGTCTTCGTGGGGTTGATGCACCAGGATCATTCCGTCGCCGATTTCGAGCTACCACACGGCGTCCATACCTATTTGTCCACCGGGCGCGCTGCGGGGGTGGCCAGCGGCCGGATCGCCTACACGCTGGGCTTGCACGGGCCCGCGCTCACTGTGGACACCGCGTGCTCCTCGTCGCTGGTCTCGATCCATCTTGCCGCGGAATCCCTGCGCCGAGGCGAGTGTGCCTTGGCGCTGGCGGGCGGGGTGACCGTGCTGAAGACACCGACGGTATTCATCGAGTTCTCCCGGCAGCGCGGTCTGGCCCCGGACGGCCGCTGCAAGCCGTTTGCCGCGGCGGCGGACGGCACCGCGTTCGCGGAGGGCGCGGGAATGATAGTGCTGGAACGCCTTTCGGATGCGCGGCGGTCCGGCCACCGGGTTCTCGCCGTGATTCGAGGTTCGGCGATCAACTCCGACGGCGCCTCCAACGGTCTCGCCGCACCCAGCAGCAGCGCCCAACAGCGGGTCATTCACAGGGCGCTGGAGAATGCCGGACTCAGCGGGGTGGACGTCGATGTGGTCGAAGCACATGGCACGGGCACATCGCTGGGCGATCCGATCGAAGCGCAGGCGCTGCTGGCGACCTACGGCCGCGTTCGGCCGGTGGGACGGCCGTTGCTGCTCGGCTCGGTCAAATCCAATATCGGGCACACCCAGGCGGCGGCCGGAGTCGCGGGGGCCATCAAACTTGTGCAGGCGCTGCGCCACGCCTTGGTGCCCGCCACGCTGCACGCTGAACCGGCGTCCGCGCATCTGGACTGGTCGGCGGGCACTATTCAGTTGGCCACCCGGCCGATGGCCTGGCCGAGCACCGGCCGACCGCGGCGGGCGGCGGTGTCGTCGTTCGGTATCAGCGGCACCAATGCCCATATCGTGCTCGAACAGAGTCCCGGAAGGGATGTCGAGTAGATGGGCGAACGCTATGACGTCGTTGTCGCGGGTGGCGGATCGGCGGGTGTCGCGGCGGCGATTGGAGCGGCCCGGATCGGTGCTCGCACCCTGCTCATCGAGCGCGGCCCCTGTCTTGGCGGTGCGGCGACCCTGCGCAACGTGCTGACCTATTGCGGCATATTCACCCGCGCGGACCCACCGCAGCAGGTCGCGTTCGGTGTGGCCGACGAGGTGTTGCACGGCCTGCGGGCACTGGACGCGGTCACCCAGGCGACCCGCTTCACCTCGGTCACAGTGGTTTTCGATCCCGAAGCCGTCAAGATCGTGCTCGATGACCTGTGCTCGCGGGCCGGTGTGGAAGTGCGGCTGCACAGTCAGTTGATGGCGGCACAGCGTGACGGCGCAACTCTGACCTCGGCCGCGGTGGCCGATCACCAGGGCGTGCACACCGTTGCGGGGGCCGCGTTCGTCGACGCGACCGGCGAGGCTGATCTTGCTCAATTCGGTTCGGCGCGAGTGCGTTACGGCAACGAAGGCCGGGTGCAGAACGGCACGCTCGGTGTCCGGTTCGGCGGTGTGGACCCGGACGCCGACCTCACCCGTGACGCTGTCACCGCCGCGCTCGGTGCGGCCTGCGGCCTTGTTGCCCGGCTGCCGGTCTCCGGCGATGTGGTCGCCTATCTGATCGACGAGGCTTACGATGCGCGCGATGCGCGCGATACCTCGCGGGCGCAGGCCCGGGCCCAAGCGCGGGCGTGGTCCTACCTGGCGGCGGTGCGCCAGGTGCGGGGGTGGGCAGGTGCGCACATCATCAGCACCGGTCCGGAACTGGGCACCAGGGAGTCCCGGCATGTCGTCGGCCGACGTCAGCTCACCGGTCAGGAAGTGCTGCGTAGCAAGCGATTCCCCGATGTCATCGGACTCGGCGCCTGGCCGGTCGAGTATCACACCACACCCGGCGCGAGCGCCGAATGGCATTTCATCGATGGCGACGGGCACTACGACATCCCACTGCGCGCCCTGCGCAGCGCCGACACCGTCAACCTGTTGAGCGCCGGGCGGACGGTGGACGGCGACCGGATGGCGGGTGCGTCGTTGCGCGTGATGGGGACCGCGTTCGTGACCGGACAGGCCGCGGGCGTGGCGGCCGGGATGATCGCCGCCGGTTCCGACGGGTGCGCGACCGCCGTCCAACGAGAACTGTTGCGGCAGGGCGCTTTCCTGCGCTCTGACTTTGCGGGTTCCCCTTAGGTCCAATTGTTCAAAAGGGCAGTACACCCTATGGCCGGCTGTGGTGCGCGAGCATGGCGATGAGCGCACCGGTCGGTGCCGAAACCTTCGCTGGACAGCCCTCAGAGGGCCTCCGCCGTGGACTTCAGGCACTGAGCTCATGTCCGGAATCGCTGACGTGGGAATGGGTTTCGGGCTTCGTCGAGCCTCTCAGTGATGCCGGATGACGGGTCGGAGAGAGCGCCGACCTCTTGCGTGAGATCGGTGATCGTTGTTGGCGAGTCGGTACCGCGCTGGTTGAACTCACCGAATTCACCTCGGCCGCTGACGATGTCATGGTCGAACCGCGCTCATCGACGCGCAGGCCGTGGACCGGCTGGATACTTTGTCCGCGGCGCTCGGCCTCCGCGTCGAATTGTGGCGTAGCGGCTGACGCCGCGCGGTGTATGTCAGAGACTCCCGGGGTGACGCCACGCATCGGTCGCACGGCGGGCAGTCCCCAGAAGGCCAGCGCTGAGCAGCGGAAGATATACAAGCCGAGCGCCATACGACCGCAGGCAGCGTGTGCCCACGCTGACCACAACATGCATTGCCATCGTGTATTCCTTTGTTGCCCTTGGATAGCCGATCTTCGCTAGGTGTGTCGACCGGGTTTCACCCTAGGCCGGGGTGCGTCAGTGCACGAGCGGCAGGAAGATCGTGTCGACGATCTCTTCGAGGACGTGTTCGGGTACCGAGGCGAACGCCGAGAGGATCTCGTGGCGGAGCAGGACGAAGGGCAAGGTCTTGATGCGCTCGGTGGGGAGATCGGCGGGGATCTCGCCGCGGGCGACGGCACGGTCGAAGAGGGTGTCCAGGGACGCGTCGCGGCTGGGCGCACTGGGGTCGAACAGTTCGGCGGGGCTGCGGCCGGTTTCGCGGTAGTAGCTGGCCAGGTGTGAGTACATGACGGTGATCAATTCCACGTGCGCGGTGTTGATTTGGCGCATGAGGGTGAGGATGTCTCCGCGCAGGCTGCCGGTGTCGGGTAGCGCGGGGCGCGACTCGTGCAGGACATGAACGATGGTGGCCCGGACCAGTTCGTCCCGGTCGGACCAGCGTCGATACAGCACCGGCGGGCTGGTGCCCGCTCGCTTGACGACACCGTCCATGGTGAAGCGCGCGTAGCCGTTGTCGGCCAGTTCCTCCCAGGCCGCATCGAGGAGCGCCTTCTCCAATTCGGCTCCTCTGCGGCGCTGAACCATCACCCAACCTCCATTTAGATAGACTTGCCTTTCTTATTGTATCGGTTTATCGTCGGCGCAGTAAGAAAGACAAGTCTATCTAATGCAGCGAATCCCGGTCCCCCGCCCGGTGGAACTGATGACGAAACCCCTTGGCAGGGAAGCATTCCTGTAACGCGACCCGCCGCACGATCGAATCGCGAGGTACCCCGATGGATAGCGACATCACTCTCGCCAAGCCCTATCTGACCGGCCACTACCAACCTGTGCCGGACGAGGTGACCGCACACCACCTGCCGGTGCACGGGACGATTCCGCCCGAACTGAACGGCCGCTACTTCCGCAACGGCCACAACCCGAAACCTGGTGACACACCGACACATTGGTTCAAAGGTGCGGGCATGCTCCACGGCCTGCGATTGCGCGGGGGACAGGCCGAGTGGTATCGCAACCGGTGGGTGAAGACGCCCGCACTCGACGGCGCGCCTTACCTCCGCGAGGACGGCAGCATCGATTTGACCGCGAGTGTGGCGGGCACCAACATCATCGAGCACGCCGGACGCATCCTGGCATTGCAGGAGGCGAACCTGCCATTCGAGGTGTCCCCGGAGCTGGATACGTTGGGCGCCTCCGACTTCGGCGGCAAGCTCACCACCGCGATGACCGCGCACCCGAAGGTGGACCCGGTCACCGGCGAGCTGCATTTCTTCGCCTACTCGCCGGTCGCGCCACACCTGATCTACTACATCGCCTCCGCCGACGGCGACCTTCGTCACCAGCAGGTTGTCGAGGGGGCCGGGCCGTCGATGATGCACGACTTCGCGATCACCGAGCACTACGCGGTGTGGCTGGATCTGTCGGTGACCTTCAACCCCGCCGAAACCGCCAGCATCCCCTACCGGTGGGACGACACCTACCAGGCGCGCATGGGCATCCTGCCCCGCACCGCCGCGGGCCCGGTGCGCTGGTTCGACGTGGAACCCGCTGCGATGCTGCATGTTTCGAATGCCTACGAGGACGCGGCCGGGCGGGTCGTCGTGGAAGGCCCGCGGCTGGACCGGTCGGCCTGGGAGACATCGTGGAAGTGGTGGATCGGCGCACCCGGCTACCCGGCCGATCCGGTCGCCGGGGCCCTGCAGCACCGCTGGGTCCTCGAACCCGGTCAGAGCGCCGCACGCGAGGAAATGATGGATTCGCTGGTCACCGAGTTCCCGACGATCAACGACGACTATGCCGGGCGGCGCAACCGGTACAGTTACGCGGTCGCCTACCCCGGCTCCGGATTCGACGGCGTCGGAATCGTCAAGTACGACAACGACACCGGCGCCCGCCTGCTGGCCCCGACCGGTGCGGGCCGCATCCCCGGGGAAGCTGTGTTCGTCGCCGCCACCGACGCCACGAGCGAAGACGACGGCTATCTGCTCACCCTCGTCGGCGATCGCGCGGGCACCGCGTCGGAGCTGCTCGTCCTCGACGCCCGCGACTTCACCGCGCCGCCGGTCGCAGCGGTCGAATTGCCCCGGCACGTGCCCGGCGGCATCCACGGATCCTGGATCGCGGACTGATCGTCACTTCTGCCTGCGGCACAACCGAATTCGTCAGAACAGCGTGGTCGTCCGATGGCCGGCGAGCCGTCGGATGACCGCCTGTGCACTGGAGAGGGCTCATGAACACCCAACCACCGCTCGCTCCCGACACCCGAACCGATACGCCGACTGCCCGGGAATGGATCGGGCTCACCGTCTTGGCCACCGCGCAGTTCCTGGTCGTGCTGACCACCTCGATCGTCAATGTCGCCCTGCCCGATATCGGGCGTGGGCTCGAGCTGTCGCCTGTAGGGCTGTCCTGGGTCGTCAACGGGTACGTACTCGCGTTCGGTGCCCTGCTGGTGCTGGGCGGTCGGCTCGGCGACGTATTCGGGCGTCGGCGCGTATTCCTCATCGGCACATCGGTTTTCACGGCCGGTTCGATCGTGGCCGGACTGGCTCCCACCGCCGTGGTGCAGCTCGCTGCCAGAGTCGGACAGGGGGTGGGCGCGGCGCTGCTAGCCCCGACCGCACTCGCCTTGGTACTGACACTCTTTCCCGCAGGCGCGGGCCGCGCGCGGGCAATCGGGGTATGGGGCGCGGTCTCGGGAATCGGCGGCGTCGCCGGTGTGGTGTCGGGCGGCATCGTAACCGGCGTATTCGGTTGGCGCGCAGTATTTCTCATCGGCGCACCGGTAGCAATCGCGGTGCTGGCCGCCACGATTGCGTTGGTGCCCGCGGATTCTCCGGCGGGCGGT
The DNA here is from genome assembly GCF_042269265.1 of Nocardia sp. NPDC056000. Classification (NCBI taxonomy): domain Bacteria; kingdom Bacillati; phylum Actinomycetota; class Actinomycetes; order Mycobacteriales; family Nocardiaceae; genus Nocardia; species Nocardia sp. NPDC056000. Next base: position 369,975 of record NZ_JBHJXS010000007.1, on the reverse strand, counting down.
CGGATCGATCTCTGGGGCGCGGTCGCCGTGAGCGGTGGACTCGCCGCACTCACCTACGCACTGTCGGTGGGGGGACAGTACGGCTGGACCACACCGCGCGTCATCGCCCCGCTGATCGCGGCGGTACTACTGCTCGTACTCTTCGCCGACTCACAGCGGCGGCTCTCGCACCCGCTCGTTCCACCCGCGATTCTGCGCACCGGCGAGGTACTGACCGCAAACATCGTCATGACACTGCTCGGCGCGGTGTGGCTGGGACTGTTCTTCTTCCTGCCGCTCTACCAGCAGAAGGTCCTCGGCTACTCACCGATCCGAGCCGGCCTCACCCAACTGCCACTGGCGATCATGATCACCACCGCCTCCACGATCACCCCGACCCTGGCTCGCCACCTGAACACGCGCGCTCTGCTGGCCACCGCACTGGCGCTGCTCGCAGCCGGGCTGGCCTGGCTCGCACGCACTCCCGTCGACGGTCGATTCCTCACCGACATCACCGCTCCCTCACTACTCATCGGCGCCGGGCTGGGTATCGCATTCGTTCTTCTCACCGCACACGCCACCACTGGCGTACCGGCTGAACACATCGGACTCGTGGGCGGGCTGATCAACACCACCCGTCAAATCGGCGGGGCACTGGGGCTGGCCGGACTACTCGCGGTCACCACCTCGGCCGGTGACTCCGGCGACCACCCGACACCGGCGCACCTCGCCCACGCCTACGGCACCGCGTTCACCGTCACCGCGGCCATCGCCGCATCCGCCGCCCTGCTGACCGCCATCCTCCGTGACAGAACTGCACGGTGAGCGTTGTGTCCTCAATCGTTCGAGTGCAGTACGCCGTAGAGCATGTGGTGCGATGCAGGAAATGCCCCCTGAGCGGTTGCGCGACGTGCTTGGCAATCCATGCCCAGGGGATGAGTAGACCTCAGGTGAACCGTGAGTTGCCCGAGTTCGCATTGGGTGCGGGCAGACGCCGAACGCGGTCGGGCATACGGCGCTGTATTCGGTGTTCGCACTTGTCGTAGGACACCTTATTGGCGCAGGGCTTCTGTTCTCTGAATGAGCACGTCTGCAGCTGCACCGACCTGGGCGTCAGTGATGGCGAGGGTGTCGTTGTTGTTGACGATGTCCATTCCGCTCACCCAGGGATCGATGCGGGTAGCTAATTCGACGGTGCCCTTGGTTTGGTCAGGACCGTTCTTGACGCGGGAGTCCTTGATCCAGATCTCCTTGGCATGTCCGGGCAGGAGGACATAGTTCATTTGCTTCAGTTCGACCTGCAAACCGTTTTGGTCTTCGTCGGATTTTGTCGGTCGCACGGTGACCGACGCGCTGAGCGAGGGACCCGAATGCGCGCCAGTTTGCGAGAAGGCGCAGGTGACACCTGTATCGATGGACTGGTCAGCTGCCCCGCCCACATAGGACAGTGCCACCCCGTCGATCGGGAATCCGGAATGGAAGTAGTCCAGGAACGGTGCGCAGAAGCTTTGCGCGGTGTGGCCGGCCTTGGCGGGCTGGGAGTGATCGCTCCCGCACCCGGTGGTCGCCGCAGCGATGATCAGTAGGGCTGAGACGAGGATGCCTGGTCGAATAAGGCGCTGGGGGAGGTGATTTCGGATGTTCATTTGACTGCGAGTCTGCCTTCCAAGATGTGGAGTTTGAGGCTCTGAAGGTCGGCCTTGAGCGCTCCTCCTCGGTAGGCGTTGAGTATGTTTTCGAGCTTGCCTTCCAGCTGAGTCGGATCGCCGGAGGTGTTGACGGCCTCGTCGTAGCTTTTGAGCTTGCCGTCGGTGAATAGTTCGCTGTATTGCGGGTCATGGGGCAAGAACCCGTCGCCATTTTGGAGTACTTGTGCGACCTGGTAGAACGCGCGGGCGGGAGCGTACTCATGGGAGGTGTCGAGGTTGGTCTGGGCGGGATCGGGTGCGGTGTAGGCGAATCCGACCATGTTCATCTTGGCGTATGAATTCGAAACGTCGATGACCGGCGCGAACACATCCTTGATGATCGGGTTGATGAACGGGATATTTTTGAGTCCGGTTGTCAGGATCCCCTTACCGGTGTCCCAGTTCGCGCCGTCTTGGGCGAAGTCCTTGATGGCGGCACGGATTTCAGTGGCCTTGCGTGCGTCGGTCTCTCCAGCGAGTCCTTGATCGACCAATCCCATGATCGTGCCCGACTTGGTCGCGAGCCCCCAGTCCGGGTTGGCAGGGTCGGCGAGAAGCGAATGTACCCAGGTGCTTTGGAGTTGTTCGGACACTTCCAGGGCTTTGGTGTTGAACGCGACGGCCGCGTTCTTGTCCGAATCGATGACCGTGAATATCGCGCGGGCCCCATCGCGGTCAGGGGTGTGGAGATCGCCTTTGGGTGCGGTGAAGTCGTGAGTGTTGACGTACTTGTGATCGACACCGGCCAGGTCTGCGATGTATGGGCTCAGCGCGGAACCGATTCCTTGCGCCGCAAGCGGATTGACCGCACCCAGAGAACCGCCGTCCATGTTCAGGAGGGCGTCTTTGTGCGTCGCGACGTATTCGGCGAGGGTCGATGCTGTCTGTCCCGCACGCGAGGCGATCGGGTTGTCGGTATTCGTGGGATCAAGATAGGTGGCATCGGACTGCACCCACGACAACATCTTCTGCACGCCGGCACCATCGTTGGCCCAATGATGGTGCAGCAGATTGGTCATCGCGGTGTCGGCGGTACCCGCGGGAACACCGGTATTGGTGAGCAGGTCGTGCACCGCGATCTTGTCGCGTCCCCCGACATCGACCAACCCTTGCAGAAGTCCCTCCCCGGAGCCATGGCGGTAGTCGGTGTCGACATTGACCCCGTAGTTGGCTTGCGGGGCGATGTTGGTCGCTTGCAGCAGCAACTGCTTGTTGATGTCACTGCCGGGGGCCGAGCGTGAATCGGCAAAGCCCATCATCTTCGTCACCTGGGACAGGCCGTACGCATTGAGGTTGTTGTACGGCCTTCCGGGACGGACTTCATACTCTTTGGTCAGCACGGTCTGCAGGTCAGCGGGCAGTTGATTCAGTCCGCCTTGAGGGTGCGATTGCTTGCCCTGCACCGTTTCCGTGCCCGCGGAGTGCACTTTCGGGTTCGCCAAGGTGTTCAACTGATTGGCCACGGTCGCTGCGGCGTTGGTGTCGTGAATGCCGCTGAGGCGATCGGTCATCGAGGTCAGCCCGTTGACACCGGCAGTGTTGTAGAACTCGTGCAGATAGTTCCATTGCGTCTCGGATAGCTGTACTTGCTTGCCAGCGTTGATCGCCTGCACATCGTCGGTGGTGATGCCCGCCGCAGCGAGCCGGGCAGAGATCGCTTGGAGTTGCTCGTCGGTGGCCTTTCCGCCGGCGACCAGCTTGCCGTCGTCAGTGCCCTGCTGCTTGGCCGCGCCCGGGTCGGTCAACGAGCCCGGTTTGGCGCCCTGTGCAGCCTTGGGTAGTTCCTCGAACGCTTTGCTTACTCCGTCCGAGACTCCTTGTGCGGCAACACCGCCCGCGTGTAGAGCGCCCTTCAAAGTGGTTGAATAGAGGTCGGCTTGTCGTTGCAGCGCAGCGAGTTTGACTGCCGCGTTGCTGTTGTCCTTGTCCGACAACGCATTCGCCGTCTGTGCGAGCGACAGGGTGACCGTTCCGTCCTCGCCGTGGAGATATCCCTCGGCGGTGAGGGTGGCCAGGGTGTGCTTCACCGTCTGTTGCGCGAAACGCATTCCAGGCGATCCCACCGCGATCGCGGTGCCCGCGGCCTCGAGCGCACCGACAGTTTTGTAGCCGTCGTCACGAACCACCACACCTTTGTCCCGCAGGCCATTACCGAACTTGCCCACGAGATAGTCCACCGAGTTGCCGACGTTGGTGGATATGCCGTCGAGTTCGGTTTTGAGAGTGACCGACTGCTGCTTCCACGTCGTCGCCTGGGTATCGAGAGTGCCGAGCTGCCAGCTGCTGATCTGAGACACCGTCGGTGTCGCCGCCTCGCCCATACTCTTATTTCCCCGGCGGGAACTGAACCGCGTTGTGCTGGTCGGTCGACACCACAGTGGCCAGGCCAGTCGTCGTGGCCGACGCCATCGCCCGGACCTGCTGGACTGTCGCCTCGATCGCGGTGGCCGCGGACAACGCGCCCTCGGAACACGCCGCACCAACTCCGGTGCCCGGAACCGCGCCCGATACCGCACCGGCCTGCTGGTCGACATGAATAGCGCCGACGGCATCGGCGCCGCTGCTCATCGTGGTAGCCAACGCGCGCACCCGGTCGGGCTCCACATATAGATAGTCATCGCTCACTGGCTGATCCCCCTGATGGGTCAGTGCCGATCTTGGTGTTTCGTGAAACTTTACTTCAAGCGTGGCAGCCTCTCAGCGGTGCGGATTGCGGCGTGGCCGAACTCCCCACTCGCGTCCACGGACCGGCAAGTGGTTGCCGGTTTCTCAATCAGCGATTCGCGACCTGAGGCGGTAAGGGTCGTCGTCGTAATCCCATCGATCTGCGCCAGTTGGTCGTGGTTCGGCGCGCTCGGGGGCATCGCCGAGCCTTTCGACCACGCTGGCGATCCGTGAATCGTTCTGTACCTCAGCCACTAGCTCGGCGGTGTGCGCCTGGGCTTGTTCGCGAGCCTGGTTGATGAGATCGACGATCGCCCCTCCCAGTCGGCCTGCACCCGGAAAGAGCTGCTCATCGAGAACAATGGCTCTGACTGTGCCGTTGGCGTACACGTCGACATAGACGCCATCGGACCGAAGTTCCGCGCGCGCATTACCCAAGGCATCCGCGAGCCGATCCATTTTCGTAGCCAACGACTCGTCGAAGCCCGGCACCCTTGTGCGTGATGAATCCACCTTGACCCCTTCAAGACGATTGTCACGATCCTATGTCGAGAATCGCTGATCTATCCCGGCGTCGAAGCCGATCCGGTCCATGTCCATCGTGGCGCCGTGGATCGTGGTCGGTTACAGGTCGAAGGTACGGATAGCCTCGACCGGGACCCGATCCTGACAGCAAGTGTCTAACCAGCAGATTTCAGCGCCTTCCCTGGATGATGATCGAACGCGCTTGTCGTGAGCCTGTACGTTGCAGGCGAGAATCGGCCAGCAGAATGACCAGCGAAGTCATCCGTGCCAGGGACCGGATCGGAGCCACAATGGGTTGACGATGGTGATTCCGCTGACCCAGTGCCAGCGGTCCAGTCAGAACGTTGTAAGTCGCGAATACACGCTGTTTGCGCAATGCGCGAGCATGCAGCGACCGGGAGATCCAGGCGACGCTTCACCCGTGTTGATGCGCTAGGTCCGGTTTGTTCGCTTCTGCGCTGATGCCTGCCAGATGCACGTTTCTCGATGTCGCCCGTCTCGCGTTCCCGCAAACGGACAGGCGGTCAGGTCGCTTCGTCAGGCTGTTGCGCCGAGCGCTTTGCGCCGGAATTGGCGTGGTCGCTGGTTATCGGGGATCTCCGGGTGCTGTGAATACCATTCGCGCATCTTCTGTGCGGCTTGGTGTTCGGGGGCGGAGGTGTAGCGAGCCAGCGAGAACACGAACATGGCCGTGAACCAGCCCACCCCGACGAACATGCCGATCGCCAGCAGCCCGGCCCCCAGCGTGGAACCACCGAACGCGGCAACCCCGGCACCCAGTCCGGTGCCAGTGACACCGGGATGCCGATCCCGAGGAGGGATTTGCTGTCGTGTGGGGTTCATGTCACGGAAGCCGAGGTAGTGGCTGGCTGCGACCACCACGACCACCACGACCCACAGGATAATCCGCCCAATCGAGTTCGCGTCCTTGTTGATTGCCATGACCAGGCCGCCGACGAGGAGGGCTCCGATGCACAGGACGATTGCCCACAGAACCGAGGCGAGTACCCGCCTGGCCCAGTAACTCGGTCCGCGGCGATACCACGAGGTCCCGAGCCCCTTGATCGACTCGACCTGTGGCACGCTCCACGTCTGATCGTTCACGCTCATCCGAATGCCTTGTGCCACAGGCTGGTTGTCGCGCGCTTTGTTGCGTTCCAGGCGCTGCCGCCGAGATCAGCCATGTCGTGGCCGGTGTTGGAGAACGTATTGCCCAAGCCGTGCGTAACGCCGCTCACCACGCCGCGGTCGTGGATGTCTTCGGCCCAGTGTTCGTGGAATCCCTGATTGAACGAGGTTGCGATGGACGCGTCTTTCATCCAGGTATCCGCCGTGAGGCTAGGTGTCGGGTTGGGTGCGGGTGTCGAATTGTGCACGGGCGGTATCGATGTCGGGCACGTGCGTGATGCTCCACTCCAGCAGCGGCAATGTCGCGGTGCGCAGGCTCATCCCCATCGGGGTGAGTGCGTAGCTGACGTGGGGCGGCATGACATTGCGCACGGTGCGGGTCAGGATGCCGTCGCGTTCGAGGGCGCGCAGGGTGACTGTGAGCATGCGTTGACTGATGCCGTCGATATCGCGTTTGAGTTCGCTGAAGCGGCGCGATCCCTGGCTGAGGTGGCGTACGACCAGCAGTGACCATTTGTCGCCCACGATGTCGAGGACTTCTCGTGTCCGGCACGCGTCGGCCGCGCTCGGCGGAAGCTCGCCGGGCTCGACGTTCATGGTTACCTCCTGGGAACCGAGGCACATGAATGTGCCGTATTGCCCGATTCGGATCGAGCGCACCACACTGGCTGTGGTTCCTGAAGTGTACCGAGGCATTAAAAGTAACCAGCTCGGCTGGGGCGCCTCGGCACCTATCGACAAGGGGTGAACATGTCTGTATTTCTGTTGGTCCACGGCGCGTGGCACAGTGGCCGATGCTGGGATCGAGTGGTCCCGCTCCTGGAGGCGGCCGGGCATCGGGTGTACGCGCCCTCGCTGAGCGGCTACGGCGACAAGGCGCATCTGCTCGCACCCGGGGTGGGCCTGGACACCCACGTCGCGGACATCGTCGAGCTGATCAAGGACGAGGACCTCACCGACGTCGTCCTGGTGGGACACAGCTATGCGGGCCTGGTCATCTCGGTGGTGGCCAACGAGATTCCGCACCGGATCGGGCACCTGGTCTATCTCGACGCGATGGTCCCGCGCGACGGCGAGACCGCCGTCGATGTCCAACCCATCACCCAGCAGCTGATCGATGCCGCCGCCGACACCGGCATCAGCTGGCGCATCCCGCCGCTGCCCGAACTCCCGGCGCCGCTGGGCCTGTTCGGAGTCACCGACCCGGCCGACACCACATGGCTGCGCACGATGCTGTCCGATCATCCGGTGCGCTGCCTGCAACAACCGGTCCACCTCGACAACCCCGCGGCAGATGCCGTGGCGCGCACACACATCCACTGCGTTGGCGCGAAACCGCAGGGCATCGCCCGCCGCCCGATCGCGGCGATCCAGCCCAACGGTTCTCCCGCACGGGTCCGGGAGTTGCCGACCGGGCACGATTGCATGATCACCATGCCCGCCGAACTCGGCGAACTACTCCTGGAAGCCGCCCACTAGACCACCTCGACCTCCAGAGTTCAGACATCGTATTGTGTTCGTTCCGTTGATCTTTCGCACGAGGGTGGCCAGAGTAATCCGGCTCTTCATGCGCTGAATATCCGTCGCTGCCTGCGGCTCAGGCGGTCCGCTGCGGCCAACGCGACCTAGTCGAAGGTCAATGATCCCGGGGCCGTCACGATGACCGCCTGAGACCGCACGATTTCCGGATGTCACTCCGCGTCCGCGTCATCTGCTGCCGACCGTGGTGGTCACCAGCAGGTGGAGAGCGGCGAGGCCGGCGCTGAAAGGTCGCCGCGAGGCCTAGGGCATGAGACATCCTGTCTGGCGGTCGAAGCAGACTAATCCATATGCCTGCGCCAGAAGCGCTATGAATGGAACGACCTCCCCGGCCCTGGTTCCGATGATGCCGATATGGACGGTCGGGCCGTCGGCATCGCCACCGCCGCCGACTTTCCAGGGGCCTCCGTCTTGATCGTCCTCCGGCCATCGACGAAGTAGAACCCGCATGAAATCTGCAATCGTCGGGGTTGGCGGCTCGGGCTCCTCATTCCGCTCGTAGCGGTTGTCACGCATCTCAGTGATGTCGTTGAGCTTCTGACTGAGTGCGGCATCGGTGATCGGCTGCTCGCCTTCCCAGACTATTAGGTCGTATCCCACGGGGCCTATCCTGCACAGCACCACCGACATACGTCCCTTCGGCACGAACCGGTCTTGCCAGCGGTTGTAGGCACCATGCACCATGCACAATCCGCAATTCGAGAGGACGGACGATCAACTGGACGTGCCGATCGGAACCCCCGCACATGGCGCCAACGTACCGGCATGCCGGTTATCGCTCGTTACAGTCTCGAAGGTCGTATTGGCCAATGACTCCCGCAACACCTCGTCGGTCTTGGGGCGCTTGTCGTCGACCGCCGTTCGATTGGCGGACACGATGACGGCTTCCTGGTCGACCGTCACTGGCAGCAGCCGATCCTCGGCATCGACCATCGCACGGAATTGCGTTGACGGCACCTACTCCTCGCATCTGCTCGAGCGCGCGCTGCACCTTCACGCCCGAGCAGTCGGAATCATTGTATTCCAACGACATTCACCACAGGGTTGATCGGATCGGTGACATGTGGTCCGGGGCGATGTTAGTTCGGGTGGCTGGTGGCCGGACCTTCAGCCAGGCTCGTCGAGTAGCGTCTGCGAGTCGCGACAACGGGCGAAATGCGGCCGTGAGTTGGCCTCGATACTTGGCACCACGCACTTCCATCGACGGCTCGAGCGTCAATGGAACGAGCGAACTCTCGAGTGGATCAACTCCGAGTCCGGATGAGGAACGGTGTATTGCCCTTCGACTATCGCGCTTCGGGGATGGGACCAGATACCGAGGCTCTCACACAACACCAGCCCGTCTTCGCGATCGGACTTGAGTGCGAAACAGAGCTGCCTATCGCGCGCTCGCGGACCCGCATCCGAAAACCTGGACATCTCCTCGGTCTGTGCCGCGTCCGCGGTATCGACGGTCAGGGTCGTGTAGGAGGTGTGCAGTTTCATTGCGGCTACGCCACCGAAGGTGATCTCGAGACAGTCGGGTGTGTCGAAGCCGGTGCTTCGCAGCACCAGCCGCGAATGACCTGGCCCGAGACGAAGAACCACGAATGTCCGGTCGAACCGTGCGGGAAGGCCCGAAGGCGGTGAAACATGTTGCGGCATAGACGAGCTCAATTTTCTCCGTGCACTCGGTGATGGTTTCGTAGCGGTCGAGGGTCGTCAGAGGTATTCGTTGGGCCAGCACCCCGGCCGACGACTGTCTGATCCCGGCCCACCGGCCAAGGGCGCTCGACTAACGCACTCCTACGTCGATACGTTCTAGACGTTGCCGATCGCTCGGAACAGCCACCCTCGAATACAAACCACGAACCCCCGGAGGGCGCGGTCCACGGCGTTCGCGAGCGAACAACATGTCCATCGTCGGCCGACCCATCACCTCGATGATCAATTGATCTGTCCGATAGATCATTCGACGAGTCCATACCACGCTCACCACGACAAAGGCGCACCCCGACAACGCCAGGACCGCCGCAGCCCCCATCACCGCCGGCGAGCCGATCACAGCGAGAAAAAACGTCAGCGAAATCGTCACCCCGACAACGAAACCGATGAGTCGAAATACCCGATTGAACCCACTGTTCCTGCTGCCCGCCGCCGCGGCGACATCGCCCGCTGCCGCGACCACATACGCGAGCGCGCCCTCCTGCTCGAAGGCGGACAAACCATCGAACGCGTCCCCGACCACCAGCACGACGCGCCGCTTGCTCCGACGCAACCGCAATCCGTTCACACACCACGGCGGCACACCGCCCGACTCGACGTCGGGAGCTCGCACACCAAGCCGCGCCGCGAGTTCCTCGCTGCGACGACGAATCTCATCCACATCCACCTGCACATAATCGGCCATGTGAACGCGGATCGCGTACCAACGTCAGGGACCAGCCCGTTGTATCAACCAGCCGCATACCGCGCGGACCGAACGGCCAGCCCGGCACCCCGAAAGATCAGCGGGCTGAACACAGTCCGGCCTTCGGCAGTGCACGATAATGCCGATTGCACGATATTTGGCGAGGCCGGAAGCTACGCCGATTCGGGTATCTGGGCTGTCGATCCGCCGGTGGCCCGGGCGGATACAGACCGACGCTGCGGTGTCGGCGAATAGGGGCGTCACAGCATCGGCGGCGCGCCGCTAGCGTCGGACAGCAGCGGACCTCGCTGGCTTCGCGCCATGATTTCTGGTGCGACATCCTTCGGATATGGTGCTAGTTTCATTGTCACCATGTTGTGGCATATCGATCAGACTTCCGGTCAGTCGTTGCAGGACCAGATCGCAGCGTGTGTCCGGCGTGCGCTGACCACCGGGGAGTTGACGGTCAACGAACAGCTGCCACCGGCAACGGAATTGGCGCCTGCCCTGGGCGTCGACCGCAATACCGTGCTGGCCGCCTACCGGCGGCTGCGCACGGAAGGGGTCGTCGACTTCAGGCGTGGACGCGGCGTGCGGGTCACCGCGACCGCGCCGGCCTCGGCGCCGGTGGAACAGGCCGTGCGCCAGCTGATCGACGCCGCACGCAGCCATGGGTACAGCAAGGCCGAGGTACTCGGCATGATCGAGGAGTTGATGTAAATGGCGGCCGCGACGGTCTACACCTGCCGCGTCACCAACTGGAGGATGCTGGGGCTGAGCCTCTCCCTCGTAGCGATCCAGACATTCAATTTCGCGACGTTCTATCAGGGGCGAGTGATCGACCATGTCCTCGTCGTCGTCTTGTTTCTCAGTTTCGTCAAAGCGGTGATGGAGTCCAATCAGCGCATCAGCGCTGGTCTTGCCGGTCTGACGGTGAATCTGGGATGGTTCGGCCTGCCGCGCATCAGTCTTGCCCGCGCGAACATCGTCCACGTCGAGATCATGCACCGGTGGGGAGACCAACACGGGGCGTCCTGGTCACGAAAGCGCGGATGGTCCCTGTCTCCGCGCAGCGGCCCTATCCTGCGCGTGTACCTGATCAGCGGACGCAGAATAGCTGTGGCGGTGAACGATCCAGTCGCCGCGCTGACGGCGATGCAAATCCCGCAGTACGCCATCGCGCAGATTCCCTATCACCGGATGGGCAAACGGGTGAACGACACGATTTTCGGGGTCGGGGTCACCGCACCACAGTGCCCACGGTGTGAGCAGCCCTGGGGCCGGTTCGCGCCCGGACGCACACGTACCGTCACCGATCGCCCCATATACATCTGTGCAGCCTGCACCATTGACGAAACCACACGCACTGCAACCGGATACGCGCCTATCGAACCTGACGGATGGCCGGTGAGAGTCCGTACCGATCCCAGAATCCTGCTGGATCGACCGGCTTGATGACGAACCAGAGAGTTCGAGGCTAGACGGTTGTCGACAACCAACCATCCTGAGCTTGTGGGTGAAGGCCATGCCGTGCGATCGTCCACGCGCAGGACGAACGATGCCGGACCATCGTCCATGGTGGACGGAGGCACGAATGCGGTTGCGGCGCAGTCCTGGTCGGCGGGTGTGGCCGGTGGGCCCGAGGAGCGACCACCTTGTTCGGGAGTGAGTCAGCTGATCTCGCCACGAAAAGGGAGACCGCCACGAAGGTACATGGTTGACATTCTGCAGTGTGGTCGGTCGCACGATCGTGATCGGTCGACGTGGCGTTAGTCCGAGCAGAAGCGCACTATTTGCCGCATACCGCGGTGACCGAAACGGCCAGCGCGAGCAATGGAAGACCAACTGGCGGTGGCGATCCGATCCTGACACCAGTCTCTATCTAGTCGAATTCAGTGAAACCTCACTGATCCGCGCCGAGGCGCTCGGCTCGTCGAGCCTTGTCGGGCATTCCACACTTCACGAGAACCCCGAGCAAGCCCCGTGCTCGGGCTCGGCTGCGATCATCGAGATCGAACATCACGTCGACCACGTCGCGCCCGAACGCCTCGATCATTCTGCGATCGAGAGCGTAGATGATGTGTCGAGCCCACACGATCCGCGTCACGACGAGGCCCACTATGTAGGCCGTCAGGCCTAGAAGTCCCCACTGCCAGGACGCCATGCGAGACATGATCGCTTCGGCCGCAAACACGCTGAGCGCCAGGTAGGGCACCAGCACCAAAAGCACGACGGCAATCAAGGGCTTGTATCTGCCAACCCATTGGAGATCCACGCTGAGCATCGCCTCCGCGAGTACGCCTTGTTGTTCCATTGGCGAGAGGGAATCGAAGGCAGGCCCGATGATGAGAACCGGCCGCCCCTTCCTGATGCGGGGAAGCACACCATCAGCACACCAGTCAGGCGTTCTGCCCGACTCGGCACGCGGAGTCAGCACTCCGAGTCGCGACGCCAACTGCTCAGCCTGCGTGCTGATTTGATCTAGATCCACCTGCACATGATGTGTCACTAAGACGTGAACTGCGACCTGAGCAGAACCGGTACGTTCACAGGGCTGGCACCAGAGTAGGTCTCCACGAACACACGTTTCCCTTACTTGCCGCATACCACGCTGACCGAAGCGGCCGAGCAGTGCGATGGAAGATCTAGCGGCTCAGCCGATCTGAGTGAAAGACTGCATTGACGGTGCCCCCGGCAGGATTCGAACCTGCGGCCCACGCTTTAGAAGAGCGTCGCTCTGTCCCCTGAGCTACGAGGGCAGCCCGATCAGAAACATACCTGCTTCCCTAGAGGGGGGTGGGGGCGAGGATGTCCGCTCATGGCGCATGGCGGGCTGACCGGACCGGCGAGCCTGGCACCCCGAAAGATCAACGGGTTGAAGGTCGCTCGGCCTCGGGGTACCGATCTCACCGGAATTCCGGCGCTCGGGGTGGATAAAGATCGAGCAGAAGGTCAAGCCCCAACCCTGCGACATCGGCGAGGAGGTCGGCGGGAAGCACACAGCCTCCTTGCCCGTTCTCGCTGCCGAAGCCCAGCGACAACGTCAGTTCGCAGTCGGTGGCCAACTGCGCCAACTCGTCACGACACCCGCCAACCAAACCGATCAGTGCCCGGACATGGTCGGTGAGATCGCTGTCGTTGGCGAGTCCACTTTTCAGGGCCCACACGCTGTTCTTTCGTCGGGCACCCGTCGGATTATGGCGACTCACCGGGCTGCCTCGTTCGAACTGCCTGTCCGGGGTGATCCCCAGGCGCGCTGAGATTTCGCTCGCGCTCACCGTTCGGCTCTTCACCAGAATCGTGCCCGCTGTCCATTTCCGGTCCTCGGGCCACTCGGTCTGCACATCCTCTGACACGTCCACACCATCGCAGGGCGAACTGGCCAACGCGACTCGATTTCGAAGCCGGGGCAGGGAAATCGGCAAGTGCGGGTTCGCGGCCGACGGCAGACACGATCTCAATCGACATCGCTTTGTTGCGACCGGCACATTCGACATCGATCCGAACCGACTGGCCGACAGCACTTTCCGACGCTCGACGAGGCCGATGAGCGACCAATGGTCGACTGGTGCTGTGCGGAATCGCCTTTACGAGGTGTGGCCAGCAGACTACGGTGAGGCCGTGATCACCTCGAGTGGGAAGGGCGCCGTGCGCCATAGCCGGTGACTCCCGGACGGCCCCCGACCGTCGGAAAGTCCTGTAGTACGAACGCGGTTCGGTCGGTCACCCGGGATCGAAAGCGCCCACAGCACAGGAACGTACCCGCTGCCAGCGATATCAGCTTCGACTATGTTCGTGGACCTGACGGCGTCTTCCGGGTCGTCCCCCATATCGACGCGATTCCTCTGACCGATCTCGTCGACACGTGCGAGATAAACGCGGGTGTGAGGCCCGCGGGCGGCTGGTATATCGGGCTTGCGGGTCGTTCCCTGCGGTCCGAGTCGGGTATGGCCCGCTTCCATGGGTCATTGGACCTCGTTCCAGACCATAGGACGCCCGTGCTCATGTGTAATTGCGGAGAATTGTGCGGCGGCGGGCTGTGGGCACGCATCACACCGACAGGCAACCTGGTTGTGTGGGACAACTTCGGCTCGCGGACCGACACCAATCACCTCTACCGCACCTTCGGTCCATTTCTGTTCGACCGCGACCAGTACGACAGGGCTGTCCGGGCCTTCAGCATCGCAGCCTCCGGTGTCGAATGATCTTGTCGGGCAGTTCCGTTGACCCGAACGATCATCCGCAGGCGAATGGAGCATGGAAAATCGCCCGGGCCTCCAACGTACTGTCATGCCGCATGGCGCGCTGACCCAAGCGGCCAACGCGACGCTCTCGAAGATCAAGCGGCCGAGGCGATCTGCGGCCGATGGAACATCCTGAATTGCCGAATGCCGTGCAAAGTGTCGCGACATGTCGGGCATCTGAGCGCCGCTAGGGTGTGGCCGTGGGCAACCGTTTCAGCGCGAAGGCGCTTGGCCTGGACGTCTATATGACCAACGGCAGCACCGAGGTGTTCTGCGACGTGATGGCACTGGCGGGTTCTTCGGTGGCTAGAACAGCATGGCAGCAGAACCTGGTGCTGCATTTCTGCGACCTGGTGCGATACGCCCTCGGAATGGGCGGGTTCGACCTGGCTGAGATTCCGTGGACCCGGGACCACCAAGCCGAGCAAGACTTCTTCATCGTTATGCTCGACCGCGCGATTCACCGGACCGGCTGGGAGAAACTGCATTACACCCCCACGGCCGACTACAACCTCGGTGCATTCATGCAGATGCTCACCACGTTTCGTGCCAGTCCGACGACCGACTCTTACCTGGGAGACTGGACCATCGCGCCGAAGCCGTATCTCCTCGAAATGTGTATCTGGCACATGGTCTTTCAGGGTGAGGCTGGATGCCGTCTGTGCGATCCCTCGATTCAACCCACCGACGCGCCATTCGTATGGGAGATGACCAGTACCTACACCGCGGACGGAACGATCAACGGCGAGACCATCAAACGTCTGATATGGCAGATCCCTGATGAACTGATCGCCAGGATCCACGCCATCGTCGGCAATCCGCAGCCACGTGCGCTGGGGATGCGGATAGAGCCACCACACCTCGACCCGGTCTCCACAATCATTGGCAAGCCGCTCGATCCTTACGCCCATCATTGGCTGGGCAAGGCTGTTACTTGAGCACCGGTCAGCCGGATGGCGGCATGGTGGAGAACATCCTCTCCTGCCGCTTCCCGCGCTGACCGAACCGGCCAGCGCGTGGCACCGGAAGATCAACGGGCTGAGCGCTGCTCGGCCTCAGCAGTGCGCGGAAATGCCGATGAGCGACCGTGAAGTATGAATGCTCGACCGACGCGCTGTGGTGAAAGTCTGGTGCTTACCCTTTGGCGATCCCCAGCAAAGGGAAGATCCAGTGGACGGTTGCCAGCGTCTGCATTCCACGCGGTGTACACCAGCCGATCGGGACTGGGAACGCGGAACGCGTCCCGCAGACCGACTATCTCACCATGGTGGCCAACTTTGGACCAGCGGTCGGCTGCTCCGCTCGAGGCATCTGGAACCACCAGTTTTCCCAGTCGTTGTCAGGAGGGTGCCAGCCCGCTCGCAGTGACAGCTGGTGGCCGGGATTGTGCAGTCCGGCGTTACGGTCCAGGTCGGCGTATCCGACGAGTTCGGCGTGCAGATTGTCTCCGTCCTGAGCGAATTGGGCGAAACCTGGCTGAACGTTCGGTTCGTCGGTATCGATCAGAAGGATCGCCCCGTCCGCGAGGATGGCCAACTGGTAGGCAAGCCCACGTGCGAATTCGTCCCAGCTGGTCACCTCGATTCTCCGATACATCGCGAGTTGTCGTGTGCCGCACCGTTCAGCGCGGCCTCATCGTTCGAACGGGAATGACCAGCATCTTCTCACTGGCAAGCCGGTGATCGAACCTGACTACGGCCTAAGGAGCGAGCGCTAGATGGGTGTGGATGGGCTCCAACGGTCACATCGAATGGGTGATGCGAAGCGGTGTGGGTTCCTCCCAGTCATCGGAACTCGGTGCAGTGTGAGGGCCGTGAATGGCTTGGTGTGGCGAGAGGTGCGGTGAATCCTGGAGGTCTTCGATGGCTTTGAGGGCTTCATCTTTGGCCCGTTCGACGGCAGTCCCGTGGCACTGTGCAATTGTCTGCGCGAGCCGGCCGGGATCGACGGACATCGCAGCCTGCGAGATCTGCAGGTCGGTGATCGTCCCGTTCACATCGGTCTCTACCATTACCGCGCCACCGGAGGTTTGGGCTCGACCTCGAACCTGCAGAAGTGCGCTCTGGATTCGTGCGCTACGGGCAGCGATGTGTTCAGCCTCAGCGCTCATCGACTGTCCGCCAGGGATCGATCATTCGTCCGAGTATCTTTCAGCCCCATAGGGATACCACCACAATCGCCAGGCCGATCACGGCTGCTGTCACGCCCAGCGCCATCAGGATGCCGATCCCGATCTGCCGAGCTCGACCGCGAAACAGGCACAGCATGCCTGCGATCACAAGCTCCAGGGCATAGGGAAGGACCAAGATGTAAGCAGCACCCAGCAGCACCGCGATCGGGAGGATGTTGAGTACAACCACTACCACCGCGACCCCTGACGAGGTGCGGCTCAATCCGCGTTTCTGAGCAGTATTCATCATCGTCCCGGAACCGACGGCGGGTTCTGCACCGACCCGAACGAGGTGGACGGCAAATTGTTGAACCGGTCGAATGCGGTTGGCCCAGCACCGATGTTGTGATGGAACGGTAGGTTCGTCGCGGGTCCGAGTGAGCTTCCCGACGCTGCTGGATCGATACCCACGGTGCGTATCGGGGTGCCGACACCGTGGTCCTGGTATGCCTCCATGGAGGGGTAGTCCGTGCGGGTACCGCTGATGGAGACGCCGTCGGCTCCAGGCGTGAACACAAGATCGCCGTTGACGGTGACCTTGTGGTTGCCGGGCATCCATGTCGTCTCCGCGAGCGGATTGCCCGCGTCGTAGGTGACCCTCACCGAGCCGTCGCCAGCCTGCGTCACCTGGCCGGTGGGTTTGCCCACCTTCGTCTCCCCGGTGTCCTGCCGTACAGAGGGATCCTGCCGCATGACGACGATCCCGTTCTCGTAATCCACGTACGTTGCTACCTTTGCGTGTTCGGGGTCGAAGTTGGGGTCGAATGTGCGGTTGTTGCCGAGGTCGCGTTCAAACGGGTTGTGAAACTGTGGGTCGCTGACATCGTATTGGGCAATGAACTGATCCGAGCGCACCACTCCTTGACCGGGGACCGGATTGATTCGGACGACCTGGATCTCTGGGCCTTTGCCGTGATACCTCGGGTCGTAGCTATTGGGATTGAGCACTTCGGCGGTTTCCCAGTCGGTCCCGCTCTGCGGCGGATGACCGAAGATCTGCGCGAAGGCCATGGCCGATGCGTGGACGCGCGCGGAGTCGTACCGTTTCGAATCGATGACCGCGAAGACTGGCTTGTTGTCATCGGTGTTGCCGAGTTCCTTCGGAATCGACAGTGCGGCGATGGACAGCAGCATGGGCTGGGTTTCCAGACCGTCTGTGCTGCCGAAATCCGGCTTCGCAAGGTCGGTGGCGACCGGGCTGACCGCGATATCGCTCGCGACAACGGCACCCATGGCCATGAGCGTGGCGGTGTTGAGAACGGCACCGGTCAACGACACCTGTACCGAGGTGTTCCCGATGCTCGCCGTCACGCCTTCGATGAACGGCGGCTGGAGGTTCTTGGCGATCAATTCACGCACGGCACCAAGGTCGTTCGCGTAACTGTCCACGGCCTTCCCGATCGCGGCGGATACACCTGCGACGGCCCGCGCACCGCTGGCTAGGGTGCTCAGCACGGCGAGAAGGTCACCGACTTCGGGGGCTTCGACACCGTGGAACTTGCCGGCGGCTTGATCCAGGCGTCCACCGGCCGCGGTGACGACCTCTGCCGAGCCGAAGCCACTCCACGCGGCGCCCATCGCCGAGAGCTTCTGGGTGTCCCCGTTGGGAACCTGACCGGCCGCCCGCACCATATCGGCCATCGACGGCGGAGCGATCAAGCCCGCGCCGTTGTTTCCGCCGGAGGGCGATATCAGGCTCAGATCGCCCGACAGGAAAGCCCATCCACCACTAGCGGCGGGTTTGTCGGGTTGTGGTGTGGCCTTTCCCGCGTTCATCCATTCGGCCAAGTCCCAGTTGTAGCCACAGGCGTTGAACACGTCAGCCGACTTGGTCAAGGCATTGCCGAGTGCCCCGATGGTATTGAGCACGTCGATGCTCATTTGATCGCATTTCGACGCCCACGTCGCGGCCGAACCGTCCCCAGCCATCCCCGGGTTCGAACCGATCAGCGCCGGTATCAGCGTTTTGACCGCTGTCGCCAAAGCGGTTGCGATCGACTGACACTCACTGGCGGCGTGGTAGTACGCCTCCGTGTTGACCTTGACCACGTCAGCCCTGGGAGATGCTGTTGAGGCCGATCACTGCGGTGTAGTTATTGTGGGCCAGCCTGGCAGCCTCGCTCATATCGGCAACCCCGTCAGCGAATTCTTGTGCGCTGGTGACCCATTGGGTATGCGCATCAGCGTATGCGGAAGCAGCGGCCGACTCCCAACTGCCTCCGGTCAGGGTCTTGGCCCTTTGGTCGAGATCATCCAAATGGCCTCGCAGAAAGTCGGCCAACTTACCGAGCTGGGATACGACTTGATCGAGCTGTTCGAGGTTCACACCGAATTCGGAGGTCATGCACGATCCAGGTTCGTGAAGCCGTCCGCGGAGAGCAGGTCGTGACTGGTGTACGTCTCAGCGGTGACACCGAGTTTGCCCGCCAAGGTTGTCAGTGCATCGATCGTCGAATGCCCGCCCTCGGAGCATTCACTCCAACCCGTGCTGAAGAATTTCGCCGCCGCGCCAGTCCAGCCCGCAGTCGTCAGCGAATCCACTTCCCGTTCAACAGCTTTCAGAGCCGAGCGCATAGTATCGGCCACATCCAACGCGTATTTGCCGAATGCCTGCACATCTTCGGGGATGACTAACAGGCCCCCCGAGTCTCCCACTCCACCCATGGGCGTGGAGATTATCATCGTCGACCAGCACCCGCACCTCAGGTTTTCCTAGGACACTTGGAACCTCGAGGCCGCGCCGACTCCTCCGCTGCCGCCGATCCAGTGAACGTGTTCGTCTGCCGAATACCGCAGGGACCGAACCAGTCAGCTTGCAGTGGAACAGCCCTCACGCTAGCGGCTCGACCAACTGCTGGTGATCAACCACCGTAGAAGCCAGCTAGGACAGTTCCTGCCCTAGCTCAAGCGCCATGCGGTGTTGCCCTGACCACACCAAACGTCCTGCATTGCCACAACCGCGCGTTCCAATCGATCGCGCGGGGTGACGTTTTCCGGTGTCTGCGTGTATCCGATGGACTCCGACTCTTACCCGGCAGATTGTTGGTTTGACGTGCGGATCAAGGCGTTGTAGTCCGCTCACGAGAACGTCCGCTCTTGCCGCATACCTGGCGGACCGAAACGGCCATCGCGGACCCTCGAAAGATCAACGGCCCGAGGCGAATCGGGCCGTTCCGGTGTCCGCTACTGCCGATGTTCGGATCAATCGACGATCCGTGCGGTCGCCCAGCTTGCTCTTGCAGCGCCTGACTAACTGAAGCGGACGTCAATCGTGGCCAGGCCGAAGATTTTGCGGCCAGCAGATTTCGCGACCAGGACAACGGTGGCGGTTCTGGTCTCTGCGTCGATGGATTTGATCCGACCGCCGAACTCCACCTCTCCCGCAGCGAGAGCGTCGACAGCGGCGTAGTTCGACAGCCGGGCTCCGTACCTCAGGATCGCGCCGGGGTCGCCGAGCCAGTCGGTGACGAACCCGGCCCCGAGACCCATGGACAGCATGCCGTGCGCGACCACATCAGGAAGGCCGATTAGTGTAGCCACCTGCTCGTGCCAGTGGATCGGATTCACATCACCGGCCACTCCTGCGTAGTTCACTAGGTCACCTCGCGTCACTTGGACAGTCCGCGCCGGTAGTTCGTCGCCGATCGCGATGTCCTGGAAGCGGATCGCGGTATGTGGCAACCGTGTTCGTGACAAATGCGAATCGGGGACGGTCTGCAGATCCTGCTGGGTCGTCACATGTTCGGCGTACCGTGCCGACTCTGCGGGGGCCGCGACGTCCAGCCCGCTCATGACCACGCGCCCGATGGCATCACCGATGGCAACATCGGCGTCATCACTGGTGATCCCGACCAGTGTGGTGTGCGTTCTCTGCACGACGCGCTCGGACTGGTCGGTGAATGTGTTGGTGACAGTCAGCAGATCTCTGCCCGCGATACGGCGAACCGCAGTCAATTCGACATCGATGAACAAGCGGTCACCGGCCACGATGGGTTTGTGCATCTCGAAAACTTGGTCTGTGTGCACGAATGTGTCATATCCGGTCAGCACGTTTCCGAGCAGAACGGCATCGGCCTGCATGGCCACGATTGAGGTGAACGTGGTCGGCGCGAGCAGCCCGAGGTACCCGCATTCGCGCGCGGCGTCCTCGCTCCAGTGTGATGGATGGAAGTCTTGAACCGCGCGTGCGTACTCGCGAATCTTCTCCCTGCCGACCTCGTAGTAGTCGGCGGCACGGTATCGGTAGCCGACCAGTCCGCCTATATCGAGCGCAGTGTCCATCATGCCTCCCCATCATCTTTCGAACAGACTCAGATCCATACCAGCGGAGCCGGATTCATGATCCAACTCCACTCTTACACAAGGGTGGGCTGGAGGTGAGACGGAGCAGGAGAGACCTGGTTCAACCCGCAGATCAGGCGATGGAGCGCAACATCATGCGACCCAGGAGTTTGCCACCCCTGAAATGCCCTCTTCAGCCGCTGGTCGTGCTGACGGAGGCGGTCAGGATGCGGGACTAGTTACTCGGCTGGGTTGCGGCGCCGCCGACGGCGATACATGTAAACCACTGCCGACACGATCACCATCAGTACACCCCAGCCGGGTGCGATGAGTGCGGCCATCGTGATCACATCCAGGCCGATGGCGATCTCGGCGATCGGGAGTGCAACCAGTAACAACGCGCCAGCCCACAGACTGATCGACGAGATCGCCTGGGCAGCAGAGTAATAGGCAACGGAGAGGAGTCCAATCGTGCGGGTGACTGCGGTGCGCAGATACCGCATGGATCGTGCAAAGACAGACAAGATCGCCAAAAGCATCAGAAACCCCAGGAATGTGCACCGCGGCAGACACGCCGATACTCATCAGAGCTGGTGCAGAACAACAGGTACGGAACTGAATCCGGCCGCCACCGATCCTCTCCGAGCCTCTGCCGGAGAAGGTCTAGGCCGCCGCGGTGCTCAGACCTGGAGCGCGCGCTCGAACATGTCCGGCTGCATCGGGATCATTGTGCCTACATGAAACAGTCGTCAGCGCGCCATCGCGGACTCCGACCTGCGAAGAACTCGTGGATCGAGTCGAACCACCGATCAGCGCAACGGCGATCGCCACGACAAGCATCACTACGGCCGCAGCCATCGCCTGTGCAGCACTCCCGACGGTGACCGGCAGCATGAACAACAAGATTGATGCAACGACGAATTTCAGCACCAGAGCCTGATCGCTGAAATCTATGGGCACACAACGAATGCTACAGAACCGCTCTCGGCTCCTGGCTGATCCGGTGAACGTACTAATCTGCCGCTTACAAGGCCGTTCGGACCGACCGCAGCCGACCGAACGCACTGAACTGCCGCGACCCGTGCGTTGGTCGGCCATCCGCACCGGTTGGACGACAGCGGCTTCCCAACGCAAGCGTATGCCGCATACCGTGCTGACCGAACGGCCAGCGCTGAGAAGCGACATGAATGATCAACTCGCACTGAACCTTTGAACCCCCTCGCGATTTCGGCGAACTGGTTCGGGTTGGCCTCGAATTCGACGACCATGGCGAGGTTTTCAGGAACGGTTTGCCGAAGGGGCAGCCCAGTCGTAGATTTGGCTGCCGAGCCCGAACAGGACATCTCGCTGGCGCGGACCGGTCAGGATCTCGCCGGCCTCGGCCAGATTGTGCGCGAATCGGTCGAATTTCGTTGTGGTCAGCACAAATTGCCGCTCCGGTGATATTGCGAGGGCGAGCAGTTGGTCGGTGGGGAGATCGAGGTCTTGTTATGGCGAACACCGTTGGATTCTCGGCAAGGTCCTTGCTTGGCGGTAGTGTTGGAGGCTCTTCGGGAGAGCGCGGGATCAAGCTTGCTGTAGGCGCGTCATCGGAAGCTGTTCGGAGGGGCGATGTTTGGTCGGGTGCTGGTGTTCCTGGTCGGAGTCGGCCTGGCGGTATTCGCGCTGGTGCATACCGTGGATCCGTTTCATCAGACGCGGGAGTATCGGCATCAGGTGGCGTGTGAGAAGTACGTAGGGAACTGCTTCGACGAAGAGGTCGTCACCATAACCGAGAAGCGTACGTACACAACGACTTCCACTGATCACAACAGCGATGGGACCATCAGCACGAGCACGACGGATCACTTCGAGATCAGTTGGGCGCGCGACGGGCAGAAGCACTTGCACGAGGTGAACGACGAGCTTTTCGGGAAGGCCCGTGAAGGCGGGCAGGCGACGCTGCGGATGTGGGAGGGGCAGGTCGTCGGAATCGTCATCGACGGGCAGTCTGATTCGTACAACCCGCGTCAGACCGGGCAGCTGGGGAGGTGGCTGTGGCTGGCGTTCATAGGGATTGGGGTGGCGTTGGCAGCGGGGTTCGAGATGCCGGGGGTGTTCATAGGGGCTTTCCGGCTGGGGGCGTGGTCTTTCGCCGGAGTCATGCCGCTCGGGGTGTTCGTGCCGACCGTGCTTGCCAACGGGGCGGAGCCGAATTTCGAGTTCTTCGTTCTGGCGGGGTCCACCGTCCTGTCCGCCGGGGCCGGGATTGCGATGCTGGTCGGCTCACTTCGCGTCTGATTTCGCCACTAGGGGTTCCGGGGTAGCGCACTCGTACAGCGCTAACAAGTTGGTGGTGGCCGCACCACCGCAGACCATGTCTCCGCAGCTCTGCTACATCGCGAGGGCGCATACCGGAGTGCGGCCACCCGCGCCTTCATCAGGCTTACCCACGAGCTCGTCCGTAGCCGTGGCTTTACCCCACCTCCGTGACCCGCGACGGCTGGCCGATGGCATCGAGTGGCCCGAACCTAGTGCCGTGCACCACATATCGTCGCCGTGCACCGGCTGCCTACCGCCCGATGACAGCGGGATTGCCTTCGCTCCAGCTGGAGTTCAGCGTGCGTGCGGTGAACTTCCACCCCTGTGCCGTGCGCCGGAATCGGTCTCGATACATGCCCCCGGCGAGGAAGGTCGCTCCGTTCGCCAGACCGCGGCGGATGTGTTGTGCGTAGTAGTAGCAGATGTGCTCGGCCTCGTCGCCGCTCAGGGCGACGACGTGATTGGTGTTGAAATGTTGCGTGGCATCGAGCCGTTCGATGCTGCTGCGGATTCGGTCGGTGATCGCGGCGGGGCCGTCGACTCGCTCGCCGGAGGCGCTGTATTCCCAGTAGGCGTCGTCGGTGAACAGGGCGGCCAGTGACCTCCAGTCCCGGGTGTCCACGGCGGTCGCGTACCGCACCACCGCATCGGAGATGTCGGCTCGATCGATGACTTGCTGGATCCGTTCGAGGGAGGGGGACACGGTGGATACCTCGTCTTCTGAGTGCACGATTTGTTACGGGGTATAGGTTCGGTCACCATGGACACGCGCGGAAGGAGGCACTTTCTTGTCCCACAGTCACATTGATGTGTCAGTCCTGGCAGATCAGGCGTGCCCGGTTTCGGAGGTCCTCGACCACGTGTCGGGGAAGTGGAGTATCGGGATCCTCGTCGCGGCCGCGCAGGGGCCGGTCCGGTTCACCGAACTCGAGAAATCGATCAAGGGCATCAGTCGGCGCATGCTCACGCTGAACTTGCGCAAACTCGAACGCGACGGATTGCTGACGCGCACGGTCTATCCGACGGTGCCCCCGAAGGTCGAATACACCCTCACCGAGATGGCGCAGGAGCTGCACGAGTCGCTGTTGATGCTCACCGGGTGGGCAACTCGGCACCGCGGCGCCATCGCGGCCGCGCAAGCCGAATACGACCGCCGCGCCGATTGACTCGGTTCGCGCGGCGCGTCCGGGCGCGCACCGATGACCTCGTCTGCCGTCGCCCGCGCGGGGCACTCACGTTGTGGCACAGCGCATCTCACGCATCGAACGCCGGATGTGGTGGTGGCATCGACGAACCCGGTCGGGTCCTGCGCTCACCTGTCGTGCGTGCTCAGTCCCGCCAGAACTATGCGAAGGTTGCGGCTCCATTGATCGCTGTCGGGCTGCAGGCCGATGGTGCCCGCGTCGGTGGAGATCCCGGCCAGCACAAATGCCACATCCGGCCACGCGATATCCCGCCGCAACTGCCCGGCGGACTGTGCGCTTTCGACCAGAAGCTTTATCCGCGTGCGTATTTCGGCGAGTAGCTGATCCAGACCTGGCATACCGGCGCCGCCCAGCGCGTCGTTGACGCCGCAGCTCTCCGCGCGCAGTCGTACATAGACCGAGGCGAATTCGGCGAAACCGTGCCAGGGGTCGGGGTCGGCGAGTGCGTTATCGGCGGTGCCGATGATCTCATTCAGCACTTCCTCCAGCACCACCTGCAGCAGCGCTTCCCGGGAGGGGATCCGCCGATAGAAGGTGCCTTTGCCGACTCCGGCGCGCTGGGCGATTTCCTGCGCGGTCACCTCGACCCCGACCTCGGCCAAAGCCGACCGTGCCGCGGAGATCAGGCGCTCCAGGTTGCGGCGCGCGTCGGCGCGAGGGGTCGGTCCGCCCTCGCTGGAAAGGAGTCGGTTTACGGCGCTGGTCACGCGGGTCAGCTTAGCAACTGGACTCATCGAGTCCGTTTAGGTATAAACGGACTCGCATGGTCCGTTTATGTGAGGAGTACGCGGTGGATCCCATTCGAGTAGGCATCGTGGGCGCGAGTCCCGACCGTGGCTGGGCCGCGCGTGCGCATGTGCCCGCGCTGCGGGTACTCCCGGACTTCCGGATCACCGCGGTCGGCACCAGCCGCGCCGACAGCGCGCAGCGGGCACGACGGTTGTTCGGCGCGGAGCACGCGTTCACCGATCCCGGCGAACTGGCCGCGCATCCCGAGGTCGACCTCGTGGCGATCACGGTGAAGGTGCCCGCGCACGCGGAGCTGATCCGCGCCGCGGTGGCGGCCGGGAAACACGTCTATTGCGAATGGCCGCTTGCGCTCGACGTAGCTGAAGCCGAGGCGCTGGCCCGGCTTGCCGAGGACGCGGGGGTGCAGCACGTGGTCGGACTACAGACCCGATACGCGCCCGCCGTGGTGCGGGCCCGTCAGCTGATCGCGGAAGGCTTTGTGGGAGAGCCTGTTTCGGCAACAGTGTACAGCGCACGGGAATTGGGCGCGGGTACCCATGTGCCGGGCTGGGCGGCCTACACCCTCGACCGGAACACCGGTGCCGGAGTGGTCGAGGTTCTCGGCGGGCACACCCTCGATGTGGTCGAGTACCTGATCGGCGATGTCATCGATGTGTCGGCACGGCTCGCCACTCCTCATCGCCAGGCGTTCATCGAGGACACCGGAGCGACGATCGAGGTCACCAGCCCGAATCATCTGCTGCTCGACGCCATCACGGCGCGGGGAGTCGTGGTCTCGGCTCACATCCACGACTCCAAGGTCAGCAACGGCCGCACCAGAATCGAGATCTCCGGTACCGCAGGGGATCTCGCGATCGTCTCCGCCGCCGGCGGCCCCAGCGGTATCTCACTGAGCGAGCTGGTCCTGTCGGGTTCCCGGGGTGCGGGTCAATGGGAGTCGCTGCCGAGTGTGGATCCGCTGGCCGACATGTCGCTCGGCACCGAGGCGGGCACTGTGGCACGGCTGTATGCGGCGCTGGCTCGAGACGTTCGGAGCGGCACCACAACGGTCCCGACCTTTGATGATGGGGTCCGCGTGCACCGCCTGCTCGACACCATTGCCGCCTCGGCGGACACCGGGAGGCGGTTGTCCATCCCCTGAGCCGGGACCTGCGTCGTCATGGGCTGACCGGAGGGAATCCGGTGGTTAACTATCGCTCGCGTATCCGAGGTGAAAACACTCTCGACTATGCGGCCGATTCTGTGCCGAATGATGCGCACGCGGACCGGAAATAGGGCGACTACGTCAGCCCTCTACCGTCGGCATGTGACATGCGAGATCATGAGAACCGTTCCGCGCGAGGGGATTCGGGATTCGCGAGTCGCGGGAAGAGTCGCGACGCGTTGGTGGTGGTGAGGTTGAGCCAGGACTGCGCGGGCGAGGGTCCGGGGATCGCGGTGAAAGCCGCAGTATGTAGTTCGGCGATCGGTGCGGGTGTCCACGGGTAGTCGCTGCCGTAGAGCAGCTGGCTCGGGTCGACCAGCCGCAGCAGTGCCTCCAGATGCCGGGGGAACGCGGTTCCGGCGGTGTCGTAGTACAGGGACCGCAGCTGATCGACCACGTCGGGGGAGGTGGGGTCACCCAGTAGGAGTCGAAAGCCGTTGACGCGATCGGCGATCACGGGCAGGGCGGCGCCGCAGTGGGGGACGATGAAGCGCACTCGGGGATAGCGTTCCACGATCCCGGCCCAGACCAGGTCGGTGACCGTCCGCGTGGTGTCGAAGAGGAATTCGAGCATCGGCCGTGGTCGCCCGAGCGCGGTGTGTTCCCAGCACACCGGTGAGGTCGGGTGCAGCAGGACGGTGGCGTTGCGGCGGTCGAGCTCGGCGAATACCGGTTCGAGGCGGGAGTCGCCGAGGTAGACGCCGTGCGCATTGGTCATCAAGATCACCCCATCGGCGTGCAGGACGTCGAAGGCGTGGGCGAGTTCGGTGAGGGATCCGTCGATGTCGGGCAGCGGCAGTGACGCGAACAATCCGAATCTGCCGGGGTGATCGCGAACCGCCTGTGCGCCTTCCTCATTGATCTCGCGGGCCAGTGCGCGGGCTTGCCGATCATCGCCGAAGTGCACTCCGGGCGAGGACAGCGACAGCATCGCGGTGGCGATTCCGCTGCGATCCATCACCGCCACGTGCGCTTCGGCCGACCAGGTCGGCCATTCCGGCATGCCGTCGGGCAACTCGTGCCCCGCCGCCCGCGCGCGCCGAAGGTAGGAGTCGGTGAGGTAGTGGGCGTGGACATCGATGAATCCGATGCTGTGTGCAGCATTGTCGTTCGGCACTGGAACCCGATCCTGTCAGCGAAGGTTCTCGCACCCTAAGTCACTTGAACGATCGGGTCAATACTGACGATTTGTTCATTTAGGTAGATGTGACGCGTTGATCATTGGCCGGATGGCCACCGGCGCAAAGGTTTTCGGTTCGCGGGCTACGCGGTCGATGCGGTGCGCGGCAGGTCGAGAGCGGGCAGTGGGCGTCGGCAGATCTCGCGGGCCTCGTCGGCGGGCAGGCCGAACATGCGCAGCAGGTCCTCGGCCACCTGATCGGTGGCCTCGGCGTCGTCGCGTTCGGGATGGTCGTGCAGTAGTCGCCCCAGGCACAGCGTCGCGCCCGCGACGATGGTCATCGACAGTTCCGGGTCGCGGATATCGAAACGGCCGGCCGCCGCGGCGGCCTCGAGGTCGCGCCGGGCGCGGGGCGCGAGCCCGCGATCCGAACTCGTAAGGCGCAGGCCGTCATTGAGCAGGACCTTGCTGAGGGTGGGGTGGCGGCGGTGCAGGCGGCCGGTGAGGCGGAAGCTCTGCGCGAAGACCTGGGCCGGATCCTCGATGCCCTCGCACAGCAGGTCGAGCAGGGCGCCGTGGCGGTCGAGCGCCTCCTCCACCGCGGCCTGGAACAGTTCCTCGCGGCTCTGGAAGTGGTTGTAGAACGATCCCATGCCGACGTCGGCGGCCTGGGTGATCTCCAGGATGGGCACATTGAGGTTGCCCTCGGCCAGCAGCGATTGGGCCGCGCTCACCAGTGCGGCGCGGGTGCGGGCCTTGCGGCGTTCCAGTCGATTGGGTCCGGACGCGTTGCTCGCGGTCATCGATGCACCTCTCCTGCTGTTCCGGCTCATCATCGTAGCCGCTCGAATCAATATTGACGGAATCGTCAGAACCTCTTGACTGACGTGCTGCTCGTAAGTGACGATATCGTCAGTATCTGGAAGGAGTGGTCGATGAGCGGCCAGCATGACGTGCACACCGGGCTGCACAGCGACCAGGGGGCGCGAGCGGGTGAGCATCCGGGGCGGGCGCGCAATCCCGTGGTCAAGGTGCTGGACCTGGCGTGGCTGGAGTTCGAGAAGCCCGACCTGGACCGGGCGGAGACCTTCGGCCACGCCTTCGGATTCGCGACCGCGGTGCGCACGGCCGAGGAGTTGCAGTTGCGCGGGACCGATCCGGGCGCGCCGTGTGTACTCATCCGGCGTGGTGGTCGCTCGCGCTTCGTCGGTCCGGCCTTTCGCGCGGCCGACTCCGCCGATCTGCTCCGGCTGGCCGCCGCGACCGGCGTGCGCGCCGAGCCGCTACCGGAATCGCTGGGCGGACTGACGGTCGACCTCGTGGATCCGAGTTCGCTGCGGGTGCGCGTGGTCGCCGAGACCCACGAATTGGAATCGTTGCCGACGCAGCAGCCCCACGTCTTCAACTTCGGACACGAGGTGAACCGGGTCAACGCCACGCAACGACCGCTGCGCGCACCCGCGCGCGTGCGCAGGCTCGGACACGTGGTGATCCAGTCGAGGAGATACCGCGAAACCCTCGACTGGTATCTGCGGAACCTGGGTCTGATCGTCAGTGACTTCCTCTATTACCCGGGCCAGCGCGAGCGCGGTCCGGTCATGAGTTTCATTCGCTGCGACCGGGGTTCGACACCGGCCGACCATCACACGCTCGCGCTGACGCTCGGGCCGTCGAACCGGTACGTGCACTCCGCCTATCAGGTCGCCGACCTTGACGCGCTCGCCGCAGGCGGTGAGTACCTGCACGAGCAGGGCTATCGCCGATCGTGGGGGATCGGCCGCCATATCCAGGGCAGTCAGATCTTCGACTACTGGCGCGATCCCGACGGGTTCCTGGTCGAACACTTCAGCGACGGAGACATGTTCGATTGCACCCTCGAGCCGGGCTGGGCGCCGATGAGCGCTTCCGGTCTGGCGCAATGGGGCCCGCCCGTGACCAAGGACTTCCTCGGCATCGCGCCCGGAGCCGAATCGCTGCGCGAATTGCGCTCGATCGTCGACGCGCTGCGCGAGGACAACGAATTCGATATCCGCCGCCTGCGCGGCCTGTTGAAAGTGGCCAATTCATGAGCACATCGATCCTGCGCACCGCCGACGCCTGGTGGGTGCGCACACCCGCCGGTGCCGCCCGCATCGATACCACCGCGACGACCACGCGGGAACTGCTCGCCGATCGTGCGGCGATCACCGCAGCCGCGTCCGGCACGGAAACCGCCGCAGTGGAAAGCCTTTCGCTGATCTCACCGGTGACCGCGCCGTGCCGGGTGGTGGCGCAGATGACGAATTTCGCCTCGCACGTGAAGGATTCGGGCATGGATCCGGAGACGGTGCCGCTGACGTTCTTCCGCAAGGCATCCGGATCGATCAGCGGACCCCACGACGAGGTCGTCCGGCCCGCGCATGTGCGGCTGCTCGACTATGAGGTGGAGATCGGCCTGGTGTTCGGCCGTGACATGCCGGTCGGCTCGGAGGTCTCGCCGGAGAACCTCGCGGATTATGTCGCGGGCTTGGTGGTCACGAACGACGTCTCTGCGCGCGATGTGCAGCTGCCGAAAACCCAGTTCTACGAGGCGAAGTCGTATCCGACCTTCACCCCAGTCGGCCCGGCGCTGGTGCTGCTGGACGCCGATGAGCTGAAGCGGTTCGAGGATCTGCGGTTGCGGCTGTGGGTCAATGGCCAGCTGCGCCAGGACATGACGGTCGCGGACATGATCTACCGCCCGGTCGAGACGCTGCGCGCGCTGACCCGCTTCCAGCGCATGGACGCCGGGGACCTGCTGCTCACCGGCACCCCGATCGGCACCGCGCTCAGTGCCCCGCCCAAACCGGTGGAGATCGTCGGCTCGCTGCTGCCGCCGAAAATCAAGTGGAAGATGTTCTTCCAAGGCCAAGCCAAGAATCCGAAGTACCTGAAGGACGGGGACGTGGTCGAGGCCGCGATCGGCACCGACGACGGCACCCTCGACCTGGGCCGCCAGCGGACCGTCGTGAGGTACGCCCGATGACCGAGAACACGACTCTCGCGAACTCGGCAGAGGACCTGCTCTGGCCCCGGTACACCTCCCCGCAGGATCTGGCCGCCATCGAAGCGGTGCCGCTCGAGGCGCGCGGCCTGCCCGAATCGACCTACGCCCTGCTCGCCCGCGCGGCGACGCGGTGGCCAGAGCGCACCGCGGTCACCGTGCTGCCCGATGCGGCGCGGTGGCGAGAGCCGTTGCGGCGCACCTACTCCGAGCTGCTCGCCGACGTGCACAGGTACGCGAACCTGCTGCACGAGCTGGGTGTGCGGCGCACCGATGGGGTGGCGCTGATCGCACCCAACTGCGCCGAGCTGATCCCGGCCACCCTCGCCGCACAGCTGGCGGGCATCGCCGCGCCGATCAATGGCGGCCTGTCACCCGAGCACATCGCCGAACTGCTGCGCCGCTCGGGCGCTCGGGTCCTGATCGCCGCCGGTCCGGAACTCGCACCCGACACCTGGACCGCCGCACGCGAACTCGCGGCGCGCGGGCTGGTGGATGCCCTGCTGGTATTGCGTCCGACGGCGGCCCCGGGGCCGCCGCCGACCCTGCCCGGCATCGACGGCCTCCGGATCGGCTATCTCGATACCCTTGCCGCCGACGCGGATTCGAGCCATTTTCACGGAGAGCCGCCGACCACATCGGATTTGGCGGCGCTGTTCCACACCGGCGGCACGACAGGAGTGCCGAAGCTGGCGGCGCACCGCCATTCCGGTGAGGTGGCCAATGCGTGGATGATCGCCGCCAACTCGATGCTCGACGACAGCTCGGTGGTCTTCGCCGCGTTGCCGCTGTTCCACGTCAACGCGCTGGTCGTCACGCTGCTCGCACCGCTGTTCCGCGGTCAGCCGGTGGTGTGGGCCGGTCCGCTGGGATACCGGGACTTCACGCTCTACGCGGAGTTCTGGAAGATCGTGGCGCACTACCGGATTGCCGCGATGAGCGCGGTGCCGACGGTGTACGCGGTATTGGCCCAATGTCCGATCGACACCGACATCAGCAGCCTGCGCTACGCGATGGTCGGCGCGTCGCCGCTGCCGCTCGCGGTGCGCGAGAACTTCGAGCTGCACACCGGGGTCACGCTGGTGGAGGGGTACGGCCTCACCGAGGCGACGTGTGCCACCGCGCGCAGCTTCCCCGATGCTCCGCGGCCGGGCGCGGTCGGGCAGCGCATGCCCTATCAACACGTCGCGGTCGTTCGCACGGCTGACGACGGGGTGTGGCAGACACTGCCCGCCGGGGAGACCGGTGTGCTGGTCATCAGTGGCCCCACCGTCTTCGCCGGATACGTGACGGGTCGTGACGAACGCGGTCACCGCCTCGACGCACTGGGCACCGTGGTCGACGGCTGGCTGAGCACCGGCGACCTGGCCCATATCGACGATGCGGGATTCATCCATCTGCACGGTCGCGCAAAGGATCTCATCATTCGCGGCGGCCACAACATCGATCCCGCGAGCATCGAGGACGCCCTGCTGAGCCACCCGCAGGTGAGCGCGGCCGGAGCGGTGGGCCGCCCGGACGTACACGCCGGCGAGGTCCCGGTCGCCTATGTCGCGCTCACCGCGGGCGCCGAGGTCACCGCGGACGGGCTGGTGGCGTGGGCGGCCGAGCGGGTGCACGAACGCGCCGCCGCGCCCAAGACAATCACCATCCTGGACGCACTGCCCGTCACCGATGTCGGAAAGCCCTACAAGCTGGGCCTGCGCGCTGATGCCACCCGCCGCGAACTGCTCGACGCGCTCGCCGAGACCACCGGTGTGGCCGGTATCGCCGCCGCGGGCCAGGACGGCGCGATAATCGCCACCGTCGCGCTGGACCCCGACGCCGACCGATCCGCGGTCGAGGCGATCCTGAGCCGCTACGCGATCGAGTCGAGAATCGAAGTGCGGCAATGAAAACCGTGACGAAAGTGCTCGGTGGCGTGCTGGCGGCCGAATTCCTGTCCCTCGGCACGGCCAAGGTCGCGGCGGTCGCGTCGATGCGCGAACGTGCGGCGCATCTCGGATACTCCACCACCGCTTATCGCGGCATCGGCGCGGTCGAGCTCGTCGCGGCCGGTGGGGTGCTACTGGGATCGGTCCGCCCGGCGATCGGCCGTGCGGCCGGGGCCGGGCTGGTGCTGTTGATGACCGGTGCGGTCGCCAGCCATCTCCGAAACGGCGACGGCACAACCGAGATCGCGCCCGCGGCCGGTACGGCTCTGCTCGCCGCGGCGTACGTGGCCACGTTGACCGGTGGGTCCCGATGACTCCGCCGACGCTTCCGGTGGTGATCGTCGGAGCGGGCCCGTCCGGGCTCACCGCGGCCACGCTGCTGGCCCAGTACGGCATCGAATCGCTGGTCCTCGAGCGGTGGGAGGGCGTCTACCCGCAGCCGCGCGCCGTGCATCTCGACGGTGAGATCCGGCGGATCGTGGAACGTCTGGGCATCGGCGCGGTGTTCGACGCGATCGCCCGGCCCGCCCTGGGGTTGCGTCTGGTGGATCCGCGGCATCGGGTGCTGGCGCAATTCGACCGCGATCCGGCCGGGGGCCGCAATGGATTCCCCGAAGCCAACCTGTTCGACCAGCCGGAGCTGGAGGCGCTGTTGCGGGCCAATCTGGGGCGGTACCGGGCCGTCTCACTGCGCGGCGGCGTGGAAGTCACCGGGCTGGCAGTCGAGAGGGACTGTGTCCGAGTCGATGTCGACGACCGCGCGACCGGCGCGACCGAGTCGGTACGTGCCCGCTACGTTTTGGGTTGCGACGGCGCGAACAGCCTGGTGCGCACCGCGATCGGCGCGCGCATGCGGGACTTGCGATTCGAGCAGCGCTGGCTCGTCGTCGACCTCGCGACCACCGTCGATCCTGGGCATTGGGGCGGGGTGCATCAGGTGTGCGACCCGCGCCGAGCCGCGACGTACATGCGTATCGGCACGACGCGGCACCGGTGGGAATTCCGTTTGCTGCCAGGCGAATCCGCCGACGACTTCCGTGATCTCGACCGCTTGGGGCCGCTGCTGGCCCCCTGGCTGGCCGACGCCGACCGCGAAGGCTTGGAGCTGGTTCGGGTGGCGGAGTACACCTTCCGTGCGCAATTGGCCGACCGGTGGCGTGCGGGGCGGGTGTTCCTGCTCGGCGACGCCGCTCACCTCACCCCGCCGTTCATCGGGCAGGGCATGGGAGCGGGCGTGCGCGATGCCGCCAACCTCAGCTGGAAGCTGGCCGGGGTGCTGCGCGGCGAGCTCCCGGAGTCGGTGCTCGGCACCTACGAAATCGAGCGGAAACCGCACGCGCACATGATGATCCGGCTGGCCAAACTGACCGGGCTGACCATGACCGAGGGCGGCGAACTGGGCAATCGACTGCGCGCCCTGCTCGCTCCGCGACTGCACCGGCTGCCCGGGCTGACCCGGACGATCATCAGCGGAGAGTCGCCACCGCTGCACCGCTCCGCCCTGGTGACCGCACCGCCGCTGCGGCGAGGTGTGGCCGGACGGCTGGTCCCGAACGAACGGCTGGCCGACGGGCGTCGGGTCGACGACCTCATCGCCGGGCGCTACGCCGTCATCACCACATCGGCCACCTCACCGGTGGAGGAGGCGACCGTTGAACAGCGCGGCGGGGTGGTGTTGCATGCCGTGCCGGGCACCGCCTTGCACCGTTGGCTCCGCGGCGGTCGCGCCGATGCCGTGCTCGTCCGCCCCGACGGCACCGTGCAGACCTCTGGGAGAACCCTGTCGGATCTGTATCCGTCATTGCCGCGCTTCGCGCCGAGTCTGCCTCCGGCGCAGATCGGTCCGGCAACCCCGAAAGCCGCTGATTGATGCGCGCCCCATGCGCACAGATCGCGATCTGTTGATGCCCGTGCGCCGATTGGCGGCAACCGACTATCGTGCCGAGCGGACGGAGTTGGTTGCCGACTGGCGAGATCTCCATCCTGGCCAGGCAGCCGAGGAACGGGTGGCGCGGCGGTTTGGAAGGTTTCCGCTTGTGCGCTGACCGCGGCCACGCATCGTCTCGCCACCGTCGGCGCGCAGCACCACGTCGGGGTCGAGCAGGCGCGGGAGTTCGCCGAAATCGCCGCCGCGTGCGGCGGTGAGGAATGCGTCGACGACCAGGCGTTCGCGCGCCCTGCGGCTCGCGCGCTGGGTTCCGGTGACCGCCGTGCTGTCCGAGACCGCGGTCGGCGCCTACTGGGACTTGGCCCGAATCCCTTATGTCCGTGTGACTTTCGATCACCTGGGCTATCCGATGTACTTCGCCACCATCCTCGGTGTCGCGAAAACCGCGGCACTGGCCAGCATCCTGACCCCGGGGCATTCCCCGGCGAAGGAATGGGCCTACGCCGGACTGGTTTTCGTCTACGGCGGCGCTGCCGCCTCCCATCTGGCGGCCGGCGATGGCCCCGACAGATGGGCGATGCCGGTGCTGTTCGCGGCCTCGACCTTTGCCGCCCGTGCCTGGCTGCCGCAAGCGATCTCCCGCGGATCCGCCGTGCGTATGACATACGCGGACGAGCACCTCCGGTACGTCCCCTGAAATCGGCTCGCGACTGCCCAACCCGCAACAGCTGGTCCCGGCGCTCGGTGAGGTCGGAGCCGCGCTGTTCAAAGCCAACGGCAACGAGGCAATCGCGCGCACCACAATCGGTTTGGTCCAGTTGCGAGCCGGTCAGATCGTCGGCAGTAGCTACCTGGTCCTGTTGCACACCGGCATTCTGCGTTCGGCCGGCGACACCGAGGAGCGCATCGCCGCGGTCGCGACGTGGCGTGATGCTCCGTACTTCACCGAACTCGAGCGGGGTTGGGTGCTGGTCTCGGTTCCCGGTTGCTCCTCCCTCGAATCGACCATGCGAGTGGATGTCGAGGGAGGTGCGGTCGTGCTGTGTGCGTTACGGCCCGGATCGAAAGTTGCTGGATGGCAACGGCTTCGGGCTCGATCAGCTCGGATTCAGTGGCCCCGCGAGGTATGCCGGGTCAGATCGCGCGGGGGAGCAGTCCCTGGGTCGGATTGGTGACGACCTCGTTCAACAGTTCCTCGAAACCTCCTCACCGACGACGACACCGACACCGGCGCTGATGACGAAGACGCAGAAGTGTCTGAGCTGCAGCGTTTTTCAGAGCAGTACAGGACGCAGCCGTTGTTGTCTGGGTTCGACGAGCGCGGAATGGCGCACGGCTACATCGACGAACTCGACCCACTGAGCCCCGATGCCGTGGCCGACATCGCCACCACCCATCCACTGGCCCCGTCTCAACTCGGAGCAGGCCGTTCGCTCGACACGGACTGGTTCGAGCGCGGCACCGCCGCCCGCTACGGCCTCTGACCAGCAGCGGTCGCGCATTCGTACGTGTGGGCGGGGATTGCCTCCCGTCACGATATCCCGGTGAGCTCGTCAGCAAGCCTGGACATGACTGCCTGATCCATCCTGCAGACCCGTTCTCGCACAGGCCATCTCACCTCGTCGATGCCTGCCGCCAGTCGCGTGGTCTCGCAGCGTGTAGTGAGGACCATGTCCCTCTCCAGGGGTAGCCCGACCCCTTACCGCGGTTGGATGGGGGGTTGCTGGGTGCGACACTAGCGTTGCCTGCGTGACGATCATCCGCCGCTTGGGCCTCGACTTTGCGTACACGTTCTCGGGATTGCCCCTCGCATTGGTCAGTTTCAGCCTCCTTGTATCCCTTTTCGCGGCGAGCATCGGAACCGCGGTGATCTTCGTGGGTATTCCGCTGCTCGCGCTGACATTGCCGCTCGCGCGCGGTTTCGCCGACCTCGAGCGCATACGCCTTGTGCGGTTGACGGGGGTGGTGGCACCACGGCCCCGATACGCCGGGCCACCGGAAGGCGCGGGGTGGTTCCGTCGGGTCACCACACCGATCGGACAGGGGCAGAGTTGGTTGGATCTGTTGTACGCCGTGGTCAATCTCCCGATCGCGATCGTCACCTTCGCGCTGCCGATCGTGTGGTGGGCAATGGCGCTGGGTGGGTTGACCTACTGGTACTGGGGCAAATTCATTCCCTATGGCGACAGCCACGACATCGTCACAGAGACGATCATGGGCGCGGACACCGCCTACAACCGGACAGTCTTCAATACGATCGTCGGTGTCCTGGCGCTATTCACGGTGTACGCCGTCCAGCGGGGCAGTGCCGCACTGCAAGCCAGTTTCGCGCAGACCCTGCTGTCCCGGTTCGCTGTCATGCAGGGGCGCATTCAGGATCCGACCACGGTAAGGGCCGCCGTGTCGGGGTGCTCGGTCAGGTAGGTGCGGATCGCTTCACTCCCAGTCCGGCTCGGCCAGGGTATCGGCGTCGGTGCGGGCGATGAAATCACCTCCCGCCTTGTCGAATCCGAGGTTGCGGGCGAACGCCACACCGCGGGCGGACTCCTCGATGAGGATAACCTTGGGATGGTCGAGCAGGTGGTCGCCGCCCGTTCGGCGAGTGGCATCGGCGCTGCCGTTGTCGACGACGATGATCTCGTCGATGGATTCCTGGACGACCAGACGGTCCAGACTACGAACGATCGATGCCTCTTCGTTCAGCGCCGGAATGACGACGGACAAAAGTGGACGAGACTGCGGCTGATTGCTGGAAAACATTGCGGACCTTGGTGAATTGGGGCGGTGGGCAGTATCTCACCCGGCCGACTCCGGAACTATGCGATCGAGCCGACCGAGCTGGCGAAACCTGCCGAGATCGTTGCGGGGCATGGCCTTTCCCATGACTGGATTCAGCCTTCCCGCGCCTGAGGGAGGGAGTCTCCAGGCCGGCCCCTACGGTTGTGCGAATATGGCACGGCAATCACGTGTCCCACGGGTTCTGGTCTGACCCGGTCAATAGCCAAGGGAGAATGGATGATTCGTCATGTAAAAGCTGCGCTTGTTGCGGGTGTCGCCGGGGCGGTGGTGCCGCTGTTGTCGATCGCTCCTGCACGCGCCGAGGACAGTACCGTCTATTTCGCCATGAATTCCGGTTCGTTCCAATGCTCTATCGGCGCTGATGGCACTGTCGGCTGCGACACCTCCCCCAAGCAGATGTCGATGAAAATCGCTGGGATCACTTTGCCGATGCTGATCCCGGTGCACGCGGTCGTCATCGATGTCGGGTGGGCACCCGCGCATCCGGGCTTCGACTCCGGAACTCCGCACACGCTGCCCGGCGGCAATCCGAACCTTTCCGATGTCGCGACCGGACATGGTCAGTGGGGTCCCTCGATCAGCTATGCCGGCGCCACGTGTGAGGGAGGGTTCCACGGCAGCATCTCCTGCCGGTCCAAGGGGCATTCCTTCAGCTACTACGAAATCATCGCCGCGGACTGAGCCCGACTCGTACGCCCAACGATAATGGCTGATCGTCCAGGGTCGGATTCTGGTGCTGGACAGCCGCTTTCGCCGCGATCGCTGCGTCGGAAGCCCTGAACCGCAGGAACCTGTACGAGAGATTCTTGAACGTCGGCTGAGCAACGATCGATAAGCCTGGACACACGCCCACGCGGCGGTGTGGCTGGCCGAGCATGCACGCTGGGCCAGCCACACCGGATATCTCAGGGGCGCCAGACAAAGCGGGCATCAGGTTCTCGCTCCTCATTGCGCAGACCATCGGTCCGCTCGACCTCGACGAACCCGTGTCGCACATAGAATCGCTGTGCCGATTCGTTGACCTGGAACGTCCAGAGTTCCAATCCGTTCGGTCGCCGAGTCTTGGCCAGCTCGATGAACTGATCTCCGAGTCCCCGTCCCCGCCAGGCCGGCTCCAGATAGAGCTGCTCCAGCTCCGCGTCGCTCAGTACCAGCAGTCCGCACACCACACCATCGACAACCGCCACCCACGTCTCGCGCTGTGGGACAACAACATCGGCGAACCATCGCCGAACGTTATCGTCGTCATGGGCTCGACGCACCGTCGACAACGCCACGGCGAAGGATCGCAACCACAGCTCGGCCACCGCGGCAGCGTCCGAGTCCTCGGCACGCCGTAGAAGAAGGTCCACGGCAGAAACGCTATGTGCTTTCGGCGATCAACGCGATACGCCCGCCGCCGAACTCCCGAAAGACATCCCGGTCTCGGGCTTGGAGTAGCGGGGAGCCGCGTAAGGCGGGATTCGCTCTTCCTGATGGGGAGCGGGCGCTTTCGAACCGGCGCTCCCTGTACAGAGTGGGGCCCCCGTCCCGGCCGGACTGATGAACGGGGCGGGGCTGAAGGGTGTTCGGGAGACGCGCTGGAATGCCTTGCGATAGTCGCTGGGAGGCAGACCATAACGCGGTTTGAACGCGACGCTCAGGGCGAAAGAGTTGCCGTAGCCGACTTGGCGCGCAATGAATCCCATTGTCGCGCAGCCTGACTCACGCAGGATCTCAGCTGCACGTTCGGGTCTCACCGCAGCGAGGAAGGCCATCGGCGGCTGGCCTACCAGCAGGGTGAACCGGCTGGCGAGTGTTGCCCTGGAAGTGTGGACTTCCGCGGCCAAAGACGCCACGGTCCAGTTGCGGGCAGGCTGGTCGCACATCAGACCCCGCGAATGCAAAATGCTGACCGGCATCGACGACCACTTTCGCTTCGTCGTGGTCGCCGCAATGCTGACGGCACCGTTCGGGCGCGTGGGCTGCGCGGCTTTCACCGAGGCCATGCGCCGCTACGGCGTTCCCTCGGAAGTGTTGACCGACAACGGAGCTCGAGTCACCGGCGATCGGTGAGGTCGGGTGCAGCGAGTGTAGGGCGGGTCACTGTCATGTGTCTTTTCCGATTGCGCGGTCGAAGATCGCAGCGAGTTCACGGGCAGCGGCGGCGGTGTCGAAAGTGGGGTCGACGGACGCGCGGGCAATGGTGGCATCGAGAGAGCCGCGGATCGCCATCACCATGACGGCGGGGTCGAAGTCTCGAAACACTCCCGCGCGCTGGCCTTCCCGCAGGATTTCGACCTGCTGGCCGGCCACCGAACCCGGTTGGTCGAACAGTCCGAACAGACGCGGGTCGTCGGCGCTGCCGCCAAATAACTCCCGTGACGGTGATCGCACCGATCAGCGGTGGAGAAAACTACAGGTCAACTGGGGACTCAGCCGCAATGGACGGGGCCGGGTGATCAGGGAGGCTGCGAGTTATGGCAAACATATCGTTCGCCACCGGTCGGTGGAAGTACCTCTGGTTGGTGGCTGGTGTTGCGCTCGGGCTGTTCGGCATGAGCGGTGAATGGGCGATTCCGATCGCGGGGTGGCTGTTCTCCATCGCCTTGATGCGATTCACCCGGGGCTCGAGCGTGCTTGGCGGATTCGTCTGGGTGGCAGTGGCCGCGGCGGTCGCCGCGGCGGTCTTCGTCGCCGCTGCAGGAAGTTCCGGGGTTCTGCCGATCCTGTTCGGGTGCGCGATCCTGAATGTGCTTCTCTGCGTTCCATTCCTGATCGACAGGCTGATGTTCCAGCGGGGGAATCCGATCCTGGCGACGCTGGTCTTCCCCGCGGCGCGGGTGGCGATCGAGTTCCTGGTGGCGGTGGTCAGTCCATTCGGGACGGTATTCGGACCCTTGGCCGGAACGCAGTCAGCGAATCTGCCTTTGTTGCAATTGGTTTCGGTTACCGGGGTCTACGGGATCAGCTTTCTGATGGCATGGTTGGCGCCGGTCGCGAACGCCGTGATGGAACATCGGTGGCAATGGCTGTCGGTCCGGACCATCACGATTTCTTACGTCTCGGTATTGATGCTCGTGCTCTTAGGCGGGGGACTGCGGTTGGCCACGGCGTCTGACGCACCGAATCTGGTGCGCATCGCCGGGATCAGTGTCTCGCGCTCGGCCGAGGAACGGATGCACGAGATCAACAACTTCCACACCCCGGAGGTGTTGCCCGAGCAGAAGCCGGTGCTGCGCCGGGCATTCGCGGTTCTCAACGAAGATCTGTTCACCCGCAGCCGGGTCGAGGCCGAGGGTGGCGCGAAGGTCGTCGCATGGTCCGAGACCGCCGCGGTCGTGCTCGAGGAGGACTATCCCGAATTCCTGCGCACGGCGCGGGAGTTGGCCCGGGACACGCAGATCTATCTCGACATGGGTATCGCTGTGATCCGCGACGGTCAACAGCAGCCGCGCTCACGCGATATCGCAGTGCTCGTGGCACCGGATGGGCAGGTGCTGTCGACCTACGACAAGGCGCATCCGGTGCCCGGCATGGAAAGCCTGCGACCTGGCGACGGAATCGCACCGGTGTCGACGACACCATATGGACGGCTCACCAACGTCATCTGCTTCGACGCCGACTTTCCTGAGACGCTGCGCACCCGTGCCGACATCATGTTCGTTCCCGCCAACGACTGGAAAGGCATCGAGCACACCCACTCCGCGAACGCGGTCTTCCGTGCGGTCGAGAACGGATACAGCCTCGTCCGACAGACCAGCAATGGCATCGCCATCACGGTCGACCCGTATGGCGTCGGCCTGGCCAGGACGAACTACTTCAGCACCGGACAACAGACCATGGTCGTATCCGTGCCGACGCGGGGAACCTGGACGGTCTACGGCGTGGTCGGTGACCTGTTCGCGTGGCTGTGTGTCGCGGGCCTGGCCGGCGCAGTTGTGCTGGTGGTTTTTCGTCAGATCAGACAGCGAGGATGATCATGGGATCTTCGGATGATGGCGCGAAGAAGCCACCGGCGCGGAAGAAGGAGACATCGATGCGGGCGAGCCTGGCGACACTGGTGCTCGCGCTGTCCATGATCTGCCTTTCGATCGTCGGAATCGGCACGGCCGCACTGGTTCTGGTGAGCGCGGTGCTCATGGCGGTCGGCATCGGACGATATCTGTTCCCACCGGCGGTCGCGCTGATGAGAAAGGTCGCCGACACTGCCCGGCGACTCGCGGCCCGGCTCGGGGTACACATCGAGCGGCCGTACGGCGACGAAACCGGCGCGGTCGCGCTACTGAAGGCGCGCACCACGTGGCGCGACGTCCTCTGGGCGATCCTCGACCCGATCGCCGGAACGTGGGCGGCGGTCCTGGCGTTGGGCATGCCGTTGTACGGACTCTACGGCGCGGCGGTGCAGCCATGGGTGTGGCGGGCCAATGCGCGTGCCGGTGGCACCAACTCCTACGGCCCCATCCACGTGACCTCGACGACCGCCGCACTGGTTGCTGTTCCGGTCGGGCTCGGGTTGATCGCGCTCGGTCTCTATCTCGGGCCGAAAGTTCTGCGCCTGCGCGCTCGTTGGATGAGCGCGCTACTCGGGCCGTCGCGGACCACCCGGCTCGAACAACGAGTCGAAACCTTGGTGGACACGCGTGCGGACAGTATCGACACACAGGCCGCGGAATTGCGCCGAATTGAGCGCGACCTGCACGACGGCGCTCAAGCTCGGCTGGTCGCGCTGGGCATGAGTCTGGGCAATGCCGAGCGACTGTTCGACGAGGATCCCGACGCGGCACGACAGTTGGTGGTCGCGGCGCGGGACGCCTCGTCGCAGGCACTGGAGGAGCTGCGTGAGCTGGTACGTGGCGTGCACCCGCCGGTGCTGGCTGACCGTGGGATCGCCGACGCGATTCGTGCACTGGCCTTGGATTCGCTGCTCGACGCTGACCTGTCTTCCAGTCTGACCGGAAGACCGGCGCCGCCGGTCGAATCGGCAGTCTACTTCGCGGTCAACGAATTGTTCGCCAATATCGGCAAGCATGCTGGCACAGCAACTGTGCGGGTTACGCTCGGCTACGGCAACGGGGTGCTGAGCTGCGATGTCGTCGACGACGGCGTAGGCGGCGCGGATCCGGCCAACGGCACTGGGCTGCGCGGCATTCGAAGCAGATTGGCAGTCTTCGACGGCACCATCGCGATCGACAGCCCGACCGGCGGCCCGACCCACGCACATCTGGAGGT
Organism: Nocardia sp. NPDC056000; assembly: GCF_042269265.1. Taxonomy (NCBI): domain Bacteria; kingdom Bacillati; phylum Actinomycetota; class Actinomycetes; order Mycobacteriales; family Nocardiaceae; genus Nocardia; species Nocardia sp. NPDC056000. Next base: position 327,934 of record NZ_JBHJXS010000007.1, on the reverse strand, counting down.
GCCGTGCGCGATCCGATCCGAGTAGTCGTCGCTGAGGACCTGTTCCTCATTCGCGACGCACTGATCCGCCTGCTCACCGAGCACGGGTACACCGTGGTGGCCGCCGTCGACAACGGACCGTCCCTGCGCAAAGCGCTGGACGAGGACCGGCCCGATGTCGCGGTGGTCGACGTACGGCTTCCGCCGTCGTTCACCGACGAGGGCCTGCAGGCCGCCATCGACGCCCGCCGCAAGCGCCCCGGCTTCCCGGTGCTGGTTTTGTCCCAGTACGTCGAACAGCTCTACGCGCGCGAGCTGCTCGCCGACGGCGTCGGCGCGGTCGGCTATCTGCTCAAGGACAGGGTGTCCAATGCCGAACAGTTCATCGGCGCAGTCGAATCCGTGGCCCGCGGCGGCACCGTGATGGATCCGCAGGTCGTCGCCAAACTGCTGACCCGAGGTGATGCACGCGGCCGCACCTCCGACCTCAGTCCTCGCGAACGCGAAGTGCTGAGCCTGATCGCCGCCGGCCGCTCGAACGCCGCGATCGCCCGCCACTTGACCATTTCCGCCAGCGCGGTCACCAAACACATTGCCGCAATCTTCGCCAAGCTCCACCTCCCAGAGTCCGAAGATGACAATCGCCGCGTCCTAGCCGTCATCGCTCATCTCGACCGATAACCAACGAGGGCCACAGGGTTGGCCGATCCCGGTTCCTGGGGCCTTGGGGCCGAACCGTTGGACGACCACCCGCCCTGCCTCTGCGGCGCCGATTGGCTTGCTGATCGGACCGCTCGGGGATAGTCGCCGCGATCCCACGCACCCGCAGGTAGCAGCACCTTGGTGGGGCGTTCCCATGCCGCGTCGAATCCCGAACTCGCACAGAAGTTCTGGCAACAATCAGAGGAACTCATCGGTATCACCTTCGAGCCCTCGATCGCGTAGCCGCTGTCGTGCGGGTCGGTCCGCCGACTCGAAAGAGCTGCGAGAAACCGTGGTGGCGCTACGCATTCGAGCCGGCAAGGCCGCGCTGGCCAGCGCGACACGGCGGACGATTCACCGTCCCCGCACAATGAGACCGTCAGGTAATGCGCGACTACACAGCTCGGTCGTCGACCGCACCTCAGTACGGGTCTGTCCAGATAACGGCTCTGTCCCTCTTTCGGTGGTGGCTGTGCGTCGGTGACGGCACGATGTTGCGGTGCGTGAGGTGAATGTGCCTGCTGCCGTGGTCTTTTCAGGGTTGTGGCCATTGGTGGTCGAGGATGTCGTCGATGAGGGTGAGCGGGTCTTGGTGCGGGCGAGGACTCCCGGTGGCCCGGCCGCTTGTCCTGGCTGCGGGACGGACTCTGCGCGGCTGCATGCCTACCATCACCGGACCGTGGTCGACGTTCCGCTCGACAACCGGTCGGTGGTGCTGCAGGTCCGGGTTCGCCGCCTGGTGTGTCTGACGGTGAACTGCTGCAAAACATTTCGAGAGCAGGTTCCTGGTGTTCTGGATCGCTATCAGCGCCGCACCACACGGATGACCTACCAGGTGCGGTCGGTGGTGCGTGAGCTGGCCGGACGGGCCAGCGTCCGGCTGCTGTCGGAGATGGCGTGCCGGTTATCCCGTCACACCGCGATCCGGACGCTACTGCGTATCCCGCTGCCGGAGCGGCCGGTGCCGAAAGTGTTGGGCGTGGACGATTTCGCGTTGCGCCGAGGCCAAAGCTACGCCAGTGTGCTGATCGACGCTGCCACCCGCGAACGTATCGACGTGCTGCCTGATCGCAAGTCCGACTCGTTGCGGGCTTGGCTGTGTGAGCATCCCGGTGTCGAGATCATCGTCCGTGATGGCTCCACCGGCGATAACGAAGGCGCCCGCCGCGCGCTGCCCGAAGCGGTGCAGGCATCCGACCGCTGGCATCTGTGGAACGGACTGGGCCGCGTGGTGGAAAGCCGTTGTCGCCCACAGCGCCTGCTGGGCCAAGCACGGACCCAAGCGCCAGCAGCTCACACGCGAGCAATCCACCATCGAGCGCTGGAATGCCATCCATAATCTGCTCGACCAAGGTGTCGGTCTTCTCGACTGTGCGCGCCGACTTGGCTTGGCGCTCAACACCGTCAAGCGATATGCCCGAGTGCCAGAACCCGACCGGATGCGCCGCCCACCCCAATATCGGGCCTGTCTGGTCGATCCCTACCGCGATCACCTACGCGCTCGTCGCGCCGCCGATCCCGGCGCGCCGGTCCTGCACCTGTTCGAGGAGCTGAAAGCTCTCGGCTACACCGGAAGCTTGAACCTGCTCTACAAGTACATCAACCAGGGCCGTCACATCAGTGACCGGATCGGCCCCTCGCCCAAACGACTCACCAGCTGGATCATGACCCGCCCCGCCGAGCTGCCCGCTGAGCGTCGCACCCATCTCGACGAACTCCTCGCCACCTGCCCCGAGATGACAGCTCTTGCGGGGCTCGTGCACGAGTTCGCCCAAATCATGAGCAACCGCCGCGGCAGCGAGCTCGACTGCTGGATGAAGCAGGTCCGCGACGCCGGACTGCCCGAACTCGAACCCTTCCTGACCGGTCTCGATCAAGACCACGACGCCGCGGTCGCCGGCCTCACCCTTCCCTACAGCAGCGGCCCGATCGAGGGCGTGAACACGAAAACGAAGCTGATCAAGCGGCAGATGTATGGCAGGGCTGGCTTCCAGCTACTCCGCCACCGAATCCTGTTGGCATAGCCAGTTATCCGTCACCACCGAAAGTGGGACAGAGCCGTTGTTCTTACAGTCCCCGAGAGACCGTTTCCTTGGATTCGCTTTTCCCTGGCGAGAGCTTGATTCGACAGGGCGATGGCCTCAGTTTGACGGCCCGCGCGGCAATTGGTCCAGCGCGTCGACGGCCTCGTCCAGTTCGGCGACGGTTCAACGACCAGCGATAGGCTCAGTGGCGCCGGACCGTTGAAGTGAGTTGTCTTCGAGAATCTCGGTTTTCAGCACCGCCGAGCGGTGAGACGATGGCGCCTATGCCCGAAGATGACCCACGATCCTCACGGTCGGCCCATTCTGCGGACTCGACCGATCGACTGAACGAGGCGCGTCAGTGTGATGTTGCGCAACTGATTCAGACTGCTGCTGCATGGATGGGCGACGCGATGGACGCATGGACTGACGAGAACTATGCAAAGGTTGCCGTACTCGCGCCTTTAGCGGTCGAGCATCTGGGCAAAGCTGTTCTGTGGCAAGAGAACCCGGTCCTACTGGTGCCTTTCCTGCCAGAGGCTGAGGCAAGTCTGGTGAAGCTGGCTACGGCTCCTTCGTTGGCCGAACCGAAACTCCGAACGGTAGGGCTCAAACTGCTTCTCGGCCGACTTGAGGCAGTGATCGGCGCACTGCCGCTGGACGCCAAGCGCCGTAATCGGATGGTGGACGTGCGTAACGGAGCTCTACATGTGGCTGCATCCTCGACTTCGCGCTACGTACTCATCGATGCACTGACGCTGTGCAATGTCTTCCTGGAGAAACTCGATCATGACGTGGCAGAGTTCTACGGTGACCACCGTCGCAATATCACCGCACTTGTCGACCAGGGCCGTTCCGAGGTCCAGCACACTGTCGATGCGAAACGTGCACGCGCACAGAGAAAGTTCACCATGTTGCTGGACCAGCTGGGCGAGGATGTCTTCACCACGACTGTCCAGTCACTGGAGCAGGCGGCACCTTACGTACTCGATCGGGATGCCCTAGGCAGCTTGAGTATCAGCTGGAGTTGCCCAGAATGCGGGTGTGAGGGCCGACTGGCAGGCGGGCTCGATCTGTCATCGCGCAGGGAAAACGGCATCTATTCGGATGATGAGCTCAGCGTCGTGTATCACTCGGGATGGGAAATTGAGATGGTGCCCGGCCTCTTCTGCTGCAATGTCTGCAGCTTGACCTTGTCGGGAGTGCAGGAGCTCGCAGCTGCTGACTTACCGTCTGGTTTGATCGTCATCGATGAGAACAGCCTCGGTCCGGACTTCAATCCGGAACAGGAGGCAGAATGCCTCTTTGGCATCCGCAACTGAGCCGAAAGCTATACCGCCGCCGGAACACGAAGAGCGCTCCAGACGAAGGCGAGGGCGCGATCTACCGGGAACAGAGGGGCCAAGCCGCGGTCGTCGTCCGCGCCGGATATAGGTGCCACCGCTGTAGGTTGCGTCCGCAGCGGACAGACGTGGTTTCCTGCCGCGTGTGGGGCCTGTACGGGACCGAATTCCGCCGCGCCATGCAATACCGCGATAGGTGTGCCCACCATCTGTGTTGGGATGCCGAAGGTAAACAGCGAGCGTTCGGGGCGATCGGTTGGGGGCTGTCATGATTGCGAAAGTTCTGGTCATCGGTAGGAATTTGGCATCAGATTTGGCATCACGACGTGGCGGAACCCATCGGACCGGGCGGGACCATCCGGACGCTATGGACGACTGAAACCCCTTTGACCTGCCAACATGCGACAGGGCAGTACGTCCAGGCACTTGCGGGACTGTTTCCCGTTGGCTCATAACCCAGAGGGTCGCATTTCCCATGTGATCTCGCCCGTTGGTCGGTATCCCTCGCTCGTTCGAACGATCGACGTGGCCTCTGTTGTATCGATCATCCATGCTGGTCCAGAATGTTCGGAATCTTGGCTGCGGTCGGGTCGTTGACTGCGTCGGCCGCGAATTCGGACCTGTCCTGGATACCGCGGCAGCCGCTACGGGGAATAGGTGCGGCCGGATTTCCCGTGGTTGCTGAGTCGGACGCTAGAGGCCGGTTGTCCGCGCACAAGCACTCCGCGATCGACACAGACGTCAGTTCTCCAGACTGAACCTCGTCGCCGTCGGTCCTTCCTGCTCGGTTACGACCCGACGAACTCACCCGATGTGGGCACCGATGCGTGATTATCGGGGCGCAAGCGGCGTAGTCCGGGAATGTCGAGCATGCGGTCGGCGGGGCGAAGGGCCCACGAGGCTACCGCGCACAGGGCGAAGGCGCCGGTGTAGATCAGATGGCTCACCGGTGATCCCATGGCGAGATGGGAGGCGAAGGCGCCGGTCAGCTCGAAAAACGTTCCGGCATAGGCCCATTCCTTCACCAAACGGAATCCGGGGGTCAGAATGGCCAGTGCGCCCATGATCTTCCAGAAGCCCAGGATCGTCATCACGTAGGTGGGGTATATCCGAGGGCGACCATGCCACCCTCGGTGCCGCCGCGGTGGATCAGGTCGGCGACACCGCCCGATATCCATACGAAGCCGAGCACCACAGTGGTGGCCCAGTAACCGATCCGGCGGGCATGGTTCATCCGCATGACAGTTCTCCCTGCGTCCGCGGCGCGACCGGGATGGCCGCGCCGTCATCTCCCATGACCGGCGCGGCGGCCGGAGTGTGACGACGCGGGGGATCACGGCTGCAGCTGCAGCCCGATCAGGTCGATGGTGTTGGTGTCGGCGAGTAGGTCGATGGCGACGATGCGGCCGTTGGATACTGTGAAATCGAAGACCACCCGCGGTGTGCCGCCGACCACCCAGACCAGTCCGGCGCGACCGTCGACGAGCGCGATTTCGGCGGCTTTGGCTCGGCCGGAGAAGGTTTCGGCGACGGCGCGTGCACCGAATGCGGTCGAAGCGCCGGTGGCCACCGCGGCGGCGTCGACCCGCAGCACCACGTCTGGATCGAGCAGGGTGAGCAGCGCCGCGAAATCGCCGCCGCGCGAGGCGGCCAGGAAGGCATCCACCACCTCGCGTTGGCGATCGCGATCTGCGACAGCTCGTGCGCCCTGCACCCTTCGGCGCGCGCGACTGGCCAATTGCCTTGCCGCGGTAGGAGTTCTGCCGACGATCGGGGCTATCTCGTCGAACGGGACGGCGAACATGTCGTGCAACACGAAGGAGAGCCGCTCCGGTGGCGAAAGCTCGTCCAGCACCACGAGCAACGCCAGCCCGATCGAATCACCAAGTACCACTTCGTGTTCCGGGCCGGCCACGAGCTCTTCCGGCTCATGGTCGTCCAGAGGCTCCTCGCGACGAGTCTTGCGCGAGTGCAGCATCGTCAGGCAGACCCGTGCCACCACCGTGGTCAACCAGGCGCCGAGGTTTTCGATCTCCTCGGCATCCGAGCGACTCAGCCGCAACCAGGCTTCCTGTAGCGCGTCGTCGGCCTCGCTGCCGGAACCGAGTATCCGGTAGGCGACCGCGAGCAGGTGGGTTCGGTACTCCTCGAAGCGTCGCGCGAGAAAAATCTCGTCCATCTGTCACACTCTCCCGATTTCGCCGGTCAGGTAGATGAACGGAGCGAACAACCCGAACAGCACCGCGAACCAGGGAGCGAATCATGACCGCAGGACTGCAGACCATCGTGTACCCCGTCACCGATCTGGTCAAGGCGAAGGCGTTCTACGGAGCGCTGCTCGGCGAACCCACTACCGACACTCCCTACTACGTGGGTTATCGGGCCGCCGGACAGGACATCGCCCTCGACCCCAATGGCGCGAAGCAGGGGATGACCGGCCCGATCGGCTACTGGCATGTCGAGGACATCGACAAGCAGATCGCCGCCATGGTGGCCGCGGGCGCCGTGGTGCGGACCGAGCCGCGCGATGTCGGCGGCGGCCGGTTGATCGCCACGCTGGCCGATGCGGACGGCAATCCGGTGGGATTGCTGCAACCGTGACAACGGAATTCGCGGTGCGTGCAGTGCCGTCGCTGGACGTGTCACACTTCGGCTTTCGGGGTGGTCATGGCGGTATGACTATTGCGCACACCTGGCCCGGATGGGTCGCGACCGGCTTGCTCTGGTTCCTCGCCCTCGAGTTCCTGATGGGAGCGGTGACCAAGTTTTGGCCTGGGCCAACGTTTTTCGGGCCCGCGTACTCGATCAAGTTCGCGGACTGGGGTTGGCCCGCGTGGTTCCGGTTCGTCGTCGGCGCGATCGAGGGCGTGTGTGCGCTGCTACTGGTGATCCCGTACCACCAGGCGCGATTCCTCGGCGCGACGGTGCTGATACTTGTGCTGACCGGCGCCGTAGTCACCCACATCATCAACCACCACGGACCCAAGGAGAGCGTCGCGGCGCCGGTGCACTTGGTCGTACTGGCGATCGTCGCTCTCGCCACCTGGCCGACTCACTGGATGGACGTCGTTCAGCCCGGACATTGGTCGTAACCCGAAAACGACAGTGGGGCTGGTACCGCAGTTGCGGTACCAGCCCCAGTTAATGAGATCTACAACGGCTGACATCGCATCAGTCAGCCGAGGTGTGGCCCGGCGGTCTGACCCGTGTTGCCCACACTCCTTCGACGGTCCAGGTCAGCAGCATTCCCAATCGAGGACTGGGGCGAGTGAGTTGAACTGGGCCGACGGCGGGGCCAGACGCAGTAGCGCGTTGCGCGCCAGTACTGCTGCGGGGGAGGAGAGTTGGCCGACCGCGCCGATCAGCCGGGAGCGCTTGAGAATCATTTGGGTTCGGGGTCTGCGCTGGCGGTCGTAGTCCGTCAGGTCGCCATCGGCGGTGGCGATGTGCGCCAACACCACCGCATCTTCCAATGCCTGGCAGGCACCCTGACCCAGGTTCGGTGTCATGGCGTGCGCGGCGTCACCGATCAGTGCGATTCGGCCTGCCACATAGGTTTTCAGGGGCGGCAAATCGTAGAGGTCGTGTTTGAGGATCGCCGTGTCGTCGACTGCGTCCAGCAGGGCGGGGATGGGGTCGTGCCAGGACCCGAACCGGGCGCGCAGTTCGGCCAGTCCGCCGCCCGGAGTTCCCGCGGGCATATCGGCGGTGGCGAAGCAGTAGACCCGGCCGTCGGGAAGGGTGCTGTAGCCGAAACGCTCGCCCCTACCCCAGCTTTCGCCCATATCGCTGACCGGGGCGGTGGGAGTGACGACCACTCGCCATGCGGTGTATCCGCTGTAGCGGGGCTCGATCGCACCGCAGACCGCACGCCGGACCACGCTGTGGATACCGTCCGCGCCCACGACCAGATCTCCGGCCGAGGTTCCCGCCGAGTGTGCGACGGTTCCGTCGGCCTGCACCGCTGTCACCGAAATGCCGGAGCGCACTGCGTTATTCGGGACGGCGGCGCGCAGAATCTCCAGCAGATCGGATCGATGGATCATGACCGGACTGCCGTAGCGCGCTCGGATGGCCTCGGTGTCGGTGCGGGAAAGCCAGCGTCCCTTGCTGTCGCGAATTCCGGCCGACTCTTCTTCCCGCGCCCGGGCGCCCACGGTCTCGTCGAGACCCAGCGCGGCCAGGGCGCGAAGTGCGTTGGGCCACAGCGATAATCCGGCGCCGACCTCCTCGATCCGCGTCGAGCGCTCCAGCACCTCGACCTCCCAGCCGCGCCGCGCCAATGCGATGGCTGTCGCGAGCCCGCCGATACCGCCGCCGACGATGACCGCTCTCGACATGTCGTTTCCTTTCCTTTTCACCGGTGGGACCGGCATGTGAATCGAACGGAACCAGCCCGGCACGCAGCCGGGTCGTGACCTACACGGGCACTGGCGCCGCTACCGGCTCGGTGTGCGCACGGGGCTGTTGTCGCAGGACGCCGACCAGGTACAGAGCCGCACCGAGCGAGATCCACACGGCCAGAACGACTACCGCATGCGTGACGCCGCGGCCGTCGAAGAACGCGGTGGACCGCACTAGCCGACTACCGGCGCCTGGTGGCAGCAGCTGCCCGAGCGTCCCGGCCCAGCGCGGCAGCATCTCGGGCGCGGTCGCCGCGCCGGAGACCGCGTTGCCGATCAGCAGCATGACGAGGGCCGTGATCCCGATTCCCTTGGATCCGACCACGGATTCGAGTCCCAGGGCGGTCGACGCGATGGCCGCTATGGTCAGCGCGATCGCACCGGTGTTGGCCAGATAGGAACCGCTCAACGAGCCGAGCCAGAACTGCAGAATGGCGGCGGCGGCCAGAGCGGCGGTCACCGCGGAGGCGACCGCACCGACGGCCCGGCGGATCCTTCCCCGGACGAGTTTGATCAGTAGCACCGCGGCGAGCAGGCCGCCCATGGCGAGCGGCAGGGTGCCCGTGGCCAGGCCCGCACCGCGCGGATCATCGGCGGGCAGTGCGGCCAGATCGCGGACCGGAACGCCGGTTCCGGTCTGACCGAGATGGGACGCCAGACCCTGCAGGGCCTGTGCCACCGCGGGACCGGCGGCAGAGGCGATGCTCACCTGCGGGGTGCCGGAGCTGAGATCGATTGCGCCCAATGCCGTGCGGTCGCGGACGAGGTGTTCAGCGGTCGCGGTGTCGGCGACTTCGATGATGTCGAAGCCGCCGGGCAGGCGTTCATCGAGCGTGGCGCGCGCATGTGCGCGCAACGCTGGGGGACCGGCGACGACCAGTGGCACATCGTGGATCAATGACCGTGCCGCGGGCCAGGCGAAGACGGTGAGCAATACGCTGGTGAGCACGGTGAGCAAAGCGATCGTTCGCGCTACCGTCGACCAGGGCGACGCAGGCGCGTCGCCGTCGACCGATGTTTGCGGGGTCATAGTTGTTCCTCGAACAGGTCGATGCTGGGCCGGTTCGCCACGCGAACCGGCGGTGGTGGTGGACATCTCGGGCCGCGCGCGGCGGCCCGGATGCTCAGGCCGCGGCACCCAATCCCAATGCCACGGCGACCGGGGCGAGATACAACAGGGGGAAGGCGACCGTCTTGTACGAGCGCGCACGCAGGATGGTGATCACCGCGCCCGCGAAATAGAGGATCAGTCCGATCGCGGCGGCGATACCGATCAGCGGAATGAACAGCCCGACGATCATTCCGATCGCGCCGGCGGCTTTGAGTAGGCCCAGCGCGGTCCACCAGCTCTGTGGCACACCGTATTCCACCAGTGGATCGGTCACGAACGTCGCTCGCCGCAACAGCGAGAACGCCGAGAAGCCAACCCAGGCGGCGGCGATAATGGTGACGGTAACGTACGCGATATGCATTTTCTCTCCTGATAGCTACGCAATTCCCTTGTCCGGGAATCGATCCCACATGCGGTGGGGGAATGACAGGGCACACCTATCGACACCCCTGTCAGCCAGGGGCAGTCGATCGGGCCGGGTTCTCAGAGGTGGGATTTACTGTGCCGCAACGGGTGTCCACTGTGCGGCCGGGGCGACCCCGGGGATCGGCTTGCCGATCAGGGCTACCGGGACGAAGAAGTTCACCTGCCCGATCGCCATCGCGAGGGTGGCCAGGGCCTTGTCGTCGTAGTGGGCACTCGCGTGTGCGTACAGCTCGTCGGACACCCGCTCGCCCTGGGCGTGAGGCTGCAGGACTGCTTCGACCAGGGCGAGCGCGGCGCGTTCGGCCTCGGTGAAGCAGGGGGCGTCCTGCCAGGTGGCCACGGCCGCGATGCGCTCGCCGGACTCGCCGGCTTTGCTCAAGCTGCCCACATGCAACAGCACGAGGTAGGTGCTGCCGACGATCTGCCCGGCCCGCAACTGGATCAGGCTGATCGTGGTCTGCGGTACCGAGCCGTTGCCGGTGGCCTTGAACAGCGCCCCGACGACCGCGCCCATCTCCGGGACCAGCTGTGCCGGGTTGCGTAGTCGCGAGCCGGTCGGCTGCGGTGCGGTGGTGGTCATGGTGAATCCTGTTCCAGTCGGGTGTGTTTCGGTATGCGGCGCCCGGATGCGTTGATCCGGGCGGCGGAAACGCGACCGTAGGGTTCGCCGGATCGGCGGGGAGTCGGTTCGCGATTCGCACCGTCACAGCGTCCCGTGCCGAATCGATACTTCGCCGATGCGTTCGCTATGGCCTCGGCGATGTGAGCTGCCCGCAGCCGGATTCACATCGGAGGCCGTGAGGTCCGGCGGTTATCGCACCTGCGACGACGCGATGGTATTTCGGTTGACGCTCAAGACATTTCGGCTAGCAGGTCTCGCACACCCTCGGCCTCGGGAAGGCCGAGTGCCCGATAGTGCCGCAGCGCCGATTCGGCGTGCTCGCGGGCCTGATCCCGCTGCCCGCACAGCAGATATGCGCGGGCCAGCCCTTCGTGCGCGTCGGCTTCTTCGGGCACGTTCCCGGTCTGCACCGCGCGTTCGAGTGCGGTGCCGTGTTCGGAGATCGCCTGTGCCGCATCGCCACCTGCGCGGGCGGTATGTCCCAGCCCATTCCAGGCCGCGGCCTCGTCGCCGTGGGTACCGAGCGAGCGGTACAACTCGAGTGCCCGGCCGTGGTGTTCGCGGGCTCGATCCGGTTGTCCACACCAGCGATACAGTGTGCCGATCTTGTTCAGCACCAATGCCTCACCACGGGTGTTGCCGACCTGACGGTGCAGATCCAGTGCGCGCTCGAGATGGTCGAGGGCCTCGGTGTGGTGGTCCTGCCCGAGGACCAACGCGAGATTCCCCAGCACATGTGCCTCGCCACCGCGGTTTCCGATTTCGCGGGTGATCCAGAGTGCATCGCGGAAGTAGTCGCGCGCCGCGTCGGGCTCGCGTTGGCGCCAACGGACATTGCCGAGGGTGTTCAGCGCGCGTGCTTCCTCGAATCGGTCCCCGTTCGCCCGGGCGACGGCCAGCGCGTGTTCGGAATATCTTGTCGCGTCGGCGTATTCGCCTCGTCGCCAGTGCGTCCAGCCCAGGTCCGCCAGTGCCCGCGCCTCGCCGGAGCGATCACCCAGTCTGCGCCCCGCCACCAGGGCGACCGCGTGCAGCCGGGCCGCATCGGTGTGGTGGAAGTATCCGTCGAGGTACGGGCGCAGTGTCACCGCCGCATCGCGCACGAACTCGGGCCGATCATGATCCGCGGCATGCACGATCACCGCCATGAGATTGGCGCGCTCGGCGTGCAACCAGCGCACCGCACGGTCGGGACCGTCCACTGCGGTGATCGGATCCGTGGCCGGCGGCAATGGGTGGCGGTCGGACGCGCTGTGCGGAAACAGCAGATCCACCGCCGCCCGGGCCGTATGCAGATAGTGATCGGACAGCCGCGAGAGTGCGGCCTGCCGCGCGGTATCGGATTCGTCGACGGTCACCATCGCGGCCGCGTGAGCGCGCAGCAGGTCGTGCAACAGGTAGCGCCCGGGTTCGTGCTGTGTGACGACGTGCACGTCCAGCAGCTCCTCGAGCAGTGGTTCGGCGTCGTAGGCGTGCGGCAGATCGGCGAGCGCGGCCGCGGCGGCCGGGTCGATGTCACGGCCGGGATGCAGGCCCAGGAGCCGGAACAGGCGCTGATGCGCGGGGGCGAGCTGCCCGTAGGACAGTGCGAAGGCCGCTGCCACACCACGTTCGGTGGTGGCCAGCTCGACCAGCCGCCGCCGTTCGTCGCGCAGTCGATCGGCCATGTAGCCCACACTCCACTGCGGGCGGTGCACCAGCCGGGCCGCGGCGATCCGAACCGCCAGTGGGAGAAATCCGCACAGCTGCAACACATCCAGCGCCGCCACCGGCTCGGCCGCGGCCCGTGCGCCGACGATCCGTTCGAACAGTCCGATGGCATCGCCCGGCGGCAGTACCGGGATCGATACCGCGTGCACGCCATCGAGGTCGATCATCCTGCGGCGGCTGGTGATCAGGATCAGGCTGCCGGTGGTGGCGGGCAGCAGTGGGCGCACGTGATCGGCGTCGGCGGCGTTGTCCAGGACCGCGACGATCGCGCGGCCCGCCAGTTCCTTGCGCCAGAGCGCGCTGCGCTCGCCCTCGTCGAGCGGGATGCGATCGGCGGGGATTCCCAACTGGCGCAACAGTATTTCCAGCGCGGCGGCCGGGGCGACGGCGGCGCGGTCGGCCGCATAGGCCTGCAGGTCGACGAACAGTTGTCCGTCGGGATACCGGTCGGTGAGACGGTGAGCGGCGTGGACCGCCAACGCGGTCTTGCCCACTCCCGCCATGCCGTCGATGGCGACGATGCCGCCCGGACCGCGCTGATCGGGTGTGCCCAGTCGATCCAACTCGGCCGCGCGGCCCTCGAAGTCGGGAATATCGTAGGGCAGGAAATTCGCGGTGGTCGGTGGCGTTTCCGGTGCGGAGGAGGCCGCGGTCGGGCCGGTGTGCGGCGATGGCGATGCACTGGTCGGGCGAGTCGGTGCCGATTGCGGAGCTGGTTGCGGCGGCTCGGGGCGATGCGGTTTGGGAGCAGCGGGCAGCAGCAGTGCCGAATCTCCCCGCAGCACAGCCTGTTCCAGATCGCTGAACGCCGGTCCCGGATCGAGCCCGTGATCTTCGACCAGGGCGGTGCGCAGCGCTCGGGCAGTGGCCAGCGCGTCACGCTGGCGGCCCGAGCGATACAGCGCCAGCACCAACTGGCCGGTGAGCCGCTCCCGCAACGGATTCTCGGCGACCTGGGCGATGAGTTCATCGAGTAACTGCTGGTGCCGGCCCAGCGACAATTCCAGGTCCATTAGTCGTTCGATGGCGGCGAGCCGCTGCTCATGCAGCCGGGCGCGGGCGTTGACGACATAGGCGGCGGTCAGGTCGCCCAGCGCGTCACCGCGCCACAGTGCCAGTCCCGCACGCAGTTCCGCGACCGCGTCGGCGGGCTCGACCGCCTGCTCGGCGGCGGCGACGTGCACGGTGAAATCGGTGAGATCGAACTGATTCGGCCCCGGACGCGCGATGTATCCGGCTGCGTGGGTCTGGATTGTCTGCGCCGCCTCGGCCTTGCGCAGCACCCGCCGGATCGAGGTGAGCGCGGCGTGGATCTGGGCGCGGGCGGTATCGGGTTCGTCCAGACCCCAGACCGCCTCGATGAGGCGTTCGATCGTGCAGACGCGATCGACATTGAGCAGCAGGTACGCCAGTACCCCGCGGTGGCGCGGCGCGAGAGTCGCCGCTTGGCCGCCAATACTTATCTCGACCGGCCCGAGAATCGAAAAACGTACGTCCATTGTCGTGTCACATCCAACACCCATCGCGGACGCATCGCAAAAGTATCAACGTCCGCGATCATCCTGGCCTCATGACCGAGCTACCGCCGCTGCCGCTGCTCGAGCCCGAGGCCGCCACCGGCGTGACACGAACCTTGTTCGACACCGCCCAGCGCCTGTTCGGCATCACGCCGAATATCGCCAAGGCGCTGGCCAACAGTCCCGCCGCGATGCGCGGCTATCTCGCTCTCGCCGATTCCCTGTGCACCGAAAGCGCATTGGACCCCGATACCCGCACTCGCCTGGGCCTGCTACTGGCTCAGGAACACGGCTGCGACTATGTGCTCTCGGCACACAGTTTCCTCGCCGCACGAGTTGGCGGGTTGAGTGACCAGGCGATGTCCGACGCCCGTTCCGGTTCGGCGTCCGATCCGAAACAGGCCGAGGTATTGGCCTGGGCGGCGGCACTGGTTCGCCGCCGGGGTGCGGTGACCGATGAGGAGGTGGCCGCGGCCCGCGCCGCGCTCTCGGACGCCGAATTCATCGATGTGGTGGCCGAGATAGCGCTGGCGGTGTTCGACTCCTACCTGTCGCTGGCCGGGCGCGTGCCGATCGACTGGCCGCTGGTGCGGCATTTCGAGCGGGGTGGTGAGGTCGACGTCGAGCGCTGATATTCTCGCTCGGCCCGCAGACCGTGCGGTCGGGTATGAGGAGGAGTTCGGGGTGATGGGTTCGCGGACCCCGGTATTCGACGACGTCACCGCGGCCGCCCGGCGCATAGCGGGAATCGTCCGGCCGCTCACGGTGATCGAGGCCGACGCCGAACTCGCCCCGGGCGGCGGCGTCAGCCTGGCCCTGGAATTCCTGCAGCACTCCGGCTCGTTCAAGGCCAGGGGCGCGGCGAACCTGGTAGCCGCGCTACTGGAGGCCGATCGCATGCCGCACGCGGGCATCGTCTCGGCCACCGAGGGCAACGCCGCCATCGGATTCGCCTGGGCCGCAAACCGATTCGGCGTGCCCGCGACGGCGTTCGTGAGCCGGTCGGCATCCGCGGCGACGGTGCGGCGGTTGCGTGAGCTGGGCGCCCAGGTGCGGATGACAGGCGCGACGAGGGCCGACGCCCGAGACGCGGCACGACGATTTCAGGATGAGAGCGGCGCCATCGAGGCCTATGTCTACGACGAAGCCTTGACCTCGGCGGGAGCGGGCACCATCCTGCTCGAGCTCGCCGCCGCGCGAGCGAACCTGGACACCGTGGTCTGCGCGGTCGGTGCGGGCGGGATGTTCTCCGGAATCGCCGCTGTCGCGGAGAAATTGAGCATCCGGGTGGTCGGGGCCGAACCGAAGGGCAGCCAGGCCCTGCATGCCGCCCTCGCCGCGGACACGGTGCGCACTGTCGAGATCGATTCGGTCGCTTCCGATTCCCTCGGCGCTCCCCGGATCTCGCCCTCCGCTCTGGCCTGGGCGAAGAGCATCGACACCCGCTCGGTCGTGGTGAGCGATGAGGCGATCATCGACGCCCGCCGCCAGCTGTGGCGGCACCATCGCCTCGCCGTCGAGCATGGGTCGGCCACCGCACTGGCAGCCCTGCTCACCGGCGCTTACCGGCCTCGGCCCGGCGAACGCGTCGGGATCGTGCTGTGCGGGGCGAATACCGATCCCGCCGACCTCGCCCGCTGACCGCATAGCGAGTCGATCCCTGCGCGGCAGGGCGTCACAGTGACGCTCGACGTGTGTTGAAGAACGAAGGAACACCCCGATGGCGACTCCCGCAGTAGACACCAACTCCGAGAAGGGACTCGCGCGCATCGCGCAGGTGCTCGCCCGGTGGACGGAGAAATGGTTTCCGGACGCGTACGTCATCGCACTCGCGGGGCTGATCCTCGTGGCTGTCGCGGCCTTGGTCAACGGTTCGACGCCCAAGACCGTGGTCGATGCGTTCGGTGACGGCTTCTGGGATCTGACCGCGTTCACGCTGCAGATGGCCATGGTGGTGTTGACCGGATACGTTCTGGCCACCTCGCCACCGGTCACTCGGCTCATCGACCGGCTGGCCGCCGTACCGCGCACCGCGGCGGGCGCGGTGAGTTTCGTTGCGCTGCTGTCGATGTCGGTTTCCATCCTGAACTGGGCGCTGAGTTTGGTATTCGGGGGTCTGCTGGCCCGCGCCATTGCCCGCCGGGCCGACCTGCGGGTGGACTACCGTGCGCTCGGCGCGGCGGCCTTCATGGGAATCGGCTCGGTATGGGCGCTGGGCATCTCGTCCTCGGCGGCGCAGCTGCAGGCCACGGGTACTTCGCTGCCACCGGCGCTGCTGAAGATCACCGGCGTGCTCGACTTCGGCCTCACTATCTTCACCTGGCAGTCGTTGCTCATGTGCGCGGTGCTGATGGCCCTGACCGTGACGATCGCGTACTTCTCCGCTCCCAAGGGCGCCTCGATCGAGACCGCGGAACAACTGCGTATCGATCTCGACGATGAGCCCGCCGAGATCGCTCCGCGCTCGCGTCCGGGCGAATGGCTCGAGTACAGCCGTGTCCTGCCGATCCTGGTTTGCCTGTTGACCGCGGGCTGGCTGGTCTCCCAATTGACCAGCAAACCGGTGCTCACGGTCGTCAGCAGCCTCAACTGCTATCTGCTCGTATCCCTGATGCTCGGCCTGGCATTGCACGGAACGCCGCGAAAGTTTCTCCAGGCTGTGTCGCTCGCGGTACCTGTCACAGCCGGGATTCTCGTCCAGTACCCGTTCTACGCGGCGATAGCGGCCATTCTCTCCAAAGCGAGAGGGCGGGGCGGCCTTACCCTTTCCGAACATCTGGCGGCGTTCTTCACCCATATCGGCGGTGGTGGGAACTTCGCCGTCGTGATCGCCCTCTATACCGTTGTTCTGGGCATTTTCATCCCGTCGGGAGGTGGGAAATGGCTGGTGGAGGCCCCGTTCGTCATGCAGTCATCGACCGATCTCGGGATGAATCTCGGCTGGACGGTGCAGATTTACAACGTGGCCGAGGCGCTGCCGAACCTCATCAACCCGTTCTTCATGGTGCCGTTGCTGGCGGTACTACGCCTACGGGCACGTGATCTCATGGGATTCACGGTGCTGCAGTTCGTGATTCACTTGCCGGTGGTGCTGCTGCTGGTTCGATTGCTGGGCACAACCTTCGACTATGTCCCGCCGATCCTTCCCGTGAATCCGTGAGCGCGTCACCGAAGGCTACCTGGCGTAAACTCTACGGCAGCAGGAGAATTCGTCGCCGACGAGCGATGACACGATCGAGGGGGAGCATCATGTCGACAAGCGATGATCACACGAAGGACGATGATCCACGCGCCAAGTGGCGCACGCTGCCTCCCGAACCCGAGCCGACGGTCGAGGTGACCCATGTCGAGGGGAGCTCGTCGGATTACACGGTCCCCAATGTCGATCCGGGGCAGGACTTCACTCGGCTCTACGGCTAGCGGTATGCAGGTGCCTCGTCGAACCGGCGCCTCGAGTTCGTCCGCGCGGTAAGCCGCCTGGCAGCGGGGCTGTTGGTGTCGAGGGTCATCGGAGAATGACGCTGAGATCCATCGTGCTGAGTCGCTCGCGGTCGGACAGAATATCGATGCCGATGATGCGATCGTCGGTGATGGTGAAACCGATAATCGAGAAAAGGTTGCCGTTCAGGGTGTTGACGAGTCCGGCGTGACCGTTGACCAGGACGGGATGGACCATGCACAGCGTTGCCATGCGCTGGAAGGTTTCCGCTTGTGCGCCGACTGCGGCTACGCCGCGAATCACCCGCATCGCCTCGCCGGCGTCGGCGCGCAGCACCACGTCCGGGTCGAGCAGGCGCAGGAGTTCATCGAAATCGCCGCCGCGTGCGGCGGTGAGGAACGCGTCGACGACCCGGCGCCCTCGCGGTAGGTCCGCGCCCGGGCCGGGTGTGGCGCCCTGGACGCGGCGGCGGGCTTGGCTGGCCAGTTTCTTGGCGGTCTGCGGCGTGCGGTCGACGATGGGAGCGATCTGTTCATACGGCAGGGCGAACATGTCATGCAGAACGAACGCGAGTCGCTCGGCCGGGCTCAGTGATTCGAGCACGACAAGGAGTGCCGTGCCTACCGAATCAGCAAGTAGCGCTTCGTGTTCGGGGTCGGGCGTGGTGTCGCTCGTGATCACCGGATCGGGCAGCCGGTCGGTGTCGAGCGGTTCCTCGTTGCGGGTCTTGCGCGAGCGCAGCATGTCCAGGCAGACCCGTCCGACGACGGTGGTGAGCCAGCCGCCGAGGTTGTCGATCGCGGCGGTGTCGGTGCGCGCCAAGCGCAGCCATGCTTCCTGCACCGCGTCTTCGGCGTCGGTAGTCGAACCCAGCATTCGATAGGCGACCGCTCGCAGATGCGTGCGGTCTTCTTCGAACTTGTCGGCCAGCAGCTGTGCATCGCGCACGGTTCCTCCTCGATCGTGTCCCACCTCCCTGACGACGCAGCACCGGGAAGTGTGACCTCGCACCGCGTCGTCGGCAGGGATCGAGGACGGGAGTCACGTTCTGCTCGTGCCGAACGTCAGGGCAGCAGAACACATTCCGCGGCTGTCGCAGCCGATGAGCACCGGATCGGTGCGAGTCCGCGGGTACTGCTTGTCGAGAGGACGTCATTGTGAACACGATCGAGGTCGGCGGCACCGTCGCCGCCGGATTCGGGGACGTGCGCGCGGAGTTCGCCGCCGTGGTCGCCGAGGAGGATGGCGAATCGGGCGCGCAACTCGCTGCCTTCGTCCGCGGCCGCAAAGTGGTGGATCTGTGGGCGGGACAAGGGATTTCGGGCACCACCCTGACCGGCCTCCATTCCACGACCAAGGGTGCCGCGGCGTTGGTGGTGGCTCTGTTGATCCAGGACGGTGCACTCGATGTCGACCGGCCGGTCGCACACTATTGGCCGCGCTTCGCCGCTGCGGGCAAAGAGCGCATCACGGTGCGGGATGTACTGGTCCATCGCTCCGGGATCGTCGGCGTCGACGGCGGATTCACCGTCGCCGAACTCGCCGATGAACGCGTCATCGCCGAGCGGTTGATCGGGCAACGGCCGTATTTCGAACCGGGCACTGCGCACGGCTACGGCGGTTTCGTCACCCACGCCATCGTGGGGGAGGTGGTGCGCGCGATCACCGGCACCGGAATCCAGCAACTGTTCGAGCAGCGCATCCGAATTCCCTACGATCTCGACGTCTATCTCGGGCTGCCGGCTGAGTTCGACCATCGTTACCGGCCGATCCTGCCGTGGCGGGCGACCCCGGAGATGAACGCCGCTTTCGCCGCGAATTCCCCCAGTTCGCACAGCGTCGCGGGGATCTCCTACAACCTGAACGCTCGCGGTTTCACCGCCGCCAATGTGATGGCATTGCCGAACGACGCCGCGGTACGCCGCCTGGGCCAGGGGTCGGTCGGTGGTGTCGGCAGCGCCCACGGCATCGCGGCGATGTACGCCGCGGCCATCACCGGAATCGATGACCGGGAGCCCTTGCTGTCACTGGACACCATCGCCATCATCTCGGCCATCCACTCCAGCGGTGCTGATCTGGTGCGTGGTGATAGTGCCCCCTACGCGCTGGGGTTCGAGGCCAAGGCTCTGCTGTATCCGTTTCTCGGCGCGCACGCGTTCGGCCACACCGGTTCGGCCGGTTCGGACGGATTCGCCGACCCGCACAGCGGTCTGACCTACGGATACACCCGCCGCCGTGCCGCGTTCGCGTTCAACGCCCCGGAGAACGCTCGCCTGGCCGCCGCGTTGCACCGCGCCGCGACCGCCGCGCGCTTCGCCGTGTCTGCCTGATATCCCTTCCACACTCCAGGAGCACTTCATGCCCACTCGCATTTCCTCATTGGCGCGTTCACGCGGAGTACGGCTCGCACGCTGGGTCCCCGTGACCGCCGTGCTGGCCGAAACCGCGGTCGGCGCCTATTGGGACCTCGCCCGAATCCCGTATGTCCGTGACACTTTCGACCACCTGGGCTATCCGATGTACTTCGCCACCATCCTCGGTGCCGCGAAAACCGCCGCATTGGCCACCATCTTGACCCCGGGGCATTCCCCGGCGAAGGAATGGGCTTACGCCGGACTGGTTTTCGTCTACGGCGGCGCCGCCGTCTCACATCTGGCGGCCGGTGACGGCCCCGACAGATGGGCGATGCCGGTGCTGTTCGCGGCCTCGACCTTTGCCGCCCGCGCCTGGCTGCCGCAAGCGATCTCCCGCGGATCCGCCGTGCGCGCGACATACGCGGATGAGCGCCTCCGGTACTGCTGACCTCCGAAATTCACTACAAGAGAAGGAAATTCATCATGGCAACCACAACATCCCCGGAAATCGGCTCGCGACTGCCCAACCCGCAACAGCTCGTCCCGGCGCTCGGTGAGGTCGGCGCCGCGCTGTTCAAGGCCACCGGCAACGGAGCGATCCCACGCACCACGATCGGTTTGGTCCAGCTGCGAGCCGGTCAAATCGTCGGCAGCACATACCTGGCGATCTTGCACACGGGCACGCTGCGTTCGGCCGGCGACACCGAAGAACGCATCGCCGCGGTCGCGACATGGCGCGATGCTCCGTACTTCACCGAACCCGAGCGGGCCGCGCTGGCCTTGGTTGAGGCGGTTCTGCAACCGGCGGCGCAGGGGGAGCGGGTTCCCGACGACCTCTACGCCCATGCTGCCGAGCACTACGACCACGCCGCCCTGGCCACATTGGCGATGGTCATCGGCCAGGTGAATTTCTTTGTGCCGCTGGCACTTATCGGCAAGCCGATACCCGGGCGCGCACCTGCCGAACAGTGGACCTCGGTGCAGGCCTAACGGCTCGACCGCCTGGCGGCAGGGTCGGGTGCTGTGGTCTCGGCTCCCGGCCCTGCAGGCGTGGTGCGAGCCCACATGCCGAATGGTTCACGTTGTCATCGGCTGATGTCGGATCCGGCACGCTGACGGTGTGACAGTTGAAGTCGCCGCGGGCGCCCTACCGGATTCCGTTGCCAGCGAGGATCAAATCTCGTACCGCCAGGCCCAGCTCGAAGCGATAACCGGTCCGGTCACCGGCGAGGAAGCCGCGCTGGTCCATGTCTTGGACCGGACGATTGTTTTACGGCCTCGCGTGGACTCTGCTGCATCTCATCGAAACTGGGCCCAATCCCGCAGTGACAACCAAGCCGGAACCCGACGCCAACGAATGGCATCACACCCTCTGGATGCGAGCGGTCGCCGGTGGCCTGGTGACAGCCACCGGCGCACCTGAACAATGAGGGCGTTCCCTCGGAAGATCCACGGACTGAGCCGATCCGAGGTCGGCGGAACGCACTCTACTGGCAGCCTCGTTGCCAAGACATCGAGGCGCGGTACGCGAGCCCCGGCGCACCAGAGATCATGGAGATCGCTGGCCGCGATTGGCTAGGAGTTCGCGGTATCGGACTTCCCGCTACGAGTGCGTCACGGCCGCGCAAACCCGCGCAGACCTTGGATCAGCGGGTGGCGTCGGGCACCCACATGAACCCACTGACGCCGGTGTTGACGCAGATAACCGGTTTGCCGGTGTTCACATCCCACGTCGGGTGCATCGCCTCGCTGCGAGGACATGGGGTATGCACGATCGGTGTCGCCGACGCGGACGCCGACGCGCCCGATCCGATGACCGCCGCAGCGACGGCACCGATCACGGCGGTGCTCATGAAGATTCTCATCGTCTTCTCCCCCTTGTCGTTTCGACCAGACCACGCTGCGGGCCCCGCCGTCATCAACTTCTGCAACATTTCATTCCTCCCGATGATCTCGTGCTGAGCGCGCTCCGCGACATCGGCGCCGCGCACACGTCGCGAGCGATCCGCTCGTGCGTGCAGCCCCCGGACAGCGGATACGCCGTTCCCAGCACGGGGGTGTTTCCTTCGTCCGGCCCGATCCCCGTGGGGCGTCGAACCGCAGGTCCCAGTGAAGTCGTCAACGCTGCGACGGCGAAAGCGACTCATCCCCCCAAGCCCGCGAAACTGCTGCTACAGGCCATGATTCGAGTTCTCCGGTCCGGGGAACGAAGGCCGAATCGACCACCCTTCCCGACCTCGACGCAGGCTTCCGGAGGTCGGTATCGAGTCTGTGCCGACGAACTCACTCGGACCGAGCTCGCGGCGTCCTGGCGCCGCGGTTTTGGGTGTTGGCGGTCATGCTGATTCCTTCAGCAGCGCGGGGCGGGTGCTGGTGTTCGGGCGGGGCATGAGCAGCAGGCTCGGTGCGGTGATGAGCACCGCGATTGCGGCGGTGAGGAATGCGCCCGAGGGTGTGTGGGTGTAGATGGGTAGCAGCAGTACGGGCGACAGGGCCGCGCCGCTGAAGCGCAGCGCGGACACGACCGAGAGTGCGCCGGCACGGTTGTCGGGTTGTGTTCGCACGGTGAGGTTTTGGATGACGACGACGATCATCGACGCGCCGCATCCGGCCAGTGTCCACAGCAGTGCCAGTTGGGCGGGGCCGTGGCTGAATCCGACCAGGGCAACGAACACCGCGGTCACCGCGGTGGCGATGACACCGCAGGGCACGGCGCCGAAGCGGTCGGTGAGGCGTCCCCACAATGTGCCCAGTAGCAGTCCGGCCAGGCCGAATCCCAACAGCAGTGCGCCGGTGCTGGATTGGCCGATGTGGAGCTGGTTTTCGGCGTAGAGCGCGACGAGGAAGGGAATCGAGGAGGCACCGAAGTACGACATGAATGCCCCGAGTGACAGGAAGCCGATCGTGGGGGTGAACAGGCGGCGGAACGGGGGCGCGTCGACGCCGGGGCGTGGATCTCCTGCGGGCGGCAGTGTCGCCAGCGCGAGCGCGACCACCGCGACGACCACGAATGCCCATTGCCAGCCGCGGGCCGCGGCCAGTCCTCCCACGAGTGGGGCGAAGGATTGCCCGGCGGCGAGGCAGCTGGAGAACAGCCCGACCGCTCGGCTCAGGCGGGCGGCGGGTACGAGGTCGGCCAGTGCGGCCAGCAGCAGCGGGGTGGTGAAGGCGTTGGCGGTGCCCATCGCGACGCGGGCGATCATGAACAGGGTGAGGTTCGGGGCGATCGCGCAGATCAGCGCTCCGAGCGCGTAGGCCAGGAAGGCCAGACGTGCGGTACGGCGCCGGCCCCACCGTTCGCCGAGTGTGCCCGATACGAGTTGGGCGGCGGCGAAAGGGACGAAGTATGCGGTCAGTGATGTCGCGGCGCCGGAGGTGGTCGAATGCAAGGAGTGCGCGATGTTCGGCAGCATGGGCGAGACGACGGTCCCTCCCAGCGGTCCCATGCCCGCGCCGATGTACATCGCGACCTTGGTCGCGCGTTCGCGCGCGGTGAGGGTTCGTCGCGCGTCGACGTCGGTCATGACCACCTCGCGGCGATCGGTTCGGCTGCCGCGTTGCGGCCGGAGATCCGCCCGAAGGTGAGGCATTCGGTGATGTTGTCGGCACCCAGGACGAGCGCCGTCTTCTCGGCGAGACCCAGCGGATCGGTGGTAGTGGACGTGATTTCGGCGGTGGTCATGAAGTCCCCCAGTCGAGTTCGACGTATCAACTGATAGGTGAATCGAGCGCGCCGGGTGAAATCTTCCCGTCCAGGGACTACCGCCACGGCGACTATTACTGACGCGACTGTGAGGTTCGGATTCGCTGGCGCGAACTCTGCTCGCAGCTCCAGATCCGACATCGTGCCGATTGGAAACACGGGTACCACCCTCGGGGAGTCCGAGAATCACTGTCCGGCAAGCGGACTCCGGTGCCGTCTACGCGCCGTCGATCCGTGGTCGAGGTGCGCGGGCAGACGGTCGACTCACGGGTGACTCCGCGCTCGGTCGAAGAGAAAGCGGAGAACCCGAGCGATGTCGGCTGTCAAGACAACCGTCAGCGCCGCATCCGCACCTTCGGTGACTACATCGCACAGGAGCGTAAGCAAACAACCGGGCTTCGACCTCGGGCTGGATTGCGCGGTCGCCACCGACCCACGCCACTACACCCAGCACGACCTCGGCACCATCGCCGATGAACTCAACCGACGACCCAGACAGACCCTCGGATTCCGCACACCATCAGAAGCACTCGACCAAGTGTTGCGATAACCGCCTGAACCCGCACCGCATACCGCGCTGACCGAACGATCGAGCGCGAAGCAGCGGAAGATCAACCGGCAGCGGCGATCTGAGGTCGGCCTCACGATAGCCACTGGCGCCGAAAGAACCGTCAGTTACTCCAGGAGCCGTCCGGGTTCTGCGTCAGTTCGCGGTCGGCGGATCGAGGAACGAGTGGGCTGAACAGTTGGTTGAGTTCAGCATCTGTCATCGTGCCGCCGCGTCCGAGGCCAACCCAGATCGACGACTCTTTGAGAGACTTCAAGGAGATTTCGAAGGCATGAAACAGATAGGTGGCGAGCTGAATGTTGGGGGTTGACCCCACCTCTCCCACCAGCCACGTGCCCACTTCAGCTGGAGACTGTCCGCTTTCAGCCCGGGCTCGCAGCTCACCGACGATGCGCTCTCTGTCATGCACTAGGGGCACCTTTCTCCGCTGTGCCAGCGATCGTGGCGAAATCGGCGATCAGCCTATCTCGATCCATGACTCATCAACATCCGATATCTCCTGGGGTCACACCACCTTCCGGCCCGTACGGACCAGGCGTGTCGGTTTGAGTGAACCTTGCTGAGCCGGACCTTCCGATCACGCTGTCTTCGCGGCTACGGGTTGTGGCCGGGCGGGCTGGTCCTTCGGCTTGACTTGGAGTGCAACTCAACGTCCTGGTGTCGGAGGAGTTCTTGTCCCTCGAGGTATCGGCCCGGTCCGCCGGGCAGGAGGAGGATCCGCGCAGGATCACTCGAACGCGGAGGGTGGGGTAAAGCGACCATCGGGCGCGCCTCCTGGCCGATCTTCGTACGAACGCTCGGGCGACATGTCGGTCGTTCAGGGGTATGAGCCGGAGTGGTTTTACCGGCTTGTGGTGGGGTAGGGGGTTTCGGTGTGTTGGGATCGGTCAGCCGAGTGATGGGCTGGCCAAGCGTGTGACCGTGTCGAGTTCGTGTGCGTTGAATTCGGTGTCTTCCCAGAGTCGCAGTGGTACACCGCGCAGGTGGCGGCCCTGGGGGTCGAGCAGGTGGCCGCCGAGTTTGACCGGCCACATGGTGACGGCGCGGTCGGCGATGGTGAGTGCGGGGAATCGGTCGGCGAGGCGTTTTTCGAAGTCGGCGAGGTCGGCGACCGAGCGCAGCCACACCTGCAGCAGTAGGTTGTGGGTGCCGGTCAGTTCGGCGCAGAGGCGAGTTTCCCTGAGCTGTGCGAGTTCTCGTGCTATCCGGGTGGTGTCTGCGGGGCCGGTCGCGCACCAAAGGTGGGCGCCGATCGGCCAGCCGGATACCACGCGCGCGACTTCGATCCGGTAGGTGAGCGCGCCGTCCGCTTCGATGGCCGCCAGCCGTCGTCGCACGGTGGGCGTGGACAGCCCGGTGCGCGTGGCGAGGCGCGACAGCGAGGCGCGGGGATCATCGGAGATCGCGCGCGCCAACTCCATATCGCGCGGCTGGATAGCGCGGGTCGGCAGGTGATCGGGTCGGGTCCGATCCGGCTGGTTCGCCCGTTTCAGCTTGGATTCGTCGACTCGGTCCAACCGCCATTGACCGGGGGAGGAGTGGACGACCACCAGAATGTCCGCGCTGAGGCCGACCACCCCCGGGATTCGGGCCAGTCGCAGGTCTCGGTAGCGGGCCAGTTGTGCCAGGTCTGCCACGATCGCGGTCACCAGCATGCTGCGGCGACCGGAGACGTGTTCGAGGTTGAGCACATGTGAGTCGTTGCCGATGATCCGCGCGATCTCGTGAACGCGGTCGGGTGCGCAGTCGACCTCGATCAAGGCCGCCTGCACACCGCGGTCCTCGAGTCGCGTCGCGCGACAAGCCATCCAGGCGTTGCCCGCCTGTTCGAGGCGGCTCCAGCGCCGCGCGGCGGTGGTGGCGTCGATGCCGAGAGCGTCGCCGATGGCCTGCCAGTCCGCTCGGGGCGCGACTTGCAGCGCGGTGATCAGCAGGTAATCGAGTTCGTCTAGCTGGCTGTGTGGTTCTCGCATCTCAATTCCCGCATATCACTGGCGTCGTTTTTCTCTTTGCTGCAGATTGCGGACCGGCGTCGATGTGATGCGCACCATAGTCGCAGCCGGTCGGAACGAAGGTGACCGGCAGCACATAGGAAGGTCATCGCATGAGGTCTCGGACTCTCACCGTTGTCGCATTGCCGGTCATCGCCGCCGTCGGCCTGGGCGCCGGATCCGCCACTGCCACACCGGATTCGGTCGAAGCGGCAGCGATCCACTACACGGTGAACAGGTCCGGAGACTCCGCTGTACTGAGCGCGCCCGGAGCGCGGTTGTCGGCCGCCGACGGTCAACTGCTGATCACGGATGCCGGCG
This sequence comes from Nocardia sp. NPDC056000, assembly GCF_042269265.1. Classification (NCBI taxonomy): domain Bacteria; kingdom Bacillati; phylum Actinomycetota; class Actinomycetes; order Mycobacteriales; family Nocardiaceae; genus Nocardia; species Nocardia sp. NPDC056000. Next base: position 301,721 of record NZ_JBHJXS010000007.1, on the reverse strand, counting down.
GTGTTGTGGCGGCCTCGATTCCGTTGTCGTACCGGATGGACGCGACCGCGTACCCGATCGATCTGCGCATCGACGGTGACACCGCCACTCTCACACCGGCACGCGCGAACGGTGTCGCGGTGGTCGATGCGGTGGGCCCCGCGGACGTGGTGCCGGCCTCGAAGCTGGACTCTGTGGCCGAATCCTTCAATATCCGTGACCAGCAGGCGTTGCTCGCCCTGGGCCAGAGGGCGGGCATCGGCAGCGTGACCAGCGCGGTGCTGGGTGCGATTGTCGGCGGCGGCGCGGGATGCCTGCTCGGTGCGGCTGTCGGTGCGACGGCGGTCGGTGTCGCCACCCTGCTCACGGGCCTGCTGCCGGGTGCGGCGATCGGCTGCCTGGTGGGTATGGGCACCTTGGGCCCGATCGGGGCGGTCGGTGGCCTGATCACCGTCGGCGGCCCGATCCTGGCTTGGTCTGCGTTCCAATACTTCTCGACCATTCTCTCGCCGTGCACGGGGCCGGCCCTGTACTGCCAGGATCCGGCCACCGCGCCCTCGGCTCCCAAGCCCTGAGGCGGGATGAAGCGTCATTGCTGGGCTACTCCGGGGTGACGATGGCGAAACCCGGATCGGGTTGATCGAACAGGCCCGCCAGTTTGACGAAGCTCTGGGCGTCACCGGCGATGGTGATCGCACCGGACCGCACGGCGTCGCCGAGGTCTCGGCCGCCGAGCAGGACACCGATGAGGGTGGCGCGAGTGAGGGTGAAGGTCACCTCGGCGGGCGGCAGCTTGTCGCCTCCCGGGTGGTCGAAGTGGATGAGTACCCCGTTGCGTAGTTCCAGGCGGTGGGTGCGGTTCTCGTCGGTGAAAGTCCAGTCGCTGAGCGCCTTTTCGTGCCAAGCCTTCGGCCCATCCAGGCGCAGCGACAGGGCGTCGAAGACCTGCTCGACGGTCAGCGCGGCCATCATGGTCGGTGAACTGGCCTTGGTGGGAGTGCCGACACTGCCGTTGCGCAGCTCGTAGGCGCCCATGAGGAAGAAGTTGCGCCAGGTGGCGTTCTCCGCGCCGTAGCCGAGCTGGTCGTAGGTGCTGGCCAGCAGGGTTTTCGCCGCGTGGTTGGTCGGGTCGGCGAAGATGACATAGTTGACCACCTGGGCGACCCAGCGGTAGTCGCCGTTGTCGAACGCGATACGTGCTTTGCGCAGCACGTCCTCGGCGCCGCCCATGAATTCCACATGCCGGGTAGCGGATTCGACCGGCGGATGCTCCCACAGGTGCGCGGGGTTGCCGTCGAACCAGCCCATGTAGCGCTGGTAGATCGCTTTCACGTTGTGGCTGACCGACCCGTAGTAGCCGTGCGTGTGCCATGCCCCGGCGATGGCGGGCGGTAGTTCGATGGTCTCGGCGATCTCGGAACCGACATAACCCTGATTGAGTTTGCGCAGTGTCTGATCGTGCAGGTAGGCGTACAGATCTCGTTGCTGGGCAAGGTATTCCACCAACCGTTCGGTGCCCCAGGTCGGCCAGTGGTGTGAGGCGAATACGACATCGGAGTCGTAGCCGAACAGATTGATCGACTCGGTCAGATACTGCGACCACACGTGCGGGTCGCGCACCAGCGCACCGCGCAGGGTCAGCAGATTGTGCAGGGTGTGGGTGGCGTTCTCGGCCATGCACAGTGCCCGGTGGTCGGGGAAGTAGAAATTCATCTCCGAGGGCGCTTCGGTGCCGGGGGTGATCTGGAAGACGATGCGCACGCCGTCGACCGTCTCCTGCTGGCCGGTGGCGGTGATGTCGAGCGTCGGAGCGATGAGGGTGACGGTGCCGGTCGAGGTCGTCTGGCCCAGGCCGGCGCCCACCTGTCCCTTCGGGCCGCGGGGCAGGGCCGCGCCGTACATGTAGGCGGCGCGGCGCGCCATAGCGGTTCCGGCGTAGACGTTTTCGGCGACAGCGTGTTCGAGGAATCCGGCGGGCGCGATGACCGGGCAGCGGCCCGCGTCCACATCGTCCTGCGTGGTCACGCCCAGAGCCCCACCGAAATGATCGACATGGGAATGGGTGTAGATCAATCCGGTCACCGGCTTGTCGCCGCGGTGCGCGCGGTAGAGGTCGAGTCCAGCCTTGGCGGTCTCGGCGGAGATCAGCGGGTCGATGACGATCACCCCGGTCGTGCCTTCGATCAGGGTCATGTTCGACAGGTCGAGTCCGCGGATCTGATAGATCCCCTCGGTGACCTCGTAGAGACCCTGGCGGATGTTGAGCCCGGACTGTCGCCACAGGCTCGGGTGCACCGATGCCGGGCACGACCCGTTGAGGAACGCGTAGGAGTCGTTGTCCCACACCACATTCCCGTCGGCGTCCTGTACGACCCCGGGTTCGAGCGCGGCCAGGAATCCGCGATCGGCGTCCTGCTGATCGGTGGTGTCGGCGAAGGGCAGCTCCGCGCTCGCGCGTTGCTGCTGGTCGAGGATGTACTGACTCGGGTCGGTCGAGGTGCTCACTACGTGTCTCCTGTCCCGCCGAGAGCTTCCCGGCGATCGTCACTTCCGTACTGGGCCAACGGGTCTACTGGGCAACGGGCCTATCGAATCGACGGGTAGGTCAGGGCGATCACGAGGGCGACGATTCCCACTCCAGTGACCGCCGATGTGGCGAGGGCGATGTGCTGTGCGCCGTCACTGTCGCTGCCGCCCGCGAGTGCCCGACTGCGCTGGATTGCGATGAGCGTCAAGGCCATCAGGGTGACGGCCGCGCCCAGCGGTGCCGCGCTCGCACCGTGCCAGCTGGTGGCGACCGCGTGATGGACGAACAGGGCCGCGGTGCCCATCGCCGCCACCGCGGTCCGCCGCCACGACAGCGCGGTCCGCTCCTCCGCGAAGGTGGGTGCGGTCACGGTCACAACACCGCTACTGCGGCGAATACCGATACCGCCGCGATGCCGAAGGCCAGGATGGGCACCATGCGCGTCTCCCGCAGTGGCGCACCGCGATTCATCGCGTCCCGGATCCCCTTCCAGTGCCGGAGGGCGCCGAGCGAGACGATGATCGCGAGCGCGATGCAACTGGTCGCCAGCGCCCGCCGCACACCGGCGTGGTGAAACGGCTGCACGAGCGTGTGCACCGCGACACCACCGGCCAGCAAGCCCAGCGCCGTACGGATCCACGCCAGAAAGGTGCGCTCATTGGCGAGGGTGAAGCGGTAGTCGACCGGAACGGTCGGCGCGTCCGCCGCTTCGGAGGTCACGAGATCACCCGATCGTCCGCCATCGCGCCCGAAGGTGACAGGACTCGGTCGCGTGGGCGGTGGCGCACCCACAGCCACGTGACCGCGAGCATGACCACCAGCGCGGGTTTTCCGAGCACCAGGGCCACGGTGCCGAGCACCACGACCTTGTTGGCCACATACAGCGGCACCATGATCAGCAGATGCACGGCCCAGAACGCGAACCAGACCGCAGACACCTTGCGGTGCAGCCGGACTCGGGCGGCGGGGTCGTGCTCGAAGGCACGTTCCAACCCGAGCTTGCGGCATGCCCAATGGCTGAGCGGGCGGCCGGTGAGCATGCTGAGACCGAACGCCAGCGTGGCGACGGCGCAGACGATCAAGTCGGGCAGATAGAACCCTCGGCCCTCGCCCGTGATCCCCACGAACAGCGAGAACACCACGACCACGGCAAGCGAGGCGGACACGACCTTGACCGAGTCCCCCTTCACCAGCCGGTAGAGCGAGATCAGTCCGGCGACCCCGAGCGCGACCAGCACCCCGATCTTGGCATTCGCCGCGGCGTACCCGAGCAGGAAGCCGATCGCGGGTGCCGCCCCGTCGAGCAGATGCTGCGGGCCACCCAGCGCCCGGAACTTGCCCCACATCTCGGCCGCTGTGGATCGCTGTTCGGTGTCGTGCATAGTCACCCCAGTCACCAAAGTCATAGCTATCTTCTAGCTATGAAGGCTGTCATGGAACGGGTCGCCGAAGTGGACGACTCGCGATATCGATTCGGCCTCACATCGAGCCCCAGGACTGCATCAGGTAGGTGAAGTTCGCTGCCAGTTGCGTGACCGTGGCGGCCAGATCGAGCGTCGCGGAGCCGAGATTGATGATCGGGAAATTCATGGTGATCGCCTTCTGTTCGTCCGTTATTGCAGTCTCACTGTAATAAGACCCGGAGCGGCGAGCAATGCATGTATGGCCTGATAGGCGAATCTCCCCGCGTGTGCCCTGAATCACTCGCCGCGAGTCCGTGTGTTCGAACCATCGACTCAATCGCGTGATCGGCCGCACGGATGGTCAACAATTGCAATCAGTACTCGATCAGCTACTGCCCGGGGCTCGGTCATGGGCGAAGCCGTGGGCCAGTTCCTCGGTCATGCTCGGCGTCGCGATCAGCCCGCTCGCGCTCATCGCGGTGATCCTGACCCTCACCGCGCAAGATCCATGGGCAGAGATCATCTGAGGTCGACCACACGCACTGAACTGCCGACGAGCGTGTGCTCGTCGCGGCCGCCTTGGTCGCCTCGCGGTGACCGCGATGTCCTCGATGCACGCCCATCGGTTTGAGCGATCCTGGCTCGCCCGGACCCTCCGACCACGCCGTCGCGGCTACGGGTTGCGGCCGGGCGGGGCTGGTCCTCCGGTTTGACTTGGAGTGCACTCAAAGTCCTAGTGTCGGAGGCGTTCTCGTCCCTCGAGGTATCGGCTCGGTCCGCCGGGCAGGAGGAGTATCCGCGCATGATCCCTCGAATCACGCTCGGCTCGCCCGGTCTTACCGTCAGCGCGATGGGTCTGGGGTGCATGGGGATGAGCGAGAGCACGGCGCCGCCGATTGGGATGGCGGCGTGGCCACCATCGACCGAGCCCTCGAGCTGGGCATTAGGTTCCTGGACACCGCCGGCGCCTACGCAGCGGGCACAACGAGGTATTGGTGGGTCGGGCCGTCCACGGCCGCCGGGATCAGGTGCAGCTGGCCACCAAGTTCGGCATCGACCGCAACGCCGATGACCGGGCATGCCGCATTCGCGGTGCCTGGGACTTCAACCTGGTCGGCGGGTCATCGTGTCCTAACGCACCGGCGGTGGGAATTGCCGGTTCGACCAGTCGTGAGTGGTCACCCCCGTTGGGGCACCGCCGCTATTGAACGCACACGTCAAGGTTGTTGGCGTCGACAGCAGCTACTCCTGCCACGTTGCCGATCGCCCACACCAGATTGTTCTTGGTGCTTGCGTAGGGCACCGAACCGGACAGCGTGACGATTCCTGTTGCGCCGTCGAATGCGATCTCCACATCGGACACATCGATGTGCTGGGAAGCAACATGAAATTTGAGGGCTCGAGCGACTATGGCATTCGAATCAGCCTGCGCTCCTTTCGGGTTGGCGCCATCAACTCTCTTGCCATCGTCATTGGTGTAGTTGAACGAGGACATGGCCTTCCCCTCCAGGCGTACAACGGATCGGGAGCTTCGGCTCCGCGACGAAGCCTGTGGTTTTCGGTGGGACGACGGGCCGGAGCACATGGTCGGCAGAGAGATGCCGAGTTCTCACTCCGGCCCGGAGAATCAGCTATCGCGCCAGCGGCTGCCCGAGGATCCACCCGTCGAGGTTGCCGCCCTGGCACAGCTCGTACCGATTGCCATTTTCTTGGTTGTACCGCACCACTACCTCGCCACCGCTCGCATAGCAGTATTCAGCGGCGGTTACCGCGTTCGCCGGGGCCCCAACAGCCAGCATGGAGATCCCCACCGGCATGCCGATCAGCACGGCCGCCGAGATCCCCGCCATCCTCAACTTCTTCAACATTCCATTCCTCCAAGTGATCTCGTGCTGGGCGCGCTCCCCGACACCGGCGCCGAATACACGCTGCGAGCGATCCGCTTGTGCGTGCAGACCCCGAAAGCGGATATGTCGTTCCCAGCACGTGTGTGTTTCCTGTGGCCGGCTCGATCCCCGTGAGGCGTCGAGCTGCGGGTCCCAGTGAAGTCGTCAACGCCGGAGCGGCGAAAGCGACTCATGCCCGCCGGCGCTCGAAGCCGCTGCTACAGGCCATGATTCGAGTTCCCCGGTCCGGACAACAAAGCCCGGATCGACCGCCCTTGTCGACCTCGATGGCGGCTCGGCAACACCTCTGCCGGCAACCGAACTTCGGCACGAACCTGGTGGATCAGCGCAGAGTGAAGATCCAGCTGCCATTGCACCCACGGCCAGTCTCGACCGACGAGTTGTAGCCCCATTCGCCTTGGGGGGCTTGGATGGACCAGCTGCGATCGGGATTCTTGATCGCCTCGGTGCCTGCCAGGAGGACCCATCGAGCGTGCCCGGGCACGGTCCACTGACGTCCCTGGTATGGAGGATTCCTCACCGTGAGGGTCACAGCGGAAGGACCCTGGTTATCCACCACCAGGCATGCGCCAGTGGGATAGTCTGCGTGTGCGGTTGGCGCGCTCACCACCGCGACGGCGGCCACACCCGCGAGCAGACCCCCCATACGAGCGACGATCGATTTCTTCAACATTCCATTCCTCCCTGTGATCTCGTGCTGAGCGCGCTGCCCCGGCGCCGACACACGCTGTGAGCGATCCGCTCGTGCGTGCAGACCCCGGACAGCGGATACGTCGCTCCCAGCACGTGGGTGTTTTCTCCGGCCGGTCCGACCCCCGTGGGGTGTCGAGCTGCGGGTCCCAGTGAAGTCGTCAATGCTGCGGCGGCGAAAGCGAATCGCGCCGTCGGACCCACGAAACCGCTGCTAGAGGCCATGATTCGAGTTCTCCGGTCCGGGGAACGAAGGCCGGATCGACCGCCCGTCTCGACCTCGGCAGGGGGCTTCTGGAGGCAGAGCGATCCTCAGATGTGCGGACTCAGCGCGACACCATCGCGCAGCACTGTCGCCGGGTCGCAGTCCGCGACGGCCACCCGCCGCCCCTGCGTGCCCGATTCCACCATCACGAACACCGTCGGTGGAAGGCTTTGCATAACAGTAGGTTCGACCAGATATTCATGGACGCGGCTGGTTGTCCGACCGGTGTCCTTGGACTCTCTCAGGGAATAGCTTGTCGGTACCGCACTGCCCCAACCCGCCGCTGCCGGTGCAGGATTGACGAGATTATTGATCTGTGTCGGTGCCGGCCCACTCTGGTTGTGGGACACGCCGGTGCTCGTGCCGTGGGATGTGCCGACCTGTTCGGTGAGCTCGGACAACACGAACGTGACTCCCGCACCGATGAATTCGGCGGCGACTGCGGCCTCGTGCGGGTTGCCCAACTGCATGAAACAGGTGACGCTGTCCGGACCACCGAGAAAGGCGCGCAGATCCTCGCGCAGGCGCTCTATCAGCAACACCAGCCGAACTCCGAGACGACGAGCCTGGCTGGACAAGGCATCGAGATCGCTCACCTGAAGGCTCGCCACACCCGCGACGACGATGACATCGGGGTCCACCCGGTTGCCCAGGTACGAGACCGGGGTGGCCTGGAGTCGCATGTCGTGTAGCAGCCGATGGAACACCAACAGGTCCAGGAAGTTCTTGCGGCGGAGATCGGTGACCTCGTTCGCCACGATCGCGAGCCCGGCCGGTGGCCACAGCGTCGCGGACGTCGCATCAGCGGGCTCTGCGGCCGATGATCGGCCGGTGGCGAGCCCGGTCAATTCAGCCAGCAGATGCAGTTCATCGGTGATCATCTCGGTTCCGCCGACTGTGTGCGCGTGGGTGGTCAGCCGCGCGAATTCGTTGTCCGAGAGCAGGTTCTGCGACTGCGGATCGTAGGTCTCGAGCAGCACACCGAGTCCGGCGTCGATACGTGCGAAGGTGATCGGAGCCTCGAGGCGTTCACACACCGCCTGGACCAGGCCCAAACTCGCACTGTGGGTTCCGATTCCGGGGTTCGGGACCGATCCGCGCAGCGAATACATCGCATCCGACACCAGGTCCGCGACCTCCTTACCCGAGAGCCCATATAGCAGGTGGTCTTCGCCGATGTGTGGTTTCCGTGTGTTCACATCACCGTTGTCCACGCGAGTGGTGGTGTCCGAGAACGCGACTGCGTGTACCGAGTGCCCGCCAGCGTGAGTGCGCGATTCGAGGTCGGTCGCGATGCGATGGTTGTCGAAGTCCAGGATCAGTGCCCGCCCACCGGTGGTGCGCAACGGAGCGCACATCGTCGTCACCATCGCCGACCACCCCCGTGGGGTCCCACCGAACACGTCGAGCCGTGCCGTGCCGTTGGTCGGACAGACCGGGAACCACACCCGGGCGCGCAGAACGCGCTGATATTCGGCGCGATCATGGGCGGCAACCTGTTGTACCCAGTGCTGGTGCGCGGACTCGAAAAGGGCCTTGTTCGCCTTCCGCTGCCGCCGGAAGAGCATCAGGCGGATCCCATAGATGCCGTACATCAGTACCAGCGGCACGGCCGGCAGGGCGACGAACAATCCTTCGTAGTTCGGTTCCCCGGGGTCCGGGGGATAGACGTGCTTGCCCCACGCCGGAGGCCAGCAGAACCACGTCATCAGCACGGCGATAAACCAGCCTGCCGCGGCCCCCGCGATGGGGGCCCGCGCAGGTGTCAACTGTGGGCGGTGGTTCAGCAGCGGCGATGCCGACGGCGGCGTGGGGGCAATGAACTCCCACCCCAGAGGGGCCGGTGGCACGAACAGCCGAGTCCCCGTCTCGCTCACTGGGGTGTCCTGGTGCGGGGGAGTCATCGAAGCCTTCACGCGCACAACCTCTTTCCTGGCTCTGTTCCACCAGTTCCGGACCCGCGCGGAGCCTGATTTCCGGGTCCGGTAGGCATGGGCGAACTGTAGGAAGAAGCCCGCGTCGCGATCGAGCTGCTGTCCTGCGGAATCGGTCGAATTCGCAGCTCACGCAAGGGATGTGAGTTCTCCGGAACGGAGGAATAGGTCCCGCCCGAGCCGGATCGGGCGCGAATGTTCTAGGCTTGGCACTTCGTAAAACCAAGGGGTGTAGTGGGTTCCACGACCACAGGGGCGGGACGGTCCTCGCGGGTATTGTTCGCCGAACGGCTCCGCCAGCTCTATCTCGCGGCGGGCAATCCGACGCTCAAGCAGCTGGCGGCAACGGCCAACACTCGCTTTCCGAAGGATTCGCGCCAGTACGAGGTCTCCGAGCAGCGGATCAGTGACTGGCGGTCAGGGAGAAACGTTCCGGCCAAATGGGATCCGCTGCATCGCGTGCTGTTGGTCTTGATCGACAAGGTGCCCAAGGACGCGGGGGTTGATGCGAATCTGCTGCAGATCGGCAGATGGCGGAGCCTGTGGAAATCGTGTGTGGCCGAACGAGCAGTCACTGCTTCCACAGACACGGATAAGTGCCCCTATCCAGGTTTGACGCAGTACACCGGCGCGGATACCGCGCTGTTCGCAGGCCGCGACGCCGCGATCGTCGAGCTGGCCGAACTCGTCACGGCGGGCCCCGGAATCGTGGCGTTGGTCGGAGCGTCCGGGGCGGGCAAGTCCTCTCTGGTGCAGGCGGGCCTGATCCCGGTCCTCACCGCTGAGCACTGGCAGACGCAGGTGCTGAGCCCGGCACGGTCCACCCGCGACACCCTGCGCACACTGGCTTGGGACAGTGAGCGGCGGCTGCTGGTCATCGACCAATTCGAGGAACTGTTCAGCGCGGTCACCACCGAATCCGACCGCGTCGCCTACATCGATGCCCTGCGCGCACTCACCGAACCCACCGCCGGAACACCACCGGTCACGGTTCTGCTCGCGATCCGCGCCGACTTCTACGCCCAGTGCATGGAACACCCGATCCTGCTCACCGCGTTGGGTACGCGAACCTATCCGCTGGGACCGATGACCCGAGACGAACTCGAGCAGGCGATCGACCGGCCGGCCGAGATGTGCGGGCTCACACTGGAACCCGGACTGCGCGAGCTGGTGATCCGTGAACTGGGCGACATGAACTACGGGCGCCACGATCACCAGTACAGTGCGGGCTTGCTGCCGCTGCTGTCCCACGTCATGGCCGCCACCTGGGAACAGCGAAAGGGCCGGGTACTCACCTTCACCGGGTACCGCGCGGTCGGCGGCATCTCCGGATCGGTCACCGCGACCGCCGACCATGCCTGGCGCTCACTCGATCCCGCACAGCATCACGCTGCCACGGCGATTCTGTACTCGCTGGTCAATGTCGGACATGACGGCAGGGACACGCGTCGAGTCCGGGCGATCACCGAGATCCCCGACATCGACCGGGCCGAGGTTCGCGCCGCACTCGACACGCTGGTGCACAGTCGCCTACTTACCATGGACGAGACCTCGGTGGCGTTCACCCATGAGATCGTGCTCGACGTCTGGCCGCTGCTGCGTGAGCTGATCGAGCAGGACCGCGCTGCCCATCTCGACCGCCAGCGACTCGAAATCGATGCCACGGAATGGGCTGACGCGCAACACGATCCGCTCCTGCTGTATCCCCGGCCTCGGCTGGCCGTGCTGCTCGAACACACCGAGCACGCACCGATCACCCCGACCGCCCGCGCATTCCTGACCGCAGCTACCGCTGCCCATCAGCGAAGCCGGCGACGGGAACTGCTGCTGCGCGGATCCGCGGTTGCGGCGGTGGTGGTTCTGCTCGCGTTGTCCTCACTTGCCTACTTTCAGAGCAGGCTCACCGCCCAACGCGAAACCGACAGACTCGTCGCGGACATCCTCACCGCCGCTGACGGTGTGAACACCACCAACCCTTCGCTCGCCGCCCAGTTGGTACTGGTCGCCGACCAGCTACGCCCCGACGATCCCGCCATCGAAACACGAATACTGCGCACGCAAACAGTGCCCCTGGCCATGCCCCTACGCGGGCACCAGGACTTGGTCAATGATGTTGCGATCGATCCGCGTGGAGCACTGATCGCCTCGGCCGGTGCGGACCACACCGTCAAACTCTGGACTGCCGCAAGCGAACCGCGAGAGGTGGTGACGTTTCCGAAGGCCGACGCCGCCATCACCGCGGTCACCTTCATCAGTGGTGAAATCCTGGCGGTGGGAACGGATTCGGGACTCATTCGGCTCTGGAACATCAGCGATCCGGCACGCCCCGAACCGCTCGGTCCCACCTTCGCCAGCGGGACGGGACCCCTGCGCCTGGCATACAGCCCTGACCGGCGCATCCTGGCCGCCGCCAGCGCTGACCACACCGTCACCCTGTGGAACCTGGCCACCCCGGCCACCCCGATCCGGCGCGAGGTCCTGAACACTCCTGCCCCGGTGCACTCACTGGCCTTCTCTCCCAGCGGCAATCGCCTCGTCACAGCAAGCAATGACGCCGGCGGCCCAACGCAGTTCATACCGACCACGGCCGCTGGTGTCAGCTCGTCGGTGCTGGTGTGGCAGCTCGATCGCCCCGCCGCGCCCGTCGCGATTCCCGTCGAGGACACCGCACACCGGGTCGACGCGGTCGCCTTCAGCCCCGACGGTGCCACCGTGGCCATCGGACATGGTGGCACCCCCATCGATATGGGCATGCTCACCGAAGCCCGCGTGCGGTTGTGGTCGCTCACCGATACCGGACCCAAGGCGTTAGGACCGTCCGTCTCACTGTCGGTGCGCTCGGGTCTGTGGTCGCTCGCCTTCAGCCCGGATGCGCGCAGGCTCGCGATCGGCACCGACGATGGCGCCCGGCTGTGGAACGTCGCCGATCCGGCGCGCCCGGTCGCACTCGGGCCTGCTCTGCGCAACGGCATGAACACGTGCCTGGACCCGTCCGGCATCTGTCTGAGCGGATCACGGTCGCTGACGTTCACCGTCGACGGGCGGCATCTGATCGCCGGTGATGCCAGCGGAATCGTCCAATATTGGTCACCCGCACCGGGTTTCGTGGGCGGATTGACCACCGATCTGATCCCCTCGATGTTCGATTCCGCGGGACAGCGCATGATCACCGGCTGGGACGGCAACGAACTGCGCGTCTGGGATATGTCGGACCCCACCACGCCTCGCCAGCTCGGAACCATGCCCGGCGGTTCCGGAGAAATCAGTGCCGACGGCCGCATGATCGTGGCCACGCCACAGGGCCGCCGACAACCCGTGCAACTCATCGATATCTCCGACCCGGCCAGATACCGGATCCTGCATGAATTCCCCGAGGCTTCCTCGGCGAGTTTCCTGGAAGGCTCCCGCCTGGTCACCGTCGACATTCGGTTTCGTGACGACGCGATCTTCAACGTGACCAGGGTGCAGTATTGGGATATCACGAACCCAGAACAACCACGCCTGCTCGGCACCCCGATCTCCGAACCCCTGTTTACCGAGAAATCCCTCGGCACGGTATCGAACAGCGACGGGAGTCTGCTTCTGTCCGGCGGGCAAGATCGCAGTGCGGCCGGTGAGCTCGAGGCTGTCGCCAAGGTATGGGAGATCACCGACTCGTCTCGGCAGCGGGAGATTCTGCGGGTTCCGAGCGATCCCTCCGCACCGATCTACAAAGGCGCGTTGCCCTACGATCAGCGCACCGTGATCACGGTGACCCGCAAGGCCATTCAGCTCTGGGATGTCAGCGATCACAACAATGTCACCAAGCTCGGTGCTATCGCTCCGCCCGACGGCGTCACGGTCACCAACGCCGATATGACCCCCGATGGGCGACTGATGGTGATCAGTGGCTCGGATGGGAGCATCCGCCTCTACAACACGCGGGATCGATCCAATCCCACCGCGATCGGGCCATCGCTCGTGGATCCTGGAGTCGTCACCGGGATGTTGTTCGCGGGGATGGTCCCCGCGCGCGGGCTCGTGGTGGGGGTCGGCCTGCTCAGCCAATTGCTGGTACTGGACCTCAATCCCGCGACCGCGGTCGAACGCATCTGTCAGGTGACGCGCGATGTTCTCACCCCCGAGGTATGGCACACCTATGTGCCGGGCCGGGCGTACGATCCGCCGTGCTGACCGGCTCAGAACGTGCAGAACACCCGCTCCAGGGCAGCCGCCAGGTGGAGAACGCTCGGCGAATCCGACAGCAGGTGGTACTCGTTCGCGACCAATACCACCTGTTTGTCCCCTGAGCTCGAGGTAGCCACGGCGCTGAAATACCCCAGTACAGCACCGTATTTCAGCCATACCGGCCCGCAGGGGCTGTCCCAGCGATAGATCCCCATCGCGAATCCGGTATCGCGCCCCTGCTCGTGAAAGGTGCTGCGCAACAGCGATAGTTGCGCCGGCGCGAGCAGTCGGCCATCCTGCTGAGCGCCTGCGAACACTGCCAGATCATCGAGGGTGGACACCATCGCCCCGGCAGCACCATGGATTGTCGGGTTCGATACCGACACATCCCGCACGAGAAAGTACCCGCGCATCCAGTCGGGCCCGACCTCCGGCGAGCGCGGAAAGAAGGTGTGCCGCAACCCCAATGGCGTCACGATCCGCGACTGGATTTCCGTTTCGACACTGTGTCCGGTGGCCGCTTCGATCACCATTGCGGCCAGGACGAAGTCGGTGTTCGAGTACACCTGCTTGACTCCCGGGGCGGCATACGGAGGTAACGCGGTGGAGATCGCCACCAGCTCGCGCGGCTCCCACACCCGATACTGGTCCACATCGGCCGCATACATCGCCGAGAACACCGGATCCTGGTCATAGCTCACCATTCCGGAGGTGTTCTCAAGCAGATGCCGCACCTGAATCCGTTCTCCCGCATGGCCGTTTCCTTGCACGAGTCCGGGCAGCCACCGCTCCACGGTGTCATCGAGGGACACCTTGCCTTCGCCGATCAGTTGCAGCAGAACAGTGGCCACGAACATTTTCGTGATGCTCCCGATGCGTACCGGTGCATCCGGATCCGCTGCGGTTCCGGCGGTGAGATCACCCACCCCTACCCCCACGCGTACGACCTTGTCCCCACGTCGAAGCAACCCGATCGCCCCCGGATACCCCAACCCGCCCACTCCCTCACCGAGGGCGGCTCGCAGCACCTGCACCGCGTCATCCACCGGTTCCGCGTGGGCTGAATTCGTCCCTGCCGCACACACACTCACCACGATTGCCATCCCGGCCAAGGCTCGCTTCACAGGCTGATCTTCGCACCTGGTGCCCCCGCCGAACGCATTGCCGTCGCACCGGTGGATACTGAATTGTCATGTTTGCCAGCGAAATTCCGCTCGAAACGCGAATACGGCAGTGGCACAACGAACCACACGAATCTGCACGCCAAGATTCCCTTTGCGGCCGACGGTCCGCCTGGCTCGCCGTCGACCACCGCCCGAGATCGGAGATTCTCGGCAGTGATCGGCTCACTGCGGTCTTGAATGAGCCACCACCGAATTGGCGGAAGGGGAATCGGTGGCATCGGTGCACTCGGGCACGTCTGTGCATCTGGATCGCAAATATCACCGATCGGGGCCGCGCTTGCGAGATCTCACGCGATGGCTGGTCGGTCGGTGTGGCCCGCGGCTAGTCTCAACACGAGAACCACAGGGGTGGAGGGAGATTGGTCATGAGACGACTGCGTTCGTCCTGGATCGGTATCGCGGTGCTGGTGCTCAGCATGCTCGCGAGTTGGGCCGCGGGCAGTGCGTTGGGTGGGCTCGCGGTTCTCGGGGTGGCCGTGGTGGTGGTCTTCGTCCGGGCTCTGCGCGCAGAACAACGCAAAGCCCGAGCACCGCACACCTCGACTTCGTAGGCCGCCACCGGCCGGCGATCGCCACGGTTCCGGGGCGCCGTAACAACCTCGGGCGCACGACTTGTAGACATCCGCTGCACGCCTGGAGACAAGACCATGTCCTCGTACAACTTCACCAATGATGATGGCGAGATCGATAGTTTTGCGAAGCTGAGAGGTCCGCAGGCTAACGCCGCACTCGCTCGAGCCCTCAAATTTCATGTTGCTTCCCAACAGATCGATGTGTCCGATGTGGAGATCACATTCGACGGCACAACGGGAATCGTCACGCTGTCCGGCTCGGTGCCGTACGCAAGCACCAAGAGCAATCTGGTCTCGGCGATCGGCAACGTGGCAGGAATAGCCGCTGTCGACGCCGAGAATCTCGGCGTGTCCGAGCACTAGCGGCAGGTGCCCTCACCGTCCTCCATGGCTGCGTGGGTGCGCTGTCCGAACAGGCCCGACTACGGCGGCTGCTACTTCCGTACCACTGGCAAGAAGGGCCATGGTCAGTGACTGATTGGATCGGCCAGACCGCTGATCGGTCCGGCCAGGGGCCTCGTCCGGGGACGGTTTGCGGCGTTCAATTCCGGCATGTCGTCATCGGCGGCAGGGATCGAAATCGCTTGGAGGGATTGGCAAATGACCGAGTTCGTGGCTCTCGAAGGTGGGCAGATCGCGTGTGATGTGGATGGGGTCGGTCCGCTGGTGGTGCTGGTGCATGGCATGGGGTGTCGGCGTCAGGACTTCCGGTATCTGGTCGGGCCTTTGGTGGCGGCAGGGTATCGGGTGGTGAACATGGATATGCGCGGGCATGGTGAATCCAGCATGGGCTGGGTGTCGGTGACGGGTAAGGTCGCCATCAGCCGCACCGATGTCGCGCTCGACATCCTCGGTGTAGTAAGGCATTTCGGGGGTCCGGCGGTGATCGTCGGGCATTCGCTGGCCGGTGGGTCGGCTACCATCGCGGCCGCCGAGGCGCCGGAACTGGTGTCGGCGATCGTCGAGATCAATCCGTTCACCCTGACTTACGGGCTCGATCTCGGTGCGTTGTGGACGATCCGTCGTTATCGGCGCGGGATGGCGCAGTTGATCGGTACGCAGCTGTTCAACTCGCCTTCGCTGTGGTTCCGCTACCTCGGGGGCGTGGCATACCCGAGCAAACCCGCCGACTTCGAGCAGCAGCTCCAGCAATTGCGGGACCTGCTCCGGCAGCCCGGCCGGTGGGCGGAATTCCGCAAGACCGGCAAGACCTCACCGGCGGATGCGCAGGCACGGATTGCCGAAGTCCGTTGTCCGGCATTGGTAATCATGGGATCGGAGGATCCGGACTACCCGAATCCCGAGGACGAGGGCAACAGGATCGTCGCCGCACTGCCCGCCGGGCTGGGCGAGGTCGCCGTGGTGGATCAGGCCGGTCACTATCCGCACGCTCAGTTTCCCGACCGTGTCGCCGCACTCATGATCCCGTTCCTCGACCGCCACACAACCCGCAGCGCGGCGGAATCAATCAGTCATTGACCGTGGCAGCCGACCGCATCCACTGCGATGATGGCGAGATGTCGGCGCCTCGCACCATCGTTTTCGTTGTCTTCCAAGGCATGCAGATTTCCGAACTGGCCGGGCCGATGGATGTGTTCGCCCTCCTCAACGGTATCGCCGAGCGGTCGGCCGACCAGCTGCCACCGGAGCTGTGGTGGCATGTGATCACCGCCGGGGCGCGTCCGGAACTAGCGAGCGGCGATGCCGCGTCACCGCCGTATCACCTGATGACAGCCTCACCGGGTGGCCGGCCTGTCAAAGCCGACGGTGGTCTGACCCTCACCGTCGAGCATTCGCTCGAGGACATCGTCGCGGGCGCGGACTTCGATACCCTGATCGTCGTCGGTGGCGATGTCATGGGTCCCGGTGCGGCCGAAGTGATTCCGGAGTTACCCGCGCTGGCTCGCAAGGCCCGCCGGGTGACGTCGGTGTGCGGGGGCGCGCTGCTGCTCGCCGCCGCCGGGCTACCGGGCTACCACCCACTGGTCCACGACCGGCATTCTGGCCCAACGCTATCCACGAGTGAGGGTCGAACCGGATCGGATCTACGTCCGCGACCGCGACCGCTGGACATCGGCGGGGATGTCCGCGGGCGTCGATTTGGCGCTGGCACTGGTCGAGGACGACCACGGCCGCGAAACCGCCGCCATGATCGCGCGGGTGGCCGTGATCTTCACCCGACGACCAGGCGGACAAGCCCAATTCAGTGCCCAACTGCGTGCCCTGCCCGCCAAGACCCCTGCGATCCGAGCGGTGCAGCAGTGGTTGCCCGACCATCTCGGCGACGACCTCACCGTCGCCGCCCTCGCCCGCCGCGCCGGAATGAGCGAACGTAGCTTCGCACGTACATTCCGCGCCGAAACAGGAAGCACGCCAGCGACTTTCATTGAAGACCTGCGCATCGAAGCCGCGCGCCGACTACTCGAATCCACCGAGCTCACCATTGGCGCCATCGCCCGCCAGGTCGGCTACCGGCACGGCGAAACCCTGCACCGGGTGTTCACGCGCCGTCTCGGCACCACGCCCGAACGTTACCGTCAGCATTTCGGTGCCGACGCGGCGTAGTCCACCCACCCGGATTCGCCCTGGCCAGACAGTCTGTGCCACCGTGGAACGCACGCTGCTGCCGATTTCACGATGCTCCCATCGTGGGTGTACCACTCGGTCAGGGTTGCAGACACGGTGCCGTCGGCAGAGTCGTCACCGTCGATCTTCAAACCCGGACTGCGAGACAGGTCGGGCTAGGGCAGCGGCCGCGAAGGGTCCGGTGTTCGTCGCCATGAATCCGGGGAGTTGGCTCGGGTGGAACGGCGGACCGCCGGGCACGAAGGCGACATCGTCCAAATAGCAGTAATACACCGTGTTCCATACCTGCCAGTTGGCCTGCCGCCGCGGTAGAACAGCCTTCAACTGCTTCGTCTGGATCACACCGGCAATCGTGATGAGAGTTCCGATTGCCAGCGGCCAACCCGTCATGCAAAGCGGCGCAAAGATACTCGCCGAGATCGAGGCCCCCGTCGAAGCCATGATCGCGGAACAGAACAGGTGCAGGAACAGCCCGACGATCAGCAGCGCGATGCCCTTGCCCAGGTTCCCCCGATCCGGCTGAAGCACCGGCGGCGAAAGCTGTTTCGCCAACGTCGACTGATTGACCGTCGTAGTCCTGCGCCGCCGCCCCTCGTCATATGCGTACCCCCGCGCATACGACGTTCCCGCAGCGTAGATCGCCGATGCCTTCTGGCACTGGCTGTTTCGCCCGCAAACCGGGCAGACCCCCTCGTACATGGCCTCAGCGTAGCTGCGCGCCGCCGATGATCAGACCGACAGCGGTGTCACGCCACCCGCAAGATTCCCTCGTAATGCCCGGCGGCGCCGAATTCAACGCGGACAGAACACCATCCGCTACTGCCGATGAGCGCGAAGCCAGGTCGGCAGGCGACCAGGTTGTCCAGGGCGTGATCCACAGCGACGATTGGATGGTGATCAGTTTGGATTGCTGCTCCTCATCACCGGAAATGCCCTCTGTGACAGTCGGTATCGCTATCGTTCAGTTGAACGACGGGTTCTTCTCTGACGGGGAGCTGAATCGCTGGCGTCTCATTCTTGGGGGAACTTACGACGCACAGCTGGGATGGGTGGATGATCCCGGAGATCCGGAGATTGGTTCGACGCTTCGATTGATCATCGACGAACCCGTCAGCTGCCTGTGGGACGTGTGGGCGGGTCATGTCGTAGATCTGCAGTGGGAGCTCGACGCCGGTGTCCGCGCGGCGGTCGAACAGCTGAACCTCAGCCTGCCGTCCCACGTGCACCTCACCAACGAATTCGCCTACGACTGTATTCGTGAAACGGAACGGTAAACAGGAAGTGTTGCGCCGCAATGTCTCTCGATGAATGCCCGATTTCTGAGGCTTCCGGGACGTGAATTTCTGCTCATGGCAACGGGATACGACCGGCGGTCTCTCGATCGTCACAGATCAGGGTATGAAAAGCGGCTCGAGCCGGTGCCAACGGAAGCTGGCACCGGCTCGAAAGCGATGGTGAGGTGGAGTTTACGGCTCTCAGCGGTCAGTAGCAGTTCGCCAGGTTGGTGTTCGGGATGACGTAGCACGGCCGGGTGCTGCTCGGCGCGCCGGAGCCGCTGAGGCCGCCGATCATCGCACCGCCCAGGATCCCGGCGGGTATCGCCATGAACCCGAAACCGAGGCTGATGACGGTGACCACGAGACCGAGGATGCCCCCGATGAGCGCGCCGGCCGCCGCGTTGGCGCTGCCGGTTTGGGCGGTGCCCGCCGCGACGGCGGTGGCGGTCGGGTGTGCGACCAGTGCGGCGCCGTCGTCAGCGATGCTGGGGTTCAACGAGAGCACCTGATCGGTGCCGTCGATGGTCACCGAGAGCGGCATCGTGGAAGTGACGATGCCGTATCCGTCGAGGATGTTCACCGCGGCGTCGGTGAGCTGGAACGTGCCCCCGGTCAGGGTGGTGGTGACGGTCTGGTCCATATCGGAGCGAACCACGTCGTAGTGGATGCCGCCCTGGTCTCCGGACAGCTGCGAAACAGCCTTCACATCCTGTGCGTTCGATTCCGGCGCCGCATACGATGTGCCCCCCGTGATAGCCATGGCGCCGATGGTGAGCGCAGCTGTGGCGACG
Organism: Nocardia sp. NPDC056000; assembly: GCF_042269265.1. NCBI lineage: Bacteria > Bacillati > Actinomycetota > Actinomycetes > Mycobacteriales > Nocardiaceae > Nocardia > Nocardia sp. NPDC056000. The sequence goes on along the minus strand of NZ_JBHJXS010000007.1, from coordinate 282,439 downwards.
ATCTTTCTCATTTTCACAAGGCCATCTTAGGCCGCGCGAGGGAGATGCTTGACAACGAATTCACTTTCGGCGCTGGTGGTTTCGCTCGTGCGATTACCAATCACACCCATGCCGATTTCGACTTCCACCCCCACACCGTCACGGTCGTGCACTTCGATGGCGTGGATCTGTCGCTGCCGCCGGAGGAGAGCGGGCAGGTGCGTTACGACGAGATCAAGGTCGGTTACGGGCCGTGCAGTGTCTCGATCTGCGATACCTCGCAGATCAGCTATGACGCGGGCAAGTTGAACGAGGCCGCCGCTCGCCTGGCTTAGGACGCCAAAACCGTTGTCTAACTAGGTAATTGGTTCGGCACGTGTCGCAAGATCGCCGGGCCCAATCATCTTTGGTCTCTACCTGCCGCAACAGGTGCTCCGACGAACGCACGGTCATGCCGCGTGGCGCGCTGACCGAACCGGCCAGCGTGGGCGGGGCGGAAGATCAAGTGGCGGTGTCAGTCCGAGGCGGCCGAACATCCGGCATTGCCGATTGGTCCGATCGAGTGCACGGCCAGTAGCAACAAGACATGGTGGCCTTCTGAGGTCGTGGCTGGGTAGTGTTGGGTTCGGGGCTGGAACGGTTTCGCTGCTGGGGCGTGGGTTTGCGAGCGGGAGGCTCGGTGGGGGTGTATCCGAGTGTTGCGGCGGCGGTGGCCGCTGCGGTGTCGGCGGGTGCGACGGCGGGTATGACCGATACCGCCAAAGCGGCTGTGGCGGACGCGTATCAGGAGTTGAAAGGCGTGCTCGCCCGCAAGTACGCGCACGTCGATATCGCGATGGTCGAGGCGGAGCCGGGGTCTCTGGCGCGGCAGGAGGCTCTCGATACCGAACTCGTCGAGCTCGGTGCCGGAGATGATGGCGAGTTGCACGGCGCGGTCGAGCAGATCCTGCGGGTGGTGCGCCACTACTCGCCGCAGGCTGCGGAACCGATGGGTGTACAGGAGCGCTTCAATCTCGGGTCGATCATCACCCTGTTACGTGCTGCCGCCGCTGATGACAACCCATGGATCATGGTCGACCTCGGTCGTCTACTGGAGGACCTCGGCGAGCTCGATGAAGCCGAAACTTGGTACCGGCGTGCCGCAGCCACCGGCGACACCGATGCCGTGAACAATCTGGAGATCCTGCATCGAAAGCGTGGCGAGATCGGCGACGCCGAACCCTAACCCCGCTGCACAGCTGGCTTATCGAACTCGAGTGCGCGCTGAGGCCGCACCGTATACCGCGCTGACCGTTCCGGCGAGGGCGGAACGTCGGAAGATCAATTGGCCGTGCCAGATCCGAGGTCGGCGAACGTCCGCAACTGCCGATGATCGTGCTCAGTGAGGTTCCCGCGCTGAGCGGAGCAGATACAGCTAGTCGCTTCAAATGCCCTGCGGCCGAGCGCATGTGGTTGTTAAGGATCTTGAAAGTTACCCTGGATACTTTGCTTCGCATCGGATGGAAGATGTTTGGCTACAACAGAAGTCGCTCCCAGTGCTGGTTGCGATGCGGAGGGGAACGATATGAACAAGTCGCTTGATACCTGTGTGGATCAGTCGGTGGACAATTCGTCGGTGCAGCGGGGAGGTCGGCAGCCGGTGCGTTGGCTGGGGGTAGGAGCCGCGCTGGCCGTCACCGCAATGGTGATCTGCGCGCCGTCGGCGTCGGCGGCGAGCACGACGCTGGTCAATGGGCTCGTTCAGGGCACGTGTCTGGATGCGCAGACGATGGACGGTGTCACGCTCACGGGGGTCGCTCAAGTCATTACCTGCAATAGCGGCCCCGCGCAGCAGTGGATCAACGGATCTGCCAACAGTCTGCGAAACGGCCTGAACACAGGTATGTGCCTCGACGCGCAGACAATGGATGGCATCTCCCTGACCGGGGTCGCTCAAGTCGTCCCGTGCAACGGCGGTCTCGTGCAGGAGTGGTTCACCGGCCCCGGCAACACTCTCCACAATGGCCTCGACGGAGCCATGTGCCTGGACGGCCAAACCCTCGAGGGCAGAACCCTCACGGGAGTGGTTCAGGTCATCCCGTGCAACGGTGGACCCGCGCAGCAGTGGTGACCGTGATCAAGTCGAGTGATGAGTGATCGGTCCACCATTCACGGGCGTCGGCGGCGCCCCGGCGGAGAGAGCCGAAAGACAGCTGGGGACGGCGCAACGCCTGTCATCGCGACTCGCCGTGGACATGTCGTTTGCTGGCCTTCCTAATTCCCTACTGCGCCAATAGTTTTCCCGAACGAGCCCAGTCCTCGATGGCAGGTCATGACAACGCTGAACGCGGCCGATGAAATGTGCCTGGCCAATCTGTTCCAGGAAAGTTCGGACGATTGCCGCAGGGGTGGATCGTAAGATGTAGCACGACAATGGATCTCGAAATGCGACCTGCGGAAGCATGAGCAGAATGCGGGCCCGCGGTCGGATCCGTTCAGTACGTGAAGGTGGCGCATCGCACGTGCTCGTTGCCGACCCATTCCAGTATCGACCGGGTCAGACCTGGCGGTGCGCACAGGTGGAAACGTCGCCGCCCGGCGGTCCCCGCGGACAGAACGTCGGCGGGCTCGATCCGTCGTGTGTGCACGCGCGCGCCGAGCATGCGCAGTTCGGTGACCTCCGGCTCCGATCCGGTGCTGCGCGTGAGGAACAGGTCGGTGACAGTTGCCACTTCGCCGAGCGCTCCCAAGACCTCGACCGCCAGCGGCAGGTCGTCGGCCCGCACGCTCCACAGGAGCTTCAGTCGCCGGTCCGCGGATGCCGCGGATGCCGCTTGTGCTTGCGCCATGAGCGGTGTGATCCCGACCCCGGCAGCGACGACGACGTCGTCAGCCTCGGGGTCGGCGCCGAACTCGAACTCGTCGCCGCTTCCGAAGCCCAGCACGGCGACCTCGACCGACCGGTCAGGACGCCACCGCTCGAGGAAGGCCGTCACCGGCCCCTGCGTGCGGACGGTGATGTCGAACTCGGCACCGTCCAGCACCGCCGAGCGGTCCTCGGGCTGTGCGACGGGTTGGCTCGAGATGGTGAATGACCTGATGTGGTCGTCGTTGAGGGATCGCGGATCATGGTCGCGCATGTGCGACCAGCCGCGATCGAGGTGGGCGGAGAAATCCAATGTGACGTGCTGCCCCGCACGCCACGGTGTCAGCTGTGCGAACGCGGCTCGCGAGAACGTGGTCGACCGATCGGGGCAGAGCCGGAAGGTGTACCGCGAGATGGTCGGCGTGAGGGTCGATCGTCGGAGCAGCGTCGCCGTGGCGACGGCCAGCGGCTTCCCGTCGGGAGCGGTCGTTCCGATGGTGGCGGCACCGCCGAGTTCCTGAGCCAACCGGTGGACTGGCGGGTTGTAGGGTGACGGATCCAGCGGAGTGCCGCGGAACGGTAACCCGTCCTGCACGAGACGGGCCGCGTCGACGTGCACGCGGACGGCAAGCTTGCTGTGCGGCAACAGGTTCGCGGCATCTGCGCCGACGAGGATGTCAGCGCGTCCGCTGAGGTACAGCACGGCGCCGGTTTCGATATCGGGGAAGGTCACGCCGACCGCGGGGTCGGCCCGCAGGTTGCCCAGGGTCTGGAAGAGGCGGTTCCCGGAGTACTCGGGATAGACGAGTGTGACGCCCGCCGTGGCCGAGTTGGCCAGGACCCGCACGAACCCGGGCGCCCCACCTCGGACATTGGTGTCCATGCTCGCCGTGCCGTGGCGGCTGGAGAGGGCGAACAGGTCGGATCTGCCGATGAGGTCAATCGCCTCGGGAACGAGCGGGAGTCGCTCGCTGACCAGCGTCGGCGACGAGTCGTAGGGGCGAATCGCCTTGCGGTTCAAATACTTCGGGCAGTTGCCCAGTGTCTCCTCGACGGCGACTGCCAGCTGCACGTCGGCCGATGTCCCGGCCTGCTGATCGGTCGCCACGACGGTGCCGCCCAGCACTCTGCCCGAGATCTTGACCCGGGACCGGGTCTCCAGATCGATTGCCAGCCCGCCGACCAGCTTCCCGCCGCCTTCGTGCCGGGCGATCACGCCGTCGCGCAGCTCGTGCCCGGCGAACAACGCCTCCAGCACGGGATCGAAGCCCAGCAGTGGCCCACGCGAGCGGGCATGCACGCCCAGGACACCGGCCGCGACGGGCCGGACCACTCCGGCGTCGCCACCGAGCACGGTGGTCCAGACGCGGTCGTGCGCATCGACCGTGCCCAGCATCAGGAGTGGGCTCTCGGCCATCCAGAGTCCGTATGAAATCGGCAGACCGGAGGTGGTGGGGTTGTCGCGGTGCACCACCCGCAGGAGGCGGTGCATCGCCTGCTCGCAGGGATGCCATGTCGCGGGTGCCGGATTCGTGGACATCGTCGCCTCCTACCGGGCCGTCTGCTGCAGCTGGGCCGACCCCGGTGCGCTGAGCCGGTCGCGTCGCGGGTGTTGCAGCGCCAGCACGACCGCGGCGAGCACGGCGAACACGCTGCCCGTCCACATGGCCACCGCCGGGTCGTCGCCGAACGCGCCGATCGTGGCCGCGCTGACGGCCGTGCCGACGGTGATGCCGAGCGTGATGATCGATGTGTGGACGGTGCTCACGAGAGCACCGCTGCCACCCACCTCGACGACCCGCGTAACCAGCGGCGGATTCATTGTGACACCGGCGAATCCGACGACGAGGACCATGACCAGGACCACCGGCCGCACATCACTGGCGACCGCGATCACGGCCAGCGAGACCGCGAGCAGGGCGTGACCCGACCGCAGAATACCGACGGCGTGACGGTCGGCCAGCTTCCCGACGGCCAGGTTCCCCACCAGTGCACACACGCCGTAGGCGAGCAGGATCAGCGTCGTCGCCGATGAGCTGAATCCGGCGCTCTGCTCCAGCAGCGGGGTGAAGTAGGAGAAGGCCGCGTACGCGGCGCCGATCGTCAGGAAGCTGACCAGGTAGCGCGACCACAGGCGGGGCAGGCGGAGGTTGCGCAGGTCCTGGGCGGCGTCGTCGGCCGTCGCCGCATCTCGCGGTGGCAGGGCGAGCAGGCTTACGACGAAGACGACGACAGCGGCGGCACCGAGGACGTGGAATGTGGCCTGCCAGCTCCATCTTTCGGCGATGAAGTGCGATACCGGGAGCCCGACGACCGTGCCGACCATGATTCCGCTCAGCACGATCGAGACGGCCTCGCCGATCGTGTCCGGGTTCCGAGCGAGCCTGGTGGCGTAGGCGATCGACAGACCGACGGCCGCCCCGGCGAGGCATCCGGTCAACAGGCGCATCAGCGCTACCCACCAGTACTCGTGCACGAGGGGGACGAGCAGTTCGGGGATCGCGTACGCCGCGACGACGGTGAGCAGTGCCTGCTTCGGTGGACGGTGCCGCAGGGCGAAGGCGATGGCCGGGCCGCCGATCGCCATGCCCAGCGCGAAGATCGAGACGAGCATCCCGATCATGCCTGTGTCGACTCCCAGGTCATGTGCCATCACCGGCATCATCGCCGGGATCTGCAGCTCGCTTGACACCACGATGAGCATGGTCAGCATCAGCAGGTACAGGTGTCTTGTCATCGGCGCTCTATCCCTATGTTGGACGAAATCTGTATTCGAAAGTTCAAAAATGAGAGACGCAAAAGCCCCGGTCAGGTGACTGTGCGCAAAGAACGCAGGTGCAGATCGGCCACCCGCGCGAGCTCGGCGACACCGGAGCCGGACTGGGCGAGGACTCGCAGCCCCGAGATGGCCGAGGAAACCATCAGGGCCGCGTCGCGCGCCGCGACATCCTCGCGGAGGGTGCCGTCCAGCTGACCGACTCGCACGGCGTCGGCCAGCAGTGCGAGTTGAACGTCCGCGTAGCGGTCGAGGAGGCTCTGTACGCGCGGCTCCCTGGTACCGAGATCGGGTGCCATCCGTGACGCCACGATCATGCAACCCGCGGCGTGGCCGTTCCCCTCGGCGGCACCTTCCTCGGCGAGGACGACATCGAAAAGGGCTGTGAGGCGCTCGATTCCGGACAGTCGCTGATCGGTGAGGATCGTCTGCTGCTGTTCGAGGGCGAGGGTTGTGTGTCGCTCCAGCGCGCGGACGAACAGCTCGTTCTTCGAGATGAACGTGTTGTACAAGCTGCTCCGCCGCACACCGGCCGCCTCGCACAGCTGCTCGGTCGAGGTGTCGGCGAACCCGCGGACTCGGAATCGCCCGGCGACCGCATCGAGAACCGCCGCTTCATCGAACTCTCGTGGTCTGCCAGCACCCATGACGAGCACACTACCTATTCTGTACTTCTAAATACAAATAGGGGACCGTAGCGAAATATGGTCAGAGTTGGTGGGGCTCGGTGGCGGAGAGGTCCTGGAGGCCGATGACGTGGGCCAGGGCGAGACGCTGGGCATCGTCGCTGTCCGGCTCGGCGGTGAACAGGGCTACGCGCAGGTCGCCGTGGTGGATTGTCAGGATGTCGTAGTCCATATGAATCGGCCCGATCTGCGGGTGCATGATCACCGCGTGGGGGGCCGATTGCGTGGTAGGCGGGGTGGCGTCCCAGGCTTGGACGAAACAGGTGCTGGCCGAGCGTAAGTCCGCGATCAGCGCGGTCAATTCACGGTCGGCCGGATAGCGAGTGACGGCGGCCCGCAGGTCGGCCACCAGGGAGGCGCGGAAGCGCTTGTTCTCCTCCGGGTCGATGACACAGTCGTTGAATCCCAGGAATTCGCGCCATACCAAATTGCGCTCGTGACCGCGCTGCGCGTTCGGGTCGTAGAACAGCATGGCCCACGAGGAGTTCGCGGCGAGCTGGGTCCACGCCGCGGTGAAGATACCGACCGGGCCGGTGTCGAGGCGGTCGAGCAGCCGGCGCGCGCCGGGGCCGAGGTGGGTCGGCACGCAACCTTCACCGGCCGGGGCGTAACCGGCCAGTCGGCACAGGTGCTCGTACTCGGCGCGGGACAGCCGCAAGGCCCGGCTCAGGGCGTCGAGAACCGCCATCGACGGGCGCGCCCTGCCCTGTTCGAGCCGCTTGATGTAGTCCGCGGACACCCCTGCCAATCCGCCCAGTTCCTCACGCCGCAAACCCGGAGTTCGCCGCCGGAGAGTGGACGGGAGTTCCCGCCAGGGCGGGCGACACTCGCTCTCGCCACTCGCGGAGCACGCGCCCGAGATCGCCGTGTAGTGCACTCACATGATCGACGGTAATCAACGAACGGGATGCGAGCCTGGGCCGATCAGTCCCAGGCTCGCCTCCCGTCGATGTGCGAAGGCGTCGGCCGCCGCCGCCATCGCCGTCGGTCCGTCGGCTGGATCATGGCGATCCAGCACGACGCGATCCCGGGTCTTCGATGCGAAACTTGCTGCGATGTACCGTGTCTCGGTTGGTCGTTCCCGATTACGTTGTTGCGGGGAGCGGGATTGCGGTGAACAGGTTGTCGGGGTCGAGGCGGTTCTTTACCGCGAGCAGGCGGGCGGTGTGGGGGCCGTAGGCGTCGGCGGTCTGGTGCTCGTCGTCGGGGCCGAGGAGGTTGGGGTAGCCGCCGGGGAGCGCGTGCTGGGCCAGGATGGAGCCGGCTTTCTTGGGCCAGCTGACCGAGAGTGGGTCTGCGTTCGGGGCGCCGATTTCGATGAGCTCCACCATGAAGTGGTCTCGGCGCAGTCCGAAAGCGCTGCTGTCGGAGGAGATTTGGGCGGCGGCGCCGTGGAAGTGGTGGATGTTGACGAATGCCGAGGGGGACGTGCGTGCGTCGTAGGCCTCGATCAGGGCCGATACGACATCGGGGGAGAAGGCGGCGATATTGCGGGTGCGGATCGCGTAGCGGGCTCCGTCGGGGAACGCACCGTCGAATTCGCGCAGTTTCGCCAGCGGCGATTTCGAGGTGACCGCGGCGGTCAGTGGTGAGCCGAGGGCGGCGAATCCGCTGAGCGCCGCCGGTCCGTCTGCGGGGGATCCCGACCAGGTGGGTGCGATCGTGATCATCGGGTTGCCGTCGGGGTCGGCGACGAAGGCGATAACGGAAGTGAGTGCGTCGGAAGCTTTTTCGAGGAGTTCGCCGTAACCGCGCAGTACCTGTTCGGCCTGTTCCCATGGGTATGCGAACGACCCGGCCAGCACCTCGGTCAGCGGATGGAGGGCCATGTCGGCGGAGGTGACCACGCCGAAGTTGCCGCCCCCGCCGCGCAGCGCCCACAGCAATTCGGGATCCGCACCGTCGTCATGGCCCGCGCGGACAACGCGTCCGTCGGCGAGCACGACGTCGGCGGCCAGCAGGTTGTCGGCGGCGAGACCGAAGCGTCCGCTGAGCGGGCCATAGCCGCCGCCGAGGGACAGCCCGAGCATGCCGACGGCGCCGACCGTTCCGGTGGCGACGGCGAGTCCGTGGCGGTCCGCGGCTTCGGCGACATCGGCGGAGGTGGCGCCTCCGGCCACGGTGGCGACGTTGTCGCGCACCGAGACCTGCCGCATTCGAGTGAGGTCGATGACCAGACCGCCGGCGCGGATCGCGCGCCCGGCCCAGTCGTGGCCGCCGCCGCGGACCGACAGCGCCAGCCCGCTCTCGCGTGCCGCGTTGACCGCGTGCTGCACGTCCGCGGTGGTCTCGCAGCGCACGATCAGCGCTGGACGATTGGTCACCGCGCCGTTCCACACTTTCGCGGCGGCGTCGAGTTCGGGTCCCGCGGTGATCACGCGATGCGGGTCGACCGCGGGGGTGGATTTCTCGAGCGCGGCGATTGCGCGGTCCAAGCCGATCGGTGTGGCCATGTTGATCCTTTCGGCACCACGAACGGTGCTCAGAAGAACTGGACGAGAACACATTTGGGCGAGCGGCTCGCAGGTCGGCAATCGAAGACGCTCGAAAGCCCCTGGTGTCAGCGGGAATCGGCGATGGAGTCACACACGCTCGGGATCGATCCGCACCGCCTCATTACTGTAGATCGAGAACCCGCAGTCAGCCTGGGCGAGATATGCCCAGGCTGACCGGCGGGTACGCGATGGATCTGCACACTAGCTGTGGCCGATCAGTCGACGTGCTTGCCGCACCAGCGGACTGACGCAGAACATCTCGTCGAGCGCGGAAGCGTCCAGGCACGCCCAGTACGCGAGTCGCTGTGCGATTCCTGGTGCTTGCGTGGCCTCCCACACTGCCACCAGAGCGTCGACCAACTGCTCGACTCGGTCGGACGACTCGTCCTGTGCCGGGGTTGTGGCCAGATAGTCCTCGGCCGACTCGAGGACGAGATCCAGTAACCAGAAACTCAGCTCCCAGTCGGCCTTGTTCGCGAGCAGCAGATGAACGAACTCATCGAGGCGTGCCGCATCCGATACCTCGATGGGCCAGTCCTGCATCCAGCTTTCGTGCGCGATGTTCGCCAGCTGTGCCACTCGCGCCGCTGAATCACCGCCCGGATAGATCATGCGGCTGAAGGTAGTCAACGCGGCGATCGTGGGCGATGAGGTTTCTCCGGGCCACCCTATGAGTCAGTCGACTAACTGTTGACAACGTCGGGCCGCGCTGGCTAGTTTGAACGAGTAAGTCAGTCAACTAACTCAGGAGCGGGACAGATGATCGTGGTTACCGGAGCAACGGGCAACGTCGGCAGCATCGTGGTGCGAATGCTCGCGGAGGCCGGCGAGAAGGTCGTGGCGGTATCGCGCGGTGAGAAGCCGGTGGACCTGCCGGAGGGCGTGGAACATCGCCGTGGCGATGTGGGCGACCTCGACAGCCTCGCGGACGTGGTGAGTGGCGCGGACGCTCTCTTCCTGCTCATCACCGGCGACCAGCTGGTGAGCGGGCCCGAGCCGACCGCCCTGCTGGAAACCATTGCGGCGCAAGGTGTCCGGCGGGTGGTCTTCTTGTCGTCCCAGGGCGCGGTAACCCGGCCCGAGAGCGGCGGGTACGCCCGGACGATCGCCTTCGAGAAGGCGATGGCGGCATCGGAGCTGGAGTGGACATCGGTGCGCCCGGGAGGATTCGCGAGCAATACCTTCGCCTGGATCGAGCCCGTACGCACCCAGCGCATGGTTCCGGCCCCTTTCGGTGATATCGGGTTGCCGGTGGTGGCCCCCTTCGATATCGCCGCGGTGGCGGTGGCCGCGCTGCGTGAAGACGGCCATGATGGCCAGGCGTACACCGTGACCGGGCCGGCCGTCGTCACCCCGCGTGAGCAGGCCGAGGCACTCGCTGCGGCGCTGGGCGAGCCGCTGCGTTTTGTCGAGCTGAGCCACGACGAGGCCCGCGCCAACCTACTGCATTTCATGCCGGAATCCGTTGCCGATCACACGCTCTCGATTCTCGGCGAACCGACGCCGCAGGAGCAGCTGGTCAGTCCTGACGTCGAGCGCGTCCTCGGCCGCCCGGCAACCAGCTACGGCGAATGGGCGAAGTATGTCGTCGGCGCATTCCGCTGACGTCGGCGAAATCTGTTCCAGCGCAGCCTGGACTCCGGCACGACGTGGCCGAGGTCATCGGTGCCGGAAGCGCCTCGAGTCCGATCATCGATGGCCCTGACGGCACCGGCAGGAGCGCGAAAGAGTTTGGGCTACTTCGAAATCGACGATCGTACGGATGCGGAGAGGAGCCATGACGCCGTCGCGCACGAGATCCTGCTCCTCATGCGCGCCGAGCCCGAACAGTCGTGGACCATCGCTGAATTGAGTGCACGGGTCCACCTCTCCCGGGCCGCACTGGCCCGGAGATTCACCAAGGCCTTCGGCCACACGCCGGCCCCTGGATCCGCTGAATTTGGCAACGGATTTTGCGGCCGGGCGTAGCGAAATCCAGCGGGCCGGGCAGGACGTGTTGACTGACTACCTGTGAACCGCTTCCGGATCGATCGCGGTCCTATTGCGCCCAGGGTGGGGCGAAGGTGTTGTCGCCGATGGTGCCGAGCATGCCGACCGAGGTGACGGCGGTGAAGGTGGCGATGGTGTCGGGTGATGGGTTGGTGATGACGAGCCTGGTGTTGGGCGGGACGGTCAGGGCATCGCCGGGGGCCAGGCGATATTCTTCACCGGCCATGGTGACGTGCAGGCCGATGGTGTGCGAGATGAACACTTCCTCGCGGGACATGCTGTGCTCGACGCTGATTGCCGCGGGGGCGGCGTCCACCCGCCAGATCGCCAGATCTGTGGAACCGCGGGAGGGGACGGCCAGGGGGCGGAAGGTGAACCCGTCGCTGGTGAAAACGGGGGCCTGGTCGAGGTTTACGACGGTCATGGGGATGTCCTTTGTTACAGGTTCAGGCGGTCCAGGGCGGGGTGACGGTGAGCGCGTCCAGGGTTGCGGTGATACCCGCGGGCGCGCAGCCGATCACGGTGGCAGGCTCGCTGTCCGAGCCGTTGGACGCGCTGAACGGGGTGTGGGGCGGCACGATGACGGCGCTGCCGGCGTCCACCAGGAAGCCGCTGCCGTTCAGAGTGACTGCGAGCCTGCCGGTTTCGACGACGAACACTTCTTCCCTGTCCAGGGTGTGCTCCTTGCCGGTCGACCCCGGCGGCATGTCGACGCGCCAGATGGCGAGGTCGACGGTCCCCAGCGAGGGGGTGGCCAGCGGGCGGCAGAGTGAGTCGCCGTTTCGGAACTCGGGGGCGTCGGCGAGTGTTGTTGTGCTCAAAGGGTTCTCTCCAGGTGATGAACAACGGAACCAGCCCTATTACCGTCGCGTGAGCTCCTTCTCGGAACAACAGGGTTGTGCGTATCGGCTCATAAGTACGACTTATGGAGAGTCGACACAAGTGCGATCGGACCCGATGGTTCAGCGCGGCCGACGAAATTCCCGCAAATTATCGGGAACCACTCCTGTCGGCCCACCATGCCTCCTCGCAAGTTCCTCGGGGCGGTGCGAACAGCACGAACACCGCCTATGTGACAGCCCACCCCAAATTTCACGAGCGCATGTTATTGACGAAAACCGCTGCCACGCCCAGGAATTGAGAGAGTGGCACGCACGGTCAGCACTAAATGGCTCGGCCGCTCACGCAGTACAGTTCCGTCTCATTCGCCCTTTCCCGCCCTCTCTCCATAGGCCGCAGCCGAGTGGTCCGAACGGTGCTGGGTGTGAGCGGCGGCGTACTCATCTGGTAGTAGCCAGAACGCAGTACATTGCCGCTTTCAGCGCGTCCAAGGTTTGATCTGGGTTCGGCTACCCGGCGTGGTCGAAGGTGAGCTCGGTACGGTGCGGGTGAGCGGCGAGGACATAAGATGTCGCAGGGTGTTGGGCAATCAGCGACTGGAAGTGTTCGGTCTGTTCTGGGTGAGAACACCATTGACTACCGGTTCCGAAGCCGGGGGACGCCGATGTCGTCGGATAATGCAGGGTGAGTGAGAGCTGCAGTATTGTGTCGTCGTCTCCGTCATCGGTAATCACTTGGCGCGTGATGTCGAAAACAAACTCTTGCTGGTTGTCGCCGTAGGTGCCCCACTGGAACAGCAGCATGTCGCCGTCGCGGTCGAGGTCGACATCTATCACGCGGTGATGTGCGTAGAACGTGGTCATAGCGTTGACGGCCGTGGCTGCGTCGAGGGCGCGGCAGTGTCTGTCCAGGTACCGGCGGAAGGCAATTTCTAGGTCAGCAGCTCGCACCGTCGCTATTGTGCCGCATGAAGGAACGGCCTGATTCTCGCGACGTCCGCACATGCCGCTTCCCGCGCGGTTGCCGTCCAAACCAGTTGGCTGTCAGCGCTTCTCGGCGCTCTCTACTGTCGATGAGGGGTTACTTCGGCCGACTCCAGGCCAGCAACTGCTGGCGGTAGATACTCTGTTCGTCGACAGTCGAAACCTTGGACGCAGGCGCATCGGCGAATATGTATCGGTATCCGCGATCTCGCGACAGCTGACCAATCTGCCGCGACCCGTGCGTTTCGGCCAGACCAGTGGGCGCGCCCGAAGGTCAACGCGGCAAGGTCATCTCGATCCGTCTGACACACTGGTCTGCCGATTTCGGTGCGATATGCGCGGCGCCTCAGCTCGCAGCGGAATCGTGGTTGTAGTCCGCGACAGATCCGAGCAGGGCCGCGGTGGCGTTGCGATAGAGCGATGACTTGACGTGGCCGAGGGCGGGCCCGCTGGTCGAGGCCAGGCGCTGCGCGTACTCCACAGCGGAGTTCAGGAGATCGTGCTCGTCAGCGACCGAGTCGACCAAACCGATCGTCATCGCTTCGGTCCCGCCGTAGCGGTGCCCCGTGAGAAGAGCATGACGGGCCACGGGTAGCGGCAACTGCGACTGTGCCAGCTCCACCATCCCGGGAGCGTAGTTGACACCGAGCGTGACGCCGGGAAAACACACATAGCCACGATCGCGGCGCATGATCCGGTGATCGTGTGCGACAGCGAGAAAGGCCCCGGCACCCTAGGCATGACCGTTGATCGCGGCGACAGTCGGTATCGGCAGTGTGAGAATTCTGGCGAACAACCGCAGCAGGTTGGCAACATTGTCGTTGATCCGCTCGGGGTTTCGCGCCGCCCACTCCACGTCGAAGCCGGTGGAGTAGAACTTCCCGTCACCGATCGTGACGAGCCCGCAGGGGCCGGAGATGGCAGCGACCTCATCGAGCAGAGCGTCCATTGCGCCAACCCACTCCGGATGAAACCGGTTCTCGGTATCGCGGTCCCCCTGGTTACCCAACTGGAGGATGAAAACCTGGCCCTCACGCTGCAAGTACGGCATCGCGTCAAGATATCCCACCAGCGGGGCGCGCTTTCATGCCATGGCAGGGGGCACCCCCTCTGCAGCGAGGCTGTCGAGTGCCGCGCTACCGCAGGTCGGCGCTGACCGAAGCGGCCGACACGGGTTGCCGGAACATATATGGGCACAGCGCCTTCCGCCGACGGAGATTGCGCGCTCGTGCCGATGAGCGTTCACCGTATGCAGCCGATTTCATGGCGATCTAGGGTGTGCTGGTGGCCGAGTGGATCAGTGTGTACTGCCGAGAGCCGATCCTGCTCGATGGCGATGAGATCCGTCGGTGGATCGAAACCGCGGACTTGTGGACCTGGGCCGAAACTCTCTACGACGACGATGAACTGGCCGAGGCTGCCGCGGAATCGGTGTTGGCCAACCTTCGGGTTCACGCCGGGACAGCAGTCGATGTGTATTGGACCGAATCCGGGCGACCACTCCAAATTTCTTTCAGTCCTGCTGCCGCCGAAGAGGTTTCGGAGGCCGTCAGCCAAGTGCTGGGTGCGGCTGATGGACCTGGACCGGTCCTGATTCGTGACCATCTGGCGGCGGTGCGGCACGTGATCAATATCGAGATGGCGGCTGCGGATTCCATGTCCATGGGGGCGGTGTTGGGAGAGATCGTCGCGCTGGAGCTCGCCGCGGCAAGCGACGGGCTCGTGTGGTTCTTCGGTAAGGATTGGGTGTCACCCCAGGATCGCGCTGGAACATTGTGGACCCGCAGTTGACGCCCACGAACTAGATGGCATGGAGGAGCGCGCGCATATGTCGACGGTGCGACGGTTCTGGATCGAATTCGACGTGCGGGACTGCCCTGCCCCATGGTTCGGACGAGCTATCGGTGTGACAGGATTCGACGTGCGGGACTGTTTGTCGATGGTGGCAGATCTGGTGACCGACGGACCTTTGCCACCCGTGCGTCGAATCACGGTCGACATCTCACTGGCCTCGCCGCTGCCGCTGAATCCTCGCCATCTCGGAGTCCCGGTGTGGCGCGGCGTGTGGTATCCGCCGGTGAACCTCGGAACCGGACCGATCCGCGCCATCGACAGCAGAGGCGTATCCGGCGACTACCCGACATCAGTTCCGCAATCACGCCGCCGAACGCGGACCGAAGAGCCCCTGCGCTCCATGTGGTGGGACGAAATCCCGCATTTCGATGCCCTGTGGTGGCCGCTGATGGACGTTCACCGCGACGGCAGAATGCGGTATTACGCCCCGCAGGTGCGTGATATGTGCGTCAGGGATCCGACCTACGGGGTGCTGGTGCGCGAAGCCCTGGACTACATGATCGTGCGACGCCCGACCCCGCAGGAATGGTTCGACCCGACCGGAATCAGGTTCGCCGACGAGCGGGAACTAGGCGAGTACCTGCGAGCCTTCCGCGATTATGTGACCGGAATCCGCCCGGAGCCGATCTACCTTCCCGCTGGCGAACAGCTTTAACGCGACGCGCAACCATGACCTCCCCGACAACGAGTGAAACCCCGTGGGACACGTCTTGCGATGACCGCCTGAGCCCACACCGCATTCCGGTTGATCGAAACGTACCTACACTCGAACCGTGGATCGACAAGTTGGTGCCGTATGGGAGCTGCGGCGGCAGGAAACGGTTCTCGCGCGAATCACCGTGACCGGTGAGGACGAGCGGGCACTCGTCGGAACATTTGCCGCCGAGCCCGAGTTCGATGAGGTGGCACCACTGTTCGCCGCGCAGTGCGCGCTAGGTACGTTGAGGAACACCCAGATCACCGACGGCATTGCGCGCGTTTGGGAAGGGCTGTACGACACCATCTGTCAGTCGATGACTCTCGTCGGTCCCTCCGGTCCGTTGCAGGATTTCGAGCTCAACATCTACGACACCGACGGTGAGCTGCCACAGCCAGGACGAGAATCCCTGGCCGTGTTCGACTGGGGCTATCGCGACCGGTTCGCATGGTGGGTTGACAGGCGGAACCGTTTTCACCCCGGCTGAGCCCGACTCACGGCGCGGGCCGACCGGCCGAGTCGAACTGCGGCTGATGGAACGTCCTCAACTGCCGCATGGCGCGCTGACCGAACCGGCCGGTGCGGTGCGATGCAAGGTCAATTGGCCGTGGCGATCCGGGACTGGCCGGACGCACTGAACTGTCGATTGTGGTGTGTTGAGTCACCGAATATCGCGATGCGGTGCCTCAGCCTTGGCGCAAGATGGCAAGGACTGCACCGAACTGGTCACAATCCCGGGTGCGACAGTGACGTTGTGCGGCAACAAGACCGGTGCTGACCCTATTGCCTTGGTCCGCTCGCTAACATCGGTTCAATGAACTCGGAGGGGGAGCAAAGCGCCGGACTGCGCGTGGTGACTGCGAGGCGGCAGCGGATGGTGTGGGTGCTGGCGGTCGTGGGTGCAGGTGTGCTGGTCGTCTTCGGCCTGGTCGCTGTGGGGTGTGGCGTGGTGCTTGTCTCGCTCAGGCAATTTGCGCTCGCCTGGTTCCCGTTCGTGGTCGCTGCGGCGATGTTCGTGTACGCGATCAATGTGATTCGCCGGCCGTATGCATTGTCCGGCAAAGCGCTCCAACGATGACGCGGGAGCTTGGGTCCCGCGGGGTGTGCGGTGACTGATGACGCGGTGGGGCGGATGCGAAAATTGGCCGCGGGGACTGATGACGGCGGTCATCGTGGTTCTGGTCGGGTTCGCTGGAATCGGCCTCATTTCCGCTCCGAGCATCGTGACCTACTACCGCGGAGAGCCCGTTACCGCTCGGGTGCGTGACTGCTGGCTCCGTAACCCGGACCGTCCCCGCTACGGTTATATCTGCGCTGGCACATGGATATTCGGTGACGGCCGCAGCGGGGCCGGAATTCTCGACGGAGTCACGGGAGACCATCGATCCGGTCAGAATATTGCCGTCCGGGTCCGTGGTGACAGGGCGGTCAGCGACAGTCCCCGCTGGCCCGCATATCTCGGCCTGGCGCTGGCCGCGGTGGCATCGCTGCTTGCGATCGCGTATCGCGCGGCGCGGCGCCGCATAGGGTCCTGATAGTTCGGCGCGTCATCCGAACACAGATTTATGCCGAGTACAGCGTGGTCGGCCGAGCTCTAATCCACGCTTCCACCCGAGACTTCCCGGATTCGGCCGACTAACGCGCGAACGAATGCAAGCTCGTTGAACGGTTCCTCGTCACCACGATGGCGATGACTTCTGACCTCGAGGAAAAGGCATCCCCGCAGCAGGTCCGGATCGTTCGGCAACTTGCCGGTCTCATCCCAGGCCACCCGTACTGTCCGCACCGCTGCGGCAAGGTCTGCTGGCCCGTTGCCAAAGGTGACGTATCCGTTGTAGGTGTGGGCAAACTCGATGAATTGCTGTTCATCGCCATCGTCGGGCGGCACCGAGTGGCCTGGGGTCGTCATACTCACCGAGCATGCCAGGCAATCGGTCTCACCGAGCATGCCAGGCAATCGGTCACCATCCACATCTGTCGCCGTGGCGATCCGAGGCGGGCGGTCGTAGGTCATCACGCGCGGTGATGCTTGTCGGTGTACCAGCGCGGTGCCGGTTCGACCGATTGAATCAGGGCCCAATCGATGTAGACGAAGTACGGGCACTGATCTCCGGTGTCGGGGTCAGCGGCGGTGAAGACCGCCACGTCTCCGACCGCACCGAAGCCGTCGACGTAATCGATCGGGCCCAGGCTCGAGTTTTGCAGTTCCTCGGATGTGCACGACCAGGGCGTCAGATCAGCGATGGACTCGATCCGCGGGGGCGGCAGGTCGGATCTGCGCAGCAATCGCCGGAATATGTTGTACCCGCGATTGACCTCCATGAATTCGAGCTGTAATCCCGGCCAGAACGTGAGATCCCATGCCGCATACCGCACCTCGCGATCGCCAGGGTGGTCGATCCGCTCGTATACCGGTGCGCCCCAAGCTGTTACGTACTCATCGATCGACCGGAAGTTGTTGACGGCCTGTCCGTAGAACCACCGCTTCTCGGCGATCGCGGTTTCAACCGGAGTAGCGCCGATGCGGTCGAGTAGCTGCGCGGCCTGGGCCGGAGCGCTCTCGTTCATCGGGTGAAGCATCGCCAGTTGATAGTCGTACAGCGTGGTAACAGCCTCGCCGACCATAGTCCCTCCCCATTGGTACCCTGCCCACGAATGTACCGACATGAATGACGCACTGGTACTTCCGATTTCACCGACACGGCATCCCGACGACCTAGGTTGCCGTCGTTGTACTCAGCCAGTGGCAGCTCGTGGGCCTACTCCTCGCGGTAGTCACTTTCTTCGCGCCCGTCTCCGGTCGTGACGGTCACGAGCGGTCGTTCACCTCTCTGCGCACGGACCAACGCCAATACCAGACCGCCGTCACCGATTTCCGGATAGCGGGATTCGAGCGTGGTCAATACGCGCACCGAGACCGCATCCAATGCCGCCGTCCCGACGACCGCGTACCACACGAACTTTCCGTCGAGGCTGGACTGGATACAACCCGACTGCTGCGCCAACGGCATCATTGGAGAGTTGGTGACCAGCCGGTCGGGATTTGGAAGAACTTCGCCGATGATCACACCTGGTTCGAGCCATTGGTCACCCTCGCGCTCAATGACGACGACGTAGCGCCACTGGTCGGTGTGAACGACCACGGCCACCGCGCCGTCCTCCTCCCGAATGACAGAGCCCATCACCCGGGCTCTCCCATCGTCCTGCGGCGTGCCCGAGAGCACGACGGCGATGGCCGGATGCATCCGACGGTCGCTTTCAGCCATGGGACAAGCATCGCAAACGGATATGCCGGAGGAGGTGTCGTGAGCGTATGCGGGGAAAGTCGAGTGGCCCCTGGTACTTCAGGCCCACCCGCGCGCCATGATGTGAAGGGCCGGGCACATCATCGGGTCGAACTCGACGGTCATCTGCGCTACTACCGATACCTCGGCGACGGGACCGCCGACCACTCGGGCAGCACCGGCTGGGATACCCACTCGCGCAACATCATCGGGAACCGATAATGACCGCACAGGGACTGTCGAGCGATGGGTTCTTACGGCAGGATGGTCGTCGTAATCGCGAATGCTGCTGCCACCGAACCGGTTCCGGCGTGGTGGAAGATCAGTCATTGTGGTCGTCGATATGAAGCCGTGCGCCCACGCGTGCCAAGTGGGTGGGAGTGAATCCGAACATGCGGTGGAAGACATCGGTGTAGTGCGACGGTGTCGAGAACCCTGCGTCTACCGCGCACCGGGTGGCGTCGTGGCCCGATAGATAACCGTGAGCGGCGCGCAGCATGCGCGCCCATTGCACGTAGCGGCGCAAGCTGGTCCCGGTTTGCTCGGCGAACAGCCGCAGGAAGTAGGCCTGTGACAAACCCACCTCGGCGGCCAGTTCCGCCGCCCGGAATCGGCGTGCTGGATCGGCCCGAATGATGTTGGCCGCCAATACGATTCTCTGGTCGTGGATCCTGACCCCAGGAACACTTGCCAGCTCCAGCACGCGGTCGACGTCCATGCTGGGACGATTGCACAGCTCGATGAGTTCGGCTTCTCTGTGGTGATCGATTCCGAACCCGAACACGGTGCGCCGCATGCCCCCGAGGCTGCGGGTCATTCGCGCCGAGGTCGGATCGAAGTAACAGAACAGCAAGCGGCCCGCGCTCCGAACCAGCTTGTGCCGCTCGCGGGCTCGAAAAAGGAAGCTGCGCGCGGTGATATCCGGATACCCGTCCGGCCGAACGATGAACGGCTCGTCCACCCCGACGCCAAGACACGCCAGCGCGCTGGAATGAGTGTCCAGTTCCAGCGACGCTCCCACGCTCACCGCATGCCCCAGCCGCAACCACACCACGAGCGGCGGAGCTGGATGGCACGTTTCTGACAGCGCGGCGGAGGCCATGTCGGCAACGATACGGACCAGTGCGGACCGACCGAAGGTTCGGCAATTTCCCAGGGGAGCAACAGATTATGTCGAACGACACGCTCGTGTCTGTCGAGACGTTCGTGAAGCGCTTCGCGGACGCGTGGGCGGACCCGACCTTCGAACGCCTCATCGCTCTGGTCCACACCGACGCGGAACTGATTCAACCGTTCAGTCGAAACGTCATCGGCCACAAGAAGATTGATCGCTGGTTGAAACGCACCTTCGCGATCATCCCGGACCTGCGTGGTGAGGTGATCAGCTGGGCATACCGCGGCGATGTGCTGTTCATCGAACTGCGCTTGTACGGCACGATCGGTCGTCGGCCCGTGGAATGGATCTCCGTCGACCGCATCACCCTCGACGGTGACAGAGTGCGCCGACGGCACGCGAACTTCGACCCGACCCCGCTCATCCTGCCCCTCGCGATGAGCCCACGAACTCTGGCCCGCGTGCTTCACCGGCAGCTCTGGTGATCTGGTTGCGCACCCGAGCTGAAGATCGCGGGCCGCGAACCTCTCAGCATCACCGGCGCACTGAATTTCGTGCGAGTTGAGGCTGCTGGCAGCACCGTCGCCAGACCGTAGTGTCGAAAAGCTATGCCCGGCTCTCACCGCGACAGCGGTAACCACCGTTACGCCGATCAGCCCTGACAGCCCACACCAATGCAGCGCAGAAGCCGCCGAACATCATGCCTCCAGCCAGCAAGATTCCCACGCCGACAAGGAAAGTAACGAGCACAGGATTGCCGAACCCGAAGTACACGGCGAACGGACTCGACAGCAGCACGCCGACGAAGCCCCCAACCAGGGCCACGACGAGGACAGGCCGGTCTTTCATCACTCCAACTCTAGTCTTCGAGCAGTCATTCGCTCGGTCCAAGACACCAGCATCACAGACATCCGCACATCCCGCGCCGACCGAACCGGCCAGCCCGATGCGGTGGAAAGTCAACTGGCCGTAGCGATCCGAGGCCGTGAAACGCACGCTCATGCGAATTCAGAACGTTGGCCAGACTGGCGAACCAACTCGGTCTCGAGATCGCGTCCCACCATGGCCTGCGGTTCGAGTTCGAAACAAGCTGGGGCGCAGAGCAAGACGCCGTTCGGAAGAGGGTCTGCTTGCTTGTCGAATCATGGTGAAGGTTCCGGAAGGTGCTCTACCAGCCCCGCCACAGAGCTATGGTCGACACGGCATGGATGAGATGATCAGCGGGCTCGTGGTGCGGGCGGCGCGCCCGAACGAGGCCGGGCTGCTCAGTGAATTGACGGTGCGGTCCAAGGCGGTATGGGGTTACGGTGACGACTTCCTCGCACAAGTGCGTGAGCAATTGCGTATTCGACCCGAGGAGGTCTTGGTCCGGCGTGTAGTGGTTGCCGAGTACGAAGGTCGCGCGGTAGGTGTGGCCACGCTGGAGGGCGAGCCTCCCGAGGGCGAGTTCGGCCTGCTTTTCGTCGAGCCCGAACTGCTGCGCTGTGGTGTTGGGCGGGTGCTCTACGAACACATGCTCACCCGAGCCGGAATACTCGGGTTCACTGTTGTGAATGTCGCCGCGGATCGGCACGCTGTGCCGTTTTATCGGGCAATGGGCGCCGAGCGGTCCCAGGTCGCCGATGCGGCTGATCTCGTTGGCTTCCAGGTTTACCCGATCTCTCCGGAACCATCTTGGGTCAGAGCATGGAACGGCGGGACACGCCCGGTGATGGTGGGCAACGTGGCGGAGTTCCATGGGCAGTTCACCGGTGTCCGGGCCGAGCCCGACCACTACTCGTGCCTGGCCGCATTTTGCGGACCGGAACCGGCCAAGGTGCTACTGCCATTGCCGGTCGCCGACTGGTGGAGAGAACACGTCGCCGAGACGCTCGGTTGGGACGAGCTGGCGGTGGGCACACCTGCTGAGCGCGGTATCGGCCCGGGCGTGCGGCCCTGGGGGTGGACCTCGTCCTGGGTGCCGCAGCACTGCGAGTTACTCAGGGCGGTCCACCATTTCGAGTCGAAGCGGCATGCGAACGCTCTCTTTCATGAGCTCGCCGGACAATGTCGCGGGATCGTCGTGCCCGCACAGCGATCGCTACGCTCGGCGCGGGCACTGCACAAGGAATTGGCCGAGGGCGGGCGGGTGGTCCTCAAACGCGAGTACGGAGCCGGTGGATCCGGCACGATGATCGTCTCGCGCGAGACGCCCGGGTTGTACCGGCTGCTCCGGGAGTGGTCCAGGACAGGGGTTTTGGTCGAGGAGTACATCGACGGGGTTTCGACTGGCCGTGACGTCACTTTCGACGCGGTCATCGACGCGCAGGGGTGGGTGTATCCGGTCGGCGTGGCGGAAATGGATGTGGCGGGGACGGCCTACATGGGAGCCACTGTCGGTCCTGGCGTCGTGCCCCCGGATCTCGACCGGACGGCTTCGCGGTTCGCGATGATGGTGGGCCGGGTGCTGTCAGGGTGGGGGTACAGGGGGTGGTTCGACGTCGACTTCGTCGTCACGGCAGCAGGTGCGCTGGCACCGATGGAAATCAATCTGCGGTTGACCGGACCGGCCGTGACGTTCCATATACGAAACACCTTGGACAGGCTGCACGGTGGACGGCACTTCGTCCGGACGTTGGACTGCCTTCGGATCGGTGCCCGACTGCCGGACCCGGCGCTGCGCGCGCATGTCGGCGGACTCGTCGAATCGTGCCGGGCTCTGGGCGTCACCTTGCTGGTCACGATTCCGACGGCAGCCTTCGATCCCGCGCCCTATCTCGGGATCGCGCTCGCCAGCCGTTCCCTGGAGGCGATCGGTGCCGCCGAGGCCGACGTCGATCGACGTAACGGCGACCTTTGGCGGGTCGTATCCGCCCGGATTCCCCAGAATCCGAACGGGTTCAGTGACGGCGTGGTGCACTGACGACGAAGGCGACGACCGCCAGCGCTGCGAGCATCAAGGTTACGTTGAAGCCGTATACCAGTGCTGCCTGCCGCGGCCAGTCGTTCTTGGCGGTCAGCCGGTAGAAATTGTCCTGCGGCCACCACGCCAGCAGGAGCCAGGCGATCGCCACGAAGGCGAGCAGGGTCCGGCCGAGTGGGCGTCCGAGCCTGGCCATCGCAGGCCAGGCCAAGAGCACGAATGCGACGCCGGCCCCGAATGAGATCACCTCGGCGGCATAGAGTCCCCGGAACCACCACGACCACGGCGTGGGCACTAAGGCCAGGTCCGTCGAACCGGGCCACAGAGTTCCGGTGAACGCAAGCGCGAACACGGCGAAGATCGCAGTGCAGATGACGCCACCGACCACGCGCCCATCCGTGGGAGAAAGCCCTGCCTTGCCGGCGGGTACGGCGTAATGGATCGGCGGTAGCGGAAGTGCCTCACGGTCTACTTTGCCGCGCAAGGTGCGCGGCAGCGCGGTCATCATGACCACGACCTGAGGCAGAACCCTCTTCGAAAGTCCCGAGTCGCTCAGGAACCCCTGGATCTGCTCGCTGCTGAGGCTATCGGTCTCGACGTAGGCGATCACGCTGTCTCGGCCTCGACCGGCGGGGACACTCAGCACCGCACTCGCGCGAATCTCTGGATGGCGTGCCAACGCCTGCTCGATTTCATCGTGGCCTGCCATCGAACCCTCCCGCCACATCACTGCGTCCAGCAAAGGATCGTACGGCGGTGGTGACAGAGCCGCAGCGTGAATGATGGTGCTGCCTGGCGATTGATCATGCCCCGCATCCTGAAGCGCAGAGCCATCACCACCCGAGATTGTGCCGGTCGCAGGCGAGAGGTTGTTCAGTGTTGCGGGACAGTGGGATTGAGGCTGATCGGCAAGCTTTCATCGCCGCCCACTCCGACTCATGCTCACCCTTGATCTTGGCGAACATCCGCACGGCCCGCTCACGCAACTCCTGCGGGTACTTCTTCGAACTCGACACGACTCCATCCTTTACAGAGGCCGAAGTCTCCCGACACCCCGGGGCGATTCATTCTGCGGGTTGATCGATCAGTTCCGAGCAACCAGAAAGCCCACTGCCGCAAGGGAAGTCGGGGTATCTGAACCCGGGTTGTCGGTCACAGGAGAGGGGCTCGATCGCCGCTGAGAAACGTGCTACTTGTCCTTCTTATTCGGTTTGTCTGTCTTCGTATGCTCGGGCTTGTCTCGGTGGTCTGATGGAACCCATTGTGCGCCGGGGCCTTTGGCGACAATGCACTCCAGGAGCGTGCCGTCCACCGCGGTGGAAGGTTGGTCGGTGTCGGGATCGCAGCGTTGTCCGGCGACAGGAACGGATGCGGTCGTGCTGGTCGCGGCTGGCGGCCGCGAGGTCAGTGACGGCACTGCTTCGGCAGAGGTGCTGCCGTTCCTTGTCTCCGCACCGAGCAGCTGTGAAATCCCGAACGCCACAGCGATTGTCGCGGCGAGGACGGCCACCAGGGCCGCGGGCGCGAGTCGACGATTGTGTACCTCGGTCTTGGTGACGGACAGCGAGGGGTGCGGCGTTCCGACCGTGAGCGGCTTCGTCGCGATGAATTCGGAGGTGCTGGATGCGGGTGTTGCGATCGCCACGCGTGCGGCGTGCGCGAAGGCGCCCGCACTGGAATAACGCTGGTTCGGGTCTTTGGCCATTCCACGCGTAATGACTTCGTCCAACGCTGCAGGGACTTGAGGATTCACTACTGCCGCGCGCGGCGGCTGCGTGCTGAGATGATCATGTATCAGACGCGCGGGCTCGGAGTCTCCGAAAGGCCGCATCCCCGTGAGGCATTCGTAGAGCACGCAGGCCAGCGAGTAGATGTCCGAGCGCGAGTCCGCGGTGCCACTGAACCGTTCCGGTGCCATGTATGGCAGCGTGCCGATGACCTGGCCGGTAGCTGTGACCGCGCTCTGCCCGGTGTGGTGCGCGGTGCCGAAGTCGATCAGGTAGACGAAACCGGTGGGGTGGACCACGGTATTGGCCGGTTTGATATCGCGGTGGATCAGTCCGGCCCGATGTACTACATCGAGCGCGGCGGCCATCTGCGCGACGATGTCCACTGCCGCGTCCGGGCTCATCGGCCCGTTGTCGCGCAGCAGTGTGGCGACATCGATGCCGTCGATGTACTCCATATCGATGAACAGTCGGCCGTCGATCTCACCGAAGGTGTGGATCGTGACCAAATGCGGTCCCCGCAGCTGTGCCGCGATACGGGCTTCCCGGTCAAATCGCTGTCGGTAGAGCTGGTCCGTTGCCAGCTCCGCGGGCAGGACCTTCAGTGCGACAGCACGATCGGTCGCGGTGTTGTGCGCAAGCCAGACCTGCCCCATGCCGCCACTGCCGAGAAGCCGTTCGAGACGGTAGTGACCGAACCATCTCTGGTCCATGACGGAATCTCCCTAACGCTGGCCTCTGCATGGTCGGACTACCCGAAATCCGCGCCGACACCACGGAATACGAGACGACGGTGCTGCCGTTCGACATTGTGCCGCAGGTCGCGCATCGCCACTGTTCCCTTGCCGCTTTCGCTGAGCGCGAGAGCGAGTGCGGGAAGCTACTTTTCCACCACCTGTGCCAGGAACGCGAGCCCGGTGCATAGGCTGAACATGATCAGCGCTATTGCCAGCACCGGCCATATCCACACCCGGCGACCACTCAGCGTCGAGACGATCAGCATCACCAGCGAACCGACGACGGCGCACAGGATACCGCCCCACGAGACTCCCACCGCCCAGTCGACATAGCGCGGGTGGCAGATCTGCGCCTTGTACACACAGTCGTCGTCTTCCACGGTGAAGAAGACAGTGAGGTAGCCGGCGAAAAGCGCGAGCGCGCACACCACCGGAAACAGCGCCCAGCCCGCCGCCACATCGCACCAACGCCGCACAGGTGGACCAGACATCTGTTGCGCGGCAGTGGAATTCTGGGTCATACCCTGGATCCTGCCGACCCTGAACGAATCCACCCACCGCGAAACTACTCACTTGCTGCGAGCGCTATTTGCCGCATGGCACGCTGACCGAACTGGCCGGTCTATCGAGAGTCCGGGAGGAGGACGAGCTGTCACGCAAGTACGTGCTTCAGGAGAACAGGCGGGCGACGAAGGGTGTGCTGTCGGGCAGCGAGCCGTTCACGGTAGCGCTGTGGTCCTTGCCGGGATAGAAGTGCGCCTCGGGGTGGAAACCGTGGGCTTCGAGTTCGGCGATCAGCGCGATGGTGCCCGGAGCTATCACGTCGGTGTCGGCCAGCCCTTGGCCGATGAACAGTGGCCGGTCGTAGCCGGTGACCGGCACATCGAAGACCTGGTGGCCGATTTCGCCGAAGTTGCCGTCGCTGAGCGGGCGAGCGAACAGGTCCTTGATGGTGGCGCCCGGGTGCACTTCGACCAGGTTCTCCAGGCACACCGTGCTCGCGGCGCGCACGACGTCCATACCCAGGGGCGTGAGGTAGTAATCGGGGTCGAAGTCCGGACGCGCGGAATGCAGCGCGGCGAGGACGAAGGCTGGGTAGACGTTGGTGTGTGGGTTGGCGATGGTGGGTGCGACGGGGCTGGTGGCTAGGGTCATCTCCTCCACGACGTGGCTGGCCGGCC
The DNA here is from genome assembly GCF_042269265.1 of Nocardia sp. NPDC056000. Lineage (NCBI taxonomy): Bacteria > Bacillati > Actinomycetota > Actinomycetes > Mycobacteriales > Nocardiaceae > Nocardia > Nocardia sp. NPDC056000. The sequence goes on along the minus strand of NZ_JBHJXS010000007.1, from coordinate 256,350 downwards.
CGGTCGCCACCGCGCCCCGGTAGTCCAGTTCGGGGGCATAGCGGGTCGCCATCGACGCCGTCCACACCGCCGCGCCACCGCCCTGGGATTGCCCGATCGCGACCCATGTCGAGGACAGCGATGGCTCGATACTGCGGGCCGCGCGGACCATGTCGATACCGGAGTGGGCCTCGGCGCGCCCGTCGAGGTAGGGCTGCACCCCGTCGACGCTCAGGTAATCGGTGGCCACGATTGCGTATCCCTGACCGAGCCAATGCGCCAGATAGTCGGTGTCGCGCTGTATTCGCCCGGCGGCCGAGGGCTGGCAGTGATCGGCCAAGCCGACGGTGCCGTGTTCCCAGGACACCACCGGCCAGCCACCCGCCGGGGGGTTACCCGTCGGAAGGAAGATCGCGCCTGTCGACTGGGCGGGTGTGTCGTTATTGGTGCGGGTCCAATAGGTAATCCGCTCGCTCTTGGCCGCACCTGGCACCTCGGCAACCGAGGGCAGCGGTCCGGTGCTGACGACGGTGCCCGGCGCGGGGTCGACGGGGTCGGCGACGGCTACCGCAGACGAGGGCACAGCGAGCGCGGCTGTGGTGGCCAGAACGGCGAGGAAACGTATCGGACGGACCTTCACTTGTTCACCTTGTCGTCTCTCAATGGCGGCTTTGCGGGCGGCTTTGCGACTACGGAACCATTCGAAGTCTCTCGAGCGACTGACAAAGTGCGATACGCGTTCGGGGAACCCGAAACGGGTCCTGGCAGCTGTGGCGCGCTCAGCGGGAAAGGCTAACGGATGACGAAGCTGTCGGGAGGCCGCCGCGCGGACATAGTTGCCACCATCAAACGGTAGGCCGGACGTGACCCTGTCCGGCGTCATCTATCAGCCCACAAGCTGAGTAGCAGCACGGTGACATTTCCCGGAGCGCCTCGGGGCATTCGGCCGTCAGCCTCGCACGGCACCGCGACACCATCGAGGCCCTATGAGCTGGACGAGATGTTCCCGCCACCCGGGCCTGGGTAAGCGCCTGGACGTTCGTCATCGTTCCCGACGAGGTGCGCGAGTTGTTCGAGGCGGGACTAGACGCGCACCCGGGATTCGGCGGCGGTCTTGAGCATCTGCAGCATGGCGTCGTGCCCGGCGCGCAGCTTCTCGGAGCTGAAGAAGAGAGTGAGCAGCGGACCGGCGAGAGACTCTTCCATGGTGACCTCGGTGCGGTGCTCGTCCAGTGAGCTGAGCCGCATGCGGTCGACTGCTTTCATGCAGCCCATGGAGACTCCGGTCCAAGCCAGTTCGCGTTCGGGGACAACGGTGGCGAAGACGGCCTTGATGGTGCTGCCATGCAATTTCCAGCGGAAGGGTGCGTCCACCCGCAGCTCGCCGAGCTCGAGCACGCGGGCGTCGGAACGCCACTCGGGCCAGTTCCGCATATCGGTGAGCAGTTGCCACACGATGCTGACCGGGGCATCGATCACGACGGTAGACGACGAGCGCACCGGGGCGTTGTCGTCCAACAGGCCCTGCTTGGCGTAGTTCTCGTGCAGGTCGGCGGTGGACGGTCCGGTGTAAAACAGGGTCATGACTAGCTCCGCGTGATCGATGTTCCGTAACAAGAGCAATGCTCTCCGTTTGGGCGAGCAATGTCAAGAGCACCGCTCTCGATTGTGGGCACCGAACCGCGGGGGAGTGCTCAGTCACGGGAAACGCGCGGGGGCGCGTACCCGCCGGGCTGACAGCGCTGTCACCCAGCGGCCGCGCTCCTGTCAGACCCTCCTGCCCCGACTCCGGTGACGTGCCGAAGCGAAGAGTCCGGCCGACATCACGCCCAGCACGAGTGAAACCGTCACCGCGCCGGCGACCAGCGCCGCGTCCAAACTCGACATTCCCGCGTGTCCGCCGATCATGACCATCGCGGCCACCGGGCCGAACGCAAACCCCACAGGAACGAGAGCTAGCAATCCAGCGGTTATTGCGCGGTGTGTAGCGGAACGCGACCTTTCATCGGTCGCATTTCGTGCGGCGTACTCCCCGCGTGTCCTTGCTCGAGTTGAAACATCCATCGGCACGCCCCTGTCTCAGTGGTGAGTCGGACCCCGAAAAGTGGCTTTACAAACTGGAATTCACGGAGAATACCGTCGATTGCCAGTTGCTCGCAGTGGGGTAACCAGATCGATATCCAGCCCATGCGCCTGAGTTCGATCGACGGTGAACCATTGCCACGCCCATCGCAGCATCAATTTCTACGTCCACCGAGCCTATTAAGCAAACTATTGGCAATCAATGTGGTGGTCTGGTTGAGATATCACTACGGCGAACCGAGATGCTCGAGGTTTGCGCACGCGTCGGCTGGGCATCACGTGCTCGATCTGTTCTTCTCACTTTCCCCGGACGCGATCGCGGGCGGGGCAGTCTCAGGAGGTCGGTGATGAACGAACCGGTGCTCGATGCCGGGGTACGGGCGCTGGTGGGTCAGATCTTGGCCCGCTACGGCACGATTGACACATTCTGCCTCTACCTGCGCGATGTCCTCGGCGCGCCGACGTGCGAGCTTCCCGTGCTCGTCGCGCCGACGGTAGGCCGTCACCGGCTGCGCGAGCGTGAACCGGTGGGCTGAGGCTCCCCGCCGCCGATCCCGGGACCGGGCGCCGACGCGGGCGTGCCCTGCTTCGTTTCAGCAGTGGCACGTGGGCGATGTACCCGAATGTGGCTGCCAGCCACCGGATTCAGGCAGGGATCGGTGCGGCGAATTCCACCACGGTGCCGTTGTCGTCGGTGCGGACCTCTACCTCGGGGACCAGTGCGCGCATCAGGTGCAGACCGAGGCCGCGCACGGTCGTGGGCGGGGACTGGTGCACCCGCCAGGTGCCACCGTCGATGACGGTGATGCGGACCTGTTCGTGGTCGGCGACGGCGTGCAGCCGCAGGTTGCGGCCGTCACCACGATGGCCGTGCTCGACGGAGTTGGTGCAGGCTTCGCTGACGGCGAGCAGCACGTCGTAGGCGCGGCGCTCGTCGGTGATGATGTCGCGCAGCCAGTTTCGCAGTGCGTGGCGTACTCGTTGCAGTTCCTCGTTGACGGCACGGAATTCGATATCGAACCTTCGCGCGCCGTGATCAGAGTCGTCCATCATGTCCTCATGGTCGGTGGAAATGCCTACCTGGAATCGAATGCTCAGCCCTGCCCGGCGGCGATGGCGTCGTCCAGGGAGTCGTACAACTCGAAAACCGTTGTCAGTCCGGTGGCTTCGAGGGGGCGTCGTACCGGGTAGGAGGGTACGAGTCGGAGCGGGGTGTCGGCGGTCTTGGCCGCTGTGAGCAGCACGTTCACTCCGGTGGAGTCGAAGAATTCGACTCGGGAGAGATCGATCACGAGATCTCCGGCGTACTGCGCGCGGGCGTGCTCGAGAGCCTCGTGCAGCTGCGGCGCGGTGGCGATGTCCACTTCACCGGTGGCGACCACCACCACGGCGGAGCCGATCGACACCACGTCCACATCGAACCCACGCTGTTGATCCGTCAATCGCACAAAAACACACCTCTCTGCACAATTTCGCGGGCCAGAACCCACTGGGCCGCATGAATCATGCGGCCGCCACATGATTGCTGGGGTGCCCGGGTCTCCGGCTGTTAAACCGAGTGCCGGAGACAATGCGGCCGACTGTTTGCTCAATCGCCGTGCCCGACAGCATATCCGGATGGCCCGTGCGGCTCCGGCCTGTCCGCGTCTAAGGGCGGTCCTGGTGCGAAAGTCCCTGGTCAGGCGCTGCGGTGAGGGTGAACCACACCGTGGTGCCCACCCCCGGTGTGGAGTCCAACCAGAGCCGGCCGCCGTGGCGGTTGACGATGCGGTCCACGATTGCCAGGCCCGCTCCGTGCCCGCCGCCGTGCGTGCCGCGCGGATGCAGCCGCCGAAACAGGCGCAGCGCGTCCTGCAGATCGGTGCCGGGAATCCCGATGCCGTTGTCGGCGACGAAAAAGGCGTGCACGCCTGAACTCTGTGTGACCGCGCCCACGGCGACCTCGCGCGGCTCCTCCTCGCGCGCGTACTTGGCGGCGTTGACCAGCAGGTTGATCAATACTTCCTGCAGGCGGTCCGGGTCGGCACTCAGGATGATGCCCGGCTCGGGCAGGGTCAGCGTGACACGTTGCTCGTCGAGCCGGGCCCCGGCGATTTCCAGGGCCCGATCGGTCGCCTGGCGCAGATCGATTTCTTCGCGATGCAGCTCGGCGCGGCCGAGCTGGGCGAAATGCAGCAGCGAGTTGATCAGCTCATCCATCCGTTTGGCGAGTCCGCGGATGGTGTCGAGCCGTCGCACGGTGACCGGGTCCAGGGTGTCGGCGACGTCCTCGGTGATGAACGTCGCCGAGTTCGCGATCCCGCGCAGGGGTTCCTTGAGTTCGTGCGCCGCGACATGAGCGAAGGTGTGCAGATCATTGTTGACTCGGCTCAGCTCGGTGTTGAGCGCGGCCAGGCGGGCGCTCTGGCGCGCCATCACCTCGGTGACCGCATGTCCGAATTCTTCGGCCACGGCCACATCGGCGGTGGTCCACGGCAGACTGTGCCCGCGCACGATCGCGCGGTACACCGCGGAAGAGCCACGCGGGGTGAGTCGTTCACCGTGCGGGCCCAGGCGGACGGGAGCCGCCGGATCTGTCGCCCAGGTGCGCGCGGTGTGCCGTTCGCTGCGCAGCCAGACGATCAGGTCCTCCGAGCCGCTCACCCCGAGTGCGAGCGCGCCGCAGACCGCCGGTGCCAGCGCCTCCAGTTCCGGAGCCAGCTCGCCGAGAAAGTCGCTGCTCCATACTCTTCCAGCGTCCAGTGAGGGCAGATGGCGGCGCAGCACGGCCAGCTCCTCGTCCGTGACCAGCTCGTGCGAACCCGTCACCAGCGTCGTCTCCCCGTCGATGTACAGGGCTACCGCGTCGGCGTCGACCAGCTCACCCAGCAGCTGCCCGTTGCCGGTCACCGAGGCGGTGATATCGGCGTCGAGCGCGGTGACCAAGCGGGACAGGGCCTGGCGGGCGCGCTGGCGGGCCTGCGCGGATTCCGCGTCCTGCAACGCTGCCAGTTGCAGCGACAGCATGACCCCGAAAAGCTCACAGGCCGCGCGGATCTCGGGCGAGAGTCGCCGCGGAGTGAGTCCGTGGCATGCGATGAGCCCCCACAGCTGGCCCTCGCGCAACAGCGACACCGACATCGAGGAGGCCACGTCGATATTGCGCAGATACTCGAGATGGAAGCCCGACACAGTGCGCAGCGTGGAATCCGACAGATCCAAGGGCCGCCCGGTGTGCGCCAGCAGCGGCGGTATCAGCGCCGCGGTCGCGTCGTCGACGTCGCCGATGACCCGAATCCAGTTGCGCTCATAGAGTGTGCGCGCCTGCGGGGGGATGTCGGTGGCGGGAAACCACAGCCCGAGCCACGGGTCGAGCTGATCGGACACCGATTCCGCGATCACCTCGCCGGGGCCGTCGCGTCCTTCGAAGCGGTAGGCCACGACCCGGTCGTATCCGGTCAGCGCTCGGATCTCGGCGACCGCGGTTGCGCACACATCGAGCACGCCGTGCCCGCTCTGCAGCCGGGTCAAGGTGGCACGCAGGCTCGGATAGAAGCGCGAGAAGGTGAACGGGCGGCCCGTGGACGCGGGTTCGAATTCCAGCACCCGATAGTCATCGGAGCGGTAGACGGTGACGTCGAATTCGGTGCCCTCAACGCTGAGCAGCGTCACGCCGCGGTCACCGGTGGGAGCGGCCAGCGTCGACTCCACCGCGGCCATGCCGTCCGCGCCGATCACCGCCACGATCGGCGAGCCCACCAGCTCCTCGGGCGAAACACCCAGCACCGCTGCGCAATTGGCGCTGGCGACGGTGACGACACCGGTGTCGTCGAGGGCGAGCAGCGCGCCATAGGACTGGATGCCGCCGAGTTGGTGGATCGGCTCGTTCAGGCAAATCGACAGATCGAAACTCGGCCCAGCCGCCGCCTCGGCCAGCCGCACCCGTTCCTCGGGCAGCCAGGTGGTGTTGTCGCCGGGAGCACTGTCCTCGGGTGGTCGATTCACAGGCATACCTCCCGGCGCAGGCGGCCCGGGTCGCAAGCCGCACGATCACGATCTCGTCGCGGACCCTACAGTAGGGGCGGGCGTCCCCGACTCCCGGAAGGGAGCGCGAGGTCGTATGCAACAGCTATCGTGGTCGGCCCAACTGCATGAATGGTGGTCGACCGTGGCCGAGTCCGCGGACCCCACCGCGGAGATGCTGAGCGGTTTGCGGGATCGGCCGGAGGTGGCAACAGCCTTCAGTATCGGCGGCCCGCAAGCCATGGCGCAGCTGTGGGCGGACGGTGACGGAACGCACAGGCTCGCAGCGGAATCGGCCGCGCGACTGCTCGACGCGGCCGCGGAGATCGAACTGCTCGAACTGCCCCCGGACCGGCTGCGCGAGCTCATGGCCGGGCACGACGGCGACCGATTCGCCACGGGCACAGCCGATTACGCCGTACTCGCCTCCTACGGCCGGGCAGACGGCACCCGCGCGGTGATCGGGGTGATCACCGCCGCACCCATCGGCTCCGGCATCGTCAGCGCGGTACGGCAGGTGCGCGATATCGCCGCGGCCGCCGACAGCGGGCGGGCCGAGCGCGAGATGCGGGTCACGCGTCAGGTGCAGGATGCGATCCTGGCCGAGGCGTCATTGCGGATGAGTTCCTCGCTCGATATCGATGACACGCTGCGTGCCATCGTGCGCATGGTGGTGCCCGCCATCGCCGATGGCGCGGCGGTGCACATCGAACGCAACGGCCGCATGGAGCCGGTCGCGGTGGCGCACGTCGATGCCCGCCGGGAATCGCGGCTGGCGGCGTATCTGCGTGAAGGCCGTTGGGCGGGGAGCGTTTCCGAGCACGGGCAGCAGGCCGGTGCACAGGACTCGGCGCTGCCGCGGCCCGCCGCTCTTCCCGAGGACGCCAACCTGGACACCATGGCCACGATGGTGCTGCGCGCGCACGGCCGCGAGGTGGGCCTGTTGAGCGTGTTCCACCGGCACGGCTCATCGCGGACCGTGGCGGCGGAGTTCCTGCACAACCTCGCCGGGCGCGCGGCGCTGGCTGTGGACAATGCCGCGCTGCACGATCGGCAGCGTCGCGACATGCTGCTGCTGCAACAGCATCTGCTTCCCGCCACCCTGCCCGTGGTCGACGGACTCGATATCGCGTCGTCCTATCAGGTTGCCGAGGGCACCTTGGAGGTCGGCGGTGACTTCTACGGCGCGGTCGTCGCACCGGATGCCCGCCTGCACGCCCTGATCGGCGACGTGTGCGGTCGTGGCGCCGCCGCGGCGGCCCTGACGGGACTGGCTCGCCATACCGTGGAGACTCTGCTCACCGAAGGCCACAGCGTCGAACAGGCATTGCACGCGCTCAACGCGAAGATGGTGCACGAGAAGATCAGCCGCTTCCTCACCATGGCGGTAGCGAGCCTGAGCGTCGATTCGGACGGCGGAAACGAGTGCCGGGCAGAGCTTTTCGCCGCGGGCCATCCCCGGCCGCTGGTGCTGCGGCGCGACGGGACGGTCGAGGAGGCCGACTGCTCGGGCAAGCTCGTCGGGTATCTGCCCGAGCTGTCCCTCAAACCCACCACGGTCCGGTTGCGGCCCGGAGACAGCATCCTGCTCTACACCGATGGCCTGTCCGAGGCGCGCGACGACGCCCGGCGGTTCTTCGAACCCGAACTCGCCGCGACGCTGACCGGCCTGCGTGAACTGCCACCCGCCGACCTGGCAAGGGCACTGACCGACGGGGTCGGCCGATTCCGTGTCCACGACGATGCGGCCGTGGTCATCCTGCGCTATCTCGGCCGGGTCGCCTTCGATGCTCGTGTCGCGACCTCGGACGCGCTCGCCCTCGCGGTCGAGGCGGTCTCCGCGCTGCGGCTCGGTACGGAGAATCATTTCCTACCAAGGGAATTCGAGGATCGCGTGCGGGAATGGCTGGCCGAGGGCATCGACACGGTACATCTGCGGGTCTGCGGCGACGCCGCGTGGACACGCCTGGACATCACCCCGGCCGGACCGGGCGCGGCGAAGAACGGAGCCTCGGCATGGACCGAACTGATCAGCTGATCGAGCACCCCGTGCTGCTCGTGGAGGACAGCGACGAGGATCGCGAGGCCATCGAACGCGCCCTGCACGCCTCACATCCCCACCTGCGCCTGGAATTCGTCACCGACGGCGGATCCGCACTGACCCGCCTGCGCGACCAGACTCAGCCGCGCCCGAGGCTGGTATTCCTCGACCTCAACATGCCCGGCATCAGCGGATTGAGTGTGCTGCAACAGATTCGGGCCGATGCCGACCTGACCGGCCTCACCGTGGTGGTGTTCACCTCCTCCACCACCGCCGAGGACATCGACCGCTGCTATGCCGCCGGAGCCGACAGCTACATCTACAAACCGGTCGACTTCGCACTGTTCCGGACCGTGCTGCAGGGCGCGATGGACTATTGGACGGCCTCCTGAGCGTGGCCCTTTCCGCCCGCGTCCGCCGTGTTCATGGGCCACATGTCCGTACTCATGGCAGGCGGCCCACCTGGCTAGGTTGAATGGATCCGCTGCTCCAGCTCTGCGCGGATCAACGCGCGGGCCGCATCGCCCACCACCGCCTGGGCGGCCAACGCACCGAACGCCGATTCGTAGCTGGCAATCTCGCGCGGCTGTGTGATGGTCAGCTCGGCGGTGATCGTCTCCACCTCCACCATCCGGCGATCATAAATCGTGAAATTTGTTGTGGTGTAAACGAATGCGGCCCGACGAGGAACGATGGCCAAGGACATGCGTGGAAGCTTGGATAGTTCCAGCAGGCGGTCGAGCTGCTCCACCATCACCGCATCGGAGCCGACTCCGGTGTAGAGGACCTGTTCGGCGAGAACATAATTGAAGCGGTGAACCCCTTCGCGGAGCACCCGTTGCCGTTCCATTCGAGCGGTCACCGCGGACTCGAGATCGTTGGTGCCGCCGACGAATCCAATGCAGGTTGTCAGGATGTGGCGCGCGTAGGAGGGGGTTTGCAACAGCCCTGGAACGATCAACGGCTCGAATGCGCGCACCAGCCCGGTACCGGCCTCGTCGGCGAGCGCCTTGCGCTGTCGTCCAGCGTGGCCGTGGCCGACGATCCGCCGCCACTCCGCCCACGCGGCTTCGATATTGCGGACCGAGGCAATGAGATCCGGTACATGCAGAGTTGCCCCGGTCGCCGAACACCACGCCCGCACATCGGCTTCCGACGGTGTCTGTCGGCCGTGTTCGATCCGCGACACCTTCGAGTTGTTCCACCCAGTGCGCTGCGCCAGCGCGATGCCGGTGAGCCCGGCATCCCTGCGCAGTTCACGCAGACGGATGCCGAGGTTCTCACGTGCCTGTTGGACACCGCTCACGTAGCCGCCACGTACCGGTCGTGCGGGATCGCGCGCTCCCACAACCGGTCCCGCACCCGCACGCAGCGGGCCACGATATCGGCGTCCGTGGTGTGGCCGCCCCCGGCGAAATCACCGGTGCTGGTGAACATCGTGAACAGGGCGATGTCGTTGTCGAACAACCACCAGTCATCGGGGGTCAGCTCCGCCGCGTCGACGGACTGGCGTGGCAACCACCGAATGTCTTCCCCGGAAGGCTGATTGAACCGGCTCGTGTAATCCAACGCGAACCGCGTGTAATCGCCGTGAGGCTCGGTCACGACCCGAACCCGCTGCACCGCTACACCGCGCGCGGTTGTGGACTTGATCATCTGGAACCACTGATCCCAGTTCGGCGGATACTCGTACGGTTCCCCGGCCAGGAATCGTTCCATCATCGCCACTTCTTCGGCGACCTGCCCGTACGAGTCCTGGGTCTCCAGATGGAACGCACGCGTGTGGGCGTCGTGGAACAGCTGATCGAATTCCGGTCCGGCCGGGATGAACAGCATGTCATCACACCGCCTTTCGTACCGGGACCGCGACAGCGATCTCATGGTCGGGAATCTCCATCGCATGGGCCTGCTGGGTGGTGACAGCGGACCCGGCCAGTGTGTGCCAGCCGTCCCCGATATCGGTCAGGTCGGTGTCGAACACCGTGCCGGGTTCCATGAATTCGAGCAGATCCTGAGGTATCCGCACATGTCCGGGGCTTCCTGGTACCGGGTAACCCTGCACCAGGTAATCGCCAGTGTCGGTTGTCCATAGTCGTGGTGATCCGTTGACGCCGCTGGGGCCGCCGAGTAGACGCATGATAAGGGCCTTCATGTTTTGTACGGGTTGCGTCATGCCCTTCCGATAGTGGCCCTGAAATGCGCACTCACACAATGATTCCGTCATTTCCGTGCAAACATGCGCAAAGCCGTAGAGATCCGGGCACCGGTGTTTCTAGCGTCAACTCTTGTACCTGGGACCGGGCAGTTCGCTCTTTCGCTTCGACAGCGCAGGCCGCGGTGCTCGCTCGACCACTGTTACGCCAATCGTCCCAGGCAGCCTCGAGCCGACCTGAAAGGAGTGACCCGGTGCCGCCGTCCCATTTCGCAAGCCAGGGTGCTAGTGGCTCTGGCCGCAGACGAACCCTCGGCGTCGGCGACAGGCAGGGAATTGTGTCGCTGCTCCTCGGCACGCTCGTCGGCGACGACTTGCAACCCCGCCCGCACGGACGCACTACTGGAGCGCGCCGGAGATCCTCCTACGCCCAGGGGTTCGGAATGGGATCGGTAGAGACACAACGTCATTGGATACAGGAGATCGCCGAGCGTCACGGACTCACGCTGTGCCGCAACGAGTTCGACGCGAACGACTGGTGGCTGGACGACGGTGTGGAAGTGGTCGCGTCGGGGACGCTCGAGAGCATCGGCGCGTTCCTGCGTGCCGATGACGGCCGCACCCACCGCGAGCAGGCGGGATGAGGACACCGGGCCACGCGGCACGGGTGTACGGACGTGTACGACGTCGCTCACTCTCGACTGCCTGGTCGAACGTGGAATATCGAGTCCGACAAACAACGAGAACACGAAATGTTCCGTGCTCGTGTGCGAAGCAATGATGCAGGGGTGCCAATCGGGACGGTCGAGGGGACCTCGTTGTTCGAGTCGCCTCAGTTGCCGTGGGAGTGGTTCCAGTCGATGCAGACCACGACCGCGTCATCGACCAGGTCGGTGCCCTCGTGATAGTCGAGCAGTTCGGTGATGATGGCGCAGGCGGCCTGGGAGGCGGGCAAATTGCTGGAAGAATGGATTGAGCGGTCGAGATTGGTTGTGCCGTAGGCGATTCCGGAGGGGGACTGGGCGGTGTGCACACCGTCGCTGACGATGACGAGCCGGTCGCCGGGTTCGACGTGGAAGGTTTGTTCGCGATAGTCGGTGCGGTCGAACATGCCCAGCGGCAGTTGCGCGTCGAACTCGATCGGCTCGACCGTGCCCGCGCGCAAGCGAAGCACGCGCGGCGAGCCCGCGTCAACGACTCCGACACGGCCGGTGGCGACCTCGAATCGCAGCAGCAGGGTCTCGACGTGCTGAGTGCCTTCGTATTGTGCGAAGAGGGCCTGATCAGCCAATGAGGCCTGGTCGGCGATGTCGAGTCCGGCCCGGCGCGCGTTGCGCAGGGCGCTGATGGCCAGGTTGGTCAGCAGCGCGGCGCCGATGCCGTGGCCCATGCCGTTGGAGACGGTGACGGTGAGATAGTCCGCCGAGGCGCTCCAGTCGAAATTGTCTCCCCCGATGGTGTAGGCGGGTTCGAGCTGACCACCCAAGGAGTATTCCGTGCGAGAACAGCCACGTCCGGGTAGCAGCTGCCATTGCATCTCCGCGGCGAGGCTGAGGCGTTCGCGGCGACGCGCTTGCAGGTAGAGGTCGGTGTCGCGTTCGGCGACGATCAGCTCGTGGCCCAGCATGGTGGCCAGGGCCGCCAGTGCACGCTGGTCCTTCGCGGTAGGCACGCCGGGCAGTTCGATCCGCAGGATGCCCAGCCGGTCCCCGCGCACGGCCACCGGTACGTGGATCACGACGCCCTCGGCGGCTGGGCCGGGTTCCAGCAGCGCCTGTTGGGCGGTGAATGCCCGGCCCGCGGTCGTGGTTCTGATCGCCAGCGGTGTCGCGGTGTGGGGCAGTTCGGTGACCGGCTGCAGCACCGACAACCGGTAGTCGGCCAGCAGCAGCTCGACCGAGAGTGCCGCGAAATCAGTTCGGAGGGTGTCCCGGATGACGTCGAGCAGAGCGTGTGGGGCGCTCGCGCGCAGGGCGGTCTCGGCGTGAGCGAGCGGGTCGCCGTTGCGGGTCATGTGGGCCTCTGAGAGTCGGCGAGCCCCCGGGGGCTACGTGGCTGTGGTCGATCGCGGCGATTGTCGCACGACACTAATTTGACGACGGTACCGCGCGCGGGGTGTGCTCACGACGAGAGGACGTGTCACAGTAGTGCGATGAGCAGTGCGCAGCGGCCGGACCGTTCCGGGACCGACCTTACTGCGGCCGTGGAACAGGCCGCGGAACGGCTGGTCGTGCTGTGGGGCCAGGCCCAGCAGTCGGTGGGGACACGGGTCTCACCCTCGCAGCTGCAGGCGCTGATGATCGTGCAACACCATGGGCAGATCAACCTCAACGGTTTGGCTGTCGAGTTGGAGGCGATGCCGTCGTCGGCGAGCCGATTGTGTGACCGTCTCCAAGCCGCGGGACTGCTCGCCCGCACCGCGAGCCCAGCCAACCGCCGCGAGGTGATGCTCGCGTTGACCAGGGATGGGCAGCGGCTGCTCGCCGAGGTCAGCGACACTCGACGGCGGGATCTTGCCCGGGTACTGCGCGGGATGAGCCTCGCAGGGCGGCAGGCGTTGCTGGCGGGTTTGACCGAGTTCGCCGCGAGCGCGGAGCACGGCAGCGACATCGCACCGCAGGAGCGTCGCGCCTGAGCGGACGACCGCAGGGGATATTTTCCGTGCGGCAATCGACGGAATCGTCAGTGAGGTTTGACGCTGGCGGGCCATTTCGACCAAGAATTTGCTCCGTGTGGCAGCACGGCCGCGATCCGCGTCGTGCCCTGGTCGTGCTGACGGCATAGCAAGTTCGATGCGCTGACCTCGCTGTCTACCGGTCTGCCGCTAGGGGTAGATCGCGCACTGCGGTTCGCCATTAAATATTTGTCGTGCGACAATTGTATGGTTGGCCGTATCGAGCCGGTCCACGGGAGACGAGGTCGATTGTGAGTTCACCCAGCGGCACCCCTAGAGCCGTCGCGCGGTCGCGGCGGTATCTGGACATTCGACCAGGTGAGGTGTGGTGTGTCCTGCACGGAGACCTTCCGCGGGTGGTGATGCGTGGTGAGATCGACCTGGCCACCGAACCTCAGTTGGACAATGCCTACGGAGAGCTCATACAGCTAGCACCCGCCGACGTCGTCCTCGACCTGGCCGAGGTCACCTTCATCGGAGGCGTCGGACTGCGACTGATAGTCCGCCTGGCCGCACGGCTCTCGCCCACCGGGCACAAGCTGATCATCGAGTCGCCGAGCCGACCCGCACAACGGCTGCTGGAACTGACCGGCTTTGCCTAGTCGGCTGTTCGAGGTCTGACGGCTGCGCGGGTGGCTCGCCGATGGGCGAGCGGCCTCGGTGCCGAGCGGCACGTGCCGTTTACGCCAGGTACGGAACCGCCGCCGCAACGGATAGAGTCAGCATGCCGAGGCAGTTGATCCAGAACTCGTATCCCAGGAACCGAGCCCGGTAATGGGAGTACGCGGCGCAGGTGAAGTAGGCGATAACGCCGACCACGGTGGCTAGTCCGATGCCCGGATATTTCAGTCCGACAAGCAATCCGGCGGTAGCCGCCAGTTTGATGGCGATCAGTGTCCACCACCAGTCGCGGGGGAACCCGACGCCGTCGAGGCATTGCTGGATGAACTTCGGCGGGCGGACGGACATGAGCGCGTCGGCGAAGAGTGAAAGCGCGAGTAGTGCTGGCAGCCACCAGGGTTCGGGTGCGTGGATCATTGTTTTCCGTTCGGTTGCGCGATGACGAAGTCGATGGTTTGGCGTAGTTGATCGGCCGCGTCGGGCATCGTGATGGCACCGCTGGACGCGGTCATCAGCAGGCCCAGGTACGCGAGATAGATGGTCCGAGCGTCGGGACCGACCTGGCTGCGGGGGAGTGTGGAACTAGCGAGCACGGTCTCGAGTCCGGCCAGCAGGGCCAGCGCGAGGTCCCGAAAGATCACCGACTCATGGTTTCCGCGGACGAGGATCGCGGTGTACTCGCGGGAGAGTTCGGGGTCGAGCGCGAAGTATCCGACGAAGGGTACGAAGAGTTTCAGTACGTCCTCGGTGGTCGCGGTCGTCGAGGGGGCGACATCGGTGTGCCTGTCGTTGTGTACCGAAGTGATCCAGGTGTCGAAGATGGATACGAGCAGTGTGTCCTTTCCTCCGACTGCCATGACGGTCCCGGCGCTCACATTCGCTTCGGCGGCGATCTGTCGAATCGTGGTCGCCTTGAAGCCTTGCGCGCGGAAGAGCTGTTCGGCTGCTGCCAAAACCTTCTGTCGGGTCGCTGCGTGTTGCTCCGACCGTGACTGAACATGTTCACTGAACATGTTCAGTGCAGTAGCACGACGGCCGCACGACGACCATCGGTGAGGTTTGCGCCACAGCGGATCTGCGCGTTGGACAGCTCGAGTCGGACTGCTCATCGGCATCGACCGGATGTGAGTGTGCTCGGAATTGGACTGTCGCCCAGCATGATCGAGATGGCTCGTCGGGGAGAGACGGTGTCGATTCTCGCCCTATCTGGATTTGTAGCTCCGCATTCGCCATCGTCCCGCTATGCTGTAAATGCGTAGCAAGGGTAGCGAAAGGGTCAGTGCCCCAGAGGTACTGACCGGTTACGAGGCGCCGGTCCGGGTTGCTGGAGCGGCCAGATGGCGATGCTGCGACGAGTCCTTCCGGTCCTGGATTCGGGAGAAGTTTCGCAAGGGGCACGAATAGCGCGGCCAATCAACAAGATTCGCTCTATGGGCATGGCTGCCGCCGAGCTGGTCCCATTGGGAACGGTGTGTGGTGTCCGAAGGGGCGCGGTGTCGGTCGCGGCGGGGCAGATGATCTCGGGAACAATCCAGGAAGGGGCGATCGTTTGCACTCTCACCAGGAGCCGCCGACCAGTGACATCGAACTCCGACTATTCGAGCTACGACAGCGCCTTCCGTATCTGATCGGCTCGGTGGTGGCGTCGAGCGACGGTCTGCTGATCGCCGGCGATCTACCCGAGTCGATCGAGCCCACCGGTATCGCTGCCTTGGCGGCCGCGCAGCTATCGATATCGCTGACCTTCGTCGCGACGACCCACGGTGCCGACCTGCACGAGGTCGTCATCGACAGTGGCGCCGGACATGTGGTCGTGTATTCAGCAGGTCCGACCGCGATGCTAACCGTTGTGACCGCCGCCGACGCCGTGCTGGGACGGGTGCATCTGGAGGCGCGTCCGGTGGCAGGGGCGATCGCGGATCTGCTTGCCCGGTCGGTTGCCCCGGCGGAGACGGTGATGACCGGTGCCGGGTTCGCGCTGTCGTCCAACGGGTCCCGATCAGACATTCCGAAAACCTATTGAGCCGTAACGCAATACGGGAGAGAGGCGAGCGATGTCGAACCTGGATGTGGCATTGAAGGACATGATGAACATCGACGGTGTGCTGGGCGCGGCGGTCGTCGACTGCACCAGCGGAATGGCCCTGGGTACAGCGGGAGGTTCCCGCTCGCTGGACCTTCAAATCGGCGCGGCCGGTAGCACCGAGGTGATGCGAGCCAAGATCCGCACGATCGAACAGTTGGGCCTCAACGACGGAATCGAGGACATCCTGATCACGCTGTCGGGCCAATACCACATCCTGCGCCCGCTGAGCGCCCAACGTTCCACGGGCCTGTTCCTCTATCTGGCCCTGGACCGTGTTCGCGCCAATCTCGCTCTCGCACGCCATCATCTGCGCAAGATCGGCGACGAGCTCGAGATCTGACCGACCTTCCGTCGAGCCCATGAAGGACATCTCGAGATCGGGTAGGCGCACGGCTATGGCCCGGTGACGGTGAGCGGGTTATCCCGTGATGCCGTGGCTAGGCTGCGAGAGTGTGGCCGTTTGCCGATGAAGAGTCGTTCTGGGTCTGGGCGGCTGACCCTGACGCGGTGTTGATGGAGCAGGATGAGGACCTGCTGCTCCATGACCCGGCAGGGCTGCTGCTGTTGGTGACTGCCGCCGCGGATGCCGAGTGCCCGAAGCGGAGTTACTGCGCCTCGGTTCTGCACGACTACACCCGCCGGATCACGGGATGGCAAGTCGCGCACGAGTATTCAGCCTTGCGCACCGCTGCTGATCTGGCGTCGAGCAGTGGCGATGTGTGGGTGCGGTGGTGGTCGGAGTATGTGGACCGGTTGTTCTCCTACCTCACCGATGTCCGGCCCGTGAACCGAGCTGCGGCAGAGCGCATGGCGACAGATCTGCTTGCCGGTCCCGCCGACAAGCTGGTGATACGGCTCGCTCCGAGCCAAATGCATTGGCAATGTGCTGAATCCGGCCACTACCCGTCATACCTGTACATCAACCGACGCAGCGGCGAGTACCGGATGACGCGGCCACACGCTTATCCAGACAAGAACTCGGGGCGCTATTTCGCCCACGGTCCTGACTACTGGCTGCCGATGCGGGTGTCGGATGAATGGTAGTGCTCTGCGAACTGCTGAAAGCTAGGCTGGCCACGCGATTCAGGAGGGGTCGCGGGACAGGGGGAATCGTGGGCGGCTCGACGACGTCGGGGTGGCGGGACAACGCGAGCGCTGTCGCCGGTGTGGGCGGCGCGATAGCAGTCGCTACAGGGTTCGGGTTGGCCCTCTACAGCCGGTGGGGCGCGTCCCGGACCACGATCGAGCCCGAGCAACTGCACCGGCGAACGTGGTTCACCGAGGATGTGTGGGGAGTCGACATCGCCACTGTCCCCGGTGTTTTGACCGCCACAGCCCTGTGGCTTGGTGCGGGGCTGGTGATCGCAGTGGGCGTGGCTGCGTTGCGGATCGCGCGTGGGTGGGATGACTACCGCGGGTGGGGGTTCCTCCCTGCGCTCGCAGTGCTGGCAACTCTGGCCGGATGGCCGATTCTGATCGTCGGGGATCGTGTGTGGCAGGTGTGGGATCAGCTGCGGGTGGAGTACCCGCTGTCCCAGCAGCTGCCGACCGCGCTGGCCGCCGGAACTCTGAACTGTATCGGCGCTGCTCTATTGATCCCGTACCTGCTGCATCCCCACCGATTTCGACTGCCGACTCGGGTGCTGGCCGCCGTGGTGGTCGCCGCCGTGCTGGTGTGCGCGGGCACGGCGGCCGCTGCAGTGCGTGCTGGCGATGACCGACTCCATACCGATCACGTGACCGCAGCGCGCGCGGTGATCCCGCCCGCGCCCACCCGTCTCGGTCCCGAGAAGTATCGGTTTCCGATCGCGGCGCTGCCGGGTAGTCGCAGCGCCACGATCGGCGACTTGGCGCCCGCCGGAATGGGATTCGTCCTCTCCTCACCCGAGGGCATCACCGCGTACGACGGTGCCACCGGGGAGCCGCGTTGGCACTATCTGCGCACCCACACGACCAAGTCGGGACGTTCGGGTGTCACCTACGTCGATGGCTCGCTGCGTTCGCTCGACCACGGTGCGATGATCCTGGCTCGCTGGAAGTCGCTGGGCTGGATCGCTTTCGATGCGGTCACCGGCGAGGTTCTCTGGCAGACATCGGATTTCACCCGCGACGCCGCGGGTCGCACCTTGCAGTCCTCGGATTCGGTCCAGCGACCACAACTCGCAGTGCCCGGGCCATGGCCTGCCCCGATCCCGCTGATCCTGAACGACGACAACCGAATTCAAGGCTACGACGCGCGCTCCGGCACACGCTTGTGGTCCACCGAGGTCACCGTCCCCGAATGTCAGAGTAGGAACAACACCGTGGTCACCGACGCCACGGTGTACCGGGTGGCCTCGTGTTCGAGTGACACCGAATCCTGGATCGTCGCAACAGGTCTCGATGCCCGAACCGGCGCCATCGTAGCCACCCGCGAACTCGGGCGGCACTCCTCGACCGACCGCTACGACCCCTACGTCCGTGTTCGCGCCCTGACCAACACCGTGGTCATCGACTGGGCGACCAGCGACGACGGCGGACACCTGCTGGTGCGTTCTCCGGACCAGCTCGCGACCGCGCCGACCATCGATCGCGCACGGTGGCCGATCGCGGCCGACCCCGGCGGCCCCGATGTCCTCTACAGCGACTACTGGGCCCGCGCTCCGCGCGCGCCAGGCCGATTCACCGTCTCCGACACCATCACCGGCGGTGAACGGTACGCGCTAGCGGGGATGGACGGGTGGGGCGAAGACGCCGGACACGACGCGTTCCTCCGGGACGAAATCATCGAGACGTCCTACTCCGCGGGCAGTGCGGTGCAGGCCTGGAGTCGAGACGACGGTCGATGGACGCAGTCACAACCCATCGTGACCGTGAGCCGTGACTGCGTGAGCACCCCGATCCGCGTCGTGCCGACCGCGGTGGTGGTCGTGTGTATCGGCAAGACGACAGCTGAACTCATCGGCTACACCCCTTGAACCGCTCGACTGCACGGTAGGGAAGATGCCACCTATGCGTCTGCGGTGAAATCTCGAGCGGCACGTTGCGCCGTAAGGTGGGGACAATGGCGGGGATAAGACTGTGTTCTGTGTTGGTGGTGTCGGCGGTAGGGGCTCTGGTGGCGGGGTGCGCCGTCGATGATGGTGAATCCGCTCCGGCGGCAACGCAATTCACGACAGTGCCCACGTGCGCGCAGTTGGACACCGCACTGGGGGAGACCCTGCACAAGTTCGGCGGTGACCTGTACGTATCAGGCACTCCGCTGCAGACCGGGTTCACCGAGAACACGCGGACGGCGCAGGCGGTCAATTGCGCTCTCACCGTGGAGGACCCGATGCCACGGGCCGACGCCTACCCTGCGGCCGGGCCGTTGTCGCGGTCGGTGGCAATCACGCTTCGGGCCACCGGCACCTCACCACGTTTCTCGGTGCCCCGACCGAGCCTGACCCCCAATACGATCGGGCTCGCACCTACTGGCGATACCCGCGCGCTCCCAGGCGCCGGTGTGGATTCGGTCATCTCGAGCGGTCTGGAAACCCTGCGGGGCGCACGCGAGGTTCGGGCGCGATTACGAGTCGAGAACATCGACATCGACATTTCCGCGGCCGGAATGGACTGGTCCGGCGGCGCGGCCCTGCCGGTGTCGGATTCACCGAACCTGAACACGGACCTAACCAACGGTGCGGAAGATATCGCAGCCGCTCTCATCGACAAGCTGCCGAATATGCTGTCGCGCAGCGCCATCGACTGGACCTTGCAACCCGGGGCGCCGGAGAACGACCCGCCTTTCACGACGACACGGGTGCCGGTATGGAACCCGTGCGACATCGCGGACTCTGCATTGGCGGAGGCAGGGCTGAACCCGGCGACCGCAAAAGATCACGGCGACAACGGCGACGACCACTCCTGCGACTGGCAGGGCGATGGGTTCTACGTCTCGGCTCGGTCGTCGGCGCTACGGTTCCGCGAGTCAATATTCCAGCTCGGCCTGTACACCAGCTTCAGACCGGTCACCGTCGCCGGACGGCCTGCCCTCGACATAGATTCCGCTTCCTTCGGCGACAGCGGTTGCGAATTGGCATTCGACGCACCGCAAGGCCAGCGGAATGGAAACACCGTAGGGATCATCGAGTTGCAGGCGTGGTCCAGCGGTCCGGCGGGCCAGCGCATGACCGGCCGAGATGCCCTGTGCGGTCAGCTCATCCGCGTCGCGCAGGGACTGGTGCCATACCTGCCAGCAGGTCGCGCATAGTGGGGCCCGCCCGCATTCCGTGGAGGTCGGGCCGACCGCCGAAGACAATGGGCGTTCAACCACCGCCACGGCCACCTCGAAGTGCATGGTGGCTGCGGCGGGGTCACGGGCGGGAGGGTGGTTCTACCAGTTGCCCGTGGCCACGAGAACGCCTCGGGATCAGCTGACGAGGCAGGAGCTGCCGAGGTTGGTGCCGGTGCCGACTTCGATTGTCGACCACTGGGATCCGTTGTATGACCAGGCCTGGACGTAGTGGGTGCCGGTGACCGTCGGGGTCCATGTCGAGGTGCTCGTGCCCGTGGCGTCGAGGGTGAACTGCTGGGGCGTGAAGGTGGAGGTGGCGCTGTCGTAAAGCCAGATGGATTCGCTCGCGGTGCCCTTGACGGTGACCTTGTAGGAGCAGCCGGTGCCGTATTTGCCGCCGCTGGTGGAGGTTACGGTCACGCTGGTGACGGAGGCCGAGGCTTGCGGTGCGGTGCACAGCAGTGCCGCTGCCGCCGCCGTGAGGGTGGTGGCGACGAACGCCGACTGCCGAGACTTGAACATTGCCGATCATCTCCCTGTGGACAGACGTATGTGCGCGCCGCTGACGGCGCGCGCCCACCAGTGTCGACGGTTTCGAATGCGACACGCCAGTATTTCAACTTTGATTCGATGCTCGACGGCGTGCCGCCCACGCCGGTCGCGTGATGTATCCCGGGAGTCACGAAGCGAGATCCTGGTTGCCATCGCTTAACTCGATCGGAGATTCCTGCCGAAGGAGGACCGTCCTTGGGTGGAACGGTCCCCCCGCGACGGCAAGGAGAGCCCGTCATGGGAATCCGGCATGCGGTTGCTGATCCCCACTCATAGAGTAGCCAGAAATGAACCAGGCACGCCCGTTTGTGCAGTGACCTGGCACTGACGGTCCGTCATCGTGCACACAACGTCACCGACGGGCGCGTTCACCACGGAGCCGCGACCACGTGTCGAGTCGATCTGCCTGTGCGTCGTTTCGGGATGCGTTGGCTCCCGGCGTGCATCGCTTGTCATTGTGATCGGGATCGCATGGACTGACTCCGTAGTCGCCGATTGACATCCGTTCGGCCGGGTAGATCTCGTTTGTCGATGTGCGGCAACAATTTTCGGAGGTATGCGATGTCCGAGCACAAGAGCGGTCCCCTCGAAGCTGTTGAAGGGGTCGTCGAAGCTGTCAAAGGCAAGGCCAAGGAGGTCGTCGGCGCGGTTGTGGGGAATGACGATCTGCGCCAGGAAGGCAGCGCTCAGCAGGACAAGGCCGAGTCCCAGCGCGAGGCCGCGGCCAAGGAGGCTCAAGCCGAGAAAGCTCGCGTCGAAGCCGAGGTCAACGAGCAGCGCCAGCGCCTGTATCAGCAAGGGCAGTAATCGCCTGCGCGCCTGAGTAACTCGAACGGACCGGATGCCCGCCAATGGGTACCCGGTCCGTTCTCGGCATCGCAGGCATCGCGGACGTCTGACCCGCGCTGCGGCGACTACGTAACCAGTCCACGCAGGATCGTCTCGGCCATGGTGCCGCTGTCGTCGCTGCGCTCCGTTTGACCCAATCGACGAGACAGGGGCTCCTGTCCATACAGCAGTGCCGGCTTGGTGATCGCGAAATAGAAGACGTGCCATGGGATATCGCGGATGCGCCCGGCGGCGACGAGCCGTTCGAAGACCGGCCGCACGGCCGTGGTGAACGGTGCGATCAGCGTGAACAGATAGTCCAGCCGGTCCGATTCGCGGGCCGCCTCATAGTCGATCACCTGATTGAGATGGGGATGCTCGGCACTGGCACGGTGAAAGACGCGAACGGCTTCAGCCAGCCAGTGCAGGTCGTCCTCGGGCTCGGAAAGCAGCGCCGGCGCCAACTGGCTACTGAGAGCGTGGAATTCGTGATCCACGACCGACCGCCAGAAGACATTCTTGGAGCCGTATCGGTCATGGATGAACGTGTGTCCCATGCCCAGGCGGTCGTTGAGTTCACGAACCGAGACCGCGTCATAGCCCAATTCCGCGAAGGCGCGAAGGCCATTGTGCATCAATTCGGCGTGGTCCGGCGTCCGGCGTTCACGTTTCGGCCGCCCAGGTCCCTGGCGCATCCACTGTTCCTTCCCTGACCTGCACCGACGTCTAATCAGGCAGGTGCCTGATATTATACGGTGTGTGGTCGGAAGCTGTGCCACGTTCTTCCACGACTCGACCTCGACCAGCGAGCCAACGACAGGAGCCGACATGGCACGCACACCCGTGGACATCACGATTCCCGACCTCTCTGGAAAGCGCGCGGTCGTCACCGGAGCCAGCGACGGTATCGGCCTCGGCATCGCCACCAGGTTGGCCGCGGCAGGAGCCGAAGTGCTGCTGCCGGTGCGCAATCCGCGCAAAGGCGAGGAAGCGATCACCAAAATCAAACAGCTGGCGCCGCACGCCGACCTCGTGTTGCACTCCCTCGACTTGTCCGCGCTGGAATCCGTCGCGGCCCTGGGCGAGACCCTGCGAAGCGAGGGCCGTCCGATTCACCTGCTCATCAACAACGCGGGCGTGATGACCCCGCCCGAGCGGCAGACCACCGCTGACGGATTCGAGCTGCAGTTCGGTACCAACCACCTCGGCCACTTCGCCCTGATCGCTCACCTGCTGCCACTGCTGCGCGCCGGGCAGGCCCGGGTGACCTCGCAGGTCAGCATCTCCGCCAATCGCGGTGCGATCAACTGGCAGGACCTGAACTGGGAACGCTCCTACAACGGTCAGAACGCCTACAGTCAATCGAAGATCGCACTCGGGCTCGTCGGCCTCGAGCTCGACCGACGCAGCACCGAAGCAGGGTGGGGTATCAGCAGCAACCTCTCGCACCCCGGCGTCGCGCCGACAAGTCTGCTCGCCGCGCGCCCGGAGGTCGGTCGCGACCGCGACACCCTGGGTGTGCGACTCATCCGCGCGCTGTCTTCCCGCGGCATCTTGGTCGGCACCGTCGAGACCGCGAAACTCCCGGCCCTGTACGCCGCAACCGCCCCCGACGCCCTCGGCGGCCGTATGTACGGGCCGAGTGGACCCGGGCATCTCGGTGGTTCCCCCGCTGAACAGAAGTTGTACACGCGACTTGCGAGCGTCGAAGCCGCACAACGTATCTGGAGCATCTCCGAAGAACTGACCAAGGTCTCCATCCCGGCACGCTGACCGGACAGCCCGGCGCTGATTCCGCTCGCACCTGCGGTCGGGTTCGCCGCCGGCCTCACAGCGCACAACTCACACCGCCTCGATGAGGTAGGAAAACCGCACCCGCACAATGACTTCCGGCCGATGCGATCGTCGCGTCGACGAGTCATGGTGGGCTGCCCGCGATTCCCAGATAGGAGAACAGACTGCCAATACGTGGTTCGTCGGTACGTGCGAGCATATCGACGGGGTGACATCGGGGGAATGACATATGAGTCTCGTTCCGCCTGGTCAGGACGGCGTTACGGCAACACCGGGCTTATCCGGCTGGAGACCTCAGCTGGTTCCTCCGCGCCTGGCGTCGGCCGTGCTGGCAGGCTTCATCATCAGCACCAACCCCTACTTCCAGGGGTTGGTCGACACGCTGGGCAGACCGGATTACGCGGTGCCACCGCCGGTGTCACCGGTCCCCGCGCCGCCGTTGCTGCCATCGAACGATGAAGACACCTTTTCGGGGCTTCTCGCGGACGCGCATTCCTCATCCAATGCCGTGCTGCTCGGGCATTCGGTCGCCTGGCAGGGTCTCGAGGGACGACGCTGAGGCCGCGCAGAACGCCGCAAGCGTGGGATCCGAAGCGCTGCAGGCTATTCGGAGGACCGTCGATCGGGTCCAAAGCGTATTGGACGCGGCGGATCTGAATCGTACTGTTGCCGTGTCGTATCCGGCCGGGTCCGACGGTCCGGGGGAGGCTCCCGCGTTCGCTTAATACCTGGAGTACAGGCTGGCTCTCGCGGTGGACGGCGGCCTGTTCGAAGCCGAGCTCACTGTGTGGAACGCGCAGCGCGCGCTGGGCCTGACACCGCTGGAGTTGTCGCTGCCGCCGTTGCCCCGCATCCCCAGCACCATCCTCCCGCCGCACCCGATCCCCATACCGCAACCCAGGGATCCATGGTCACCGGTATCGCAGGACCCGCGACTGATGCAGACCTGACACCGCCCGAGGAGATCGGGCGGCGTGTTCGGGGTGTTGATAGTTTGGTGTCGACACGGGTGGGGTATCGATGGTTTCGAACGCTGCAACCGATCTTGCTGGCTGTCCGACAACCGCCTCTCGCCCACATGCTGCGAGCCCTGAGGAGACCTGACGTTGCCCCAGATGCGCGTATCCAGCACGCCGAACCCAACCGAATCGACCGAGTTGGACACCCAACTCTCCGTGTCAGTCGGCCAACGCAGTCTCGCTGTTCATCTGGTGAGTCATGTCGCACGAGGGTTGTCAGATACCGCGCTCGACACGCTGGTCAATGCCGCGGACGGACTGCGCCGGACCGAGGGTCTGCCACCGGTCGAGCTCACCGCTCAATGGTGACTCTCGGCTGTCCTCGGCCGGTGGCCTTCGAATGGCTCTGCTACTAGCCCCACCGCGGGTAGACATCCGAATCGCACGGGATGCTCGATGTTTGCGCCAGTGCTTGTTTGGGAATGGTGAGGTCGTTCTGTTCTTCTCACTGTCCCCGGCGCGTGGTGGTTGCGGGGATGTCGTGCCAGGAGGTCGGTATGAGCGAACCGGTGCTCGACGCCGGGGTGCGGGCGTTGGTGGGTCAGATCCTGGCCCGTTACGGCTCGATCGACGGTTTCTGTGTCTATCTCCGGAATGTGATCGGCACGCCTACCCGCGAGCTGCCCGTGTCGGCCTCGCCCGCCACGGGCCGCCACCGGCTGTGTAAACCGTGATCTGTGGTGGTAAGAGACTTCGACGCCGCCGCCTCGGCATCACAGCTGAGTACGGGCGCGTCGCTCGGAGCCGTCCTTGTCATCCGGTGATCGCTCACATACGGTGGCCAATTCCCTTGGCACGTGGGCGGTTTGAGAGTGCCACGGGCACCGCGTGCCCTAGCCTATGGTTGCCGAATCAAGCTGGAAGCTTCGACGCGAGGATGTCGACATACTCGATCGCGGGCGCCACGGTGAACAGCTCGTCGGCGCGCTGCCCGAGCGCTGCGCCTACTCCGCCTGCCAGGTGGGTTTGGCGGCCGGCGTCGTCCGGGAACACATCGAAGATGCCGAAGGTGGTCGCGTCGAACTGGACGGCGAACCAGGCCCGGGTGTCGGGTTCCTGCTCGACGATCGACTGCGCGTCTTTCAAGAACTGCGCGACTTCGGATTCCTTGCCCGGCTTTGCCTGTACACGCACCAGTAGACCGACTCGCACCATGATTCCTCCTTCGGATGGACCCGCTTGGAACCGAACGCCTACCCGTGCCGGGGCGATAAAGGGAACCAGTCTCCGCGCCAGTGCGCGACTGAACGCGTAGAGATGGGTAGCCGCGCTACCTCGACGTCTCCACGCAACCAATACCCGAATCGGGATTCATGCCATGCGTTTTCGGATCAGTTAATGCCGCGACCCGCCCTATTCCGGGCGTCCGGCGTATCCCGCTGGCGAATGTACTGGGACCAGTCGAATGTCGCTCAAACCAACAGCATATGCGTTGCATTGATCTCGGGCAATGGTGCGTGGATATCGATGTGAATGTGAGTGCGCACAGGGATGATTCGAGCCATCCGACAACGATCCAAGCGGCCTCGGCCGATTGCCGTGATATCGCTGGCGATGGTGGAGAACCGGGCGTAATGGCGGAATTGCCAACAGGTTTGGCCGTCGAGTGAAAACAGCCGGTATGCCGAAGCGGTCAGCCGTCGCCACGGGGAGTGGCCGCCGTTGCGGTCCATCCGGTGTCGAGCAGGGTGAAGATCCGGTCGAGGGCGGAGTCGGCATCGTCCCGTCCGTACACGAGGGTGACGGCCTCGAGGGCGAAGTGTGCCAGTGCCTGGCAGGCGGGGTCGTGCTCTGGTACGCCACTGTCGATGGCAATCGTTGTGGCCAGGGCGTTTTCGTGGCGGAGCCACATGCGTCGGGCATATTCGCGCAGGGCGGGTGTGGTGTCGATCAGGCGGCGGAAGTCGGCGAAGCGCGGGTGTTCTCGCACCTGCCGGGAGGATTCGTCGCGCAGCAGCTCACGCAGCGCCTGCGGGATGGACTGGCCGGTCGGGCGCTCGCGGACGGCCGCGACGAGCGCTGCCTCGCGCCCGGCGTCCTGGTCGAATACCAGCGCTTCCTTGCCGCCGGGGAAGTGTTTGAACAGCGTGGCCACCGAGACGTCCGCGGCTTCGGCGATCTCTCGGACTCCGACCGCGTCGTAGCCGCGTTCCAGGAACAGCCGCAGCGCGGCGTCGGCCAGGGCTTGGCGGTTGGCGGCCTTCTTGCGCTCACGACGCCCGATCTCGGTCACAACCCCGAACTTAGCACAATGGTTGATCGGACTTAAAAATAGAACCGATTTACTTTTCGAACGGTTGCACCTAGCCTCGTCGGAGGGTGAGCACGCTCGCCGATCCACATCGCCACCGCACACGGAAGGGGTTCACCTCATGAACACACCACGCATTGCCATCGTCGGCGGCGGGCCCGCCGGCCTGATGTGCGCTCGAATCTTGCAGGGGCACGGCCTCGAACCGGTCGTGTACGACGCGGATGCCGCTGTGGACTCGCGTGATCCGGGAGGCACCCTCGATCTGCACGCCGACGCCGGCCAGATCGCTCTGGAAGATGCCGGGTTGATGGACGCGTTCGGCGCGTTGGCCAGAATCGAAGGCCAAGCCAAAAGCCGTCGTGATCAGCACGGCACCGTGCTGGCCGAGTTCATCCCGGCCGAGGGCGACGTAGCGGCTCCCGAGATCGACCGCGGCCAATTGCGGACCATGCTCTACGGGCATCTGCGTCCCGGCACGGTCCGCTGGGGGCACAAACTCCGCCACACCATCCCGCTCGGAGGCGGGTCGCACCGTCTGGAATTCGCCAACGGAGTAGGCGCGGACGTCGACCTGCTCATCGGCGCCGACGGGGCGTGGTCGCGGGTCCGGCCGCTGCTCACCGACGCCACGCCGCAATACCTCGGCGTCTGCTTCCTCGATGCCCGCTTCGACGATGTGGACGTCCGCCATCCCGAGGTCGCCGCGATCGTCGGTGACGGGCACATGTTCTCCGCCGACGGCGACGGCCGCGCGGTCATCGTGCAGCGCAACAGCAATGGCGTTGTCCGCGGCTACGTCGCCTTCCGCGCACCGCTCGACTGGGACGTCGCCGCCGGGGTCGACCTCACCGACCGCGACGCCGTCCGCGCCTACCTGCTGCGCGAGTTCAGCGGATGGTCCGCGCTCATGCGGCCGCTGATCACCGACATCGACAGTGACTACATTCCGCGCAGCTTCTGGGCCCTGCCCGCGCCGCTGACCTGGAATCACGTTCCCGGCGTCACGTTGATCGGCGATGCCGCGCATTTGATGGCACCCTTCGGCGGCCACGGCACCAACCTCGCGCTACTGGACGGCACGGAACTCGCGCACGCTATCTACAAAGAGAACAGTCTCGAGGACGCGATCGCCCGCTATGAGACAGCGATGTTCGCGCGGTCGGGCGAACTCGCCGTCAGTTCGAACACCGCCCTCGCACGATTCTTCGCTACAACCGACACACCGCACCTGCCCCCGGACCATGCACAGGAACACAGAGACTATGAGGCCAGGGCGGCGGAATATCGACGCAGGCAAGCCCTGGACGATCTTCGGAACGACGCCTGAGCCACAGCCGCAAAACCCCATTTCGTCCCATGGGATTTCGCGGCCGACCGGTCGCCGCGTCCAGATTCGTCCTGATTCTCGTCGTCGAATGGTTCACCGCATTGGGAGACACGGCCTACTGGATAGACGTGCCGAACAGTTCCTTTCCGGTGTGATCACCAGTGGGCAAATCATCCAGCGCGGCCGTGATGCGGCGTTCTTCCCATTGGAAATGGGATTCGAGGATGGCCGACAGACCCATGATCTCGCTGCGGACCGCCGCGAGCGTCTCGGCCTGGACGTCGGTGAGCAGAGTGGTCATTCTGGTCAGGATGTCGGCGACCAGACGGTGGTCGGCGCTCAACTCGGTGAGCACGGGGGCCAGTTCTGGAAACCGTTGTGCCAGAACGGGGAAGGACGTCCGATCCTCGTTCGTGTGATGGTTGGTGAGTGCGCGGCAAAAGGCCAGGCAGTGGCCGCGCAGCTCGCGCAGCGGGAGGACGAGGGTGCCGTCGCGATGTTCGTCGAGTTCGCGGGCCACCCGTTTGAGTTCACCGCGCAGCCAGTTGTGGGTGTCGATCAGTTCGCGACCGAGAGCTCGGGCGCGATCGCTTTGTGTGGAGGACATGGAAATCACGTTTCGTGAGGAAGGCCGGGCACGGCCGTCACCAAAGGGGGCGCGAGCGCGCGCGAACCCGAAAGATCATGCGGGAGTGGCAGATACGCGCCGACTGACGTGGCGCGAGACTCATATCAGCAGGGCTGGAGTTGTGGACCCATGGCTGCCTCCGAAATACGTTGCCTCCATTCCGAACGCCGTCCACCTGGCGCCGGAACGCGACACACACCGAACCCTACCTACATGATCATCGGGCGCGGTACCCGTATCAGGAGATCGCGGCTCTCATCGACGAATGACTCGAATCATTGTGCGACACAACCTAGTGCGTCGTGGAGTAGGCGGACTCGGGACCTGGCGGGATGAGCGATTCTGCCGTCAGGGTGACGAATAGCTCAGCATTATGTGAGCAAACGTGGTCGAATGGCTGTTTTACTGTGTGTGTGAAGCTGGCCGTATGGTCTCGTGGAAACGGTGTTCACCCGCACACCGCGTATCGGTGGTTCCGGGACAAGATGCCCGTGCGCGCCCTGTGGCTGGAATCGGGGACGATCTGGGTCGACGCCTCGACGGGGAAATCCACTGGTCGGGCCGTGCTCTATGCCCGCGTTTCCTCGCCCTCGGCGCGTCCGGCCGCGGGATCGTGGTCGCCGATCCGGGCGAGAGGACCGATGATCTGGTGCGCGAGATGATCGAGGTTCTGACCTGGATGTGTGCCGGTCTTTATGGCCGCCGTGGTGCGCGTAATCGAGCGCTGCGAGCGATCACCGCCACCAGAGCCGAACCGGCACAGGTGATCTGATGACCAGGTTCGAGATCCCTGCCGGTTGGGTGGTGCAGGGGTATCGGTTCGCCCTGGACCCGACCCCAGCCCAGGAACGCTCGTTCCGCTCTCATGCCGGCGGTGCCCGCAAAGCCCACAACGTCATGCTGGGTGCGGTGAAAGCGGTCATGGACCAGCGCACTGCCGAACGCTCCTACGGCATCGCCGATCCCGGGCTGACGCCGCCGATGAACTGGACGTTGGCCGGGTTGCGCAAGGACTGGAACCAGCGCAAGGACGTGGTCGCGCCGTGGTGGGCCGAGAACTCGAAAGAGGCATACAACTCCGGCCTCGACTCCCTCGCTCGCGCACTCGACGCGTGGAACAGATCCCGCAGGGGTGAGTGGGCCGGCAAGCCGGTCGGGTTCCCCAGGTTCAAGACCGCTCGGTCCCGGCGTTCGGTGCGGTTCACCACCGGCGTCATCAGGGTCGAGGCCGACCGTCACCATGTGGTGTTGCCGCGGATCGGGCGGATCAAAACCCATGAGTCGACGCGAAAGCTGCACCGCCGCATCGACTCCGGTAGCGCGCGGATTCTCTCGGCCACCCTCGCCCAGGACGCGGCCGGGCGGTGGCATGTGGGGTTCCAGACGCTCGTCGCCCGAGCGGTCGAGGTTCCCGCTCATGTCGGTGCGCGAGCTCCGGTGGTGGGTGTCGACGTCGGAGTGAAGGCCGATTCACTGCTGGTCATCGCCACGCCCGATGGCCGCGAAATCGACCGCGTTCGGGCTCCGAAATCCCTGACCAGCGCCCAGAAACGACTACGCGCGCTCCAGCGCCGCGCAGCGCGGCAGCTCGGCCCCTACGATCGGGTCACACAGTCCAGGCGGCAGGGGTCCAATCGCTGGCGCAGCACCCAAGGCCGGGTCGGTCGCACTCACGCGCATGCGGCGGCCGTGCGGCGCGATGCGCTCCACAAGGCCACCACCGAGCTCGCTCAGCGACATCAGGTGATCGTGGTGGAGACCTTGAACGTCTCCGGGATGCGCGCGGGGGGTGGTGCCCGTAAGCGGGGGCTGAATCGGTCGATCGCTGATGCCGCGCTCGCCGAGATCCGACGCATGCTGACCTATAAAACTCGTTGGTACGGTTCGGTTCTGGTGGAGGCCGACCGTTTCTTTCCGTCGTCGAAAACCTGTTCCGGCTGTGGCAGGGGAAAGCCAAACCTGACACTCGCGGACCGGACGTATGTATGTGAGCACTGCGGTGTGGTGATCGACCGTGATCTCAATGCCGCGATCAACCTCGCCCGCCTCGGCGGGACCGGTACCGGGAGTGGCCCGGCCGCCAGTCACAGGACTGGAAACGGACGTGGAGCCAGGCAGGAGTCCGCGACCACGACAGTGGTCAACGCAGCAGGCGAGGAAGCGTCAACCCGGCACAACCAGATGGTTGATCGGACCGGGACCGCCGTACCGCAAGGTACGGCTGCCTGATGGATTCGAGCAATGCTCACAATTGCTCACCAGAAGGCAACGGAGCAGTAGTACAGCGAGTCAGCTCAGGCACATCGGACAAGGATGGGCCAGAACGTAAATGGTGGTGCCGCTCAGGTGCTCGGTGCCCAGCCGCAGGCAGGCTGATGGCGAGGATTTCCGCATGCGCGGTCGGGTCATTGGTCTGGGCGACCAGGTTCGGGCTCTCGGCGAGGATTTCGCCGTCCTTGACGATGACGGTCGCGAATGGCCGCCCACCCGCCTCGACATTGCGGCGGGCCAGATCGATGGTGTGCTGTGCGAAGTCCATGGACGTTCTCCCGGGAGTCGAAGGTGTCAGAACGGTTTGGTGGGAAGGTATTTGCCGTCCAGGGTGATCACCGCGCGCTCGCCGCCGTCGGGGTCGGCGACCTTGCGCACGTCGAGTTTGAAGTTGATCGCGGAGATGATGCCGTCGCCGAACTGTTCGTGGACAAGGGCTTTGAGGGTGGTGCCGTAGACCTGGAGCATCTCGTAGAAGCGGTAGATGGTCGGGTCGGTGGGCACGCGATCGGGGATCGAGCCGCGGGTCGGGATCGTCTGCAGCAGTCGCGCCGCGTCCGCGTCCAGGCCGAGCAGTTCGGTCACCGCCGTGGCCGCGTCAGCCGGTAGCGGATGCTGGCCCAGGACCGCGGCGGTCACGAAGGCGACCGAAAGCCCTGCGGCGTCTGCGATTTGCTGCCACGACAGATCCTTGACCATCTTGGCTTCGACCGCGGCGTTGGCCAGCAGTTGACGAGCGGTGGGATCGAACTGGGAGTGGATCATTGTCTTTACGTCCTTTTCGTGGAGTGGCCGCTTCCGCGGGTGCGGAAGCGGTCGGTGATGACGGTGCGCCGGGGTATTGGCCCCGAAAGGTGCGCCAGCAGTAAGCGTTCAGGCCGCGGTAGTGGACCCCGCGTCGGTGGTGGACACGATCTCGATGTCGCCGGTGCCGATGTCGTAGACCCAGCCGCGCAGGGCGAGCGGGCGCTCGGCCAGAGCGCGTGCGACCGCGGGATGGGTGGCCAGGTTGGTCAGTTGCGCGCGTACGTTCTCGCGCACCAGTGCCGGCACATCGCCGCTGGTGGCGGTGCGGGCGACCGAGGCATCGGCATGCCGCAGCCAGGCCGCGACGGCGGGTGCGCTGCTCAGATCGTCGCCGTGTGCCAGTGCGGTCATCGCCCCGCACGCGGAGTGGCCGCACACGATGATCTCCGACACCCCGAGCGCGGAGACCGCGTATTCGATGCTCGCGGTGACCGCGTCGGCGGCGGAAGCGTAGGCCGGCACCAGGTTTCCGGCGCTACGGATCACGAACAGCTCACCCGGCTGCGCGCTGGTGATCAATTCCGGGACGACACGGGCATCGGAGCAGGTGATGAACAGGGTGTGTGGGGTGTGGTGGGTGGCCAGGTGGGCGAACAGGTCCGCCTTGGCCGGGAATACATCGCGTTGGAAACGGGCGACGCCCTCGGCGAGATCCTGCATGGGTCACTCCCTTCGGTGCTCGCCGACCCGACCGGGCCGGCACGATCTACTCTTCCGACCTTTGTCTATAGAGTCCAAGACTTGATATCGATCTCCACTATTGATGGTGTCTATAGTGGTGGTGTGGCGACCGTGGAACTGCGACACCTGCGCTATCTGCTCGCTGTCGCCGAACACCGCAACTTCACCCGCGCCGCGGACGAATTGCACATCTCCC
Source organism: Nocardia sp. NPDC056000 (assembly GCF_042269265.1). NCBI lineage: Bacteria > Bacillati > Actinomycetota > Actinomycetes > Mycobacteriales > Nocardiaceae > Nocardia > Nocardia sp. NPDC056000. The sequence continues at coordinate 224,101 of NZ_JBHJXS010000007.1, read as the reverse complement.
AGCCGACCCTGTCGCAGCAGATCAAGCAGCTCGAACGCGCGGTGGGCGCACAGCTGTTGGACCGCACCGGGCGCACGGTGCGACTCACCGACACCGGTGCCGCCTATGCCGCGCACGCGCGTCGCGCGCTCGGTGAGCTGAGTGCCGCGCAGCGTGCGGTACACGATGTCAGCGACCTGTCCCAGGGGCACGTGCGCCTGGGGGTCACGCCCACATTCACCGCTTACCTGATCGGCTCTCTCGCCGCCGAACTGCACACCCGCCACCCGAACATCAGCTTGCGCGTGATCGAGGATTCGCAGGACCGCATCGAGGCGGCCTTGCTCGCCGATGATCTCGACCTGGGTATCGCCTTCGCCGGACCCCACCTGCCCGGCATTTCCGCCACCGCGCTGTTCACCGAAACCCTCAGTCTCGTAGTCGGTTCCCGTCCCGATCGCCCCGTAACGGAGGCTCTTCCGGTGCAGGCCCTCGGCGCCGAGCACCTGGCATTGCTCAGCGGTGACTTCGCAACCCGCGGGCATATCGACGCCTACTTCGCGGTGCATGACGTCGCGGCGCGAATCATGGTCGAGGCCAACACTATTCAGGCGCTCACCGAAATCGTGCAACGCACCGCGCTGGCCACGGTCCTACCTGATGCGATCACCCACGACCACCCCCACCTGACCCCCATCGCCCTGGATCCGCCCCTGCCTGCCCGCACCGTCGTGCTGCTGCACCGCGACGGCGCCTACCTTGGCGCCGCCACCCGCGCCTTCACCCGACTCACCCACGACCTCGTACACGTGCGTGGCTTCGCACCGCCCGCGCTGTGACCCTCGGTCGGTGACCGGCAGCGAGAGCTCGAAACACACTGCCGCGCTGCAGATTTGCCTCAGCAGGGTAGGGGAGGGGACTAGCCTCGGGTACTCGTGGCGGCGGGCTTGCGAAACCTCGTGCCGGGAACCAGCGCACCGGGCGTGAGACATATTGCAGTGGAGAGTTTTTCGCGTGCGTGTGTACCTTCTCCCGGAACAAGGAGGGGGAATCGATGAGAGTCGTTCGTGTAGCAGTAACTGGGGCAATGTCGTTGGCTGTCGCCGCCGTGATCGGGGTGTCCGCCGCGCCCGCTCGTGCCGACGGTGCACCGGGGGCGTGTCTGCTCGTACAGAATCACTCCGGTTACGACACCAGTATCAGGCTGAACTATCCCTACGGCTATTCGGGCACATGGGACTTCAGCCCGGGTGAAATCGCGTTTCTCGCCGATGGAGACCGCATCACCTCCTCGACCGGCAGCTTCAATGTCCAAATGGCCGATGGCATCTCGGACGCGTGGGCATGGGATCCGATGGCGGGCAACGACGGCGGGTGCAATGGATCGTGGGTGCTGACGTTGAACTGACCGCACATGTTGTTGTAGACGTGCCCAGCAATGGCCGGGTTCGGGCGAACACGTTGATCGACCGGGGTGGCTGCGGTCAGCTCTTGTTCAGTTCCTCGGCGAGCATCACGATGATGTCGCTGGGACCGCGGACGTAGGTGAGCCTGTAGATGTCGTGATAGGTTGCCACGCCACGAAGTGGACGGCAGCCGTGTCTCGCGGCTATCTCGAGGGCTTTGTCGAGGTCGTCGACAGAGAACGCGACACGGTGCATGCCGATCTCGTTGGGAAGAGTGGGCGCGGTCTCGATTGCCTCGGGATGGATGTACTCGAACAGTTCGAGGCAGCCATGACCGTCCGGCGTACGGAGCATCGCAATGTGAGCGTGGTTGCCATCGAGGCCGACGGCGGTGTCGGTCCACTCACCGCTGACCGTGTCACGGCCGACGACCGTGAGACCGAGGTCGGTGAAGAACGCGATCGCCGCGTCGAGATCGCGAACGGCGATGCCGACGTTCTCGAGTCTGATGGCCATGCGCTACATGCTACCGAGCTGGGACGAATGGCTCTGGTGGCGTGCTGCGCGCGTCCGGGCCGCACCCGCAACCACCACCGGGGACCTCACCCGGGTCGGGCCACTCTCTAACGCGGCACCAAGCAGAAGGTCTTACCGCCGACCTCGAAGTAATAGGAGAATGTGCCGCCAGTGGCGATGCCGCCCATGGCCGGGCAGTCGCGACCTCTGCTTCCGGACAGGATCAACGTAACCTTCGATCCTGCGGCGGAATCCGTGCAATCCACCCGCGTCGGGTGCATGGGTATCTGGTTGCGGCCGGGTATTTCCCTGAAGCAGTCGCCGATCCGGGTCGTATCAAGGGCGGGCTCCTTGTCGGCGGAGTTGCTCGCACAACCTGCCACGACCAGGAGCGCGAGGGCCAATGCCCGTTGTGAACGCTGAAACACTGCCTTGCGATACATCGCGACATCCCTGAACTTCGGTGACGTTCTCGCATCCCAGTCAACCGCCAAAGGCATAGACCCGCAGTCGTTTTGACGTAGATCCGCCGTCAGCCCTGGTTCGGCGGAACGATGAGAGCCGTGCGCACCGGCACCACGGGCGAAGATCAGTACGGCGGGGTACCGGAGGGCGCAGACCGACCCGGATATGCTCGCCCTATCGACTCATTGCAGAGTTTCGAGAAGTCCGGCGCGGACGCGCGGGTCGTCGTCGATTCCGGGCGCGATCCGGCCGCCTCGCGGGCATTCGCGGGTGGGCGGACCGGGGCGTGGCTGTCCTTCGCGGGCTGTTTGATCGCGGTCTTCATGCAGATGATCGACGGGACGATCGTCACCACGGCGCTGCCCAGTATCACCGTGGATCTGGCGGTGTCGCGTCAGGCGCAGTTGCTGGTGGTGTCGGGGTATGCGCTGGCCTTCGCGTGCACGTTGCTGACGGCGGCGCGCGTCGGCGAGTTGGTGGGGCGGCGGACCATATTCGTGGCGTCGGTGCTGGTATTCACCGCGGCTTCGGTGTGGTGCGGAATATCGAGCAGTGCAACAGAACTCGTAGTGGCACGGGTTGTGCAGGGCGGTGCGGCCGCGGGTATGACCGCGCAGACCATCGCCATTGTCGCGGCCACCTTTCCTCGGGACAGGCATCAGCAGGTGTTCGCCCTGTACGGTGCGGTGGCCGGATTCGCCGGAATGGTGGGACCTATCCTCGGTGGCGCGCTGGTTACAGCCGATCTCTTCGGGCTCGGTTGGCATTCGGTGTTTCTGATCAATTTGCCGCTGGGGTTGGTCGCCTGGGTGTTGGCGCTGCGGTATCTGCATCTCGGTCGACCGGACAATCGCGAGCGGCTCGATCCCGCCGGAGCGGCGTTGTCCACCGTCGGTCTCTTCGCACTCCTGTACGCGCTCACCGATGTTCAGCAGCACGGCTGGCGGCTGCATTCGTCGGCGATGATCGCCGGTGCGATCGCGTGCGGGGCGGTATTCGTCGTCCAACAGCGACGCGAGGCGCGGCGTGGCCGCTGCCCGATGGTGCGGTTCGATCTGTTCGCCGACCGCCGATTCGCCATCGGATGCGCGCTGGTGACCGCGTTCTTCGGCATGTTCACCGCCTTCGTCTTCGCGGTGTCGATCACCCTGCAGGACGAACTCGGCTTCTCCGCCTGGCGCACCGGTCTGGTGATGACCCCCTTCGCGGTGGGTGCCTGCGCGGGCGCGCTCGGTTCGCCGTTTCTGGTGCGGCGCTGGGGAGTTCGCACGTTGGCGGTGGCGATCACCGGTTTCGGTATATGGGTCGCGATCGGGGCGATTTATCTGCGGGTGAGCGCGGGTGTTGTCTCGGTGCCACTGGTGATCGGCCCGGTTCTGCTGGCGGGTCTGTGTGTCGGAATATTCTGTGTGCCACTGCAACCGATCATGCTTTCGGGTCTGGCGCAGCGGCAGCTGGACGCGGCCTCGGGTATGGTGCCGACCATCGAGCAGCTCGGCAACGCGTTGGGGCTGGCACTGCTGAGCGCGGTGTTCTTCCGTGCGCACACCGTGGCCGGAAGCGTCACCATGTTCACCGCGATCGCGGTGGTGGGCGTGGCTATCGGGGTGCTCACGCTCGCATTGCCCGAACCCGCGACTGGCGAGGACGCGGGCTAGACCCCGAGCGCGGCGGCGAACATCGGCCAGGAGTCGTGTACGTCGTCCTGCCAGTACGGCCAGGCGTGCGTACCGGCCCGGTAGACGACCTGAGCCGGAATACCTTGTGCGGCAAGTCGATCGGTCAGTGTGGCGGTACATCCGCGCACAACCGATTCCATATTGCCGCCCACCAGCATACGATCGGCCAGTCGTGCCGCGTCACCGCCGATCGATGGATCGGCAAGCGTGTCGTGCACACCGGCCGTGCCGTCTCCGGCCGAAATGTACAGTGCCACACCGCGCAAGCGGTCCGCGTTCACGATCGGATCGTGTGCGGCCCAGGCCGGATTGCCCGGTGCGCCCCACATATTGGACGCGCTCGCACCGTACGGCTGCAACTGGGAGTACACGTACGCGGTCGAGACGGGATCGCTGGTGCGCGGGCAGCCGCTGTAGGAACCCACGGCCTGATACTTGCCTGGAGCCTCGATGGCCAGGTTCAGCGCCGAGGTCGCCGACATCGATGTTCCGGCAACGGCATTGCGGCCGGTCATGCCGAAGTGGTTCTCCAGCAACGGAGGCAGCTCATCGATCAGGAACGTGGACCACCGGTTGCGCCCGAGCGCCGGATCGTCGGCCACCCAGTCGGTGTAGTAGGAGGCGCGCCCGCCGATCGGCTGAATCACATTGACCGGTTTATCGGCGAAGAATTGAGCGATATCGGTGCGGTTGGTCCACGGCCCGCCATTCTCGCCGCCGTCGACCGCGTTGAGCAGATAGAGCGCGGGCGCGGGACCATCGGGGTGCGACACCCATACCGGTATCGCCCTGTTCATGGCGGCAGAGAAGACGGTGACTTCGAATTGCCGGCCACCGAGCGGGCGTACCTCCAGAATCGAGGAGCCCGGATCGGCGTGCCCCGGTATCGGCAATAGGGCAGCGAATGCGGCGATGAGCACGAGGGAACAGCGCAGGATTCGGTGCATGAGTCCAGTATCAACCGGCCAGGGCTGGAATAGGGGGTATCAGCGCGCGTGTTCGTCGACGGAATGTATTCGCAGAGCGGTTATTTCATTCGCGTTCGGACCGCAGACCAGCATTCGCTCGGCAATCGACCATCGCAGCGCCCTGGGCAGATTCGGTGCCAACTGGGTGAAGTACGCGTACAGCCATTCGGTGCGCGAGACCAGGAAGGGATAGTCGGTGCTCATCATCGGACGCAGCACCAGCATCGGCACCGGCGCGTCGAGCGGATGGAAGTGGCGGTTCCATAGCCCGGGCACCGTACAGCCGGGATAGAACTGTCCCAGCATCAGCCCATCGGCCACGGCCTCGGATTTGCGCGCCAGGTGCACCGCGTCGATCAGGTCGTAGCGGGTGAGCCCGGGAAACGTAGTGACCAGCGTTAACCGTCGTGCCTGCGCGGGGTTCTCCCGCAGCAGCCCGTGATACACCTCGAACGCGTCGTCGATCGCCAGGTATAGCCGGTCCCGCGTCAGCGCATCACCACCGTCCACCGATCCCGCCCAGATGAGTTGATGTGCGGCGCTGGAGCGCACGAACGGGCATACCGGCCCGGTGCGCCCCAGCTCCGGATGTGGGCGCGGCAGGTGTTCGGTCATCCATCGCAGCAGTGCGGCGGCCTCGGGCCCTTGCCGTTCCCATTGTCCGGTGTCCGCGTACACATTCCACCAGCGCACGCCCGAGCGGGACCCGGTCCTCATCGGTCATCACCGGCGTCCAAGTGCGCGGCGAGCAATGGGCCGAGGATCGCGACCACGTCGGCATTGCAGAACTGGGCGTGGGTGGTCGCGATCGGATGCTCGATGAGCGTGCCGTCGATATGGGGTTGCCACATCTGCGCGTCGAGAGATTCGGTCGCGCCGCGAGTGGCTGAGAAGTAGAGCAGATCACCGCTGAACACGCCGGGGCGGGCACCGTGGGAGAGGCGAACCCCGTCGGCATAGCCGCGGTGCAGCCGGATCAGTTGTTCGGCTGTCAGCCCGGTGCCGAATGAGGCCGGGGCAGAGGCCAATTCGGCTGCGGCCTGCTCGGCGGTGAGGTCCGGGAGGTCATCGCCGTTGTCGGGTTCGTCCCCGAGCAGATGGGTCAGCAGATCACGCATGCGTGGGAGTGGGGGAGCGGGCATATCGTCGGGGAAGACGATGCTGTCGAGCATGGCCAGTGTGGCGACCTTCGCGCCGCGTTCGGCCAGCCGAATGGCGATGGCATGCGCGATCTGCCCGCCCAGCGACCAACCCAGCAGATGGTAGGGGCCGGTGGGCCGCACCCGCAGGATCTCCTGCACATAGCCGTCCGCGAGGTCGTCGATAGTGGCCCCCGCGCGGGGTTCACCGTCGAGGGTCAAGGCTTGCAGGCCGTACACGGGGCGGTCGTCGAGCTGCTGTGCCAATGCGGCGTAGCACCAGGCCAGCGGGACCGCCGAATGCACACAGAACAGTGGCGGGCGAGATCCGTTGCGGCGCAATGTCAGAACTATGCCGAGCGCGTCGTCGGTGGCGGTTCCGCCGTCGTGCCCGGCCAGCCGTGCGGCCAGCTCCCGGACGGTCGGAGCCGTGTAGAGCCAGCGCACCGTTATCGGAAGTCCGGTGGCCGCGGCCAGCTCGGCCGACAGCGCGACACCCGTCAGGGAATTGCCGCCGATCTCGAAGAAGTCGTCGTCGAGGCCGACCCGGGCGGTCTCGGTGATCTGCGCGAAATGGTCGGCGACGAGGTGTTGCAGATCCGACTCCGGCGCGCGGTAGGGCTGGCGCACGACCAACGGCAGCGGAAGTGCCGAGCGGTCGATCTTGCCGTGCGCGGTGACCGGAAGCCGATCCATCTCGACGAGCTGTGCCGGCATGAGCGCGGCGGGCAGCAGCTCGCGCAGGCGCGCTGTCATATCGGCGTGGTCGAGTCGATGCGGTTGCGCGGCAACGATATATCCGATCAGGCGGATGCCGCCAGGTCCCTCGTGAGGGGTAACGACGGCGTGTGCGACCTCCGGCAGCGTCGTCAGCGCGGCTTCGATTTCGGCCGGTTCGGCGCGACGCCCGCGAACGCTGAGCTGGTCGTCGGCCCGTCCGAGGAAATCCAGGGTGCCATCGAGCGCCGCATGGACGAGATCGCCGGTGCGGTAGACGCGTTCGCCGGTCCCGGACGGGTCAGCGACGAAGCGTTCGGCCGTGGCGACCGGCCGCCCGAGGTAGCCCCGCGCCACACCTGGGCCACCCAGGTACAACTCGCCCGCGCCGCACGGGGGCACTGGACGCAGTCGATGGTCCAGGATCAAGGCCCGCGACCCGGGCAGCGTCGCACCGATGGTTACCGGACCCGCCGGTGTCAGAGCCGCCGATTGTGTTGCCATCACCGTGGATTCGGTCGGACCATAGCCGTTGAACAGTCGCAGTGCCGGGCCCCAACGCCGGACCAGATCCACCGGACACGATTCGCCGCCCACGACCGCGACCCGCAGCGACGGCACCTGCTCGGGAGTGAGCGTGGCCAGTACCGCGGGGGTGGTGAGGAAGTGCGTGATAGCCGCCTCGTTCAACAGCCGGGCCAAGGCGGGGCCCGCCATGACCGACGGTGGTTCGACGATCAGGGTGGCTCCGGCGGCGAACGCCGCCAGCAGTTCCAGCAGGTGCGCGTCGAAGGAGGGGGCATGGGCGTGCAGAACGCGCGAATCTCGCTCTACCCCATAGTGTTCGACAATATGGTCGGTCAGCGGTCCGAGTCCGCGATGGGTCACGACCACCCCCTTCGGGGTGCCGGTGGTCCCCGAGGTGAAGATGAGATATGCCGGATGGTCCGGCAGCAGCGGGTGCGTCCGCTCGGTGTCCTGAATCGCAGTGCCCGTCCGCCGCCGCGCCTGCGCGCAAACGTGCGGATCGTCCATCACCAGCCACTGCGGTCCGGCGGGCAAGCGGTCCAGGACCGCTGCGACGGTAAGCCCAAGGCGCGCACCGGAATCCGCAGCGACAACGCCGAGTCGATGCGCTGGGTCGGCGGGATCGACCGGGACGAAGGTGGCTCCGGTCTTTGCCACCGCCCACACCGCCAGCACCGATTCCGCCGAACGTGGAATCGCGACCAGAATCGCGGTGCCCGGCCCCGCTCCGGTATCGATCAGCTCGCGCGCCCACCGCGAGGACATCTGGTCCAGTTCGCGATAGGACCAGGAGCGCGAACCATCTTGTAGCGCAACGTCTTCAGCTAATGGACCCGGTTCGGGATCTGGGCCGACGAGCATGCCGCGGAGCAGATCCGGGAGCAGTCGATCGGTACCCTCGGCCGCCGGGAACGCTCGCCGCTCGCCCGGCGCGACGTTCCGGATCGGGCGGTCGGGGTCGGTGAGGAAGCGATCGAAATAGGCCAGAAATCCTCGATGCAGCGCCTGCGCCGAGTCCGCGGAGTACAGCTCCGAATTGGCCTGCATGCCAATGGTGATCGCGTCATCGTCGGGCCCCAGCTGATAGCCGTTGACCAGCAGGTCCTCCACCGGCCCCAAGGCCAGCAGCTGCACCTGCGCGGTGAGCGGTCCCATGTTCAGCGGTGCGACTGCCCCGAGCATGTTCACCACGGGACCGAAACCGCCTCGCACGGTGTGGCTTTCACCTCGATCGTGCTGAATATCCTCATACCGGTACCGCTGGTGCCGCAAAGCCCCGACCACGCGGGCGCGCACCTGCTCGACCACACCGGCAGCGGTCCCGTCACGAAACTCGCGCAGCCACAGCGGAACGACGTTCGACACCGACCCGGCCGATCGGCGCAGCGCCGCCGTCGGGCGCGCCGCCACCGGCAGTGACAGCACGATGTCCTCGGCACCGGTCAGGGCAGCCAGATAGGAGGCGAATGCCGCGATGGTCAGTTCCGGCAGCGTGTATCCGCGCTGACGCCACACTGCCACCCGCTGCGCTGTATGCGACGGTACGGAGGCGCTGACCCGATGTGGTGTGCGCGGCCGGACCGCTGGACGTCCCGCCAGCCGTACCGGTTCGGGCATACCCGCCAACTGCTCGCGCCAGTACTGGCCATCGGCCCGCGCTCGGGCCGACTCGCAGTAGGCGCGCTCGTCGTGCAGGAGTTCGGCGATTGTCATCGGACAACCGGGCAGTGTACGGGCGGGTCCGTCTGCCTCGGCCAAACCTGTTGTGGTGGCGTACAACTCGACGGTGCGCCGTAGCATCACCGCGGCACCGATTCCGTCCAGCACGATATGGTGGCTGCGCAGATACAGCAGGTGATACTCGGGTGCTACTCGGAATACCGTGGCCACGGTCGGTGGATCGGCGATCAGGTCCAGCGGCGAACCGTGATCGCGTTCCATCCGCAGCATCGCGACGGCAACCGCATCGGCCTCGGGCAGCGCGCTGAAGTCCTCGAACCCCATCGGCCCGAACGCGTCCGGGTCCAGATACTGGGTGGGATAGCCGCCCTCGATCCGGAAGCGAAGCAGCGGCGACTGCACCTCGGCCGCAGCCAGCCCGGCTTGCTCTCTGAGCACATCCACCTGCAGCGGCCCGCGCAGCGCCAGATACAGGGCGACGGTATTGGGCACCTCGGGATACAACTGTTGCGCCACCCACCAGCGCAGTTGCGCCGCGGACAGTGGCAGCCCGGTGTCGGGGGCAGCCTCGGCGATTATGGTCCGCGCCGCGGACCCCGATATCGAGTCTTCATCGGTCCGCGTCAACGTGCCTCCTCACGCCCCGAGCGCCTTCGGTCGAACCGTCCAGTCGGAACCTACTGCACACACCCCCTCGAGCCGTGGAGGAACCGCTGTGCCGCGACCGTTGATCCGCGGATGTCGTAGCCGACGGGGTGTGGCCGCGGTCGTGACGGCGATGTGCGCGAAACGGTGCGGGTTTCCATCGCAGAGAGGCCGAGGTGCACCTGGCGGGAGAGGTGGACGGCTGGGGTGCATTCGTGGTCTCGCCATCTGGCGGTTGACCTCTATCAAAGTCCGATCTGTTTGTGCGGCTTTGCTTTTCATCGGGGCGATGTGTTCAGGCATCGCGAATTCGGGTGGACCCGCGGCTGTCGTGGGGCGGGAAGCTCGGTGCCAGTTGCCCGAATGCTGGCAAAAAATTCATTGCCGGTGGGTGATTGGGGCGTTCGAGGCCGGGTATGTGCGTGATGTCGATGCCGTCGGGACAGAGACCGAGGGTGACGATGTGGTGTGTTGCCCGCCCATCCTGCCTGGACGCACCCGTTCCCGGGGCGGGCAATGCCACATTCTCGCCTCGTGTGAGCAGGTTTTCGCTGTGTTCCGAGCGAAAGGCTGTACGCCGCACGAGTTGCAGTCCCGACCGCGGATTCACCACCGAACCCGGATCCCCAGCGAAGAACGCCCGCAACTACTCGGCAGCCTCACCGCGTCCACACCGCTTGGCTGACCGCACAGGGAGGGACGCCAGCAAGAACCTCAATACCTACCGGGCGACCGTAGCTGATCGAATCGGCTGTGTGGTGCGATGAATTTCCGTGGCGCACTCCGTCGATACGGGTAACACGCATACCCGGAGGAACATCATGAGGATCGATCACCTGTCTCGCGCTCTCGACCAGTTGGGTGCGCTCATCGCGGATGTGCGGCCGGAGCAGGCGGGCCTGCCGACACCGTGTGCGGCATGGACCGTTCGTGATCTGGTCAATCATGTGGTCGATGAGACCTATCGGTTCGCCGAGTCGGTGGAGACCGGGCGGCGCGGGTCCAGTGACGGCGATTACGTAGGGGCGGAGTGGGATTCGGCGTTCGCCATGGCCGCGGCGCGGTTGCGGGCGGCGTGGCGGGCGCCGAACGCCATGGAGCGGACGCATACCTTTCCCGGCGGTGCGGTGCCGGCCGCATGGGCGATCGGGCAGCAGACCACGGAATTCGCGATCCACGCCTGGGATATCGCCAAGGCCACCGGGCAATCCCTCGAGTTGGATCCCGAGCTCGGTGAGCTCGCGCTGGGGTGGGCTCGGGAGAATCTGGTCCCGCAGGTCCGGGGCGCCGAAGCCGACGGATTCCATATTGCGCCCGTGGTCACGACCTCGGACGACGCACGACTGTATGACCGCCTCGCCGCCTTCGGTGGACGGCAACCCTGACGGTGCGATCCGGATTGCGGCGCGCTTCGGCCAATTCACCCACTTCGGGTGAGGCACGCAGTCCACGAACGGGCTGAGCATGAAGGTTCGATCCGTGTTTTCCGACAGGAGCGTGCCCATGTGCCAGAAGCCGAAGCCTGCCAGTCCCGCGACCGCGGAGGCCAACCGGGCTGCTACCGAGCTCTACGACATGGCCAACCGGCAGGACTTCACCGATGCCCAGCGGGGTTTGATCGCGTCGTTGCCGGGACCTGTCTATTCCGACAGCGATCCGTCGAAGATCAGTTTCGACCCGGCAGAGTTCGATTATCTGCGGGGTGACCCGCCGGTCCCGGACACGGTGAACCCGAGTCTGTGGCGGCAATCGCAGCTCGTCACAGTCGGCGGCCTGTTCGAGGTCACCAAGGGCGTGTACCAGGCACGCAATAACGACATCGCGAACCTCACGGTCGTGGAGGGCGAGGACGGGATCATCGTCATCGACTGTATGGCCGGTGTGGAAAGTGCGCGCCAGGGCATGAGCCTGATCCGCGAGCATGTCACCGACAAACCGGTGAAAGCGGTGATCTACACCCATACCCACGTCGATCACTACGGCGGAGTCAAGGGTGTGGTCTCTGCCGAGGACGTGGCCTCGGGCAAGGTGCCGATCATCGCGCCGGGCCTGCAGTTCAACAAGTACGCCATCGGCGAGAACATCATCGCCGGTAATGCCATGTCGCGGCGCAGTTTCTACGCTTTCGGCGGACTCCTTCCCCCGGGCCCGGAAGGGTTCGTCTCCTGCGGCATCGGCGCGGTCACCGCCCGCGATGTCACTATCTCCTACATTCCGCCGACGGATCTGATCACCGAGACCGGTGCGCGACGGGAGATCGCGGGGATCGAGTTCGAATTTCTCTACGCTCCCGATACCGAGGCGCCCGAGGAAATGCATATCTGGATCCCGCAGTTGAAGGCGTTGACGTGCGCGGAGAACGCCAACCATTCCCTGCACAACATCCAGACGTTGCGTGGCGCGCGCACCCGCGATGCCCGCAACTTCGCCCGGTACCTCGACGAAACCCTGCAACGGTGGGGTGACGAGGCCGAGGTGCACTACGGCCCGCACACCTGGCCGGTGTGGGGCAACGAGAATGTCACCGCATTGCTCGAATCCCAGCGTGACACTTACAAATACATCCACGACCAGGCGTTGCGGCTCGCGAACAAGGGCTACACCCCGCTCGAAGCGGCCGAGGTGATCGAGCTGCCCGAGGAATTGGGCCGCAACTGGGCCAATCGCGGCTATCACGGCACCCTGCACCACGACGTGCGCGCGGTGTACACCAAGGAACTGGGCATGTGGGACGGCGACCCGGTTTCACTGCATCCGCACCCGCCGGTCGAGTCGTCGAAGCGATTCGTCGAATTCGCCGGTGCGGACAAGATTCTCGCCGAAGGCCAACGCGCCATCGACGCCGCCGACTACCGATGGGCCGCACAGATCCTGCACCCGCTGGTCTTCGCCCAACCCGACAACCAGCGCGCCAAAGACCTGCAGGCCGATGCCTACGAGCAGATGGGCTACCAAGCCGAAGGACCGCAATGGCGCGGCGTATTCCTTTCCGCCGCACTGGAACTGCGCGAAGGCACCCAGCCGCCGCCCTACGCCACCGCCAGCCGGGACTCCATCCTGGCCATGCCGATCGACATCCTGTTCGACTTTGTCGCCGTGCACATCATCGGCGACAAGGCCGCCACCGCGGACCTGCGCATCGACCTGCACTTCACCGACGCGGGCGAACAATGGACGATGTGGATCCGGCGTGGCGTTCTCAACGCCCGCCCCGGTACTTCCGCAGACGCCCAACTGACCATCACCGGACCGAAAGAACTGATGGTCCCCACACTGCTCGAACCTTCTGCGGCCGCCGGATTGGCAAAGGACGGGAAAATCACCCTCGACGGCGACACCGCCGCGCTGGACACCTACAGCTCCCTGCTCGACGAATTCGATCCCGCGTTCGCCATCGTCACCCCATGAGAACAGGTCGGCTCGGGCAGTCTGGATTCACGCCCGAGCCGACCCACAACACTATTCGCTCTGCCGCATACTGCGCTGACTCAACCGGCCGGAGTGCGCTGTTGGCGGCGAGATCGACCGTGGCGCAGAGGCATCCGCTCATGCCGACGACTGGGAGAATTGCGCGGCCGGGCGTCATTCCATCAGACTTCGGATTTGTGTCTACTCGAGGGCGTCGTTCACCGGCCCTGGTCGCTGCCCCAAATGGGCCGCATGTATATGCCGGGCAGAGCGCCGCTCGTCGACTTACGTACCGGAGAACCAGGTCGCGACCACGTTGCCCTTGTACGGCACCCACTGGACTCGAGTCGGAGCTTCGGGGCCGAATGACGAAGGCACGAGGAAGGGCGTGCACCCTTCCAGGCTCTGTCCCTGGCTCAATGCCCGGAACTCGTCCTGGCCCACCCCCGCGCATAGCTTTTCCACGCCGGATTTCTCGGCGAACCCGGTCAGCCCCGAAAACGGCGCCGGGCTAATAGTCATTTGCCCAACGCTTTTGCGGCCCGTGTTGACGACGAAGTAGGTGCCGACGTCAGCACCGGCCGAAGTACGGGTCAGGCGGTAGCGAACGTAGTAGGGAGTGCCATCGATCGCCGGGGATTTCGCGAGCGGGTCGGCGAGCGGGTTGGTGAAAGCACCGGTGAGCCCTTCGAGATCCGACGCTGAGCCCCGATCGATGCGCAGCACAGCGATCCCCACCGTCCCATTGATCCGTGACACCGTCACCGATTCCCCGAACCGCAACTGCTGCGTAGCATCCTCACTGCACCCCGACAACACGAACGCACACACCGCGACGACAATCGCAGCGCCGCAACGCAACCCACTCATGCCGCGCCATTCTGCCAGCCTCTCAACGATTTCCGACACCGCGCAGCCGACCGAGAACAGCCGCCACCCACTATTGCGACACCCACTACCTGACAGACACGCCGAACCCCTGACCCCCTCGACACCAAGATCCACGATGTCAATGTGGTCGGGCAGTTGATCTGGGGCTGGTTAGAGGCCGACCGGCAGCAACTCGACGCGGGTCGAATGGACGCGACGATCGCTCTGAAATGTCGCTAACCGCAGGGTTCGACTCAGCCAGCGCGGGCCTGCAGAAGATCCAGGGATAGAAGGCCGTTCAGTCACGGGCGACGCACCATAGTGGCGATGAGCGCGAAGTCCGGGTCGGTAGGGCGGCCAGGTTGTCCAGGACGTGATCCACAGCGACGATTGGATGGTGATCGGTTTGGATTGCTGCTCCTCATCACCGGAAGTGCCCTCTGTGACAGTTGGTATCGCTATCGTTCAGTTGAACGACGGGTTCTTCTCGCATGGGGAGCTGAATCGGTGGCGCCTCATTCTTCGGGGAACGTACGACGTACAGCTTGGATGGATGGATGATCCCGGTGATCCGGAGATTGGTTCGACGCTTCGATTGATCATCGACGACACTGTCAGCTGCCTGTGGGACGTGTGGGCGGGTCATGTCGTAGGCCTGCACTGGGAGCTCGACGTCAGTGTCCGCGCGGCGGTCGAACACCTGAACCTCAGCCTGCCGTCACACGTGCACCTCACCAACGAATTTGCCCAGAGAGTATGACCGCCTGGGCCCGCACCGCCTCCCGGGCGTTCCACAGTGGTCAACTCGACCTAGCTGATGATCAACGGCCCTAAGGTATATCGGGCCATCGCCGTGTCCGCTCAGCCGTATGTAGCGTCGGCCGAACCAGCGATGGTCCGTATGGGGGTCCGAGACCATTGCCGCCGTGGTGGGCCGCACGCCTGAACGGCCTGTTTGCGCTGGTAGAGTCCATTTCCATGGCGCTTCGGGATCTTATTGCCAGAGCTGTGGCGATCGGAGCGACACCGGGAGTTCCGGCGTCGGAGGCCGAACTCGCCGCCGCCGAGCAACGATTGGGGGTGAGGTTCGATGGCCAATACCGCGAGCTCATGGCAATGTGCAGCGGTATCGAGGGGCTCGGGTCGTGGCTTCTTTACCCGGTGTCGGAGTTGGGGGGCTCGCAGCGATGGGGGGCGAGCGCGGAATTTCTGGTCGGCGAATACTTCCATCCCGCCGATAAACCCTTTCTCAACGGTGACCGTGTCGGGGGCGAGTCCGTCCCTGGAAGGTTCCACCCCGCGCCTGCGGGGCGGACACACACATTGATCGGCGAGAATATCGACCTCGCGGGCTCATTGGTCACAAACTTCCCGGTAGCGGACGTTGCGAGTGACAGCGACGTGGCGTATTGCCGTTGGGAGCCCGAGGTTTTCGGCAATCTCCTCGACACACTGCACACAGTAATCGGAGAGGCCGAGAGCCGGGACGACGACAGCGACGATCTTCCTCCCGAGCAGTGGGATCGCGCGGGTTCGTCGGAGGCATTGATCGAGCTGCAGCGTGGAATATCCCTGGCTCTGCCGGCCGTCATCCGGCACCGTTTGTCCGCTCGCTGTCGGGGTGAATTCGACGACTCACCCGCCGATGAGGCGGTCGATCGGCTCCGAAAACTGATGTGGCTGGGCGGCATCGTCCCGGAGTTCAGCTACACCGCGATCACATTCGACCTGTGGGGGCCAGGCCGGCCTCGTCTCCGGGCCATGGCTAGCTTTCCGGAAGCATCGGGCCTGGCAGACCGGGAAGCGATCGTCGGCGTGACAAAGGAAGACACTCTGTGGCGGGTCGATTCCTTCTCATGGGCTGAGTGACTCTTACGGACAACCACCCGAGCCGTCTCGCCCAGCTCGCCGCCGAACGTACGGAAATGCCGCGACCCGCCTGGATTCAGCAGACCAGCGGGGTGCGCCCGTGCTTTGTCGAAGATCGCTCTGAGGATGGGCGGTGCCGCGGGCTCAGCGATATCGTCACCTGTATGTGGGGGTGCGTGATCTGCGATAAACACAACGGGACCGGGCCATTGGTGAGTCCGGTTGTGCATGTGGATGAGCTGGTGGTGGTGACTCACCGTCCACCGCAGGAAGACTGGGTCCGGCCGGGGTATCTGTTCGTGGAGCCTCGAGGCCACGTTGCGACACTCGATCAACTCGACGACACCGAGACCATTGCCTTCGCTCGCACTGTCCGGGCGTCGATCAGCGCACTGCGGAGGGTCCTGGAACCCGCCCATGTCTTCACCTTTGTCGCGGGATTGAGTGTTGCTGGGGTCCACCTCCATCAACACGTCTTCACCCGGCCCATCGGAACGGCACGAGATGTGGCGTGGCACAACGCCGATTCACCGGATGCGCCCCGGATCCCTTCCTCCGAACTCGCGGGTCTGTGCGCCGAATTGGCGGCAGCGATGAGCGACTGAGAGGTGCATCGCAAGGCCGTGCTGAACATCCTCTCCTACCGCATGGCGCGCTGACCGAAGCGGCCAACGCGACGCTCTCGAAGATCAAGCGGCCGAGGCGATCTGCGGCCGACGGAACATCCTGAATTGCCGATGACCACGAACAGGTGGAGGTGGTAGATGGTAGGGAAGCGTGATGTAGTGGGCGTGTGATGGAGGAGATTCAGAGGCGTCCCGATTTCGGGTCCGGCGATTCGTCTTCGAACAGGGAGTGAGTCGATGTCTGAATGCCTTTGCACTACAGCTCCGTTCGAGCCGTTTGAGCGATTCGGGCCGCTGGGCAACGAGGGACGGTGGATTGGCATGGACAACTCGAGTTGGCGCTACGCGGACGTGACGGTCAAGACCTGCATCAGCTGCGGCACGCAGTGGCTGCACTACTTCTATGAGGTTGAGGCGTACCGGAGCTCCGGCCGCTTCTACCTCGGCATCATCACCCCCGAGGTCGCTGAGTCGCTGACCCCGCAAGAAGCACCAGCAGTACTCGAGCGTTTGCCCTGGTACATCATGGGAGGCGGGTACTTTCGAGGCAGGGTATACAAGAGCTCTGGGCCACTCGGAGACTGACTCGCTGGCTGTGAGCTCGCGCAACTTCCAGGTTATCCGCTCATGGCGCGTGGCGCGCGGTTCGAATCGGCCACGCGGCGGGGGCCGAAGATCAACGCACCGAGGCGATCTCGGCCGGGCCGAACGCACTGAACTGCCGAACAGCAAGCGGTCGCCAGACTGCGCTACCAGCGCCAACGTTCGAACCAAGCGGGTTCCTGCCACACCGTGACCTCACCGGGTTCGAACTGCAGATGGAATCTGCCCGCTTCAGTGAGATCTTCCGAGTTGCCGAGCATCGTCACCGTGCACACGTAGGAGCCGTCCGGCAACTCGAACCTGTTGTCGTACCAGTTCAGATCCTCCCAGAGATCCTCGCTCTCACACTGGGCGATCGTCTGAAGCATCTCACTGTTGACCAACACCAGCCTGCCCGCTGTCACAGCGATAGAACCTCGCGCCTGCGTCCGGATCGATCCTCCCCGATCCACCGGGGACACCGAGACATCGACAGACCAACTATCCTGGGCGCCCGTGGCCCAGAGCAGCAGCGTGCGCCTCCCCATCTCGAGGTCGAAGTGCGACAACACCGCTGGCCAGTTGTCATGATCCTCGACCATCGGATGGTAAGCGCTGGGATCGATTACCCCGAGCATCCCCATGCTGTCCGGCATCGCTGGAATGCGGAGTGGGAGTTCAGTCATTCTGTCCCGTCCGTCGCCGCGCTCTCTCCGGACCGAGGGACCGCAAATCCGGCCGGACCGTATCGACTGCAAACGATAGCGACCGCTGAAGATGAACTATTCTGCCGCATGCCGCGCTGACCCAAGTGATCAGCGCGGAGCGGTGGAAGATCAACCGGCCGTGTCGAACTGACCCGTCCCGGTCGTCCGCCCTTGCCGAGTATCGCGCCGATATGCGGCCGTCAGAGCTCAGATGAGCGATGACCGCTATCAAGTCCGCCGCGAGCCCTCGCCCCTGGTGCTCGACGCCGAGCTCGCCTCCGGCGCTGGACAGCGTCGAAGTGGCGGGTCAGGTGACGACCTCGAATAACGCAGCGCCACAGAGTGCCTGGCGATCCGGACCGGTTTGACAGGCCTAGAACCTGCCGACAGACTCGGACACCTTGTCGCGCATGGGTGACTCAATCGGGGGGACGTTCGGTCGTGAGGATGCATCGTGGTCGTGGGGTGTCGGCGGTGCTGGTGCTGTTGCTGATGGTCGGTATGAGCAGCTGCGCCCGGATTGCCGGGCCGCCTGGCAGCATCGGATTCTCGCAGTTGCCCGCCCGCTGCTCGCAGGCGTGGAAGCCCGCCGAGCAAGAGGTGAAGGCTTTCGCGGGGAAAGCGCAGGACTCCCTCGCCGATGCGGCCGACGCCGCACGCGAGGTCGACGACACCAGTCAGGGGCTGACCTGCGCGCTGAAGTTCGGAAGCTCGATCCAACGTGGACCGCTCGAGACGGACCGCACGCCCATGTGGCGCCACGTGTCTATCTCTTACTTCCTGTCCCTATATCCCGACCGCCACACAATGAGCCCTCAACAACTCATCGACTACGTGCCCGGATCAACGCGCACAGACAGTCCGCGCCCTACCCCGATCGCCGATATCGGCCAGGCCGCGATCATCTGGGAAACCGCCGGGGATCCGCGGCGGGTCAGCGTGAAGTTCAGCATCGACAACCTGATCGTCACCGTCGAGACCTGGGGCAAAGACTGGTCAGGCGTCCCCGGAACCTTCCCGGTCGCAGACTCCCCGGACCTGCGAGCCGATCTCCGCACCGGTACCGAATCAATCGCGAAGTCCCTTGCCCGACAAATCCCTTCGACCCTTCCGACAGCAACACTGACCATGCCGTCGCAGACTCACCACACCAGCACACCCACCCCGACCAAAGCCGTCGTGCAAGTGTGGGATCCCTGCCAACTCCCCGCGGCCAGCCTCACGGCCGCCGGACTCGATGTTGGCTCTCAACTACACGGCGACAACTCCGTCGACTACGCGACATGCGTGTGGAGCGGCGGCTGGTACCAGTTGAAAGTGTCCTCCAGCGATGCCCCCTTCGAATGGTCTGCCTACGAAGACTCCGCATACGTCGACCCGAAACCGGTGACCATCGGTGACCGCCGCGCGGTCCAAATGCATTGGCGCGACAGCAATCTATGGTGCGTACTGCTCTTCGAGGTGCCCGGCGAGGCCAACATCGCCGACAAGGGCGGCCGCACACTCACTCTCGAGGCCTCACTGAACGAAGACCGGCCACAGGCCGCATTGTGCGACGAGCTGAAACGAGTCGTGAACGCAACAGCAGGAGCGCTACCCGCCACGACCTGACCAGATGACCACCTGAGCCCCCATCCCATAGCGCGCTGGCCTAACCAGCCAGCGTGATGCGGTGGAAGATCAAATGGCCGTGGCGATCCGAGGCCGAGGAACGCACTCTATTAGCCGAATGCAACGCGAAGTGTCGCAACGGATTGGGTATCTCAGCGCGACTAGGGTGGCGGCCGTGGGCAACCATTTCAGCGCGGACGCGCTCGGTCTGGACGTCTATATGAACAACGGCAGTACCGACGTGTTCTGCGACGTGATGGCGCTGGCGGGCTGTTCGGTGGCCCGAACCGTGTGGCAACAGAACCTGATGCTGCATTTCTGCGACCTGGTGCGATACGCCATCGGAATGGGCGGGTTCGACCTGGCTGAGCTTCCATGGACTCAGGACCACCAAGCCGAGCAGGACTTCTTCATCGTCGTACTCGACCGCGCGATCCGCCGGACCGGTTGGAAGAAACTGCACTACACGCCCTCGGCTGACTACAACCTCGGCGCGTTCATGCGGATGCTCACCACGTTTCGCGCCAGCCCGAAGATCGACAGCCACATGGGTGACTGGACCATTGCGCCGAAGCCGTATCGCCTCGAAATGTGCGTCCGGCACATGGTCTTTCGGGGTGAGGCTGGATGCCGTCTGTGTGATCCCTCGATTCAACCCCTCGACGCTCCATTCATCTGGGAGATGACCAGTACCTACACCGCGGACGGGACGATCAACGGCGAGACCATCAAACGTCAGATATGGCAGATCCCCGACAATCTGATTCCCCTGATCTTCGCCGTCGCTGGCAACCCGGGGCCCCGTGCGTTGGGGATACGGATAGAGCCACAACACCTCGACTCGGTCTCCACAATCATCGGCAAGCCGCTCGATCCCCACGCCCGTCATTGGCTAGGCAAGGCTGTCACCTGAGCACTGGTCCGGAGGAAGGCGACACTGCGGAGAACGTCTTCTCCTGCCGCATGGCGCGCTGTTCGGAACGGCCACCGCGGCACCTCGGGAGATCAACTGGCCGTGCGCGTCCGAGGCCGGCGGAACGCACCATCATGCCGAGTTTCGGACGAATGACTCTTGCTCTGAACGCCTTGTCCGACGGATCGCTTCTCTGGGGTTGTGCCGCTATCGTCCAGACATGACAACGAGCTGGGCCAAGGGCGACAAGTGCGAGCTACCGGCCATCGTGGACCACTGGCTTTGCGATGAACCACAGCCGGGGTTGGTCCTGGTCGAATTCGTTGACGCCCAGGGCCGACCGCATTGGCTGGTCGGCAAGAGTGTCGATTTTGCTGCCGACCTGCTGCCGACATCGACGTACCCGCGACCGGCCTCCATTCCATGCTCGATCGAAGAGATCAACGGTGACATAGCCACGGTCAGCCCATGGTGGATCACCAGCCGCCGCGGTCTGCCGTTCCTCTTCGACGTTCGGGCGGAGGTCCTCGGTCCGTGGACAATCGTCGGACAGTGACCCAACGGCCAGCGCAGATCCCAAAACCCTGTCTTGCCGCCGGTCGCGCTGACCGAACCGGCCAGAGCGATGCGGTGGAAGATCAACCGCCCCTGGCGATCCGGGCCCCTTCGAGTCCATTGATCCAACGAGGGGCATGCCCGAAAGCTATGGCAGCCACTACAGGTCAGTTCCGAGGCGGGTGGGTGCGTGTTCGGCGATGTAGTCGTGGAGTCGGGCGACCGCGGGGGTTGGTTTTTGGTGGCCGGAGACGAGACCAATGGTGCGGTCACGGGGGTGGGTCAAGGCGATGCGGTGCAGACCGGGGTGCGGGGTTTCGGGATCCGGTAGTAGTGCGACTCCCAGGCCGTGGGCGACAAGGGCGCGCAAGGTTTCGAATTCGGTGATCTCGAACGCGACGTGTGGTGTGAATCCCGCTTCGCCGCACCAGGTGTCGAGCATGCGGCGCAGGTGGTAGTTCGGGGGATTGGCGATGAAGTTCTCGCCTGCTGCCTCGGTGAGGTCGATGGTGTCGTACCCGGATAGACGGTGGCCGTGAGCGGTGTAGAGATGGATGCGCTGGTGCCCGAGGATCACAAAGGGCAGATCGGTGGGCGCGGGGATCATCACGGCGAGATCGAGCAGTCCCTCGCGGGTCATGGCGGCCAGTGCTTCACCGTGCGCTTGGACCAGGTGCAATCGAATGCGTGGTGCCGCGGTGTGGAAATCGGCCAGCAGCGAGGGCACGCTGACCGGCCCGAGTGTGAGCGGGAAACCGAACCGCACCAGACCGGCGTCGGGGTCGGCGTTGCCGCGAACGACACTGACCGCGTCGCGCAGCAAGTGCACCAGGTTGTGTGTGCGTTCGTAGAGCTCGCGTCCAGCTGGAGTAAGGGTGATGCCGCGCCCCGCCGGTTGGAATAGCTGCGCACCCACGGTTTTCTCGACAGCTTTCAACCGACGGCTCAGCGAGGATTGCGGAACGCCCAGCACCTGTGCGGCACGTGTGATGTGTCCCTCGCGTGCGGCCACGTCGAACGCCGCCAGCAACGGCACCAACGTCTCGACCTCAGCCGAATTCAATTCATCCATTCCCGGATGATAATCATCAGATCTTGCCTGTAGACGGATCGATGCGATGCGCGTGACGATTGCCTCGATACAGCAGCAAGGGGAGATCTCACATGCATTCACCAAGGATCACCAACACGAAATCGGTTGCACCGGAACCGATTCTCGATGTCGCATTGATCGGAGGCGGCATCATGTCCGCCACGCTCGGCGCGATACTGGCCAAGGTTCAACCCGACTGGTCGATGGCGATGTTCGAACGCCTCGACGTGATCGCCGCCGAAAGCTCTCACCCCTGGAACAATGCCGGCACCGGACATGCCGGGTTATGCGAGCTGAACTACATGCCCGATCCCACGGACTCGGCCAAAGCTGAGCAGATCGCCGAGTGGTTCCACCTGTCCCGGCAGTTCTGGACCGCACTGGTTACTCAAGGCGATCTGCCTGAACCTGCCGCCTTCGTCCATTCCGCACCACATATGGATGTGGTGTTCGGTGACCGAGACGTGCGCTACCTACGACAGCGCTTTCAGACGCTGCGGTCGGTGCCGCTGTTCTCGGCGATGCAATACTCCGAGGACCCCGCGGTCATCGCCGAGTGGGCTCCGCTGCTGATGGAAGGGCGTGATCGCGGCGAGCCCATCGCCGCCACACGCTACGCCGCGGGCACTGACGTCGACTTCGGCGCACTCACCGAATCCTTGACCCGCGTCATGGTCGAGGTCGGCGCACAAGTGCACCTCTCCCACGAAGTCACCGGACTATGCCGCGACGCCGAGGGTATCTGGACAATCACTGGCCGTAACCGTAAAGCCAAGCAGCGCTTCACCGTTCGAGCCCGATTCGTCTTCGTCGGTGCCGGCGGATACGCCCTCAAACTCCTGCAGAAGGCCCGCATCCCCGAAGTCCGCGGATACGCGGTGTTCCCATTCGGCGCGCAGTTCCTGCGCACCGACAACCCAGAGGTGGTCGCACGGCACGAGGCAAAGATCTACAGCCAAGCCGCGCTGGGAGCGCCACCGATGTCGGTGCCACACCTGGACAAACGCATCGTCGACGGACAGGAATCACTCCTGTTCGGTCCCTACGCCACCTTCAGCACCCGACTGCTCAAACACGGCCAACTCTCCGACCTGTTCACCACACTGCGTCTCGGCAACATCGTGGTCCTGCTCGCGGTCGGCCTGCAGAACATCGGACTGGTGCGCTATCTAATCGGGCAGCTCCTGTCTACCCGCACCCGGAAATTCGCACAGCTGCAACGGTTCTACCCGAACGCGCGGCCCGCGGACTGGCACCTGATCCACGCCGGGCAACGTGCCCAACTGGTCAAACCAGACCCACGCACCATCGGTGTCCTGACCTTCGGCACCGAACTCGTGACCGGAGCCGAAGGCACTATCGCGGGGCTGCTGGGAGCTTCGCCCGGCGCCTCGACCGCCCCCGCCATCATGACTGGCCTCCTGCAACGATGCTTCCCGACTCACCACCAGGAATGGGAGCCGACCCTGCACGAGATGATGCCGGGCCTGACCACACCGGTCGGCACTGAACAACAACGCGTAGACGACACCTACGCACTCACCGCACAGCACCTGGCGCTGAGCTAGAGCACCAAGCTACGGGATGACGAACGTACTAACATGCCGCATACCGCGCTGACCGAACCGGCCAGCGCGATGCGGTGGAAGATCAACCGGTGAGGGTGCGGAACGCACACTACTGCCGAGGAGCGCGAGGATCGCGGGGGTGTGCTTGGCCTAGTGTGTCTCGGTGACAACTGATTTGCCGCCCAGAAACTCGAGACGGTTGCCTACCGGGTCAGTGGTGTGGAAACGGCGGCGGCCGGGAATCTCGGCGGGGTCGGCCCAACGGACTTCATGGCCGACCGCCGTGAGAGCGGTCGCGAGGGCGTCCACGTCCGCGATGAAGGCGGGATGAGCTTTTCGTGCGGGGTGAAAGGGTTCCTCGACACCCACATGAAGTTCGCCATCCGGACCGCCCATGCCCGGAACCATGAACCAGCAGCCGCCGCGGGCAGCAAGCAATGGAGGTTTGGGAAGTTCCACCCAGCCAAGGACGCCGGTGTAGAAGGACCGCATGCGATCTTCGGCACCCGGTGGACAGGCGACTTGTACGTGGTGAATCACGGTTCCCCTCCTGACACTCTTTGCAGGACAAGCGTACTGCTTGATTCAATCCGCCGCCTGGCGGAACATCTCGCACCGTGCGGTTGGCGGGTTCCGAGCTGGCCGCTGGTGAACGCACACACATATTGATGGCACAACCTCCGCGCACCGAACGCGCTCAATTGCCGTTACCGCGTCGACCGGAACGGCCAACGCGGTGCCACGGAAGTTCAACCAGCACTATCCATCTGGCGTGAGAGGCTCAGGGCCACCGGATCCGTTGCCGCACCAGCCCACCCTCCACGAGGGTCATCTCGCCCGGCAGCACCCGCGAGCGGGGAGCCGGGACGCTGCGCTTTTCCCACCAGTAGATAACGGCCACAACCCCGTACGCCGCGGCCACCACCGTCACCGGCATGAGCACACCCACCGTCACCATCATGGCTACCGACATGAGCACTCCTTCAAACTAAGAAGCTCACCCGCCACACCGCGGCCTGATACCGCTCGTTCTACCCAAAAACACGCCGTCGCAACACTTCTCACACCGA
Source organism: Nocardia sp. NPDC056000 (assembly GCF_042269265.1). Classification (NCBI taxonomy): domain Bacteria; kingdom Bacillati; phylum Actinomycetota; class Actinomycetes; order Mycobacteriales; family Nocardiaceae; genus Nocardia; species Nocardia sp. NPDC056000. The sequence continues at coordinate 199,507 of NZ_JBHJXS010000007.1, read as the reverse complement.
AGATGATGTTACCTGGCTCACATCAGGTGAGCGTCGGGCCACTCCGTCATCGCGTGGAAAGGCGCCCGAGGTGGTGGCTCGATACCGGAGGTGTGGGCATTGCCCGCCCCGTGAACGGGGGTGCGTCCAGGCAGGATGGGCGGGCAACACACCACATCGGCACTTTCGGTCTCTGTCCCGAAGGCGTCGACACACGATCTCTTACCCTCGTTTCGACGGCGCTAACCAACCACCCGAGAGGGACGGCGGGAACCCTCGCGCCGGACTACACGGACTGGCCCAGAGCAGTGGCGAGGCTGTCGCACAGTACGAACAAGGCGTCCGCGCCGGTCACCTCGATCGGACGGCGCACCGGGTACGAGGCCACGATGCGCGGCGGTTCGAGACACTCTTCCGCCACCGCGGCCAGGACAGTGATCCCGGCCGAGCCAAGGAAACTGACCCCCGTCATAACCACCACCACGGTGCGCGGGCCCGCCCGCAATGCTCGACGCAGTACCCGCTCCAGCACGGGAGCGGACGTCACGTCGATTTCCCCGCTAGCGGTCACCACCGGGATCGCGGCGTTTTCGTCGAGCTCTACCTGCAGGAGCTGAGTCCGGTCCGGATCGTGCATCAGTGAGCTCCTTCATGCTGGCCGATCCACACCATCCCGTAATGGGTTTTACCACCTCACCGGCAACTTCGGTACTGGTGTTCCCACTGACCATTCGTGCCAATCCGACCGACCAGTCACCGCCGACCCTCGTGCCCGATCCGGAGTCGTACCGCGCACGAGATGCGGAGCAGCACACAATGTTTCACACTGGAAGCACCGGCGGCGCGCTCGCCGGTGTCGGCCCAGGCTCCGCCCCACCGGGCATACGGCCGCCGTGCGGTCCTCCCGCACTCGCGCGTCATCAGGTGGTGTACCCAGCTCCCGCCACCCGGTGACCCGCTCCGCTCGGCGACCAACTCCGACTGCCTGGAACTGGCCACAGCCTCGGGCAGACCAGGCCCGGACGCACCCACCCCCCAGCGTCCGGGCCACCTGGCCTCCCTGACAGAGACGGCACGGCCGGTTGACTACTGCCTTGCCTGCTCGACGCCCCTCGAGAGGTGTCCCAACGAATCCTGACAACAAGTGTCCAACTGGCCGTATACCGCGCCAGTTGAAGCGGTCGACGCGGGACTGCGGAAGCGGTAACCAGTTATGAAGGTCCAAGTCCGACAGGGCGTTCGATATTGCCGCGTGGCGCACTGACAAAGCGGCCCTGTGGGCAGCGGACCAACAGAGAGTGGAGGTCCAAGACCGCCGAGAGGTACTGCACGCCATATGGCCGAGCCCCTCGATCATCCGAGCCGATGTCAGTTCGACCGCGGGTCGGGCGGAAGGATCACCGCAAGCCCGCGCAACACCTGCGCGATCGCGTTCAGGCGCGGAGCCAATGTCGCCCGCTCGGTGTCGGTCATTGCCGTCATCAGACCTGCGAGTTCCAACAGTGCAGGCTCTACAACTCTCGGAAAGTTGGTCACGACCATCGCCTTCCCAGGGGACTTAGGCAGCCGCTGTCCGCAGCCAGCCGCAGAACTCACCCTATTGCTGCCATAGCGGAAGCGCGACCACCCATGAGGACCCGAGCCCGTCGAAACATCCGCTACCGCCTGAGGCCACACCGCATACCACGCAGAACGAACCGGCCAGCACGATGCGATGGAAGATCAACCGGCCGTGGTGATCCGGTGCTGACCGAACGCACTGAACTGCCGATTACGTGATGATCCAGGGTTCAATTGATCCGGCTCGCGGAATCCGAGTTCGGCTGGATCTCTTTGTGGCGCAGACTATCTCGCCGAGGCGGCCTGATGTCATTGCGTGGGTTGCGCGATCATCGTGTCCGAGTGTGGAGGCCGTGTCCGAGGGCGGTGGTGGTGGCGTGGTTGAATTCGCTTACGGGCTCGACGAATGCGAGGTAGGGCTCGTCGTCGGGGCTTTTCATGCCGACGCCGCGTGCTGGGTTTTCCAGATATCCGCACCAATGCCAGCCCAGCAGCCAGGGGCGGGATGCGTAGGCCGTGATCGTTCGCTGGTAGTGGATGGCTCGGCTGCGTTGGTCGGGGATGTCGGAGACACGGTGGGGACTCGTCGGTGTAGCGCACCAGTTTCCGGTGTCGGCGATCAGGATCGGTTTGCTGGTCCGCTCGTAGAGCGCGTCGAAGGTGTCGAGGGCGTGCTGTAGTTTGCCCGGGTCGGCGCCGGTGAAGACTTGGACCGACCAGGCGTCGATGTAGGGTGTCGCCGCTGTGAGTACCGGTTCGGGCATCCCGGCAACGAGACCGTAGCGGTCACCGAGGATCAGATGGTGCGGGTCGTAGTGCCGGATGGCGGTGGTGACGGCATGGTAGTAGGCCGTCGCCAGTTCGTAGAGGCGGTCAGGGGAATCGGCTCCGGCGAAGCCGGCACCGGATGGATGGTCTTGCCAGCGTGGGGCATCGGTGAGGAAGTATCCGAGCAGCAGTGGATTGCCGGCGTGCGGTAGTACGTGGCGGCGCGCGAGATAGTCGCAGTATTCGGCGAAATTCGGTGACTCGACATCTCGGTAGGCGGGGAAGCCGTTCCAGGACTCGATTTCCAGCGGCCGCAGGGGAACGCAATAGGGCATGCGTGTCAACTGGTAGTCGGGTGCCGGCCAGCCGCTGCTGTGCGCGATGTCGACCGGGCCGCCTGCGGCGGCGAGGTCGTGTCCGGCCACGACCTCCTCGGTGGCGCTGATCGTGTTGAATCCCCACGCAGACAGGTCCGCTTCCAAACCATTGCGCAGCCAGGCCGTTTTGCTGCCATAACGCTGACGCCACACATGCAGATTGTGCGGGTACATCAGGTTGGTCTCGTCCGCGTGGGCCACACCGACGCTGACGAACTGTGCTCCGGCCGGGTCGACGAATGTCCAACGGGCCCCGGTCTGTTGGATCCGGAACGCCGGACTGTGGCTGATCATGGGGCTCCTTCGTCAGAGTTGGGTGGCGCCGCCGTCGACGAACAGTTCCGCACCGGTGGTGAAGGAGCTCTGGTCCGAAGCCAGATAGAGCGCGGTTGCCGCGACTTCGTCGGGATGGCCAGCCCGGCCGAGCGGGGTCGGCGCTGCGGACTCGGCGGCCGGGCCGGTGCGGTCGTCTTGGGGGAACACGGCCCGTAGTTCCTCGCCGCCGGGGGTCGTGACAGGACCGGGGGTGAGTGCGTTGACCCGGATACCGGTGCCGGCCAGTTCGGCGGCCCAGGTGCGAGCCAAGCTCCGGATGGCGGCTTTGGTCGCGGCATAGATGCCCAGGCCCGGAACGCCCCGCAGAGCCGCGCTCGAGGACAGCAGAATCACCGACGCACCAGTCGACAGCAGCGGCAACGCCTTCTGGACGGTGAACACGGTGCCCTTGAGGTTGATGGCGGTGGTGCGATCATAGTCGGCTTCGGTGATGTCGCCGAGCGGACCGAAGTCCCCAACCCCGGCATTGGCCACGACGATGTCGAGATGGCCGCTCTGCTCACCGATCTGAGCGTAGAGCCGGTCGAGATCCTCGAGGCTGGACACGTCGCCTGGGATACCGATTCCCCGGCTGCCCACCCGGTCGACGGCGGCGTCCAGTTCGGCCTTGCGGCGGCCAGTCAGATAGACGGTCGCTCCCTCGGCGGCGAACCGGCGGGCGATGGCCAAGCCGATGCCGGTGGAGGCTCCGGTCACGAGAGCGGTCTTGTTGTCCAGTTGACCCATGGTCTTCTCCCATACTTTGAGGTAACTATTTTTGTTACATCGACGAGCGTGGCGTGAGCCTTCCCGTGTCGAGAAGGCGTCGACGACTGTGGTCAGGCGGTTTTCAGCACATCCCGCAATACGTCTTCGAGGGTGGTTCGGGCCAATTCGGTGCGCAGAGTGGCTTCGATTCCGTCGTACACGGTGGTCATTGCGGGTCCGATACCGTGGCCCACGACGCACTCGGGGTCTGGAGGAGACGGGTGCATGCCGAAGATCGGCCCGGGCTCGATCGCTTCGTAGACGTCCAGCAGGCTGATCGACGCCAGGTTCCGTGTCAGCATCCAACCGGCACCGGCGCCCCGCCGGGAATCGACCAGACCGGCCCTGCGCAACTCGGCCAAAAGCCGGCGGATCACCACGGGATTGGTGTTGACACTCGTGGCGATCTGCTCCGAGGTGGCAACGTCGTTGCCGCGGCGCTGATACAGCCCGATCCAGGTCAGGGTATGCGCGGCGACGGTCAGCTTGCTGTTCGCGCTCACGGCATCCTCACCTTCCCTTCGAACGTAACAATAATAGTTACGACTAAATCTTGCAACCTATCCCAGCCTGCTGGCACTGAACTGCCGAAGATCAACCGGCCGAGCCGATTTGGGGTCTGCGAAGTATCCGCAACTGCAAAATGAGCGCGATGTGCCGGTCTGCGAGTTCTGGCTGGGCCTCGTTCGGTATTTCAGTGAAGCTGGTTGTTCCACATCCGGAACATGATGCATTTGCCGCGCGTGCCGAAGGTGACGGTCCACAGGTTGGCGAATTCACCGAGCTCTTTGTAGTGACCGACGCCGTGGATGGCGGCGGTGTCGCCGGTGATCATCAGGAGCGACCAGTCGAAGGTCCAGCCGCCTTCTTGCCATGCCTGGCGACCGCGCCAGCCTTCGATGATGGCCTCGCGTCCGATCCAGTCAGTGGCGTAGGGCCATTCGTGATACTCCGCGTCCGGACTGAACAAGGCGCTGATGTCCTTGGCCGCGTTGGTATTCCACGCGCGCACGTATGCCTCGACCCAAGTCCGGACTTGATGCTCAGTGATCGCCATGGTTCAGCCCTGGACCGTGGGACGCACGACGATCTCGTTGACATCGACCTGCTGGGGCTGGGTGATCGCGTACTGGATCGCGGCACCGATCGCGCTCGCGGGTATCGCCTCACGCATGCTGTCGCGCACCGCCTCACGGATGTCGTTGTCGGAGATGCCATCGGTCAGTTCGCTGCGGGTCAGGCCGGGGCTGATGACGGTGACGCGGATATCGCGGCTTTCCTGCCGCAGGCCCTCCGAGATCGCGCGCACCGCGTACTTGGTGGCGCTGTACACCGCGGCGGTCGGATCGACTCGATGCCCGGATACCGACGCGAGATTCACGATGTGGCCTTGCCCGCGCTCACGCATGGACGGCAGCACCGCGGCGATGCCGTACAGCACGCCCCGGATGTTGACATCGATCATCTGGTCCCAGTCCTGGACCGCGAGCGCGTCCAGCCGCGAGAGCGGCATCACTCCCGCGTTGTTGACCAGCACATCGATACGCTCGTGCCGTTCGAGTGCGTGCGCGGCGAACGCTTGCGTATCTTCCAGGCTGGTCACATCCAGCGCGTGGTACTCGGCGTTACCGCCCTCGGCTCGAATCTCCTTGGCCAGCACTTCAATTCGATCCACTCGCCGCGCGCCCAGGACAACCAGATGACCCGCGGCAGCCAGGATGCGAGCGGTCGCCTCGCCGATTCCGCTGCTGGCTCCGGTGATCAGCACAACCTTGCCGTCCGCCTCAGGCACATCTTCCCCTTCTGTCGGTGATCGGTGGCCTCGTTCGGCCGCCGCACTCCTGAGCATCCGATCATTCACCGCGAATACCCAGGCCCCGGCTTCCTAGGAGTGCGGCACCCAGGATCCTCCGGACGTAGGCTGGGCTGATGACCGGCAACGAACTCGGTGAGTTTCTGCGTGCCCACCGCTCCCGGCTGACCCCGGCACAGGTCGGCATGCCCACCACCGGTCCGCGTCGAGTCGCCGGCCTCCGCCGCGAAGAGGTCGCCGTGCTGTCCGGCGTCAGCGCCGACTACTACACCCGGCTCGAGCAGGGCCGCGAGACCAACCCCTCCGCGCAAGTGGTCGACGCGCTCGCGCGGACACTGTGCCTGGATTCCGACGCGCACTGGCACCTGTTCCGGCTCGCGGGCTTGCTGCCCCGTCCCGAAACCACCGCCGCACCCGACGAGGTCGACCCCGAATTGCGCCGCCTCATGGACGCCTTCCCTACGGCGGTCGCCTACATCGTCAACCGGCGTCTCGACATCCTCGCCGCGAACGCCCTCGCGGACGCCTTGCTCGAACCGCTCGCCGACACCCGCAACATGGTCTACTCGCTGTTCCACGACCCTGCCGCCCGGACCTTGTTCGCCGCGTGGCCCGAGATTGCCCGCGACACCGTGCAGGCGCTGCGCCTGGCTACGAGCCACGACCGTGATGCCTGTACCGTTGCCCTGATCGACCAACTCCTCACCACCAGTACCGAATTCGCTGCACTCTGGCAGACCAACGACGTGCACAGTCTCGGCCGCAAGACCAAAGTCTTCGACCATCCACGCTGCGGGCGAGTCGAGCTGATCTACCAAACCTTCGACGTCCAACACACGCCAGGACAGCAACTGCTCGTCGGCACAGCCGCACCCGGCAGCGTCGAAGCCCTCTCGACCCTGACACGACGCGCCGATTCGATCCGACACTGAGCCGTCGACCTCGAGGGCGACACTTTGCCCCTGGCCTCCCCAACGTCCTCTTCTGCGGCTGGGCGAGGGCTGTGACCGGAGTACCGGTCCACGACCGTGCGGGCGTTAGCCGTCCAGTCGGTCACGAAGCCGAGGTCGGCTCATCCGCCCTGATCGGATTTCCAGCCCGGATAGACCGAGTGGTCGGGTGTGATCATGGGCCGCATATCCGCGGCGCGGATCGAGGCCAGGACACGGTCGTAGTACTTGAGCGCTGTTGGGTCCCGCTCTCCTGGGTTCGGTTGCAGGCGTGTCCATTCCACGCTGATCCGAAATACCTCGGCACCCAGGCCCCGGGCGAGGACGATGTCGTCGTTGTAGCGGTGATAGAAGTCGGTGGCGTCACCGACGGGATGGGTGACCGCGCCGCTGTTGGCGTAGCGCGACCAATTGCTGTCCGGTGTCGCGCGTTCGACCTGGAAACTGGCGGTAGCCATACCGAAGAGGAAAGCCGCACCCAGCGGATCGATCCCCGTGGCCGCACCCGTATCCGGAGTGGCGGAGCGGGTACCGGCGCAGCCGACCGCCACCAGCGATACGGCCGCCAGTGATGCGGCCACGGCTGCCTTGACGATCTGCCCAGGGTCCGGCGTTGGCGTGTGAGACCAGAATATTCGCTTAGAAGTTGCGGAGTCGGTGAGTCAAGACCCGCCTGTCCCGATTCCCAGTGGTTCACGGGTACCGATTCCAGGCACCCACCGCAGCACGGTGACGCAGCTCACTCCCCCGAATCAGGTCGAAGAAGGGCTCCACCACCTGTGTAAACCTCGGTGTGACGCCAGGTTTCCACCTGGTGTGCCAGGTGACCACATTCCGTTGACAGGTGTGTTCCAGCTCTAGTAGCGGAGTCGCTGCTGTGCGGTGACATCCCGATTCGACGACACCACCCGAACCCACGCAACGCCGCCGGGTTCGCGCAGGTGCCTCCCACGAAGGAGCGGGTGACATCCATGGTCACCGGACACACCACACTCACCGCCGTACTTGCGGCGTCCATCACCGCGACCCTGCCGGTCCTGGGCACGGGTACGAGCCAGGCCGACACTGTCGCGGACAAGAACCGCGTCGTCGACACCGACGACGGCTGGCAACTGTCGATCACCAAAACCAGCGAGAATCTCGACCGCTACCCGAACCTGGCCGCCACCATGTTCACCCGCGAAGGCTTCGTCGCCCTCAAAGCCGTCGCCGAAGTACGCGGCACCGGCACCCAAGCCATCTCGACGGGCACGGTCGCCCTCGGCTACCAGATCGGCTGCCAGGTCGACGTCTCCAACGGACTCGCCCTCGGCATGGGATTCTCTGTCGGCCCCAACGCCTCGGTCACCATCTCCCAGTTCCCGTCGGTCAGCGTCGGCGCCAGCGCCTCGGTCTCACCCAACATCTCCACCACATTGAAACCCGGCTCCATCGCCACCATCGACTTCGGCACCAAACCCCTGGCCGGACCTCGCGCCTCGATCACCGCCGACGGCATCGAAGTCAAGATCGACGCCTGCATGGGACCGGTCACCCTGCGCTCCTACGCCACCGCCCGCATCTCCACCCCCACCGCGGACAACACCGTCACCGTTTACGGCGACCCCATCTGGCTGTGAACCAGTTTCGATCCGTCGAAAGGAGAGCCTTCATGGCCGGACAAGACCGTGGAATCCACCGGCGGCGAACCGTTACCACGGGGACGCTGGGTGCGGCGCAATTGCTCGTGATCGCTATCGTGATACTCGTCGTCGAGGGCCGGGGTGCCTCGCCCGCGCAGGCCGGACCGTATATCCCCTGTGCGCAGTGGCAGCAGATGCACCCAGGATGGCCGTGCATCGACGTCCCCGAACCACCAACCCCGCCGCCGGGCCAGCCGTCCACCCCACCACCGCTGCCGACCCCGGTAATACCGGGCCAACCCTCGACCGGCAACAGCGGCGGCACCAACGCCGGCGCGCTCACCCCGCCACCGGTCGGACCCGGCAACGGCACCCCCATCGTCCCGGTCCCGGGCTACACCCCGCCCGTTGGACCCGGCAACGCGCCACCTCCGCCTGCCGTGTCGGCTCCACCGCAGCCTCCGGCCGCAGGCCCCGGCCCGAACGACGCTCCGCCACCGACCGGGCCAGCTCCTGCCGAACAGCCACCGCAGAATGCGCAGACTCCACCCGCACCGAATTCACAACCTCTGCGCCCCGATCTTCCCTTACATTCTGTCCAATTGGACGCAAAGGAACCGCCACCTGGTAGCGGTCCGAATGGTAATGGATGCGCCAGCTGCCCAAAGGACAAGAATGGCAACATTATTCCAGGTGATGTTGGGCCGCTGCCGGGAATCTGGAGTCGGGAAGACGACTACTACCACTGGGTAATCAACCGTGTAGAGAACCGAGGCTCCAGCAATCCGCCGCTGAAGCAGAATCCGTTGATCGTCTGTAAGTCGGGCGACAAGAACTCTTATACGAAGACTTGGTCTTCGGAGGCGATCAGCGTAACTAGTACATCGGTCGGCGGGAGCGCCGGCGCTGGTGGGGCAAGTGGTAACGTCTCGATTACCAACTCGGAATCGACGTCGAGTGGGCTGAGCGATACGGTCACGGTTGATTGTTCAAAATATGATATCCCACCTGGCCAGCAGATCGCCTTCTATCAGCAGTACACACGCTCAGATTGGGAGGGGATCTGGCAGCGCTACGACTGCAGCAGCTGGCTGAAGGGGTGTAGGCCCACGATGGAAACGGGAACTGCCAGTGGCTCGTATTACAACCCAATAACTTCGCTTAATCCCGTCGTCGAACCGGAGCCCTGATATGCGAAAGACCATTGAGATCTCGGTGCGAACGCTGGCGGTTGTCGCAGTGGCTGTGTTGGCTGCGCTAGTCGGCATTGTGATCATATTCATCAACTGGCGTGCACCGGAACCCGCGCGCGTAGAGAACCCCGCTCCTAATCACCTCGTACTCTTCGACTCCGTAATCGGCGAAACCCTACCGCGGGCCGAGGACTCACTCGGACTCTCAAACGGAAAGGTGATGCGTCCCGTCGGTCAGCCTCGCGTTGTCCCACTTCGGGACGGCGACAACCTCGATGGCGTCCCGAAAGAACAACTCGTCGTACTGGGGATCTGCGTTCCTGACTTCAACGCCAATCCTCTGACTATCTACTTCGGCGTCGCGCCTCGGTCTTCAGTCTCACAAGAGGACATAGACCTCGCACGCGTACATGCACCTGTCCCCAATCCACTCGAGAAGACAACGGGATGCAGAAACGACATGAGCGGCTGGCCTGTATCAGACTCCTGACCAGGTCTGGAATCATGCGACATCTGTTCGCCGGAAGCTGCCAGTCTCGGATGCTCGAGTGGGTTGCTGTGGACCCTCGCGGAGCGACGGGAGCGGGCTTGGGACAGGACTGTTGCCGCGCGAGTCAGAAAGTTCGGATTGACCGGATCAGGTGAAGTGAGCGAATGAGAGTGACTGACCACCGGATCCAGGTTTGACCGAGGCCCACTGGAGCGCACTGCATTGCCGCTGATCGCGCGGTTCGAAGCCCCGCGGCACCAACGCGCCCAGATCATCTCAGGCTCATCTGCGAGTGGTCGCTACGCTGCGGTATGGATGTCTGCAATGACTCCGCCGGATGGCTCATCCTCTGGCTGGAACCGCTGGGCGAAGATCGGTGGTTGAGGCCGGGAGAGCGATTCCGGATCCGCACGGACTACCACGGCGATGAGCTGGCATTCTCGGTCTCGTTCTGGGCCGATCAGGGGGATCGATAGACGACCACGACCGTCCACTCGTCCTCTGCCCACGCATCCTGGACAGCGATGTGCGACGACTCCCGTGACGGTGCTGGTCATGAGCCGGTTCAAGCATGCGGAGAGTGCGCGCTCCGACCACCGCGGAGAGGCAATGACAGCGAAATCCTCCGCGAGACGTCTATGGGCATCGGTGATCACTCGTGCTCGAGATTGAGCCCGATGGTTGGGGCAGAGTCCACGCGATCATCATGCTGCCGGGAAGCCCGAGTATCCCGCTCCTATGTGCTTTCGGCGTGGTTCCCCCGTCGCGCAGGCGGCCGGTTCCGAGCGCACGCCATTGCCGTATACCGCGCCGATCGAACCGGCTAGAGCAGTGCGATGGAAGATCCAGCGGCTCAGCCGATCTGAGTGAAAGACTGTCTTGACGGTGCCCCCGGCAGGATTCGAACCTGCGGCCCACGCTTTAGAAGAGCGTCGCTCTATCCCCTGAGCTACGAGGGCAGCCCGATCAGAAACATACCTGCTTCCCTAAGGAGAGGGTAGCGGCGAGGATGTCCGCTCATGGCGCGCACCGGCCAATTGGCATCCCGAAAGATCAACAGGCTGAACGTTGCTCGGCATGTCTAAGGCACGATTCATGCCTCTGCCATTATTGATATTAGTCTCAGAAATGATCATACTGTCGAAAAGGTTGTGGTGCATGAACCACACGACTCCGAGTTCGACTGAGAGGACGTTCGGCATGTCGCTGAACCGAATCGACGTGCATCAGCACATGATTCCGCCGGTCTATGCAGAAGCGCTCCGTTCGCACGGCATCACAGTGGCGGGTGGCCGAGAGCTTCCGGTCTGGAGCCCGCGGGAAGCCATCGACACGATGGCGGGTTCCGGTATCGGATCGGCGATCTTGTCCGTGTCGACTCCCGGCACAACCTTCCTGTCCGATTCCGCTGAAGCGGCGAAGCTGGCTAGAGCGGCGAACGATTACGCCGCCGAGCTGGCGGCGGGCGCGCCGGAGACCTTCGGGTTCTTCGCCACGGTTCCTCTTCCCGATGTGGCGGCCGCGGCGGAGGAGGCGGCCCGGGCGCTGGATGATCTGAGTGCGGATGGGGTTGTCCTGCTGGGCAATTCGCGCGGTACCTACCTGGGTGAGGAGGGCCAGGACGCGTTGTTCCGCGTGCTCGATGAGCGCGCGGCGGTGGCGTTCGTGCACCCGGGGGATCTGCCCGGCCCCACCGTCCCGGGGGTGCTGCCGTTCGCGGCGGACTTCCTGCTCGATACCAGCCGTGCGGCATATCTGCTGGTGCGCAATGGTATTCGTCAGCAATACCCGAACATTCGGTTCGTGCTCAGTCACGGCGGGGGATTCGTCCCCTATGCCTCGCATCGCATGGCGCTGAGCATCTTCACCCAGACCGGGCGCAGCCCGATCGAGGTTCTCGATGAGCTCGCGAGTTTCTACTTCGATACCGCGTTGACTTCGAGCGCGGCCGCCCTGCCCACGCTGCTCGAGTTCGCGGCACCGGGCCATGTGCTCTACGGCAGCGACTGGCCGTTCGCCCCCGAACCGGCCGTGCACTACTTCCAGGCCGGTCTCACCGAGTTTCGAGGGGTCGACGAGACGACGCGCGCGGCGATCGACCGCGCGAACGCCGCCGCATTATTCCCGCGTTTCGGTGGCGTGGCGGCTCCGGTGCGCGAGCGGTCATTGCGCACCCGAGTGCGAAACGAGGTGCGCACGCGCGTGTTTCGGGCGGTGGCGCGCGCCGCGAACCGCCGGTGACTCGGCAGCGGAACCGATTCAGAGTTCCGGAATCTCGGGCAGTGCGCCGGTGCTGAGTCGTTCCGCAGTGCGCTTGTTCATACCGAACATGCGCAGCATGCGATAGGTCATCTCGTCGGAGAGGGCGTCGGCGTCCGCGCCGGGGTCCGCGTCGAGCAATTGCAGTAGTCCCAGCAGGGCCCCGCCCGCGGACATGACTGCCAGATCCGCGTCCATCGGCTCGAAGCGCCCGGCGTCCTGGGCCGCGCGGATATCGTGACGTGCCCGCGGGGCGAGTCCCTCGTTGCGGAGCATGACGCCCATCCCCGAGTTGAGCACGACCTTCACCATTTCCGGTATGCGGCGTTGCAGGCGCCCGGTCATCCGGAAGCTGACCGCGAACACCTCGGCCGGGTCCTCGTACAGCGCCACGATCTGATCGCGCATCTCGCTGTAGACCAGCAGGGCCGAGCGGACCGCTTCGTCGAAAAGCTGTTCCTTGGAGTCGAAGTGGTTGTAGAAGCTGCCGAAGCCGACGTCGGCGGCATCGGTGATTTCCTGGATGCTCACCGAGGACCGGCCTTCGGACAGGAACCCACGCGCGGCGGCCAGCAGCGCGTTGCGGGTGCGCTCGCGGCGGCGGTCGGTGCGGGTGGGCGCCGCGGGTTCGGCAGTCATCGGACCTACTTCCCTCTTGGAAGCCAAATCATATCTGAGGAATCTGTCAGCTCCGATTTACGATGCAACTCACAGTTCTGATCAAATCATCAAATCTTGCTTGACAGAGGAAACCATCTTGACTGATGATTTCATCATCAACGCTCTGGAGGTAGCCGTGACAAGCACAGACAACAAGGTCGAGGCCGGGCGAACGGTCCGCGTCGGTGACCGCGACATCTTCTTCACCGAGGCGGGCACCGGCCCGGTGCTGGTGCTGCTGCACGGCGGTGGACCGGGAGCGTCGGGGTTGTCGAACTACTCACGCAATATCGAGGTCCTGGCCCGCCGGTTCCGGGTGATCGTGCCCGATCTGCCGGGCTACGGCCGATCGAGCAAGCACATCGATCAGCGCGACCCGTTCGGCGATCTCGCCGCCGCGATCGGCGGACTGCTGGAGGCGCTGCAGGTGCCCCGAGCCCATCTGATCGGCAACTCCTACGGCGGTGCCGCGGCATTGCGGCTGGCAATGGACCGGCCCGAACAGGTCGGCAAGCTGATCCTCATGGGCCCCGGTGGCGTCGGTACTACCCGTACGCTGCCGACCAGTGGTTTGCAGTCCCTGCTGTCCTACTACACCGGGCAGGGCCCGAGCCGGGAGAAACTCGCGCAATTCCTGCGCGACTACCTGGTGTACGACGCGAGCGCGATCACCGACGACATCATCGACGAACGGTACCGCGCGAGTATGGATCCCGAGGTGGTGGCGAACCCGCCGCTGCGTCGTCCGTCCGGACTCGGCGCGCTGCGCACCCTATGGCGGATGGACTTCACCCGCGATCCGCGCCTGAGCTCGGTCACTCACCCGACCTTGGTGATCTGGGGTGCCGACGATCAGGTCAACCGGCCCGAGGGCGCCCGCATGCTGGCCGACCGCATGCCCAACTGCGATCTCTATCTGGCCGCGCGCACCGGCCACTGGGTGCAGTGGGAACGCGCGGAACTGTTCAACGATCTCGTCGTGGCGTTCCTGGGGCAGTCGGCATGAGTGACCGCCCCCGGATCGATCCGAGCGAATCAGTGTATGGCGCAGTACATCTGGGCTATCTGGTGGTGCACTCCCAGCGACTCGCGGATTGGCACCGGTTCGGTGCGCTCGCGATCGGACTGCACACCGACCGGCCCGACGCGGACACACTGCGCTTTCGGCTCGATGACCGCGCATGCCGATTCCTGATCCGGCGCGGCACCACCGAGGACGTCACCGCGCTGGGCTGGCATGTGGACGATCACGAAACGTTCGACCGGATTCTGGCCCGCGTCAGCGACCGCGGCGTACCGATCCGGGAGGGCACCGCCGAGGACTGCGCGCTGCGAGGTGTGGAAAGGCTCTGGCGCTTCCCGGGCCCCAAAGGCATTGAGACAGAAGTCTTCACCACCCCGATCACCACCGATGAGCCGTTACGGATGCTCAGCTCCGGATGGGTGACCGGCGAGGCCGGCCTGGGCCACGTGGCGATCGTGTCCCGCGAGCCGGAGTTCATGCACGCCTACTACCGCACCCTGTTCGACTCGCGCCTGTCGGATTTCATCGACGAGAACGTCTCGGGACTGAGGATGAAGATCCGATTCCTGCGCGTCAACGAACGCCATCATTCGATCGCCGTCGCCAATATCCGCGGCCTCAAGATCGACCCCATCCGGACCCGCGTCCAGCACGTCAACATCCAGTCGGCGACCCTCGAGGACATGCTCGCCGCGTTCGGACGCGTCACCGACCTGGGATTCCGGATGGCGTGGTCGGTCGGGCAGCACACCAACGACCGCGAACTGTCCTTCTACTGCGTCACCCCTTCGGGTTTCGAACTCGAGGTCGGCTGGAACCCGGTCGTGATCACCCCCGAACTGGACCGCGCCTGGACGGCCACGACCTACCAGGGCATCAGCATCTGGGGGCACAACACCGTCGCGCAGAGCCCGCTGGACAGGTTCGACCAGTTGCGCAATGTCGTTGCGCGCCTGCGCACCCCGGAAATCACCGTCCCCGAACTCATCGGAAGTACAGGCAAATGAGCGAATTCGATCATGAGGTCGTGATCGTCGGCCTCGGGCCGACCGGGTTGACCCTGGCCAACCTGTTGGGCCGGCGCGGGATCGACGTGCTGGTGCTCGAGCGCGAACCGCATTACTACGGCCTGGCGCGCGCGGTCTATACCGACGACGAAGGCATGCGAATCTTCCAAACCGCCGGTGTGGCAGACGAACTCGCCGCGGATATGAACACCGACTCCACCGTGCAATGGGTGCGCCGCGACGGCCGGGTCCTGGCGCAGTTCCGTCAGGTCGAACGTCCGCTGGGCTGGCCGGTGGCGAATTTTCTCTATCAGCCCTATCTCGAGAACAGTCTCGAACGGGCACTCGAGCAGTACCCGCACGTCACCGTTCGTCGCGGCCGCTCGGTCACCGATTTCGAGCAGGACGCCGACGGGGTGGTGATCGACCACGAGCACTGCACCAGCTCGGGATACGGCACCGGTCCCCTCGAGATCGAACCCGGGAGCCGCGAGCGGGTCCGGGCGCGCTACCTCATCGGATGCGACGGCGGCCGCAGCATTGTGCGCACCCGGCTCGGGATCGATATGTCCGGCACCAGCTTTCCCGAACGGTGGCTGGTCGTGGACCTCGAAGCCCGCGACGGTATCGATGCCTTCCGGCACCTGCCCTACTTCGACTTCGTCTGCGATCCGGCCATGCCGATCGTGTCGTGCCCGCAGCCCGATGGGCATCACCGGTTCGAGTTCATGCTCCGCGAGGACCAGACCAAAGAGGAGATGGAGGACCCCGCCACCGTCGAGCGGCACATCTCCCGTTTCGTGGACACCAGCGAAGTGCGGGTGCTGCGCAAACTCGTCTACACCTTCAATGCCGTCGTCGCCGACAGCTGGCGCGACCGGCGAATCCTGCTGGCCGGCGACGCGGCGCACATGACACCCCAATTCATCGGTCAGGGAATGAATTCCGGCGTCCGCGACGTGGACAACCTGTCCTGGAAACTCACCGCGATCCTGCGCCACGGCGCGGACGGGTCGATCCTGGACAGCTACGAGACCGAACGCCGACCGCACGCCAAGGCAATGATCGACCTGTCGGTGTTCAACAAGAACCTTGTCTCCCTTGATAATCCGGTGCTCGCGACCCTCCGCGATATCGCACTCGCCACCGCGGTACGCGTACCCGGCCTCGGTGGCTGGGTACGCGGCGCGAAGATGAAGCCCGCACCCCGATTTCGCCGCGGCGCCTATCTCGGGATGGACCGTTCGATCCTGTTCGGCATCGAAGGTCGGCTCACACCCCAGCCGCAGGTGCGCACCTACGACGGCAAACTTCAGCGATTCGACGACGCCCTCGGACTCGGTTTCGCACTGGTCGGGCTCGGTGTGGATCCGCGCACCACACTCGGCGCGCGGGACCTCGAGGCCCTGCGCGCGATGGGCACGCGGTTCGTCACCGTCTATCCCGTCGGTGGACGCCCGCAGGGCAAACCCGGTGACGGGCGCGACGATGTGACCGATATCGAGGATCACACCGGGGTGTTGACCCGCTGGTTCCAGCGCGCGCGTGTGCGAGCGGGCGCGGTCGTGCTGATCCGCCCGGACCGTTTCGTCTTCGGTACCGCCACCCCCGAGAACGCTCCCACCCTGATCGCCGCCCTCACCGGCCAGCTCGGCCTCGCGGCACATTCGAGCCCCGCGCAGACACTCCGCACCCCGAGCGCCCCGGTGGAGCCGGACCTGATCGGCAACCACTACGAGGAGACCCGATGAAACTCCAGAGCACCCAACAGGTTTCGACGCTGCAGAGCGCCGCTGAACGCCTGCGTACGGCCGCGACCAGCGGCACCGCGGTTGCTCCGGTCCGCGATCTGATCGGCCGCGACGATATCGAGGCGGCCTACGCGGTCCAGAGCATCGGAGTCGCCCACCGGCGCGCTCTCGGGGCACGGATCATCGGACGCAAGATCGGATTGACCTCGCCCGCGGTGCAGCAGCAGCTCGGGGTGGACCGGCCCGATTTCGGCGTGCTATTCCACGACATGCAGGTTCCGCAGACCCCGCCGGCCGAACGTCCACTTCTGTTGCAGCCCAAGGTCGAAGCCGAACTCGCCTTCGTGCTCGCCGCGGATCTCGATCACGATCGACTCGACGCCGACACCGTGCGTGGCGCGGTCGCCTATGCCGTCGCCGCCCTCGAGATCGTCGACAGTCGTATCGCCGGATGGGATATCAGTTTCGCCGACACCGTCGCGGACAACGCCTCGAGTGGCTGGTTCACCCTCGGTGAGCGGCATCTGATGCTGAGCGAGTTCGAACCACGCGAGATCACCATGCGCATGAGCATCGGCCAGGATCTGGTCTCCGAAGGCACCGGCGCCGCGTGCCTGGGCGACCCGCTCAATGCACTGGCATGGCTGGCGCGTACCGCCCGCGAACTCGGAAATCCCTTGCGGGAGGGGGACATTGTCCTCTCGGGTGCACTGGGCCCGATGGCTCCACTGATTCCCGGCGAGCAGGTTCGCGCGGAGCTCTCGCTCGGCACCGCGATCCTGAGCTCGGTCGAATTCACTTGGGAGATCGCATGACTCGCACCAAAGTAGCCGTGATCGGGTCGGGCAATATCGGCACCGATCTGATGATCAAGGTGCTGCGGCTGTCCGAACACCTGCAGATGGCCGCGATGGTCGGAATCGACCCGGACTCGGACGGTTTGGCGCGCGCACAACGCCTCGGAGTGCCCGTCACCGCCGCCGGTGTGCGCGGATTGATCGCGATGCCCGGCTTCGACGAGATCGACATCGTGTTCGACGCGACCTCCGCGGGCGCGCATCGCGCCAACGCGGCCGCGCTCGAGCCCTTCGGCAAGTTCCTGATCGACCTCACCCCCGCCGCGGTCGGCCCGTTCGTGGTCCCGGCGGTCAACCTCGATGATCACCGCGACGCCCGCAACGTCAACATGGTCACCTGCGGCGGGCAGGCCACCATCCCGATCGTGGCGGCCATCTCCGGAGTGGTCGAGGTCGCTTATGCCGAGATCGTCGCCTCCATCGCCTCGAAATCGGCCGGACCGGGAACGCGCGCGAACATCGACGAATTCACCGAAACCACCAGCGCGGCGATCCGCGATGTCGGCGGCGCGCGACGCGGGCGCGCGATCATCGTGCTCAACCCCGCCGAACCACCGCTGATCATGCGCGACACGGTCCTGGCGCTGGTGCATGACCCCGCTGGGGCAGCCGCACCATCGATCGAGCGCGCCGTGCGCGAGATGGTGGACTCGGTCGCGGCCTATGTGCCCGGCTACCGGCTCAAACAGCAGATCCAGATCACCCCGATTCCGCACGACAGCCCGGTGCACACCTTGACCGGCGGTGAGCCTGTGACACACCAGATTTCGGTCTTTCTGGAAGTCGAAGGCGCGGCGCACTATCTGCCCGCCTACGCCGGAAATCTCGACATCATGACCTCCGCCGCGATGCGCGTCGCCGAACAGATCGCTTCGACCCGGGAGCACATCCGATGACCGAGCTCTTCCTGCAGGACGTCACGCTGCGCGACGGCATGCACGCTCTGCGTCACCGCATCACTCCCGCCACCATCGCCGCGGTCGTGACCGCGCTGGACGCCGCGGGCGTCGACGCGATCGAGGTCGCACATGGTGACGGGCTCTCCGGCGGCAGCCTCACCTACGGCCCCGGCAGCCATACCGACTGGCAATGGCTCGAAGCGGCCGCCGAGGCCCTGACCCACGCTCGGCTGACCACACTGCTGCTGCCCGGGATCGGCACCATCGCCGACCTTCGCCGCGCCTACGACCTGGGAGTCCGCTCGGTGCGGGTGGCCACCCACTGCACCGAAGCCGACATCGCCGCCCAGCACATCGGATTCGCCCGGGAACTCGGCATGGACGTGTCGGGCTTTCTGATGATGAGCCATATGAACACTCCCACCGGGCTGGCCGAACAAGCCAGGGCGATGGAATCGTATGGCGCACAGTGTGTTTACGTCACCGACTCGGGCGGTCGGCTCACCATGAACGGGATTCGCGACCGCGTGCGCGCCTATCGCGACGTCCTCGCACCCAGCACCGAGATCGGTGTGCACGCCCACCAGAACCTGTCCCTGTCGGTCGCCAACAGCGTCGTCGCTGTCGAGGAAGGTGTCACCCGGGTGGACGCCTCGCTCGCCGGACTCGGTGCGGGAGCGGGCAATACACCGCTCGAGGCATTCGTGGCGGTCGCGGATCTGAGCGGATGGAAGCACCGCGCTGACCTGAACGCGCTCACCGACGCCGCCGAGGACCTCATCCGCCCGCTCATGGACCGACCCGTGCAGGTCGACCGCGAAACCTTGACCCTGGGCTACGCCGGGGTGTACTCCAGCTTTCTGCGCCACGCCGAAACCGCTTCGCGCACATATGGAATCGATGTACGCACCTTGCTCCTGGAAGCCGGGCGGCGCGGACTCGTCGGCGGTCAGGAAGACATGATCGTCGATGTCGCGCTCGATTTGTGCGCCGCGTCCAGGTGAATCCGACCCTGTCCATTTCCACCGACCGTGAGTGAGACCGTGACCTCTTTTCCTTCCTCCCGCCAGACCAGTCGACGCCGCCTCCTCGGTGGAACAGCCGCCGGCGCACTGGGATTCGCCGCCCTCGGAACCGCGATGGCGGCCGGGCCCGCGCGCAGCCAGCAGCCTCCGTCGGGCACCTATCGCATCGACCTGCACGCGCACTTCCTGCCACCGGACTACCGGGCCGCCCTGATCGAACACGGCCACTTCACGATCGGCGGCTACCCGACCCCGAACTGGTCACCGGAGGAGGCCATCGGGTTCATGGACTACTACGGAATCCAAGCCCAAGCACTGTCGGTCTCGGATCCGGGTGTGTCCTTCCTCGGCGGTCAGGAGGCGATCGACATGGCCCGCTACTGCAACACCTACGCCGCGGACCTGTTCCGCACCCACCCCACTCGCTTCGGCGCCTTCGCGGTGCTGCCGATGCCGGACCTGGCCGCATCCATCGCCGAAATCGCCTTCGCCCTGGACACTTTGCGCCTGGACGGGGTGGTGCTGCTGTCGGCCTACAACGGCATCTACCTCGGCGACCCACGATTCGAACCACTCATGGCCGAACTGAATCGCCGGCGCGCGTTCGTGTTCGTCCACCCCGCGGCCATCGCGCCCGACGCCAAACCCGAACTGCCCCTTCCGGATTTCCTGGAAGAGTTCACCTTCGACACCACCCGGGCCGCGACCCTGATGATGTTCACCGGCGTCACCCAGCGCTACCCCGACATCCGATTCCAGCTCGCCCACGCCGGTGGCACACTGCCGTTCGTATCGCACCGGATCGGGGTGGCCTCGCAGACCGTGCTGGGGGAGTTGTGGCCCGACACCCTGCCCCGGCCCTCGGTCCTGGACACCGCCACCCAGATCTCCCGCTTCTACTACGACACCGCCCTCAGCGGCGCCCCCGCGGCCATGGCCAGCGTCCTCGCCGTCACCAGCCGCGATCACATCGTGTTCGGATCGGACTGGCCCTTCAGCGCCGCGACCCTGCCTCAGAGAGGGAGCCACGACCCCGCACCGGGACTCAGCGACATCTTCGACGCCGATCAACGCATGGAAGTCGAACACCACAACCCCCTGCGTCAACTCCCGCGACTGGCCGAAGCCGTCGCGACATAGCCGCCCTCGAGCACAGGGCGGAGCGAATCGAAATCTCTCGTCAGGAGTAACCATGGTGCGCTCGACATCGCAGTCGCGCCTGCGGCGGTACTGCGCGGCAGCCATCTCGTTCACGGCCATCGTCGCGGTGACCTCGGTGGTGCACGGCGGATCGGCACGGGCTCTGCCGATTCCGCCGCCGCCCGAACCGGTCACGACCGCAGCACCTTTGGGGCGGTACCCCGTCGGAGTGAACATCTCGTCCTATACCTACAACGGTCGTGACCTGCGACTGATTACCTGGTATCCGGCCCAGGCGAGTTCGCAGCCACCGTTCGTCACCCCGAACGGCATCACCGGCACGGCGGTGGAAAACGCGCCACTCGACCATTCGGGAGGACCGTACCCACTGATCATGTTCTCGCCCGGACTCGGCGCACCGGGAGACGGCTACTACTTCTACACCCAGAACCTGGCCAGTCAGGGATATGTCGTGGTGGGCATCGATCACGACGACGCCACCGACGCGGTACCCGGGCTGCAAGGCCCCGAATTGGCCGCGGGGCTGCAAGCTTTGGTGGGACAGAACTCGAGCGATTCGGTGTTCTCCCTGTACGGCGAGTGGTTCCGACGAACCCAGTTCGCGATGACCTACCGCCCGCAGGAAATCCGTACCGCACTCGATACGACACTGCGACGCAACGACGATCACGCCGACCTCCTGGGCGGCTCGATGAACCCCGACGCGATCGGCATGAGCGGACACTCGCTGGGAGCGGCCTACACGCTCCTCACGGGCGGAATGAGCATTCCGTGCGACCACCCGATCCCCGCCATCGACGCGCACACACCTGTCACCGCCATCGATCCGTGCGCCCTCCCCGCGCGACAGGCATGGCCATCCGCGGACGCGATCCGCGACCCTCGAATCAAGGCGATCGTGCCGCTCGCTTCACCGGTTTTCGTCAGCGACGCGTACATCCCACAGGCCGCCGCTGACCTCTCTATCCCGCTGATGTTCATCACCGGTGCGGACCCCTACCTCGAAGCCTCCCGAGCACCACAGTGGCAGGTGTACGCCGCGGCCCACGGACCGAAATACTTCGTCGAAATCAGCGATACCGACCATTTCCTGGTCAGCGACGCCGCCGCATTGAACCCCTACTTCAGTGCAGTCCAACTCCCTTGGGACAAAGCCGATTTCACAGCCAAAGCGCAGGCGTACATGCGGTACTCGACCGCCTTCTTCGACCGCTATCTCAAGAACGACACCAGCACCGGCGGGCAACTCGACGCGCCCGCAGCGGGTGTGATCGCCGCCGTCCACAGCCAGAGCTGATCCGAGCCGAGCTGCACACAGCTGTGACCGCACTCGTAGACGCGGTGACCGTTTACTCCGCCTGTACAAACATCATGCGAACGCACGCGCATGCCGCGACCCGCGCGTCGCTCGTACTGGTTCTGGCAAGACGGGTGTGGATCCCCGTTTACTGTTCGCCCGGTCAGCCCCAGCGCACCCAGTTCGTCCATGCCAGAGGCCAATTGAGAACGACGGCGAGCAGGATGGAGATGAGTACCGCGGTCAGTGCGACACCACCGGCGCGAGTGGGGCCGGTGGCGCGGCTCGGAATGCGAGGCAGTGCCGAGCCGAGCAGGATCACCGGTGTCACCGCCAGCAGGCTGTAGAGGGTGATGGTGTGCAGGTCCGCGGCAAGTTTGGTTGGAACCAGCGGCGGGACACAGGTGGTGGGATGGCGTCCCCACAGATCGAGACAACGCGCGGTGGCCCAGGTGGCGAGCTGAGCGAAGGTGGCCAGTACAGCGGTGATCGACATGGTCAGTAGTGCGGTGCGGGCGCGGCGACTGCGAACGAGGGCGAGAAGGGCTGCCGCGGTGACGATCTGGACCAAGAGCACCATCGCCAGATAGGTGTGCCAGTAGGTATCGAAGAATTCCACACCTGCGGCAGTGTTGAGTTTGCGGTTGGCCTCGGGCACTCGGTCCCTGGTCCAGAAGGCCAATCCGATGCCCGCCCCGACGAGCGTGAGACCCGCGCAGGCACCCGCAATGAGCGGAACTCGCAGCGGCCCGGCGAATCCCAGTGGGAGCAGCCACATCAGGGTCAGGCCGAGCAGGAACGCCGGATTGACCTCCACCAAGTTGAGAGCGGGAAATGCGGGCGGACATCGCAGCGCCTCCGCGTACCGCCCCTGAGTGGCGCCATCTATCCAGCAGCTCAGGCCGTTCGTGCGTGCGATCGGCGGCAAACTTGTCCAGACGTACCAGGCGGCGAACCATGGGCTCGCGGCCAGAGTGGCGCTCACGATCACCCAGCGGGTGCGGTGCGGCGGGCACGCGTCAGGTTCGGTCGCGGCCCGGAACCACAAAGCAAGCACGATCGCCCCCACCAGCAAGGCCGCGCCTATACCGAGCACTGGCACGACATCACCACGCCACCAGCGGGTGACCGCGGCTGAACCGTCTACCGGGCTGGAGAGCCTGCGGGTCAGCAGCGGAGCGAGCAGACCCAGGTACAGACCGCTGAGCAGGGCGATCGGGTGGGTCAGATACGGGGCTCGTCGTTCCCCGGTGCGCTGCCACAACGAGATCAACAAGAGTGCGACGAACACCGGTCCGAGGCATAGGCCGATGAGTGCGTCGGGATGAAAGGTGTTGATGCTGCGGAGCAGATCGACATACACCTGGCTGCCGAGTTGGTGCAGGTTGGACGCGAGCAGACCGACGGCCAGGCCGATCATCGTCAGCTCCGGCAACGCTGGGCGCCACGCGAGCTCCGGTTGCTCGCGGGCCGCGAGGCGGGTGGCGGCCGAGGGATGAGTACCGTTGTGACGGACGATCCACTGCATGAGGCCGTGTCTGTTGGACTGCCGATAGAGCCGCCGCAGAAGTTCGGGGGTGGCCCGATCGTAGGCCGCGCTGGTCGCGTCGGCCTGCAGTTCGCGCACCCGCAGTACGGCGTTTCGTGCCAGGTAAACCAGAACGGTGAGCGCCAGCGACTGTATGAGCAGTAGCCGCCAATCCACCAGAAGCGATGCGGCCGAAGGGGTTACGAGCTTGGCCTGATACCACTCGGTGCGAGATAGCGGCACCAGCGCGTACACGGGCACGACGGCCACCGCGACGAAGGACCACAGGATGGCGATGGTGAGCGCGGTCAGGTCCAGGTCCCGGTTGCGCAGGTGGGCGAGCTCGTGAAGCACGGTCGCGTCGAATACTTCGGGATCGGTGGTGCACAGTGTGATCAGCGGAGGGTTGATGCTCACGCGGCGGTGTCCAGGCAGGCCGAACGCGCGCCCGCCCGCGGATCCGACAGCGCGCCCGGCTGAATACCAGGCGGGATGTACGTCCATGCGGTCCGCCAGCATCGACAACCGTTGCAACACTGCGGCGTTGTATTCGTTGGGTAGATAGGGCTTCATGTCGTTGCGGATCGAGACCCACGCCGGGTGTGTCAGATACAGGAGCACTGTGAGTCCGACCAGCACCGCGAAACCGCCCAGGAACCACCACAATTCGAGGCGGAAGGCGTCGGACTCGCACGTGCGGTAGGTATCGGTGACGGCCCCCACGTCGACATTCGGGTCGTAGCCGGTCGTAGCCGTCAAGCAGTCGCCGATGATGGTGAAGAAGCGGTTCGCGCTGGGCGGGAACAGATAGAAGAGCTGGATGAAGCTGAACAGCCCGGCGACAGCGACCAGCAGGATGAGCACGATGAAGCGGATCGTGGTACCCGTGGGCGGGCGGGAGCGGGTCAAGGGGCGTCGGGGTCGGTCTCGGCACGCAGGCGCAGGTCCATCTCATAGGTGATCCGCTCCGCCAGATCGGCGGGAGCGCCCACCTTCCGGGTGGCTGTGCCGGCCACCGAAAGTATGGCCGCGCGCTGCTCAGGTGTGAGGCTCGCCAAGACTTCTCGCATCTGTTCGGGCGTGGGCAGGGGCGTGCGCCGACGGCGAAACCGTTCGAAACGGGTTCGCGCCTGTGCCCCAGTGCGTTTCAGCCAGAGTAGGCCGAGTTCTTTGACGATCTCGTTGGCATAGACCAGGGTGTAAGCGGTGGCAATGGTTTCCACGTCGGCGAGACCGAACCCCAGCGGGTCGTGCGAACCGCGCCCGCGGCGCAGCAGACGGTCACCCCGTTTGAAGTACGCGCCCGCGACAGCGTCGAAGGCCGGCAGTTCCTCGGGGAAAGCCGCCCGCACAACGTCCCTACTCAGAGTCGACACCAGCGGATCGGACATTCCTCACCCTCCATCGGTCACTGCGGGCTCCAGTGTGACGCGAATAGCTGTGCGACACTCAGGTTTTCGGGCGTTTCCCGCAAGGGCAGTGCGTGTCTGGCCGCCCGGTCTGCATCACGTCGGCCTCCTGCCGCGCGGCCTGCGGAAGGAGCCGCACTTACACCAGATGATGCGCTCTGTGCGGAGCCGCGACGCCGCCGCACGGTGACAGGCGAGCAGAGCTGTTGCGGCTCAGCTCATCCGATATTGCCTGCGGGCTCAGGCGGTTCTTGCCGGTCCTCTCTGATCAACACACCGGTGACGGAGTAGCCGGGGGATTCGACCCGTTCTGTTCGCGGAAGAGGTACTTCGGTCAGCTTGCCGTCGTAGATCATCCACAGTCCGAAGCAGTCGTCCTCCTCGTCGCGGACGAGGACCTGCACCGAGTCCGGGCGTGGCCACGGTAAGGCTTCGAGATACGACAACAGCCCGCCCCAGGTGTTTCGGGAGAACTGGATAATCCAGGCGTAACATTCGCTCGATCGATACTGAAACCCCGCCCCCGAGAACTTCGTGTCATCGATCGCAATGAACGTTTGATGCCACCGCCGGGAATCGTCGTCCTGCTCCAGATGCTCCGTGACCTCCTCCGCCCCACGTGCCAGAACGATGACTTCAGCGAATCTGCTCATCCCACAACCTCTTTCGACCTTGACCAGATGTCCCGGCCACGTCGTGACCCTAAAGACAAACGTCCACGCCCGCGACTGGATATCCGCGTATGCCGCAGCCCGCTGATCGGCTGCGCACGAGTGCGCAGTAACGGGATATGCCTAAGGAGGGGTCATGCCGAGCCCATGCGGTGAAAGTCGAGTGGTCCGGTACTCAGGCCCACCGCAGCACCGCGCGCCAGTATGTGAAAGGTCGGGGACATTATCGGCCGATCCAAGGAGGACGCCATGTCATTCCGGCTCATCTGCCACGGCGGCTCGGGGTTGTCCGCGCCGTTCGCCGGGCGCATCTTCGGGGTCGAACCCGACGGTCATCTGCGCTACTACCGATACCTCGGCGACGGGACCGCCGACCACTCCGGAAGCACCGGCTGGGATACGCACTCCGGCAATACAATCGGGCATGGCTGGACCGATTTCCAGCATATTCTCGGCATGGGCGACGGCGTGCTCATGGGCATCCAGAACAATGGCGATCTGCGCTGGTACCGGTACACCGGCGACGGTACCCAGGACCCCGCGGGCGCAGTGGGCGCGGATGCCAACAATGGCAACACCATCGGCAACGGCTGGCAGAACTTCCTGCACGTATTTGTCCGGGCAGCCTTCGTCAGACCGCTGGGATTCGAACCCGAGCGGGTGATCTACGCGGTCGACCACGACGGATTCCTGCACTGGTACCGCTACCTGGGCACAGGCGAGCACGATCCCTCGGGTGCGATCGGCTGGCATCCCAACTCGGGCAACATCATCGGCAATGGCTGGTTCGGATTCAAATTCATCGTCGGGATCGGTCCGGAGATCTACGGGGTACGCGACGACGGCGCCCTGCACTGGTACCGGTACACCGGCAATGGTGAGAATGATCCGTCCGGAGCCACCGGGGCACATGCCAACAACGGCAATCAGATCGGCCGAGGATGGGCCGGATTCCGGTCCCTATTCGCCGGGCCCAGTTCCATCGCCGGGGCCGATGGGATCGACGTCGGCTATGACACGTTGTGGGGTGTCGAGGAGAATGGGGACCTGCGTTGGTATGGCTACGGCGGCGACGGAGCACAGGACCCTTCCGGCAGCACTGGCTGGCATCCCCACTCGCGCAACATCATCGGGAACGGATGGTAACCGCACAAGGGACTGATATTGCCATCGAGAAACGTCGGCAGATTCGAATCCTCAGAGTGCCCATGTCTCGATAGGGCCGAGCTTGGTTTCGATCCAGTCGAGCGCTTGGTCGCGATACCGTCGTCGTAGTTGGTCCTCCGCGGGCTGTTGCAGCGCCCGGCAGAGTTCGGTCAATTCCTTGCTCGGCCCGTTTTCGGTCAACAGCACGGCGACTCCTGGATGGGTTGCGCTGCGTGAGGTCAGTAGTGCGATGAGACGCTCGTTGTCCAGTAGTTCCTGCATCGTCGGGAGTGCCTCGCCGTTCAGCCGAGCGACGATGTGGTCGAAGCACTCTTCGGCTTCCGCGGCGGTGGTGAAGTTCCACTCGTTGGCGCCGAGAGGGTCCATTCGCTCGAACCAGAGGCCGGATTTCGTCGTCAACTGCTGATCCGGATATATGGCCTTCCAGTACTCGACCCACACCTTCGGCTGAATTCGCAGATTGATGAAGAACCTTGCCTGCTCGCGTCGGGAGTACTTGTTTCCTTGGAAGTTGACGACAGCCCGGTTGCCCGCAGGGTTGGTCATGGTCCACGTAGGCGCGGTTCCTTTCCATCCCGCCGACCGCAGCACCGGTCCTACCTGGTCGCGAAGCAACTCTCGATAGCTCTTCGTACAGTCGAATTGGTCCATCGTTGTCCTGTCTTGTCACGGTCAACGTTCAGGCTATCGAATAGCAAACAGGTCCTTCTCGACATCGGTTGTGGTCGTGCCTGTTGGCTTCAGTTGACTCGAGTGCGCGCTCATGCCGATGACGCGATCTCGCTGACGTCCCGAACCAGCTGTAGCTTCTTGCTGGCTATCGCCGTTACCGTGGTGTACAGCCGAGCAGGACGAGGCTCTGACATGGATGAATCGGAGTACACGCGACGGGTGCGGGCGAAGCTTCCGCCGGAGGCGGCGCATGTACCGGTCTGGGATTCGACAGTTTCGGACGACCGGCCCGATGTTCCGGTTTGGCGGTACCGTGCGATCGCCGACGGCACCGATCTGATTCATCTGTACGCGGCCCGGTTCGGGTTGGAGTTGCTTGGCGAGCCCGGGGTCACCACAGGGGCATCGGTGATCGAACTGGCAGAGTTGAGCGCCAGCGAGCCCGAGCGAGTGGTCGACATGTTCGAGGCGGCCCACCGAGGCGGAGCGTTGATCTGGGATCAGCAGCGCTTGTTGCACGTCGAAACGCGCCGTGGCTGGATGCGTGAGTACGTCGATCATTTGCGAGCTGACTGACTGCAATCGCACGCTCATGTCGCGATCCGGGCGTTCGGGGCCCCGGTCGGTGTGGCGGATTGAGCGAACACTCCAGTCCCGCGATCAGTGCGTTGCCCGCAGCCCGTGCTGGATCGATGAATGTCTGGCGGGGCAGGCCGCACCAGACAGCTGCTCGACTCGGCGGTGCGTAGTGCGCGGAGCGTATCTGCGTGACCGGCTGTCCCCGGAACTCACTCATCTGCCGCGTGACGCACGTTGGCTCGTCGACCAAACCGGTTGTCCGCCAGTACTTCCGAAACGCATGCGCCGATCAGAGGCTCAATCGCCGCGATGTCGTTCAGCGCACGTGTCTGATCTTTGACACACTGATCTGCTGATCGAGTGGTAAGTCAGGGCATGGGAGGGGATCGAGGATGTCCGAGTTTCCGGAGTGGTCAAGGCAATTGGGATCCGGTGTGCGATTCGATTGGGGATTGGCGGGCGCGCAGGCGCTCGGTCCGCAGAGCGCCGCTGTCGTGGTGGTGGACGTATTGTCTTTCACGACAACGGTTTCGGTCGCGGTCGACGTTGGGACCCGGGTCTTGCCGTATCGGTGGCGCGACGGCAACGCTGCGGAATTCGCCGCAGAGCAGGACGCAGAGTTGGCAGTCGGTCGCACGGCTGTCTCGCAACAACATCCGTGGTCGCTGTCTCCCGCCGCTCTGCGCCGTGCGCCCGCTCCTGCGCGCCTGGTGCTTCCCTCACCGAACGGATCCGCGATTAGCGCTGCTGTGACTGGAATTCCGGTGATCGCGGCGTGCCTTCGCAACGCCTCGGCGGTCGCGGACTGGATTGCCGGCCAGGGCTGGGGAACCCAGTGGAAACCCGTTGCGGTGATCGCTGCCGGCGAACACTGGCCCGCCGGCAGCGGTGCAATTCGGCCGGCGGTCGAGGACTGGCTCGGTGCCGCCGCGGTCATTGCCGCGCTCGCCGAACGTGGCTCCGGTCCACTGTCTCCGGAGGCATCGGTCGTCAAGGCCAGCTACGACGGTATCGATGACATCGGTGCGTTGATCCGCAATTGCGCGTCCGGTCGGGAACTTGCTGCGATCGGATTCGGCGAGGACGTGGCCATCGCGACAGAAATCGGCGCCAGCCAGGCTGTGCCGATAGTGGTCGATGGAGCCTTCACGCACGCTTCGTGAAAAGCACTTACGCATCCGCTCATGACGCATGAAGCGCTGACCGAAGCGGTCAGCGCGAGGCGGTTGAGGGGCCAGTCGAATGGTTGTTGGCAGCCGCTGGTTTCGACCTCCCTGAGCGCCCCGGATCAGACGAACAGCATGTGATCGAGGATCTCCACCGAGTGGCCGACCGTGATCACGAGTCTGCCAGCCAGTGAATCGGTGTTGAATTCGGTGACGAATTGGCGGGATTCACCGGCCCAGCCGATCGAAAGCCGGGTGGCTGCCTCTCGATAGATATCGGTCAGCACGGTACCGCTGGTGACCCGGCGGAAGCGTACCGACATGCCAGTGACGTCGAACGAGAACACCACGTGATCATCGGGACCGAGATCGAGTGTCACCTGCCGCACGGTCTCACTCCCGCCGGAGTGCGCTCCTTCGAGTTCGATGCCCAACTCTTGAATGAACTCGTCCTCATGGGGGACAACGAACTGTCGGTCCACGATGCTCTCCTCTCGCCAGTGGGGGGCGACACACCACACCAGGCACGAGCTCAATACCGTGTGGCGCGCTCACCGTAAATGCCAGCGTCGCATCGCGGAGACCACCGGCAGCCCGCGCCGCAGCTCATGTCGTGAACTGATGGCCGACTATCGTCAGGCTGGAAGTCATTCTGGGCATTGAGATCTTCGACGGAAGGGATTCCGGTGCAGATCACCAGCGAGAACTCCGCGGCGTTCCTGGAGCGGTTCGTCAAATTCTATGACGCCGTGATCGTCGGCGTCGATATCCGGGCGCTGCCTGGCAAGTTCGCGACAATAGCCGTTGAGCTGCAGGCGATGGACCGCATGAGACCGGTGATCGCTCCGACCGGTGGTGGACGTCAGTTCGAGTGGTGTCAGGTGCGGCTGATCGTTCACGGAGTTCATGAGTACCGATTCGTGGAGAGCAGGCAGTATCCGTATCGCGTGCTGTCGGACGGACTGGCGGTCGCGGCGGCGCCGACAGAATTCGTACTCGACCTCGATCCTGGTCCTGATGAATGGGCTTCCGCGCAGATACAGAGCCAAGGCAGCTATTCGAAGCAGTACATCCTTGGTGAGCGTGGCGATTTCGAGGTCACAAATATCCTGTGACGCCGCGACCCGGGCGATTCCGGCGGCGCTGTGGGCATGTTGGTGCACCAGGTCCGGGTTGTTCGCTTCTACGCTGATGCGTGTCAGATGCACGTTTCTCGATGAGGCGGAGCGAGGTAGTCATGGCAGGCAAATTCGAGCTGTTCGCCGATGCGGCAGACAAATTCCGGTGGCGGCTCAAGGCGGGCAACGGCGAGGTCATCGCCCAGAGCCAGGCGTACGCGAGCAAGGAAGCGGCTAAGAAGGGTATCGCCTCGGTGCAGACCAACTCCGCGGGTGCCGCGCTGGTCGACCTGACCGACGCGAAGTAGAGCACCAGCGATTCGGAGCCCCAACCAGTGGGAACTGGTTGGGGCGCCGTGGTATCCGGTCCGTGTACAACTGGCCGACCCTTGGCGTGCTCTCCACCGGTATGTCTTCGGCGGACTCGCAGTGCGGAGTCGAGAATGCTTGCGGCAGAGCAACATCGAGCCGATTGCGATCCATGCCGGTGCGGCACCGAACGTACGCTTGTGCCTCGACTCACGCGGTTCGAGACGGAGACGCAGCCAGGGCTGGAAGATCAACGGGCCGAGCATGGGACTCGGCCGCATCTTCTGGCAGGTTCCAGGCAGGTACGGCCCAGGGGTCTCCGAGCGGCCACAGGGGAACCATTCACGCAGAATGCAGCACTGTGCGGATGTGCGCGGGTGGGGGACGGGTGTCGATTTCACCCGTTTCGGGTGAACCGTCTCGCGTGACGTGGATCGCAGACTCTCGCCATGGCAGCTACCCCGAATCCGGCATCCGAGTCCATCGTCCGCCAGAACAAGGCGCTGCTCGAGCAGTTGCCGTTCACCGACACCCAGGATTTCGACGACGCCACCCGCGGGCTCGTCGCCCGCCGCGAGCCCAACGCGGTGACTGATGCGGAGGGGACGGTGGTCTGGGATAACGACACCTACTCCTTCCTACAGGGCGATGCCCCCGACACGGTCAATCCGAGCCTGTGGCGACAGTCGCGGCTGGCGGCTATCGAGGGATTGTTCGAGGTCGTGCCCGGGGTGTATCAGGTACGCGGACTGGATCTGTCCAATACCTCTTTCATCGAGGGCGACGAGGGCGTCATCGTGATTGACACTCTCCTGACCGCGGAGACCGGTGCCGCGGCACTACAGCTGTACCGGCAGCACCGCGGTGACCGCCCTGTCAAAGCGATCATCTACACCCACTCGCACGCCGACCACTTCGGCGGCGTGAAAGGCTTTGTCTCCCAGCAAGAAGTCGATGACGGCGCGGTACGGATCTTCGCGCCCGAAGGGTTCATCGAGCACTCGGTCTCGGAGAACGTCTACGCAGGTACCGCCATGAACCGGCGCGCGGCGTACATGTACGGCGCCGCTCTGGCGCGCGGCCCGCAGGGCGCGGTGGGTGCCGGCCTCGGCCAGACGATCTCCACCGGCGTCGTCTCGCTGATCGCGCCCACCGATTTCATCACCACCACCGGCCACGAGGAGACCATCGACGGTGTGCGGATGGTGTTCCAGATGGCCCCCGATACCGAGGCGCCGTCGGAGATGCTGGTCTACTTCCCGGACTTCAAAGCGCTGTGCGCGGCCGAGGACGCCACTCATACCTTCCACAACCTGCTGACGCTGCGCGGCGCGGTGGTGCGCGATCCGCACGGCTGGGCCGGCTACATCACCGAAACCATCGACCTGTTCGGCGGGGACGCCGAGGTGGTGTTCGCCTCGCATCACTGGCCGGTCTGGGGCAACGAGCGGGTGCGGGAGTTCCTGGCGACCCAGCGCGACCTGTACGCCTACGTGCACGATCAGACGCTGCGGCTGATGAACAAGGGCCTGAACGGACCCGAGATCGCCGAGCAGATCACGCTGCCGCCCGCTCTGGAGAACGCGTGGTCCGCGCGCGGCTACTACGGCTCGGTCAGCCATAACGTCAAAGCGATCTACCAGCGCTATCTGGGCTGGTTCGACGGCAACCCGGCACACCTGTGGGAACACACTCCCGTGGAGCAGTCCATCCGCTACGTGCGATTCATGGGTGGTGCGGACGCGGTCGTGGACAAAGCGCGGGCCTCCTATGACGAGGGCGACTTCCGTTGGGTCGCACAGGTTCTCAACCATGTCGTGTTCGCCGAACCCGGCCATGGCGCGGCGCGCGAGCTGCTCGCGGACACCTATGAGCAGCTCGGGTACGGCGCCGAGAACGGTACCTGGCGCAACTTCTACCTCTCGGGCGCGACCGAGTTGCGCGACGGACAGTTCGGCACCCCGACCGAGACCAACGCACCCGATGTGCTCAATCAGCTCACGCCCGCGATGTTGTTCGACGCCATCGCGATTCAGATCGACGGCCCCAGCGCGTGGGATGAGAAACTCTCGCTCGATGTCGTGCTGACCGATACCGGGCAGACCTACCGGCTGACCCTGGCCAACGGCGTGCTGACCTACAGCGCTCGCCCGCAGCCGGGCGCTCCCGAGGCGACGCTGACCGCCACGAGCAAGGAACTTCCGCTCCTGATACTCGGCGGACTGAGCGCGGACGGAATCACAAACTCCGCAAGCCAACTGTCCGGGGACGGCTCGGTGCTGCAGCGCCTGGTCGCGGTGCTCGATCCCGGCGACAAGAACTTCGCGATCGTCACTCCCGAGGCACCGTAGCGCCGATCCGATTCGGCACTGCGCGTGGCAGTTCGGCCGGGGCCGACAGGAACGAGGCTGATCGCATGGACGCCGAGCATCCGGACCGTCCGTTGGACGAGACCGAACGCGAGGAGCTCATCCGGCTGCGCCGCGAAGCCGCGGCGCGGCACGGTTCGCCGGGTGAGCGGGGCGACGCGGTCGGCGTCGCTCGGGGGCGGCGGTATCGAGTAGCACGCTGGGCCGCGACGGCCGTGCTGGTGTTTCTCGTTGCCCTGCTAGGTCTTTCGTCGGTCCTGGCGCGATTTGTCAACTCCGAGTTGCTCGATACCGATCGCTATGTGACGACGGTGACGCCGCTGGGATCGGATCCGGTGCTGCGCAGTGGGCTCACCAACCGGGTCACCGACGCGATCATGACCCGCCTGGACGTGGAATCCATTACCGCGCAAGCGCTGACCGCCATTGCCGACAACGCCCCGCGCGTCCCGTCCGCCATTGTCGGCCTGGCTCCGCTGGTCCAGGAGCAAGCCCGGCAATTCGTCTCCGAGACAACCGAATCGGTGCTGGCCTCGGACGATTTCGAGGCGCTGTGGATCCAAGCGAACCGGCGAGCGCACCAGGGCGTGGTCGCGGTGCTGAACGGCGATACCCCCGCCGCGGTCGGCATGGACGCGGACGGCACCGTGAGCGTGTCACTCGGTCCGATCATCGACCGAGTGCGCACCGCGCTGACCGCGCGCGGTTTCACCTTCGCCAAGCGGGTGCCCGCGATCGACGAATCGTTCGTACTGTTCCGGGCTCCCGAACTGGTCACCGCACAGCGGTGGGTGGCGCTGCTCGATCGCGCGGCCGGTGTCCTGCCGTGGCTCACGGTGCTCGTCGCGGCGGCCGCGGTCTGGGTTGCGCCCAAAGGCGCTCGCCGACGGGCGTTTTCGTGGGTGGGTGGTGCGCTCGGTCTTGCCATGCTGGTACTGGCGATCGCGCTCGGCATCGGACGAGCGGAATACCTGCGCGCGATACCGGCGGACGTGCTCGCCCAACCGGTGGCCGCGACCCTGATCGATACGGTGCTGGTGCCGTTGCGGACCACGATGCGCGCGGTGTTCGTGCTGGCGATGGTGATCGCGCTGGCGGGATACCTCAGCGGATCCGCGCGCGGCGCGGTCGCGATCCGCACCGCGTACGCGCGGGCGATCGGCGTGCTGCGGTCGCGGCGCGACGCGCGGGAACCTGGTTCGATCGCGGTGGCCCTGGGCCGCTTCCGGGGTCCGTTGCGGGTGCTGATCGTGGCTCTCGCGGCGATCACCCTGATCTTCTGGCGATACCCGACCGGGCTGGTGGTGATCGTGACGGCAGTCATCGCGGCAGCGGCGTTGGTGGTGCTGGAAGTGACGGCTGTATCGGCACCCGACGATGCGCGCGCAGCGGCGCGCACGGAAAAGGTTGAGTCACAGTCGATCTGATACGTCGGCTCCGCCATCGGGACCGCGAAGGAAGCGGTCGATGAACGTCTCGTCGTCGGCGAACGCCCGAACGATGGCCGCCGAACCGACGATGACGATCGACATCACGAAAAGCCAACTGACAGAAGTGAACGCCAGGCCCAAGGACCCGAAATGCTGTTGTGCGTTCGCCGTGATCCGCGGCAGGGCGACGCGACCGGCCGCGTGCACCGCCGTCAGACCGATCGCGGTCAGCGCACCGGTGACCCACAGCAGGCGGCCGGTCAACGCACCCTTGGTCAGCAGGAACGCCGCGAACGTCCAGACCAGCGTCCACACGACCAGTTCGCCGATCACCGCGAGCGGAAAACCGACATAGTGCACATGTGACAGGTCGCGGGTCTGCCCGACCAGCCCGACCGACAGCGCCACCGCCAGCAGCGCCGCGAGCCATCGCCACGCATCGCGCGGGCCCATCGACGGCACCTGCCACACCGCGCCGTACACCCGGCCGAGCGCGCGGGCGAAGGAGGTGCCACTGAGCACCACCATCAGCAGGCCGACCACACCGAACGCGGCGAACGACGGATCCGAGGTGTCCGCATCGGGCGCGGCCAACGTCCCTGTGCTGAAACCGAACTGGTCACTGATCGTCTCCGCGCCGGTATGCCAGCCGCTGAACACCGACGCGGCGATGATCACCGGCAGCACCGAGGTGAACATCTGGGCCGCGAGCGCCAAGGCCCGATCCACGAGCTGGATCTCGACCAACCCGTGCACCACCCGCGCCACGGTCCGGCCGGGGCGCGTATCGCGCAACCAGCCGCCGACCGCCGCGGTACGAAACTCGGCGGCCCGCTGCGCCAACGACATTCGCGATCTCATCGAACGCACGAGGGATCACCCGCCGCGCCGGCGTTACGGCCAGCACCAGTCCAAGGTGGCCGATCCGGGTGTGGGGATGTGCACGCAGATGGTGATCGAGATGTAGGGCGCGTCCACGTACGTTCTCCCGGGCTGGTTCACCGTTGGCGCGGGCTGATCCGC
Organism: Nocardia sp. NPDC056000; assembly: GCF_042269265.1. Classification (NCBI taxonomy): domain Bacteria; kingdom Bacillati; phylum Actinomycetota; class Actinomycetes; order Mycobacteriales; family Nocardiaceae; genus Nocardia; species Nocardia sp. NPDC056000. The sequence continues at coordinate 164,291 of NZ_JBHJXS010000007.1, read as the reverse complement.
GGACGCGGACGGTGCGGCGAGGGCAACGAGCGGGACGGCGATCGCGGCGCCCACCGCCGCACGGGCGATTCCAGCGAACATGTCGGCCACTCCTTCGGATCGAGAATCATTGGGGTGATAGGCATTTCAACCACTCGCGAGTCGCCGCTCGGCCCTACTCAGGCGAGCAATCGAGCTTTGGCGGCGGCGAACTCCGCATCCGAGAGCGCGCCGGAAGCGTGCAACGAGCCCAGTTTCTCGAGCCGAGCGACCAGATCGTCACCGCTGTCCGGGGCCGCCGGGGCCGGTGGCGCTTGATAGACCGGGGCCTGCTGATAGGCCGGGGCTTGCTGCGCCGCGAACGCCTCCTGTTCGGCCGTCCGTTGCTGCGACCGCCGGTTGACCGCGTTGGCGGTGGCGCTGGCGGTACCCGCGACGACCGCGGTGCGGGCCACGGTTCCGAGTAAGCCGGGTCGGCCGATTCGGCCTCTACGCATGATCATGTGCGGCAACCTTTCTCACGGGATGGCCAGGGCGGCCTCGATGGTGTCGTGCGGGACCTGCACGTGCAGCGTGACTTCCCCGCCCGCGGCGGTGACCGCGTCGGCGAGTCCGCGGGCCCAGGTCTGTTCGTAGACCACCACGATCGCCGAGGTTCCCGGGCGCAGGGTGTCGCGCACCAGGTCCAGGTCGTCGTCGCTGATCACCTCGCGCACGTCCACGCTCACCCCGGCCAGGCCGAGTTCTTCGAGGGGCTCATCGATCTCCACCTCGGTGAGGGAGCCGTCGAGATCCTTCGACAGATAGATCAGGTCCAGCACCGTGACGTACCCCCGATCGACGACCTCGCTCAGCGCGGCCCGCACCGCTGCGTCGACACGCGTGCCGGGGAAGGTGAGCACGACCAGTTCGACCGGTCCGGGGTTCGATGATTCGGTCATGGCGCTGATGCTGTCAGCGCCTCGCCCCGTCCCACCTCACCCGAAACGGATGAAGGACATCACGGCCCGTCCCGCCCATGACCGGCGTGCGATGGGCATCGGCATTCGATTTCACCCGGAACGTGTGAGCAGCCCGGTGTGGACATCGGCCTACCGTGCCCGGATGGGCAGCGTCCTGGGTGATCTACTCCCGCTGGCGGTGGGTGTGGCGATTTCCCCGATACCGATCGTGGCCGCCATTTTGATGATCCTGTCGAGCAACGCGTCCGGGTCCGGGACGGGGTTCGCGCTCGGCTGGGTAGCCGGTATCGCCGTGGCGACCACGGTGTTCGTCGTACTGTCCGGCGTTCTGGGCGGCTCCGATGACCGGGAACCCTCGACCGCCGGGTCCTGGGTCAAGGTCGGGCTGGGTGTGGTGTTGCTGGCGTTGGCCGTATCCCAGTGGCGCAAACGCTCCGATGAGCAGCCGCCGGGATGGATGCGCGCCATCGACGAGTTCACCACCGCCAAAGCTGTGGGGCTGGGTCTGCTGCTGTCGGCGGTGAACCCGAAAAACCTGCTGCTGTGCGTCTCCGCGGGTGTGACCATCGGATCCAGCTCGCTCACTGCGGGCCAGAAATCGGTGGCCGTGGTGGTGTTCACCGTCTTGGCCGCCGCCAGCGTGCTGGTGGTCATCCTCGGCTACGCGGTGGCCGCGGACCGCCTGCGCGAGAGCCTCGATGCCACCCGGCGGTGGCTGCAATCCAACAATCACGCGGTCATGGCGATCGTGCTGCTGGTGATGGGCGCGGTCGTGATCGGCAAGGGTGTGGGCGGTCTGTGAACGACACGAGCGGTCGACGACAGGATGGACGGTAGCCGATGACGACGTGGCCGGTGTTCGGGTCTTTGCAGGGCTACCAGTCCAAGTGGCTGCGCCCCGATCTCATCGCGGGCCTGACCGTGTGGGCGGTCATGGTGCCCGAAGCCCTGGCCTACGCCTCGATCGCGGGGGTCCCGCCGGTCGCGGGACTGTACGCGGCACTGCCCGCACTGGTGCTGTACGCGCTGGCGGGCAGTTCGCGCCATTTGATCGTCGGGCCGATGTCGGCGACCGCGGCCTTGTCCGCGGCGATCATCACTCCGCTGGCGGGAGCCGACAGCGGCCGCTATATCGCCCTGACCGCCGCACTGGCCATCGCGACCGGACTGGTGGGGCTGCTGGCCGGACTGATCCGGCTCGGATTCGTGGCCGCGTTCATCTCCGAACCGGTCCTCAAGGGGTTCATCGTCGGCCTGGCGCTCACGATCATCATCGGCCAGGTTCCGAAACTGCTCGGCATCCACAAGCATGAGGGAAACTTCTTCCAGCAAGCCTGGGGAGTGCTGACTCATCTCGGCGACACCAATTGGCGCGCACTGCTTGTCGGCGGTATCGCCCTGGCGGTGGTGCTGGGGCTGCGGCGCTGGTTACCGCTGGTGCCGGGGTCACTGCTGGCGGTGCTGCTGGGCATCGCCGCCGTCGCGGTGCTGCACCTGGACGATCACGGCGTCGCCATTGTCGGGCACATCGATTCGGGTCTGCCCGCGGTGGGGCTGCCCGGCGGCGTGGGCCTGCACGATTACCTCGATCTACTCGGCCCCGCGGTCGGTGTCGTGCTGATCGGTTTCGCTGAAGGGCTCGGCGCGGCGAAAACGTATGCGGCCAAAGCCGGTTACACCGTCGACGCCAATCGGGAATTGCTCGGGCTCGGCGCGGCCAACCTCGGATCCGGGCTCGCCTCGGGAATGGTCGTGAACGGCAGCCTGTCCAAGACCGCGGTCAATGGATCGGCCGGGGCCAAAACACAATTGAGCGGACTGACCGTCGCGGCGCTGACCGTACTGACACTGCTGTTCCTGACCGGACTGTTCGAGAAGCTGCCCGAGGCGACCCTGGCGGGCGTGGTGATCGCGGCGGTGATCGAACTCGTCGACATCGCCGCACTGCGCGCGCTGTACCGGGTCTGGACCGAACGCCTCGGCAGCATCTACGGCCGCGCCGCACGCGCGGACTTCATCGGCGCGGTGACCGCGATGGCCGGGGTGCTGCTGTTCGACACGCTTCCCGGTCTGCTGATCGGCATCGGAATCTCCATGCTGCTGCTGGTCTATCGCGCCTCCCAGCCCCATGTGGCGCAGCTGGCCGAGCAGGGGTCGCTCTGGCTGGACGCGCAGCGGCATCCGGATCTGCCACTGCGGCCCGATGTGGTGGTGGTGCGGGTGGAATCGGGACTGTTCTTCGCCAATGCCGACTATGTCCGCGAGCGCATCGAGCAACTGTGGACCGAGCGCACCCGGCTCGTGGTCCTGGACGCGGAGACCTCCCCGTCCATCGACGTCACCGCCGCCGCGATGCTGACGGCCTTGCGCGACAGCCTTGCTCGACGGCGCATCGATTTCCGCATCGCCCGCTCGATCGGGCAATTCGGTGACGAACTGGGTTCCACCGACAACAGCACACTGACCTCGGCGGTGTATCCGACGATCCGATCCGCGATCGCCGATCTCCCCGCTGACCCCGAACCCGGTGGCGGCGAGCGCGATTCGACACCGAGACCGGGAGCCGAGCATGGGTGAGCTACTGCTGGAACTACTTCCGGAAATGGTGGGTTTGCTCATCACGCCGGGCGCGGTGATCGGATGCATCCTGCTACTGCACTCGCAGGCACCGATTCCCAATGCCGCGGCGTTCGGTGCCGGATTTCTCGTGGTCTATTCGATGATCGCGCTCTCGGCTCTGCTGGGCGGTGCGTCGGATCCGGGAGCGACCTCACCGGAGGTCTCACATGGCGCCGGGCTGGCGGTCGGGCTGCTGTTCCTGGCCATCGGGTGCTGGATGGCGCTGCGCAAACCGCCACCGGTCGCCAAGCGGCCTCGCCTGCTCCTGGAACTCGACACCGCAGGCCCGCCGAAGGCTTTCGTCATCGGCGTCGCCCTCGCGGTGATCAACCCGAATCTGTTCATCATGATCGCGGCGATGAGCACGGTGTCGAGCTCGCACGTCGGCACCGCGGCCGCCCTCATCACCACGGCGATCCTGCTGCTCGCCGCCTCGCTGGACTTCCTGATCCCGATGATCGTGTTCGCCGCGCTCGGCGAACGCGCCCGCACCGGACTCGATCGCGCCGAGTCCTGGATGCTCGGCCACAGCCGCGCCCTATCGCTGGTGGTGCTGTTCGGCTTCGGAGCCTTGTTCACCGTGCGCGGCGTGGTGAACCTGAGCTGAGAAATGCCCGCCGCCGAAGGTCGAATTCGGCGGCGGGCGTGATACTTACCGATGGTTCATGCCAGTGCTTTGGCCTTGAGGTGATCGAATTCCTGCTGGGTGATCGTGCCGTCGGACAGCAGCCGTTTGGCGTCGGCGATCTGGGCCGCCGGACTGGTGCCCCCGGTGTCGCGGATGTAATCGGCTTGCGCGGCTTGCATCTGCTTGGCCGCCGCCTCCGACCGCTCCTGCATGCCGCTGCCGCGCGCGATGAGGTACACCAGCGCGGTGAGCATGGGCAGGAAGATCAGGAAGATGATCCAGATCGCCTTCACCCAGCCCGAGGTCTGCCGGTCACGGAACAGATCGCCGATGATGTAGAACAGCAGCAGCAGGTACGCGATGAACGCGAAGCTCACGATGATGAGCCAGATTGCGTCCCAGAACGACATGGTGCACCTCGATTTGCGTCGGCGGTATACCGCCCGGTGTGGGGCGATCCGGTCACGGTAGTGCGCGGCGCGCGGTCGAGGACTCACCCGATTCGGGTGAAGCAGACACCGCCCCAGCGGAATTGCCGCCGACCGGACCGGGCGCACTGCTGATCAACGCGCTCACCCAGCGGGTGGTCGGGTCGATATCGAGCAACAGGGCCCGCACCAGCAGGGTGAGCGGAATCGCCAGCAACGCCCCCAACGCGCCGAGCACCCAGGTCCAGAAGATCAGCGACAGGAATGTGACGGAGACGCTGAGGCCCACCGCGTCGCCGACATACTTGGGTTGAATGATCGACTGGATGACGAAGTTGATCACGCAGTACACGACGATGACCCAAATCATCAGCCGCGGTCCACCTTCGAGCAGAGCCAGTAGTGCGGGAGGCACAAGCCCCACCACGAAACCGATGTTCGGAATGAAGTTCGTGATGAACGAGAGCACCGCCCACAGCAGCGGGAGCGGCACCCCGAGCCACCACAGCGCCAGCCCGTCAAGCACCGCGACGATCAGCCCGAAAACCGTTGACACCAGTAGATACCGGCGCGTTCCGGATGCGAAAGAGCCCAGCGCGTAAGCGATGTCGGGCCGCACCTGATCCACGATCTCCATCCGCCGCCCGATCGACATGCCGTCGAAGGCCATGAACAACAGCAGCGCCAGCACGAACGCCAGGTTCGACAACACCCTCGCGAGCCCGCTCAGCGTCGTCTCGAGCGCGGACAGCAACTGCTGGAAACTCAATCCACTGAGTAGGTCGTGGATCTGGTCCCGACCCACACCCAGCCCCGAGAGTGTGGAGCGAAGTCCACCGAGCAGATCATCGAAACGTGTTGAGTAGTCGGGTAATTCGGTGGCCAACTGGGCTACCGAGACCACCAGCACCGCCAGCAAACCCACCACGATCGCGTACGCCGCGATCAGCGCCGTCACCATGCCCAGCCAGGCCGGCCAGCCGCGGCGGCGCAGGTACGACTGGATCGGCTGGACCGCGACGGTGAGCATGAGCGCCAGGAACACAGGTCCGATGATCGATGCGAACACCTTCATGCCCGCGATCGAGATCACCGTGCTCGCGGTGGCCAGCAGCACGATCAATCCGCGCGGGATGGACCAGGGAACCCGCACGGCACCGGGTTCGGCTGCGTCGGTGTCCGGCACCCTGGCCCACCTCCCGCTCAAAGGTTGCTGACCCTCATCCCCGGAGCGATAACGGCGACTCCGGTCCGAGTGCCGCACCGCGTGGATCCGCTCGTCCGACCGTCCGGGAATGTCGAGCGCATCGGACCGCAAATGCTAGGTCGACATGTGCGGATATCCCTTCACCCGTTCCGGGTGAAGTTTCGGACACACTCCTGTCGGGTGTCCAATATGGGCGATTGACTCCGATAACGTGCCTTGTCGAGGGCCATAGACCGCTATCGGACCGCCGCAGGAGCCACGATGACCGTTTCCCACAGTCGAAGACCGGCACGGCGACCGGGCCAGTCTTCGACGACCGGAGACGGAATCCCGACACTGGCCTTTTCCGCGGTGCCCCGACGCCGCCAAGTGGCGCAGTTGAATGACGCGATTATCGACTCCGACGAGAACGTGCTACTCATTTGCTCTCCCGTCGGAACCGGCAAAACCGTCCTGCTGACCCAATGGGTTTCCCAGCACTCTCCACGAGCCTTCCCCGGAGGCGTGGCATGGGTGACCCTGACCGATGGGCCGCACTCGACCCCGACCCTGTGGCAGCGCTTGCGCGCGGAATGGGACCTGCCCGCCCCGGCCCGGGGCCTGTTGACCACGCCCCTGAGCGAAGCCGCGGATCTCGCCGACGCGCTCACCGAACGCGACGTGCCGACCCTGCTGGTCCTCGACGACGCACATCTGGCCACCGATCCGGTGACCCTCGCCGGTCTCGAGCATTTCCTCCTGCACGCCCCCGCCTGCGTGCGCATCGTTCTCTCGGCCAGATTCGACCCTCCCATCCGCTGGCACCTGCTGGAACTGAGTTCGCAACTGCGCCGCTGGTCCGCACAGGATCTCGCGTTCTCGGCGGCAGAAGTTCAGCAGCTGTGCCGCGAACAGGACTGCGCGCTCGACGAATCCGGTGTCGACGCGCTGATGGACCTCACCCGCGGCTGGGCAGCGCTGGTGCGCATCGCCGCGATCTACCTCTCCTCACGACGCGAGGAGCCGGCCCAGGCCCTCGCCGCGCTCGCGACGCTGCCCAGAGCGGTCTCCGACCTGCTGGCAGGGGAGCTCATCAGCACCTTGTCTCCCGGATTGCGCCTGTTCCTCACCTACACGAGCATTCCCGCCGAATTCACCGAGGAGCTGGCCGACAGCCTGATCGGCGGCGGCACGGCCCAGTGGATGCATGAACTCACCTGCTTGAACTATCCACTCACCAGCGTGCGGCGGGACGGCAGCACCTGGTTCGTGTTCCACCCGATGCTGCGCGCGTACTTTCGGGCCGAACTCAACCGCCTGGGCACCGAAATCGCGGACGAGCTCCAGCTGCGGACCGCCCTATACCTGCAATCGATCGGCGAAATCGCCGCGGCGCTGCCCCATCTGCTGGCCGTGGCGCGCGAGCAGCCGCTGCGGGACTTCGTGAACGAGCACGCCTTGGCCTTGACTGTCGAGGGACAGGGCGCGCTGCTGTTCGATGGATTGGCGGCAATGGACGCCGGGTCGCTCTCGGACCCGTTCGTTCGATTACTCCATGTCGTGGACGCGTTGAGCCGGACCGACCTCGCCACCGCCCGCGCCTACCACGACGCCTTCGAACAGGCTCGCCCACAAGCGAGTTCGCTGGTCCACGCCGAGACTCTCACTGCCCTCACCCGCGCCGTCGATCTCGAGCTGGCCATGGCCACGGGTACCTTCTCCGGCACCGTGGACACCGAAATCCCCACCGCGACAGGACAATCGGATGTGGATTTCTACCTTGCCGTCGAATCCGCGACCGCGCTCCTGGCAACCGGTGACGTGCCCGAGGCCGAACGCAGGTTGCGGGCGGCCATCGCGGTGGCCGATCAGCGGGCACACCCGCGACTGCGATTGCGCGCCCGCACTCGCCTGGCATTGAGCGCGGGCCTCGACGGCAGCCTCACCGCCATGCGCCAACGTGCCGAAGCCGCACTGGAATTCGCACACGAACAGCACTTGGACGATACGGCCGAAGCCGCGCACGCGGCGGCGATCGCGGGCTTGGGCGCGTATGTGCAGGGCGAGCATTCCGATATCGCGTCGCCGCGTTCCGCGCGATGGGAGCAGCAGCACTTCGACGGATCGACAGGTCCGCTCGGGGGCTGGCTCGCCCATATCGTCGCGGTGCTGACCTGCGCCGACAGCACCGACGATCCGAGCCGGGACGCCGAGACGCTGCGACACGAATTCGGTCGTCTGCTCGACACGCATCCGGCCACCAACAGCGGCGGGTTGATCCCCTTCGTGGTGTGGCGATTGCTGGCGGTGTCGCAGACCTACGAGGCGCAACTGCTGGTCGATCAAGCACGCACCGTGTACGGCGACTCGCCCGAGGTCATGGTGGCCCGAGCCGCGCTCGAGGCCGCGGCCAATCGCTCACGTGCGGTGCTGGACCTCGTTCGGCCGCTGCTCGACCCGGCCGCGCCCACCCATCCGGTCCACGCGGTGACCGCGTGGCTGCTGCACGCTCGCGCACACCACGAATTGGGCGCGGTGACCCATGCACGCGAAGGTATGGAGAACGCGCTGCGTCGTGCCGCGCCCGAAGGCATTGTGCGACCGTTCCTGGATGTCGGCGGCGCGCTCGAGCTGTTGGACGCCTTCGCCGGCAGCCTCGCCCACCAGGACGGCTTCGCCGCGTTCATTCGCCGACATCCCCTGGTGCACAGACGTTCTCGGCACCCCGCGCTCACCGACACCGAACTCAAGGTGCTGCGGCACCTGCCGTCCGCGCGGACCACCCAGCAGATCGCCGACGATCTGGGGGTCTCGATCAACACTGTCAAAACCCATCTGCGCGGCATCTACGCCAAGCTCGGCACCAACTCACGGGTGAAGGTCATGGCCGTGGCTCGCCGCAGCGGTCTGCTCTGAACCTCGCCCAGTCCAATTCACCCGTATCGGATGAAGCTCGCCCGCGCACGGTGCGCGCAGACTGCCACACGAGCAGAGCTCGGGTGGCTCGCCGACGCCCGAACCACACGCGTGGCGGGAAAGCGAGGTCCATGGCCGATGTCGACGAGATACCAGTTCGTGGTCGAGGGTGAGCTGTCCGACCGCGCGCTGGCGGCGTTTCCCGACCTGTCGTGGACCCCTCCGACGCACGGTACGACCACGCTGTTCGGCGCGGTCACCGATGCCACCGCGATGCGGGGCATTCTGGCGCGTCTGGACAACCTCGGATTGACCCTGCTGGAGATGCGCCAACTACCCGATTGAGGAGAGCGTCATGGATCTGCTGGCACCGCGCAGCCAACGCCGAACCCTCGACGAGCTGCACGATCGGCTCGATTTCACCGTCGGGGACACACGCTCGAAGCGGTCGGCGTTCTGGATCATGCTCACCCTGTCGAGCGTCATCGCGATCTCCGGCGTCATCGGCGATTCCACCGCCACGGTGATCGGGGCGATGATCGTGGCGCCGCTATCGGTCCCCATCCTGGGCGTGGCGCTCGGAATCGCCACGGGCAGAGCGACTCTCGTCGGTCGCAGCCTGCTGCTGGTCGCGATGGGGGTGCTCTTGGTGATCGTGGTCGGGTACCTGTTCGCGCAGGTGCTGCCCAATCCGACGAATGTGCTGTCCAATTCCCAGGTGCTGGGCCGCACCTCGCCGAAGCTGATGGACCTCACGGCCGCACTGGCCACCGGACTGGTCGGTGTGATCGCGATGATCCGCCGCGATGTCGGTGACGTGCTGCCGGGTGTGGCCATCGCGATCTCGCTCGTACCGCCGCTGGCCGTGGTGGGGGTGTGCCTGGGCTCGCATGCCCCGTCTCTGGCGCTGGGCGCGTTCATCCTGTTCGCCTCCAACATGATCGCGATGATCATCACCGCCACCGTGGTGCTCGTCGCCACCGGGTACGCCCACGAAGCGGGCGTGGGCGAGGCCCGCCGGGGCCACGCCTACGCGGTTCTGGCCGCGGCGCTGGCACTGGTCGCGGTACCGATGGTGGTGAATTCGCTGTCCTCGTTGTGGGCCGATCGGATCGCGAACGCCACCCGCGAATGGCTGACCGACATACCGGGCGCGCAGGTCACCGAGGTGACCCTGCACAGCGATACCGCGACCGTGAACGTGCTCGCGCCGACCGATCTGCCCGCCGTCGAGCAATTGCAACGCAAGGTCGACGATATCGTGCCGTGGAATCCGCGGGTGGTCATCGTGCACACCGTCGGCAGCCGGACCGAAAACCGTTGATCCACCGATTCCAACTCATCCGATTCAGGTGAGGCGCACCGCGTGACGCGTCGGTGACAGTGGCCCTATCGCCCGATTCGGAAAGGTGCTGTCATGAGTGAACCGGTCAAAGCGCATCCCGTTCGTCAGGGATTCGCCTTCGGAATCTCCTTCGCCGCAGGCACATTGCTGCTCGCCGTCGCGGCCATGTCCATCCTGCAAGGGATTTCAGCCGTCTCCGACGACGGACTCTTCGCCGAAGTACACAACTACTCCTACCGCCTCAACCTCAGCACCTGGGGCTGGATCCACATCGTGGTCGGCGCACTACTGGCCATCGCCGCACTGGGCCTGATCATGGGCGCGGTCTGGGGCCGGATGTTCGCCATCGGCCTGGCCGCCCTGTCGATGGTCCTGAATTTCCTCACCCTGCCCTACGCCTCGTGGTGGGCGGTCGTCCTCATCGCCCTCGACGCGGTCGTCATCTGGGCCGCCGCGACCTGGGATCCTGAAATCGTCTGAGAGGCAGCGTCATTCAACCCGAACATTGACCGGCCACGGTGAATGTTCCGCGTTCGGGCCACCGCGATAACGGCAATGCCGAATCGCGGTGGTACCCGTTGGTGCGGAGTCAGTTGGTCCGGTGGACCGGCGGCGGGGTCCAATCACCTTTGTTCACTTCGGGTTTGGGCCAGTAGGTGCGGAGGGTCAGCTCGAACTCGGTGCGCGGCGCGGGGAGCCAGTTCGATTCGAGGTCCGCTCCGGGCGAGTTGTGCTGGATGTACAGCGTCAGTGTGCCGTCGGGGCCGGTGCTCATCGTCTTGTTCTTGGTGCCCAGCGAGTAGCGCTCGAGGTCGTTGGGCGCGAAGAAGTGTTCGGGGTTTGAGAGGGTCAGAGAACACAGAGAACTGCGGCGGTCGACGCCGCCGTGACCGCGAATCTCCGTAACGCCGTGCCGCGACGAACTGTTGCCACGGGATTGGCGGTATTGTCCGCTCCGGCTGTCGCATCAGTGTCTTCGTTGGCCATAACGTCTTCTTTCATAACCGCGCCGCCAACCGGCGGCTACACGCCGGTCGCATACCGTCAAGTCTTTTCAGCTCGCACAGTTCAGCAGAACCCATCGTGGTTCGGGTATGGCCTAGTCCTTCTTCTCCACCTGATCGGCTCGCGCCCAGCGAATAGTAATGGGGATCCACAAAATGTAGATGCAGATGGCGGCTGGCAAGGTCTGAGTCAGGAAGCCTGTCATCGATCCCCGTGTGTGCCACGTGAGCGCGGACGCCACAGCAATCAGAAAGACTAACGAAACGATAGTGGTCGTTGCGCGCCACATCGTTTTATATGAGGCGACGCGACCAGCCTTATACAACTCCAAGACTTTCATTGACAGTTGCCTCCACTCTAGGTGTCGGGCCACCATGAGGCGCCCGGTGGAATGCGCGTGTATTTGATCCTCAGGCAGTTACCGTGAGCTTTTGCCGACTGAGTCATTACTACTACGGATGCGGCCATTGTGCCGCATATAACACCGCCGATACGTCGGCATCCCTCACCCCGACTCGCCAGGAAGGTTGGTCAACGCTGGACGGCTTACCCTGGCGGTGCTACGACGTGATCTGACGGACGTACTCTTTTGCCGGGAGCCGCGCGTCGGTCGGCTGTCCAATCCGGCTGTCCGACAGCAGCTTCTCAACGCATCATCGTGCCGATGATGTCACTTCGAAGCGACTGCGGTCGCGACGACAGCTATCGTTCGGCTATCTTTGCCGAGTGGAGTACCGACTACCCGCGTCCGATCGACAAAGGCTCTTGGACTTAGCCGCTGCAGGAGATATCGGCGAGGTCGCCGCGCTGGCCTTTGTGCGCAACTCGTCCTACCCCGCCGACTGGCGCAGCGGGCGTCGGGGCATCCCGCTCGACAGGATTACTCCTCCTGTGGGGATTGTCGTACTGATGAGCGTGTTCGAGAACGAGATCCGCAACGGCGGCTACGAGCAATTCCTGTACAACCACCCCTCCGAACTGTTCTATGTTCCCGGCACGCTGCGGTTACTGGGCCATCCAGAACTGGCCTCAGCCTGTTTGTCGGCCGCGCATCATGTGCATTCCACCTCGCAGCTGCCCGCCTGGGGTGGTGAGCGACCGGTGTTGAGTGGGCCACGAGAGGTTTTCGACGGGTACTTCGCAACCGAACGGGCCGCACTCGCTGAACACGCCGAACCGGTGTCGCTCTGCCAGGTCGACGACATGTTCTATCGGGTTGCGGACGATCTTCGGCGGGCGATAGGTGACTTGGTTACGCAAAGAATCGACGATTACGTGCAGCCGCAGTAAGCACACAGCGAACGCCCCACCTTGCCGCAGGGCGCGCTGATCGGCTGGGTCACGGAGCGTCATGAACCTGAGCAGGATGCCGTTCATGATCGTGTCATGCCCGACGAAAAACCATACGGCGAGCCGTTCCGGTTCCCGGTGCCACACCTCGGCTTGCAGCCTCCCGGACCTGCTCCATGCCTCCGTTCGGGAGGGACGCACGGGCGAGATTGGTGCCGGGTATCGGACGTTCAGCGGTTCGTGTGGTGAAAGCTGCCAATCAGAGCCACAGCCAGCGCGAGGGTGAGACCGGCGGCGATGTGGGGGCTGACGGCAGGTGGGAGGGAGCCGATGGCCGGGGTGAGGATGTAAATGGCGAGGGCGATCAGTCCTGTGCTCTGCAGTGCGCGGGTGATGAGGTGGTGGTGGCGCGACGGGCGGGTGCGGTGGTCCGTGGGGGCGATGGCGGCGACGGCGAGTAGCGCGGTGAAGATGGTGAATCCGAGTTCGGAGCTGGCGACCAGGTCGGTGGTGGCGTCGGCGGCGGTATCGATGGTCGCGAGAGTCGCGGCGATGGCGTGAGCGGCGAATGCCATTGCGAGCAAACGTGATTGGGTGATGCGGTGCCCGCATGCATCGGTGAGTAGCGCCAAGGCCAGCATGGCGGCGTCGGCGATCGGGTAGAGGTAGGTCAGTCGGATCGCGGTGTTGTCGGGTAGCTCCGCGGGGTGGGTGTGCAGTAGCGCGGCGAGGATCCAGATCAGCGCGGGGATCGACAGGGCGGAGGTGGCGGTGAGGGCGAGGGTGCGGACGACGTCATTGCGCGGTGCCCGGCCGCGGGTGGGGGAGTGGCGTAGCCACAGCGCGATGAGCATCAGCAATGAGTAAGCGCGGAAGCCGAGTTCGGCGAGCAGGGTGCCGCGGTCATGGTTGCCGCCGATTTCGTGGACGATGGTCCAGGACAGCATGGCCGCGGCCCAGCAGCCACTGGCCAGGCAGGCGAACAATAGCCATTGTCGCTCACGTCCTCGGGCATGCACTCCGTTGATGCCGAATGCCACGGTCGCCGCAGCGACAAACACCGTCTGGGCCAGATCGCCGAGCCATCGGTCCGCGCTGGATTGTGGCGGCACGGCGCTGTGCACGATGGCCAGAATCATCATCGCGACGGTTAGGGCCACGCAGACTGAAATGAACCAGCGTGGCCAGCGCTGTGTGCCGGGCTCGGCTTGTGGTGCGGGAGTCTCCGAGTTGTCCACGGCTGTCGGGGGCGTGCCGCTGGAGGCCCAGAGCCACAGGGGCTCGACCTCGCAGTCCGTGCCGCCGAGGACTCGGACAATCGCGGCGATCGAGGGCCATGACGGAAGTTTGTCGGCCGTCGACAACGCCCGTGCCACCGTGGTGTGACTGACCTGTGCGCGGTCACCGATGGCACGCAAGCTCAGCTCCGAATGTTCACCACGAAGTAGCTGAAGATGCTCGGCCAGCGCTTCTCGGCCTTGATCGTGGTGGTTCACGGATACGAATTCTAGGCGCTGCGGTGTCACTGTGGCGTGGATCATCCAGGGCGATTCCGACGCGAACTGGCAGTTCTCACCTGTGTAAACCTCGCTGTGACAGTGGGTTTACATCGTGGTGTGACGGCGGTCGGGCTTCCGTTTCCAGAAGGGTTCCAGCTGTAGTTGCCAAGTCGAAGCGGTGACGGTCGCCAATGCTCGTCCGCTCACCGCCGACTCATCGACCCCCGTTCCGAACCCGTGCAGTGCCGCCGGGTTCGGAGCGGGTCACTTCGAGAAGGGCAGCCCAGGACATGGTCACCGCACGCACCGTATTCACCAGCGCGGTATTCGCCTCCGTCGCCGCGGGCACGCTCACAGCGGGAATCGCCGGCGCCGACACGGTGCCGGACAAGAACCGCGTCGTCGACACCGATGACGGCTGGCAGCTCTCGATCACCAAGACCGCCGAGAACCTCGACCGGTATCCGAACCTGGCCGCGACCATGTTCACCCGCGAAGGGTTCGTCGCGTTGAAGGCCGTGGCCGAGGTCAAAGGTGCCGGGCGCCAACCCGTCTCGGCCGGCAGCCTCACCCTGGGTTATCAGATCGGCTGCCAGGTCGACGTCTCCAGCGGTCTGACCCTGGGCATGGGCTTCTCCATCGGCCCGAACGCCTCGGTCACCATCTCCCAATTCCCCGGTGCCACGATCGGTGGTCAAGCCTCGGTCAACCCCAACATCTCCACCACCCTGCGACCCGGCTCGATCGCCACCATCGACTTCGGCACCAAACCCCTGGCCACCAACCGTGCGTCCATCACCGCCGACCAGGTCGAAGTCAAGATCGACGCCTGCATGGGACCGGTAACCCTGCGCTCCTACGCCACGGTCCGCATCTCCACCCCGACCGCCGATAACTCCGTAACCGTCTACGGCGACCCGATCTGGTTGTGAGACCACCAGCGCCCCACCTCTTGTCGCGCATTTCCACCTCGACCGCGGACACACCGTCGCTGTCTATGGCGACCCATCTGGCTCTAGGGAAGAGAGCAACGATGCACACCGAACTTGTCCCGAGAACTTTTGATGCGCCCGGGGTGCGCCGAGGCTCGCGCACCGTGGTAGTCCTGATGACTCTCGCCCTGGCCACGGCTGCCACGATGGTTGTCGACGCCTCGGTCGCGTCCGCGCAGCCCGATATTCCGTGTGAACAGTGGCAGCAGATGCACCCAGGTTGGCCATGCATTCCAGTTCCCAAACCGCCACCCCCCGGCCCGCCGAGTACTCCACCGCCACTGCCGACAGCGCCGGTGCCGAGTCAGTCCCAGCCAAGCACTGGCGGGGGTGCCCACGCTGGCGCACTCACCCCGCCCCCGGTAGGGCCTGGCAACGGCGCGCCCATCGTGCCGGTCCCGGGTGCACCCAACATTGCGGTGCCGCCGATCGCGCCAGGGCAGGCGGTTCCGGCTCCGCAACGCCCTTCCGACGTGGGCCAGCCGACTCCGTTTGTCCCGGAAGCTCCGACACTCAGACCGGATGTCGTGCCTCGGGTGTCTACCGACAAGCCATACCCAATCAACGAGATCGAGTTCGAGACGACCGACAAGTGCGGAAACAAGGTGATTCTCCGGCGCGGCTACTACGACGAGAACAGTAAGCCTCAAGGATTCGGGTGGGACAAGATCAATCACAAGCACAAGATCACCAACATGGACACCGTCCAGCAGCTGGTGGAGTCCACCTGCGGAGTGCCCGAGAAGCCGGGCGGCAGCACCCTGATCTACAACAAGACAATCAAAATGAAGGACTGCTCCGCCTGGGCCAACCCGCGAGAAATGATCTGTACTGAGACCGACACGGAGGTGACCGTGAAGATGGTCGTGGAAACCGCGAACCCTGAAGGCGACGGAAAACAGAAGGGGATCATCACCGCGTTCTGCGAAGGCACTGTCGAATGCCCCAGCTGGGTCAGCCGAGAAGGGTTTGTCGGCACCGTCTACGGCCAGCCCTTGAACCCGGATGACCCGGGCATCCGTCCGCAAGCGTGATCCCAACCGCCTGGAGAGAAGCGCCTCGATGACCGACACCGATCATGATCGAGCTCAACGAGTGTTGTCCGCATTGCTGGACTACATCGATACCGATTCCCCACTCAAGGGTACCGACATCACAGTCCGTGCTTCGTGGATCCAAGGCCGATTCGTCTTCGTTGTGTATGAGCAGACCCGCTGGCCTGGGTTATACGGATTCGTCGCCGACACCGATACCGGCATCACTGAGCCCTACACTGCGGACCCGCAGCGGCTGGGCATCGAATTGGCGATGTTCGGCGTATACGAACCTGTCGCGATGGCACCGAATGACGTGGTCGAGCGCCATGAGCTCTTCTGGTACGGCGATACCAAGCAAATCCCCGATCTCCCCAACACTCTGGATGAGGTGAACCGCCATGGCTATGCCAGCTAGTTTCTCCGGTCGCACCATGCTTGCCATCGTCGCACTACTCCAGATCAGTTTGCTCGTCGCCGGGTGCACGTCTTCGACAGATTCGAACCAGACCGCCGAGAATCTGGCGGCAAGTTTGGACAGTGCCGCGATCGCTCAATATGCCGACGATATCGCGGGACTGATCGAGAAGAACGGCGGTGCAAGTACTCCCGGGTCCTCAGGGTTCGACGCCGCCGCCGACTACATCGCGACCAAGCTCCGGAGTGCAGGGCTGGCTGTCGATGACAAACCCTTCACCGCCTCGACTGACTCCGCTAACTCCGTATCACTGACGGTCAACGGAAGTGACATTCCCGCCTACCCTATGCCGTTCTCCAAAAGCTCAGGGCAGCAAGGGGTCACCGGTCGTCTCGTGATGCTCGACTCCGCCGGTTGCGACAACGACGACTACCGCACGGCAGGAGTCCGCAATGCCATCGTTGTGGTCAACCGGGGTGGTTGCTCATTCCATCAAAAGCAGTCCTACGCTGGCCGCGCCGAGGCCGCGGCAATGATCATCGTCAGTGATGGCGATCTGCCTACCGACTGGACCATGACCCCCGACCCACCCGCTGTGTTACCGATGGTGGCGATCTCACGTGAGGATGGCAGTCGTCTGCGAGGCATGGGCGAGGATGCGAACGCCGTCGTGGTCCTCGATAACGTTATCCGACAACTGGATTCGCGTAATGTCGTTGCCCGAACCGGACCCGATAGCACTGAGGGCGTGCTGATTGTCGGTACCTCGCTTGGCATCGGCCCCCAACCCAATCCCGCTGGCGCCATCTACGCTGCGGCAGCATTGATCGACCTCGCGACAAAATTCGCGAAGACCAAGCCATCCAAACCCGTCGTGTTCGGGTTCTGGGCCGACAGTGCCACTGACACAACAGGATCCAGGCATTTCATCACCAGTATCGCCATCGATGCCCGGAAGGAGTCGGCTTACCTGGCGATGACGATCGCCGACACCCGCGGCACCGGGATCACCGTGTACGACGCTCCCGCTCAAGGTGAAAAGCTCACCGGTGCGCAGTCGGTGTCCACCACACTCACCGACTATCTCAAGGCCAACGACGTCAGCTACCGGTCCGCACCTGCGGACGAATCACCCAACGCCGCAGGCTTTCCCAGCACAGGCATTCCGGTCACCGGAATTGCACTCACCTCCGCGGCGGCCACTGATTCTCGAACTCCGCTGTTACTGACCCCAGCGAAAGCATCGGCCTACGCTGCCGCACGCTGGGCAAATTAGCCAATCGGAGCATGAAAGTGATTAGGCGGTCGCGGCCAGTTTGCCGTCGGAGGAGATTTCCCTATGGCGCTACACAACCGCGGGTGGGATCAGAGTGGGTTCAGGGTGTAGCTGCAGGGCCGCCGCCTCCACCGCCGATGCGGGCACCGGCGCCATGTGTCTGTCGCGTCGCGTCGTTGCCGATATGGACAGCATGGGCACGATAATTGTCGGCCGGCCGTCCGAGTGGACCCACATCTCGATCGATCAGGTGCCCCAACTGGAAAGGATCGGAGCCATTGTCCTGGTCATCCCTCAACCCGGCCAGTAGCGTGAGAGGTCGCCGGACCCGCCGCGGCCGCGTGACAGCTGCTCTGACGGCGGCGGCCACGATGGTGCTCACAGCGAGCTGCACCTCGAACGCTGATGAATCGGCGTCGCCGACTTTGACTCAGGCTACTGCGCGTGACCGCATTGAGTCGTACCTCACGGCGACCCTGAACGCACTGCCCCGAGGAGTCCGCCTCACTCTCGCTCCCGAAAGACTGGCCGAAGGCCATTCTGTCGATCAGTTGATACAGCCGATGGCCGCGGCCCCGTGCGACGGCGATCTGAACGATACGACCGGACCGGTGAAGACACAGGTCGTGTACTACGTGTCGGGTATCCCGTCGGGTCAGGCAGACCAATACTTCACCGATGTACGCAAGTACTGGGGCAGCCAAGGATGGAACGTCACCGAGACAGAACTTGCCGTGCAGTCGATCGCCGCCACCTCTGATGGCTATCAATTGATCGTCCGCCACGGTAACGCGACCGACGACGGGGTCGGCCCCGACGTCCTCATTCTCGGCGGGACCTCCCCGTGTTTCTCCCGCACAGCCACAGGGACCGCAGCCCCTCTGCCGACCATGATCGAACAGCGTTAGTCATTCGAGTTTCTACATGTCGAAACCATCTGTCGCGATCGGTGCAACTGGGACGGACCGCCTGTGGTGTTGTGCTCGTTGGTTCGATGGCGAGCGTGTGCGCATTGGGGGCAATATCGCGACTCGGCGAACTGTCCTGATACGGATTCCGTTGTCGGGCAGGACATCAAAGGCTGCGTAAGAGTGATGTATCCCGCCGAATGTGGTCGGCGAGCAGGGTCATGGCCGCGCTGACCACGGCCGTGCAGCTTTGGGTTCGGTCGTTCGAGGCATCGACGCGGATCGTTCGATACCTGGCGCGCAGCATCGACTCGATATCCCGGTTCTCGCTGTTGTACAAGGCGATTCGGTCACGAGCGAACTGCTGTGCGGACGCCTGCTCGCCGATTCGTGATCCGCGCCGGACGATTCGACCGACGGCGAGCTCGTCCGGAAGATCCATGTAGACCACGCCCCTGATCTGGCCGGATGCGCGGGCGACGGCGCATTCGAACGGGTCGAGCTGTTGGCGGTACTTCGGATAGCCGTCCACGATCAGTACCTGCGAAGACGATCTCAGTGTGAGGAACTCGTCGACGACCGCCGTCACCAGGTCGTCGGTGACACGTCGGCCAGAGGACAATGCCTTCGCAGCTCCTGTGACCTGTTCGGCGAACTTCGATGTGACGGTGCCGGCGCGGATCGCGCGAAGGCGGTCACCGACCGACACGAAGACCGCATCGATGCCATGGCGTCGACGCAATTCCGATACCACGGCTTCGGACGCGCTGCTCTTCCCGCAACCGGGCTTCCCCTGAACAAGAATGAGCTCCATCGTGCACCTACTCATCGTGTATGGAGGCGTTACATCAGGAGAAATCTTTCGATTTCCTTGTCGTATTTCAGATAGCGTTTCGCTCGGCTGGTGGCCAGGGCTTGCTCCAGTTCGATCCGGCTCGCGTCGGAGATGCTCCGACGGTCGGAGGACAAGTCCGAAAGTGCCTGTGCCCGTGCCAGTTGCACCATCCTGATCGGAGGAACCAATGACACTCGCTGATACAGATCACGCGCTTCGTCGATGTCTGCCCGGGCGCGTGCCGGGTTGATGTGCACTCCGCCGCGGGCCAGGCCTTCCAGGATGAAGCTCGCTTGTTCGGCGGTGAACAGACCCCGGCTCGTCGAAAAACGCTGGCGCGCAACGTTCAACGCTCTGGCGTCGCCGATCAGGCCTGCGTTGATAGCGACCGACCGGAGCACCTCCGATGCCCATATCGGGCTGTAGTCGGGGAAATCCTGAATTAGCTCCAAGCCGACTTCATGTGCTCGGTGGATATCTCCGCTGGCGTAGAGTACGGCCTCGCACGACAAGTGCGCTGCCACGGTGGCCGTCGAATCCGCAGTGAGGTCCGATAGTTGACGCTGGATGCCGAGCCCCCTATTCAACGACCCGTTGACCACCTGAGGCCTGGTCATGAAATCGAGGGCGGATTTAGTCTGTTCGAGAACCAGTTCACAGACCAGTGGGAAGATCGGCGAACCTCGTGAAGTCAATGCCTGCCCACTGCGGAGAACTCGCATGATCGGATCGAATTGAGTGGTGGCCAGTTCGTAGGCGAGTCGGGGATCGCCCAAAAGACGCAGAGTCTGAGTGGAACGAACGAGTGCGTCGATGTTCCTGGACACTTCGTCACCGTCGATTCCAAGAACCGATCGACCGGTTTCATTCTCGTACGACTGGTAGAGAGCGGCACGATCGTCCGCGTCCGCTTTGACTGCGTCGGCCAGTAAGGTCACATCATCCGGTGCGCAATGGACTTTGCCGCCCTCGAGTTTGCTGATGTAGGTGTGCTCGCGATCGATGAAAACGGCCAGGTCGTGCTGATTCAGCCCAGCGGTTCTTCTGAGTTGGCGCAGCACCTGGCCGAATGTCATTCCAAAGTAGAGGCTGAATCTCGGCATCATCCACCAGGTCATACGATCAATTCGGGATCATCGCAATGGTGATCCTCAGCGAGCGTACCAACGCCGACCTGGTTGGAGGTTCGTTCCTAGGACGGCAGCCGAACGTAGTCTTCGGGGGTGGCTATTTCGACCAACTTGCTCAAGATCGTTCCGATCTCGGGCACATTCGCGATCAGTGGTTCGAACGTGGGCAATTTTGCGAGGGGAACCCAAGTGAAATCCGAGTACTCTTCGTTGAGTATGATTTCACCCCCCGCGTATCGCGCATAATAGTGAGGAAGGATCATGAAGCTTCCGTCCTTCTTTTCAAATGTTGTGTTGTAGGAGTAGTTCAGTATCACTTCGATAATCGCATCGGATCCGATTTCTTCGTTCTTCTCACGCGCAAGGCCGGTGAGGATATCGCCGTCGCTGTGCTCCATCTTGCCGCCGATCAGAGAATAGGCCCCATCATAGTCGGCCTCTCCGGCGCGGCGCGCCAGCAGTGCGGTGGAGTTGGACTCGTTCATGACGAAGATTTTCTGGCAATATTGGAATTTGGTGATATCAGTCATTTTCGTTCCTGTTCTTGGAGCGTATTCTCGGCGGCAATCCGAAAATCACCAGCTCCGATATAACCGGAATTGGTGGTCCTTGCCACTCATCATTCGGCTTGCTCGACCACGCGGGGTTGCCGATCTGCGCAACTCATTGCCTTTGCTAGCGATCACGGCGTCGATGTTTCGACGTGGGATGAGCCTCCGGTGGAATCGAGAATGCGGCGACGCGGACGTCAGTCCGGGCTTGACTGCAGTGGCACCGATATCGAAGGCCACAGAGCGCGTTCGCATCTCAACGTTTCCGGTCCACGGCAGTATCGATCGTGCCGCGATCGTTGGTCACTATGGGTGGTTCGACAGCGTCAGGTCACCGACGACGGGTTCGTCTCCGACACGTCCGTGACGTTGTCAGCGCTCGTCTGGGGTTGTGGGCCCGGTCTGAGCAAGAGCCAGCCAGCGATGGCGGCGACTGCCGCAACACCTCCAGCGGTAAGGGAGGCAATGTGAAAGCCTTGCAGGAAGGCGGTTTTGACAAGATCACCGAGTTGGGCACCGGTGGGATCCGGAATGGATCGCGCGGCTTGAATCCCTGCCAGCATGGAGTTCGTCGCCGCGTCGTGTGCGGCCTGAGGCAACGGGATGTCGGCCATATCGGTAGTGATCCTCGCGGAGTAGATCGAGGCGAGGATCGAGCCGAGTACGGCAACTCCCAGAGAGCCACCAAGTTCGCGACTTGTGTCGTTGACCGCCGATCCCGCTCCGACCTGTCCGGTCGAGAGCTCGTTGAGCACCATCAAGGTTGCCGGTCCCGCGACAAGTGACACGCCTGCGGCCAAGGTGACCATGACGGGCACGATCACTCCCCAGTACGAGGTGATCGCGTCGTACCGGATGGTGAGCCAGAAGGCCAGGGCCATGACGAGTGATCCGAGTACGGCGGTACGACCCGCTCCGATCTTCGAACCCAGCCACATGCTCGGTCCGGCGAAGAGTGTCATCGCGATGGCGAAGGGCAGTGTGCGGGTGCCGGTCTCCAGGGGCGAAAACTCTTTGACGCCTTGGAAATATTGGGTCATCAGGAACACGAATCCCATGAGCGCGAACATGCCGAATGTCAGCAGCAGTGCCGCCGCGGCGAAGTTGCGGTCACGGAAGAGGCGGATGTCGAACAATGGCGACGGGAATCGGTTCTCCCACAACACATACGCTGCGATGACTACTGCGCCGACCACGATCCCACCGAGGGTGCGAATGGTCAGCCAGCCGTGGTTCGGTGCCTCGATCACGCTGTAGACAACGATCGAGATCCCGACCATCGACAGCACCATGCCACCGAGATCGAAACGTCCGGTGTCGGGATTGCGACTGGGCGGGATCAGCGCCACGACCGCGACCAGCGCGATGGCACCGGCGGGAACATTGATCCAGAAGATCGAACTCCACGAGTAGCGGTCGAGCAACCAGCCGCCCACCACCGGGCCGATCGCGGCGGCGACTCCGGCCACCGCGGCCCAGGTGGCTACCGCGATCGCGCGTTCGCGGAGGTCGTCGAACAGGATCACCACGATGGCCAGGGTCGCCGGAAAGACAAGTGCGGCAAACAGTCCCAGGCCCGCTCGCGCGGCGATCAGTTGCCCTAGGTCGGTCGATATCGCCGCGAGTGCGGACAGCACCGCGAAACCTGTGATTCCGATCAGGAGTACGGTCTTGCGGCCGAGGCGATCACCCAGATACCCGCCGGTCAGAAGCAGGCCGGCGAACACGAGCGTGTACATGTCGACCACCAACTGCAAACCAGAGGTGCCGGCATTCAAATCCGTCGAAATCTTCGGCAACGCCACATTGACGATGGTGTTGTCCAGGAACACCAGCAGCTCGGCAAAGCACAACGCCGCCAGTCCCAGCCATCGAATCACCATGGAACGCATCAATTTTGGACCTTCTCGTCTGTGGCGGACGGTACCGCGTCGGAGCTGGGAGCGAATCGCCCCGGTACATGCGCCGACTTCTGGACGGCCTCAGGCAACCGTATGAGCCGCCCGGAACCGCGGGAATGATCCGATGGGACGGGACCGTGATACTTTCGGCGCGGTGGAGGGAAAGTCGTGGGATTTCAGACGCGGCGTCATCGGCATTCGGCATATGGTCCAGGTCGGAGTCGAACACGGGATCTCCGAACGCCGCCTGCTCGCCTCGACAGGGCTTGTTCTCGCCGATCTGGACGCCGACGACCTGGAAGTCGAAGGCGTGCAAGAGCTCTCGGTCGCGCGAAACCTGGTGCACACACTCGGAGACCGCCCGGGGCTCGGCACCGAGGTCGCGATGCGCTTCTCGCTGACGAACTTCGGGTTACTGGGCTTCGCGATGCTCAGCAGCCCCACCGCCGGCGAAGCTCTTCAAGTTGCACTACGAACCTTGCGGATCGGCAACCGATTCATCGACATCACCGTCAGCTTCACCCAGACCACAGGGCGAATAACGTTCCAGCACAAGCACCTTCCCGTCGACGTCCGGACTTTCCTGCTCGAACGTGACATCGCCCTCATCTTCGGAGTGATCGTGTTGCGTTGTCTCAGTCCGCAACTCGTCGACCGTCTCGGCGATACCCGCTTGGAGTTGGCGCTTCCCGAGGACCGTGCGGCGAAACTGATCGATGGCATGACTGCGATGCTCACCGACCTCGCACACGATCCGATGGGACGGCTCCGGATCATCGCTGACCGACCGACGACCGAACTGACGTTTCCCCTCGATCTTCTTGCCGAACCGATGTCGATGCCGGATCCGGCGACCGCTGCACTATGCGAGCAACATTGCCTGGACTTGGTTCAGAATCGGCTCGCCCGCGGCCCGCTCGCTGGCAGAATCCGCGCGATACTTCTGCACAAGATCCACACCGCGCCTACTACGACCGAGATCGCGGCCGGACTGAACATGGACCGCCGCACTCTGCACCGACGACTCGCCGAGGAGGGGACCAACTTCCGAATCCTGCAGGAGGAGACTCGGTGTGCGCTGGCAGTCGACATGCTCGAAGTCCTCGATCTCACGGTCACAGAGACCGCGGCCCGCCTCGGCTACACCAGCGCCGCGGCGTTCAGCAGATCGTTCTCTCGATGGACCGGCAATCCACCCAGCGCCTACCGGCGGCGTCCGGAGCCGATGCGGCGCGATACCGGTCGTGCCGAAGCCTCGATGCCGTCGGGCTGAATCGGTCTTGGCCGCGCCGCCCACACAACCTCAGTTCCGCAGTCTTGCGGTCAGCGGTGCAGAAACTTGGCCCAGCATACCGCTGGGGCGACCTTGTGTTGTGCGAAAGCATGTGCCCGCGAACACAATCCGCTGTCTGGTCGGTCATCGGACCATGCCTTGCTGTGGCTCGAAGATCAACATGTCGTTGGTCGGCTGGTTCGATCCAGCCGGTCTGCCGGAGCTGTGGTTACTCTGCGTCGGCGGTGCGTTGCCTCCTGCTCACTTCGTATCGGTAGGTAGAGATACGTGCTTCGAGAATCCGCTCGACCGCCCACAAGGTCGGAAACGGAGGATGATGGGCTTCGTAGAGGATTTCGGGTGGGGGTCGATGACAAGACCAACGATGTTGTCGGGCAACATCTCTGGCGCGTACGGGTAGACCATGGCTGGGCTGAAGCTGCAGCCGCCTATGCGGGCCCCGTCCTGAGCGGCACGGTCATTACGCGGCGGAAAAAGCGACTCTGTTCGAGCGGCCAGCTGTTCGGGTCGGCTCCACCGTGTCCACGCTGAATCGTCCGAAGATTCTACGTTCATCTGGGTCGAGTTCACGACCACCCCCTGATCGATCGAACACCTGCACCACGTTTCTCGCGACCACAGCGGCGCCGACTGACAAGGTGGCCTCCGGATATCGACGGGCGCGGCGATCATGCTGATCGAGCCGGATATTCGATGCGTCGTGGGGCGCTACAGTGCAACGGGTGGACTCACGATGGCCGCGACCGAACCAACGTACCGCTGAACTGATGCGGGACACCGCCGAGCGTTTGCTGGCATCGACGAGCGCGGCGGTCGACGAGGTGGTGGCAGCTGCCCATCGAGGCGCCGAATACCGTGCACTGCTTGATGATCCGCAGCTCGCGGCGGCCGACCGGCATATGAGCAAGGCCTACTTCCGGCACTGGCTCTCGGCCACTCTGCACAACCCGGGTGCGCGAGTCGAGCCGTGCGTCGACCCGGAAGTTCTGCAGTTCGCGCGGGACCTGGTGCGACGCGGCTTGGACATGCACGACCTCGGATCGTGGCGGGGTGCCCAGCATGGCGCCTGGGATCTGTGGGTGGATGCCTGTTTCGCGGCGACCGCCGCCGTCGATGAGCTGCGCGATTTGATGAAGGTGTCCGAACGGTCGATGGTGACCTTCATCGACGATTCGATCGCGGCGCTCGACCAGTTCGTCGAGCAGGAAAGGGAGGACCTGGCCCGCGGCGCCAGCGCCGAACGGCACACCACCGTGCAGCTCTTGCTCGAGGGCGCACCTATCGCCAGGGCGCTGGCCGAAACGCGTCTCGGGTACGCGCTGACGGGCACCCATCTCGCCGCGATCATCTGGAGCGACTCCGCCGATCAGGCCGCAACACTGGATGCGGCGGCCGAAGCGATGATGAAGCTATGCGGCGCGGCACGACGGTTCACTCTGAACGCGAGCGCCACCGCGCTCTGGGTATGGATTCCGGCGGACGTGGTCCCCGCGGCCGAGACGGCCGAGGCCGCCCTGGCGACCCGGCCCGGGATCCATGTCGCCTTCGGACGATGTGGGCGTGATCTGGAGGGCTTTCGCCGCAGTCACCTCGATGCCGCCGCCGCACAGCGGCTACTGGCGCGGATGGGCTCGGCGCGCGCGATCGTCCGCTATGAGGATGTCGCACTGGTGTCGGTGCTCACGGCCGATATGGCGCAGGCCGATCAATTCGTCACCGACACCCTGGGCGAACTCGCGACCGCCGACCCGGTGCTCCGCCAGACGGTGCTGACCTACGTTCGCGAACGCTTCAACGGCTCCGCCGCCGCGGAGCGGTTGTTCACGCACCGCAACACCGTCGAGCGCCGACTGGCACGCGCTGATCAGCTACTGCCGGTGCCGCTCTCGGACAACGCCGCGAGCGTGGTCGCGGCGCTCATGCTCGTGCAATTGCGGGATTGACCCGCGCTGGAGTTGATCTGGCTCGCGGGCTGATCACAACGGCAGATCCGGTGAATCGACCCCAACGACCCGGTCGCCGCAGAACACGCGCACCGATTCCGCCGGTCCGTGTCCGCCGATGCCGGACGTGCCCCAGAAACTCTGGGCGGAGTCGTCGCCCAAATCGGCCAGTTTCGCGCCGTTGACCCGCACCTCACCGGACATGACACGGGCACCGATGGCGATCGCGCGGTCGGTGTCGGTGCCGAACACATAGGCGTCCAGTCCCGATGGGTACGCGTTGGCCGCACGCAGTGCGTCTTCGTCCGAATCCACACCGTGCAACGAGATGACCGGCCCGAACAGCTCTGCCGTCGTGCGGTCCGGGTCGGACCCGGTGGCGAGCGTGGGGGACAGGAAAAAGCCCGCCAGCCCGGGCAGCTCCCCGGGCTGGTCGATCTCGGCACCGAGCCCGCGCAGGCCCTCGATGCGCTCGATCAGGGTGCGGTAGTGCGGGGCGTTCGAGATCGGGCCGATGTCGGACTTGTCATCGAGTGAGTGCCCGATCCGCAAGCGCGCGATACGTTCGACGAGCGCCTCGCGTAGCGGCTGCACGAGCCGGTGTGGTGCCAAGACCTTGCCCGGTCCCTCACACCACTGGCCATTGAGGTTGGTCATGCCGGTGAGGATCCCGTCGGCGGTGACCTCGAGGTCGGCGTCCTCGAGTACGAGTACCGGGTTGTTGCCACCGAGTTCGAGCTGGAGCACCGTGAAGTCCTCGGCCGCGGCGCGCGCGATGGCGCGCCCGGCACCCGGGCCGCCGGTGAAGGACACCACCTGAACGCGGCGGTCGCCGGTCAGGGCGGCGCCGACATCACCTGCGCCGTGCACGAGTTGCAGCGCACCCTCGGGCAGGCCCGCGTCGATGAAGCACTCGACGATCACCTGCGCGCTGGCGGGCGCGTGCTCGGATGGCTTGAGCAGCACCGGACACCCGGCCGCCACCGCGCTGGCGACCTTCGCCGCCGGGATGAAGCTGGGGCCGTTCCACGGGGTGAGGATCGCGGCGGGCCCCCACGGCACTCGATGCAGCCGGACGTCCCGCCCGCCCGCGGCGAGCGCGGTGACTCGCGGTATTCCGCGGGTCTCGGCGGCGGCGCCCCGGATCCGGGCGGGTAGGAACGCGGCGAGCGTGCGGGTGGCGGTGATCGCGGTGCCGCTGGTGATCGCATCGGTGCGGGCGATCTCCTCGAGTCGCTGCTCGATGTTGTCCGCGACCCGGTCGAGCGCCTCGGCCCGTGCGAGCCGGAAGTCATCCGTGGCCCAGTTCTGGGTGTCGTAGGCGCGTTGTGCGTGCTGCAGTGCGCGCTCGAGGTCGGCGGGAGCGGTGCTCACCGAGCGGTGGATCGGTTCGCCGGTGTTCGGGTCGAGGTTCCAGGCATCGAGCGTGCGGCAGGGCAGCCACTCGCCGGCGATGTAGTTCATCGGCGGGGTGAGCGGGGTCGTGGTGTTCATCGGAGCTCCTGTGTCGGGGAGTGGTCGGAACAGCCCGGCATGGCGACGACGATGCGGGTCACCGCACCGGACGTCATCGCCTCGAAGCCCTCGTTGATCTGATCGAATTCGATGACCTCGGTGACCATTTCGTCGAGCAGCAGTCGGCCGTGCTGGTACAGCCGGGCCAGCTGCGCGATGTCCTCGCGGGCCTGCCCCGACCCCATGTACGAGCCGATCAGACGCTTTTCACCGAAGAAGAAGTCCGAGGCGGGCAGGGTCAGTTCGGTGCCGCCGGGTGCGATACCGACCAGGCAGGCCGTGCCGGAGGGGCGCACCACCGCGAGGGCGGTGGCCGCGGTGCGGGCGGATCCGACCGCTTCGAAGCAGTAGTCGACGCCCTCGCCCAGCAGGGCGCGGATCGCACCGGCAGGATCGTCGACGCCGCCGTTCACGGTATGGGTCGCACCGTAGCCGCGGGCGGCGCGCAATCGCTGCTCGTCGAGGTCGATCGCGACGATCGCGGACGCGCCCGCGAGGCGCGCGCCCTGGATGATGGCCGAGCCGACGCCACCGCAGCCGATCACCGCCACGGTGGAGCCCGGCCGCACCCGCGCGCCGCGGAACACCGCGCCGACCCCGGTGACAACGCAGCACGACAGGAGGCAGCCGACGCGGGTGGGCACATCGTCGGGGAGCCTCACCGCGGCATTCGCGCGCAGCAGGATGTGCTCGGAGAACGCGCCCAGATCGCCGAGCCGGGAGACCGGCGTCCCGTCGGGCAGGGTGTACGCGGGCCGGGGACGGCGACGAATCTCGTCGAGTCGCAGGCACTGTGTCGAACGCGCCGTATTGCAGTTCGCGCATTCCCCGCACGAGGGGGTGAGCGCGCCGACGACAGGGTCGCCCGGTCGCAGATGCGTGACGGCCGAGCCGACGGTCTCGACGATTCCGGCGACCTCGTGACCGACCACCACGGGAAGTTCGGTGGCGACGGTGCCGCTCATATAGTGCAGGTCGCTGTGGCACAGCCCGACATGGGTGACGGCGATCCGTACCTCGTGCGGTTCGGGGTCGTCGACGTGGATGTCGGTCAGGCGCAGGGGTTCGCCGACCGTCGTGAGTACAGCCGCGCGGGTGCGGATCATCGGTTCTCTCCGGTCGTGGTGGCGGACTTCCTGGCGCTCCAGAAGCCCTCGATTCCCGCGGTGAACGCCCCGCTGTGCCAGGAGGCGTCGGCGGCGGCGTCCTCCCGCACGAAGGCGCGTTCGATCTCCTCGAGCGAGGGCCGCAGCAATGCCAGATGCAGGGCGGTGTTGCCGCCCGGTGGCGTCCAGGCGTGGACGGTGTCGATCGCGCGGTTCAGCAGCTCGTCCGCCTCGACGATCTGGTCGATCAGTCCGATCCGCAGCGCTTGCTGGGCATCGATGCGTTCGGAGCCCAGCACCAGCCGCATCGCATGGGTGCGCACGATTCGGGGCAGCAGCACGCTCGACGCATTGGAGATCGTGAGGCCGCGGGCGTTCTCCGGCTGGAAGAACGTGGTCTGCGGTGTGCCCAGGCGCGCGTCGCAGCACAGCGTGATCTCCGAGGCTCCGCCCACCGCGATGCCGTTGATCGCGGCGATGACCGGGACCGTGGTCTCGATCACCGCGCGGGTGATGTCGTGGAAGCTTTCGAAGGTTTCTCGCATTTCGGCGAAGGTGGTCGGTGGCGCGCCGAGGTCCTCGCCCGCGCTGAAGGCGCGGCCGGTGCCGGTGATCACGATGCCGCGGGCTCGCGCACCGGTGCCGTATTCGCGGATGAGCGCGGCCAGGCGCAGGCGCATCGGGACGGTCAGCGCGTTGAGTTTCGCCGGTCGACGCAGGGTGATCACCGCGGTATCGCCGATCACCTCGATGAGCACGTGGTCGGCCGCGTCCGAGGCAACGGAGGGGGCCGTCGGGGTCCGCTCGCGCAGGTCGAAGGTAGTGCCGGGGTTGTCGACGGCCCGCGCGGTGAGCGCGGGTTTGGACACTCGCTCCGAGGGGGTGCGGGGGAAGTCGGCGACGAATTCGACGTATCGCGGCACTTTGAACCGCGCGAGCCGCTGCGCGACCCGGGCGATGATGGCCTCGGCCGTTGCCCGGTCGCCGGTACCGCCCGCCGCGAGCTGGACGAACGCCTTGACCTCCTCGCCGAGCACCTCGTCGGGCTCGGCGACCACCGCGGCCGCGACGATCAGGTCGTCGGTTTCGAGGGCGGCCTCGACCTCGGCGCTGGCCACGTTCTCCCCGCCGCGCCGGACCATATCCTTGATGCGGCCCACCAGGCGGATCTCGCCGCGGTCGTCGGCGACCGCGATATCGCCGGTGTGCAGCCATCCACCCTGGAGCGTCCGCGCGGTCTCCCCGGGCCGGTTCCAGTAGCCGAGCATCATCGGCGCGCCGGACACTGTCAGCTCGCCGGGGATGTTCGCGGGGACCTGGGCGCCGTGGGAGTCCACGATCGCGACCTGTTTACCGGGGACCGGCCGCCCGATGCTGCCGCTACCGACGGCCGAGGTATCGGTGAGCGGGCTGATCAGGTCGATCCCGCTCTCGGTCATGCCGTAGACCTCGCGCCACGGTGCGCCCCAACGGTTTTCGAGCTGGGCGTGCAGCGCCGCGGGGATCGCCGAGCAGAACACCGCCCGTAGTTGGTTGTCCCGGTCCTCGGCTGCGGGCGGCTGTTTGAACAGCAGGGTCGGCATCGATCCCAGGACGTAGCAGAAGGTCACGCGATGGCGCCGTACATCGGCCATGAACCCCGAGGCGGAGAACCGCGGCAGCACCACCAGCGGCGCACCGGCGGTCAGGGCGAGCACCGCGTTCCACTGCGGATCCATGTAGGAGAACGGCTGCGCCGTGAGCAGTACGTCATCCTCGCCGAGGCCCGCGGCCGCGGCGCAGCTCCAGGCGATGCGGGTCCAGTAGTTGTGGGTCAGCATGCACGCCTTCGGGAATCCCGTGGTGCCCGAGGTGTATTGCAGGTTGGCCAGTGTGCCCGGGGTGATCGCGACGTCGGGGGCGGTGGCCGGGAAGGACGCCTCGTCGGCGTCGGCGACGTCGAGGACGCGAATGCCCGCGAGAGCGGGATCGCCGGACACCACCTCGTGCACCAGCGGGAGATGTTCGGTATCGGTGACGATCACACCCGCGCCGGAGTCGCTCAGGACGAACGCCAGATCAGCGGCGCGATAGGCCGAGTTGACCGGCACCGCGGCAGCGCCGGCCTTGAGCACCGCGAACCAGGTCAGCGGCCACTGCACGACATTGGGCAGCATGATCGCGACGCGGGCACCCGGGACCACGCCGTCGGTTTCGATCAGGCGGTGCGCCAGCCGCGAGGACGCCACGTCGACCTGCTCGTAGGTCCATGACTCCTGCCCGAAGCGCAGTAGCTCCGCACCGGGAGTGCGGGCGGTACCGTCCGCCAGCAGGGCGGTGACTGTGCGCAACCGGGGCGCGTCCCCCAGGTAATCGGGGGTGACGGCGGCCCGGCGCGCTATCGCCTCGCCGGGCGTTGTCAGGGGTGTCCTGTCAGCGGGCATTATCGGACTCCTGCCGTTTTCTCGATTCATCGACGATCCAGGCCATGGCCGGGTCGTCGCGTTCCATCCACTCGGGGTGCCACTGCACCCCGAGGATCGGCGCGCCGGGAACCTCCACGGCCTCGGCTGTTCCGTCGGGCGCGCGGCCGGTGACCACCAGTCCCGCACCGCACCGGTCCACGGCTTGGTGGTGCCAGGAGTTGGTGACGGCGCTGTCACCGAAGATCCGCGCGGCCGTCGAGCCGGGGGTGAAGCTCACCAGGTGCTCGGCGTCGCCGTCGGTGGGCGCGGCCAGCAGCGACAGGTGTGGCACCGGGCCGGGCGGCAGGTCCGCGATGAGCGTGCCGCCCAATGCGACGTTGAGCAGCTGCATGCCGCGGCACACCCCCAGCAGCGGGAGACCGGAGTCGATGGCGGCGCGGGTCAGGGCGAATTCGTAGTCGTCGCGTTCGGGGTCGTGCGCATGGGGATCGGTGCGGGGGTCGACCTGCCGAACCCCGGAGGTGTCACCGCCCCACCGGGCCGGGTGCACGTCCTGCCCGCCCGTGATCACCACCCCCGACAGCCACGCGCAGGCATCGATCGGATCGGCGTCGTAGGGCAGATGCACCGGCACGCCGCCCGCCGCCGCGACGCGGGTGGCGAAGGCGGACATGAACGAGTCCACGCACGCCTTGGCGTAGCGGTCATCGGTTCCGGTGATCAGGCCGAGCTGGAATCGGCGGCCGGTGATCCCGATCAGGGGTTTGCCGCTCATGGGAACTCGAAATAGCGACGGGACTCCCACGCGGAGAGTTCGGCGTACGGGTCACCGCCCTTGGTGTGGAATTCCATCCATTCCCACCGGCGCGAGGCTACCCAGAAGGCGACGAACTCCTCGCCCAGGTACTCGCGCAGCACCTCGTCGCGCTCGAACGCCGCGATGGCCTTGGTGATCGAGTCCGGGATCCGCTCGACCCCGCAGTCATCGGGCAGGCACCACGCCATATCGTCGACCTGGGGTGGGGCCTGCATGCGTCGTTCGATACCGGCCACTACTCCGGCCAGCACCCCAGCCAGTGCGTAGTAGGGGTTCACGTCCGAACCTGGCAGCCGGTATTCCAGCCGCGAGTACTTGGGGTGCCCGACGATGGCCCGCACCGCGGCGGTCTTGTTGTTGACGCCCCACGAGATGGTGGTCGGTGGGCCGCTGATGTCGACCAGTCGCCGGTACGAGGTGATCTGCGGCAGCGCCAGCAAGGTGTTTCCCGCCATCGTGGCCAGGAGACCGCCGACGGCTTGCAGCATCGTCTCGGAGGGTCCCTCGGGTGCGAAGAACTGGTTGTGCCCGTCGCGGTGCAGCGAGAGGTTGATGTGCGCGCCCTGCCCGAAACCGGCGGTCGGCTTGGCCATGAAGGTCACCGTCCGGTCCTGCTCGAACGCCACTTCACGCATCACCTGCTTGGTGCGCACCCAGGAGTCGCCGAGGGATACCGGATCGGTGGGCGCGAGGTTCAACTCGGTCTGGCCGGCGGCGGCCTCGTCGGTCCATGCCTCCCAGACGATGCCGAGTTCGTCGAGCCGATCGGTGACCGCGTCCATGTAATCGACCCAGTCCTTCGACCGCGCCAGATGGTAGGTGGCCCCGGTGTCTCCGCCGAGCGGGGTGAGATCGCGGTAGCCGCGGGCGCGCGCCTGCTGCACGGACTCCTCGAACAGCGTCGTTTCGATCTCCACCGCGACCGTGGCGGTGTACCCGAGCCGTTGCAGGTGCTCGACCAGTCTGCGCACCATATTTCTGGGGCAGATCGGCACCGGTCGTCCGTCCCGGAGCCAGTAGTCACCGATGACGGCGTCCAGGCCCGGTTTCCACTGCACCAGGGTGTCCATGTCCGGGACCATCGCGATGTCGTAGAGGTTGCCGCGCCAGTCCGGGAAGGCGTCGCCGAACACGAACGCATCGCCCAGGTCGATCGCGAACAGGATGTCGGCGAAGGCGAAGCCCGACTCCTTGCCCGAGGCGAACTTCGCCGGGGTGATGGTCTTTCCCAGCAGGCTCCCGTCGTGTCCGGTGGCCTCGAGCCGGACCGCTCTCGCGGGTACCGACCGGGTGGATTCGGTGAATTCAGACATCGAAGCGAACCTTCCACGAGGCGGCGGTCATGACCGATAGTTGCGAGAGCGTCCCCTGCACCCGCAGACCCGAATCCAGGGCGGTGAGCAGGTAGTCGGTGCCGGTGAACACCCCCGCGAGCGCATCGGGCGTGCCGACCATCCGGTACGTCGTCGGGCCCGACCCGAACCAGGACTCCTCGGGACCGTCGGGACCCTGCGCGATGGCGACCAGGACCTCGGGGATGCCGTCGATGGCGCGGGCCAGCTCCCAGAAGCGCGCGGCGGCCTGGCGCCACGGCGGCAGGGGAGGTCGCAGGGCGCGGACCATCCCCTCGGCCAGTTCGGTATCACCGGCCGGATCCTGTCTGAGCGCGAAGCGGGATTCGAGGTCGACGACCAGCGTCGCGTCGACCGAGGTGAAGACCCCGCCTGCCACGGCGACAGCGCCGTCGCGCATGGTGAGGGTGGCGGCCTGTGGGGTGTTGTGCGAGCGGACCGCGACCGTTCCGGTGCCGCGCTCGAGTATCTCGAGCGCGTGGCCGGCGTGGACCGCGTCGCGCAGGGTCCGGCCGAGCAGCCGGACAATGGGCGAGGCATCGTTGTCGATATCGATCCGGGTGGGCGCGCGCTGCGCTATCGGGTCCGGAGAGATCGTGGGGGTGTCCGTCATGTCGTACCTTTCTTCGACGGCATTGGTGCTGCGTGGGGGGCTGGGGGATCCGCGCTCATGCGAGAGCGGCGTAGACCTCGGGTCGGCGCCGATGCAGTAGCGCCGCCCATGCGAGGCCGCCGGCGAACGCCGCGGCGACGACCGCGAGGAAGACATTCGCTCCGGTGCGTGACCCGATCAGCAGCTCGAAATTGCCGATGACCAGCACGAGGATCGTGGTGAGCGCGCCGAGCGCCAGGGCGGGCGCGACGGTGCCCGTCCACGCGGTCGCCGTACGCACCCTGCGGAAATGCACGACGATCGCCGCGCTGGTCAGGGCGAGCAGCACGATCAGTCCGAGGGTTCCGGCGCCGCCGAACCAGGCATAGATCTGCACGACCGGCTCGAGCCCGGCGATCGCCGTGGCGGCCAGCAGCGCGGCGACGACCCCGGAGGTCAGCAGCGACGCCGCATACGGCGACCGGTGTGCGGGGTGCACCGAGCCGAGCGACACCGCAAGCGCCCCTTGGCGTCCGAGGGCGAACAGATAGCGAGCCACCACGTTGTGCGCGGTGAGCACGCAGGCGAAGAAGCTGGTGACGAGCAGCACCTGCATCACGTCGTGAGCGGCCCGGGACAGATAGCGGGTGGCGAGTTCGGGGGCGAGTCCTTGCGGGTCGTTCGCGGCGGCCTCGGTGGCGTGCGCGAGGCCGAGGCCGTTGATCATGGCCCAGGATGAGAAGGCGTAGATCACCGCGATCAGGACGACCGCGATATAGGTGGCTCGCGGGATCGTGCGGTCCGGGTCCTTCGCCTCGGATCGGAAGACGGCGGTGGCCTCGAAACCGACGAAGCCGAAGACGGCGAACATGATCCCGGTGCCGGTGGCTCCGCTGGTGAACGCGTCCCAGCTGAGCGGGTGTGTGGACAGTCCGTGGTCGCCACCGCGCAGCACGATGGCCAGGTCGACGAGGGCAACGATTCCGACCTCGGCGATCAGCAGCGCGCCGAGCACGCGGGCGCTGACCTCGACGTTGCGGTATCCCAGATAGCAGATGACCCCGAGTCCGGCGGCGGCCAGAATCCACCACGGCACCGTGACACCGGCGAAGGTCTCGACCACGGTGCGCGCGGCGGCCCCGAGATAGGCGCCCACCGCGACGATGAGAAGGCAGTACGTGACCAGGGCGAGCATCGCCGCACCCAGCCCGATCCCGGTGCCCAGGCCGCGCTGGATGTAGGAGTAGAAGGCACCGGCCTGGCGGACCTCGGGAGTCATCGCGGAATACCCCACGGTGAACAGCACGAGTACGACGCCGACGATCGCGAAGTCGACGGGGGTTCCGATGCCGTTTCCCGAGCCGAGCATCAGTGGAATGAGTCCGGCGAACACCGTCAGGGGCGCGGCCATGGCCACGACCATGAAGACGATGTGCGGGACACCGAGGGTGCGATCCAGATCGGTCGGTGCCGCCTGGGCCTTCTCGTCGTGTGGACTCATGATGAACTACTCCATTTCGTACTGCTGTCCGTGATCGGGCCACCGGCCTTTCCGATCGTTCGGTAGGTGATGTCGGGACCAAGGCACCCGCGAGTTCTGTTCGCGGCGAACAGGATCCGGGAAATCGCCAGCGGCCGTCACCGGGTGGTGGATACCTCGTGGGCGGCGCGCTCCGCGGCGCTCACCGCACCGTCGAGGTAGCCCTGATTGGTCGTCGCGGTCTCGGTACCGGCCCAATGGATCCGCCCGACCGGGCGGCGATCGGCGTCGGTGTACTGGGTCAGCGAGCCCGGTGCGCGTGAGCCCACACAGCCGCTGATCCACCGCTCCTGGGTCCAGTCCTTCTCGAGGTACGCGGTCGGTGTCGCCGCCTGTGGCCCGAACAGCACGGTCAGATCGGCAAGAAACCCCGCGCGCCGCGCGGCGGGATCGTCGAGGATCTCATCGGGCCAGTGCTGTCCACTGCCGGACCCGGCGGTGCCGAGGAAGCTCAGCAGAATCCCGACACTGCCGTCCGGTGGCGAGTTGTCCACGACGTACTGGGCCACCGGCAGGTCCGAGACCGCCTGACCGCTCAGCCCCTGCTCGCGCCAGAACGGGCGGTCGTAGACGGCGAAGAGTTTGCTTTCGGTGCCACTGCTCCAGCGGCGCTGCAGCATCGCGCGGCGGGTGGGCAGGCTGGGCGTGACATGGATGCGGTCCGCGTCCGCCGGTGACATGGCCACGATCACCCGGTCCGCGCGGACCTCGACCCGCGCCGACCGCACCGAGACCCCGTCGGCGTCCTGCAAGATCTCGCGGACGGGCGAGTCGAGCACCACCGCGTCCCCGAGATCCTCGGCCAGACGCTGCGCGATGCGGACGGTGCCACCGACCACCCGCGATTCCTGGGCGCCGCCGGTGATGTTGAGCATGTGGTCGATCCCGCCGCCACCCCGGATCCGCGCCAGCTGGACCAGCAGCGAGGTGGTGTGCGGGTCCTCGGCGTTGGTGACGGTGAACCCCATCGTGACCATCGCCTTGGCTTCCGAGGTCCGAGCGTTCGCGTCGAGCCAGTGTCCGAAGGTCACGCCATCCCAGGAGCGAGCGCGGCGCGCGGTCCACGGGACATCGAGCGGTACGGTCCTGGCCATCCGTTCCAGACGCAGTTGCAGTTGGGCGAAGTCGGCGAGAGCGAGGGGGTTCAGCGGGGGGATGAGGCCGTCGTAGCGCTTGGACCGACCGCGCCGGTGGTAGATCGACTTGCCCGCGATATAGGTCGTGAAGGTCTGCAAGCCCAGCTCGTCCAGCAGCAACAGCACCCGATCTTGGCCCGGGCCGACCCATTGGCCGCCGCCTTCGGTGATCACTCCGTCAGCGACGTCGAGATTCATCGTGCGGCCGCCGACGCGGTCATCGGCCTCGAGCACCACGACCGACCGCCCGGCTTGGGTCAGTCGCCGTGCCGCGGTCAACCCGGAGATCCCGGCGCCGATGATGGCGACGTCGGTGCGGCGTGGTTCGGTCATGCGTGGGCTCCTTCGAGATGACCCACAACGTGGTCGGCGATGAGAAGGGCGAGCGCGTCGGGCAGGTGGTGCCCCATTCCGGGAATCACCACGTGCCGTGCGCCCGCGATCGCGGCCACGGTGGCCTCGCCCCCCGATGGTGCGACGATGAGGTCGCGATCGCCGTTGATCACCAGCGTGGGAGCGGTGATTCCGGCGATCTCCGCTGTCCGGTCACCCGAGGCCTGAATGGCCTGGACCTGCCGTGCGGTGCCCGCTGCGGCGTCGCCGGCCGTGCGGTTCCACGTCTGCACGGCATGGTCGGTTTCCTCGACCTCGTCGATCGGGAATCCGGTGCCGGCCAGGTGTGCGGTCAGGCGCAGGTGCGCGCGCACGGCCTGCACCCGGTTCCGTGGGGGCGGGGCGGCGAGCAACGCCAGGGTCGACGGGGCGGGCTGTCCGACCTTCGGGTCGCCGGTGGTGGAGTACAGGCTGGTCAGCGACATGGTGTGTGCGGGATGCCGGGCCGCGACGGTCTGGGCGATCATCCCGCCGAGCGAGCGCCCGATCAGGTGCGCCGGTCCCAGCCCGAGGTGCTCGATCAGCTGCGCGGCATCGGTGGCCATATCGGCCAGCGTGTACGCGTCCCGGCGGGGGCGGGCCAGCAGCTGGCGCAGGGTGCTCGGCGGCGGGGTGCTCGCGTAGGAAGATCGGCCGCAATCGCGGTTGTCCAGCCGGATCACCCGAAAACCGGTCGCGGCCAGCGCGGAGACGAATCGCGGTGACCATGTCGTCAGGTCCTCCGCGAGACCGGCGATCAACAGCACCGGTGGGCCGTACTCCCCGTCGATGCGGTAGCAGAGTCGTGTGCCGCCGGGCAGGGTGACGAAACGGTCTGCGGTGTTCTCATGCATGGCTCGCCTCTTTCGCGGTCGAGGACGCATGGTCGTCGGTGGTGGAGGCGAAGCGCAGCGCGTCGTCGAGCAGTGGGCCGCGCAGCAGTTTGGCGTCCTGCGGGTACGACATCGACATCTGCCACCTGCCGGTGCCCTGCTTCGGTGTGCTCTCGCGGGCGCGTTGCGCGTATCCCGAACTCAGGTCCATGACCGGACGCGTGGGCATGGTGGGATCGGCCTCGACCCGGACGCTGTCGTAGCCGAAGGCGTCCATATGCCTGACCAGGTCGCAGAAGTAGCGACACAGGATGCCGACTTTGAGCGTCCACGACGAGGTCGTGTAGCCGATGGCGACGGCGAGGTTGGGAATCCCCGAGAGCAGGGTGCCGCGGTAGACAACGGAATCGGCGAGCGTGACCGGCGCACCGTCGACCACCAGGTCGATGCCCCCGAGCAGGCGCACGTTGAGCCCTGTCGCGGTGACGATCACGTCCGCGTCGAGCCGCTCACCCGAGGTGAGCTCGATCCCCGATGCGGTGAACCGCGCGATTCGATCGGTGACGATCGAGGCGTTGCCCTCGCGGATCGCGGCGAAGAAATCACCGTCGGGGGACAGGCATAGGCGCTGATCCCACGGGTCGTAGGGCGGAGCGAAATGCGTGTCCACGTCGTAGCCTGCGGGCAGTGATTTCTTGTTGATGTGCCGGATGAATGCGCGCCCGAGCCGGGGGAAGGTGCGCAGCGACTTGACCACGCCCCGATCGATCCAGATGTTGTTGAACCGGGTCATCGCATAACCGCGGCGTTCGCCGAAGAGCCTGGTGAGCAGCAGGGCGAGAGAATCGACCTTCGGCCACGGCATCACATAGGTGGGGGTGCGCTGGAGCATGGTCACCTGGGCGGCGGCGTTCTCGCCGTTCAACAGTGCGGGGATCAGTGTCACCGCGGTCGCGCCGCTCCCGATCACCACGACTTTCTTGCCCGCGTAGTCGTATCCCTGCGGCCACTGTTGCGGGTGGATGATGTCGCCGGCGAAATCGTCGCGGCCCTCGAATCGCGGGGTGTAGCCCTCGTCGTACCGGTAGTACCCGGTGCCCGCGAAGATCCAGTTGGCGGTGACGGTGGTATCGCCGTCGGCGGTGTGGACGTCGATGCTCCAGCGTGCGTCGGCGCTGGACCATTCGGCGCGGCGAACGCTGTGTCCGAGGCGGATGAGGCCGCCCAGGTCGTTCTCCTCGATCGTTTCGTGCAGATAGTTCAGGATCTTGGGGGCTTCCGCTATGGCGGCGCGATCCTTCCAGGGCTTGAATTCGTAGCCGAAAGTGTGCAGGTCCGAATCGGACCGAATGCCGGGGTATTTGAACAGGTCCCAGGTGCCGCCGATATTGTCGCGCCCCTCGAGTACGACGACGCGTTTTCCGGGAAATGCCTCGACGATGTAGCGCGCGGCGCCGATGCCGGAGATGCCGGCACCGATGATGACGATGTCGAATTGCTCGGGTGGCTGCTTCGGTGCGTTCATCGTGGGGCCTTTCGGTGGTGATCACGTCGTTGTGATTCCACGGTGCCCACCGCGGTGGCCCGGCCTCTACGCCGCAGTGCCCCCTCCTGCGCGAGGGTGTGGTGCACACTGCACTACCGGAGCCCTCGAGGCCGCCGTCACACCACATGCTGGTGCACTCTGTTGCGTCCGGCGCGGGATGAGGTTGCACCTCGGCGTAGCGGGAGCCTGCCACCGCAGGCGACTGTGAAAGCCGCACGAGATCACGGTCACACCCGAGGAGGCGCTGCCATGCGCGATATACTTTTCGCCGCGGCGGATATCTGGATGATCGCCACCGGATTCATCTGTGGCGTGAAATTCATTCGGACCCATCACAATTATTTGATCGGCCTCGAATGGATCATCATGGCTATTTCGGGATCCAATTTCCTGATCTACGGTATGACGAAAGCCGGTCCGGATTCGCCCGCACACCATATTGCGTTCTTCCTGGATGCGTTCTCGCGCTCGATCGGGTTCACGCTGATCCTGGTTCTCGGGCTGCTGGTTGTCACCCACGGGTACACACCCGCCACCCGGATCGAGGTGAGCGCCTTCGCCCTCGCCGCGATTCTCGGGTTCCTGCTCTCGGAGTTCGCCGAGGAGATCGGCACTCCCGGCAAGGTGTTCTTCCTGATCACCGCACTCGCGACCTCCGGTTTCCTGTGCTACTTCGCGTGGCGCCTCTGGGAGATCGGCGAGCGCGCCCACGCCGGATGGGTGGGCGGTGCTACCGCACTGAATGTGGTTGTCGCCTCGATCTACGACTTCTGGCGCATCCCCGGCGACGATGCCGACCACACCCACTTCTACATCCTGGCCCTGTTCACCTGGGGCCTGGCGATGCTCGTCATCTACCGCGCGTATACGGCCTTCGCCGCCCACAACGAGCGCGCCTCGGGTCTCGGTCCGACGGCTGCGCCCCCTGTCCACGGAGTTGATATCGCATGAGTCCCACGGCGAATACGACCTATACCGCCTTCACCGGATGGGTCGATCCGCCCGCCGATATCCGGCCGCCGCTGAGGGAGAACCTGACCTGCTCGGTGGCGGTCCTCGGCGGCGGTCTCGCGGGCTTGGCGACCGCGCTGCGCCTGGCGGAGTACGGCCTCGACGTGGTCCTGCTCGAAGCGGAGTTCTGCGGCCACGGTTCCGGCTCGCGCAACGCCGGTCAACTGGCGAGCGCTCCGGGTGGCGATATCCAGCTGCTGAACCTGCTCTACCGCAAGCGCATGCCCGCGATCCTGCGTCTGACCGAGAACGCCGCGGGCCACGTCGAGGACCTCATCGACAGGCTGGGCATCGACTGCGATTACGAGGCCGTTGGCAACGTATTCGCCGCCGTATCGCGTGGGCAGCTGCGACGCACGCGTCGCATCACGAAGATCCTGCGACGTGCCGGTGCCCATGTCGAGCAGGGTTCGGCCCGCGAACTCGGCATCCCGCACGGTTTCCTCGGCGGTATGCGTGAGATCCGCGGCGGCATCATGAATCCCGGAAAGCTGCTGCGGGGGCTGCGCCGTGCGGTGCTCGCCTCGACCGTGCGGGTCTTCGAACAGTCGAGGGTCGTCGATATCGTGCGCGGTGCGGACGGAGTCACCATCGAGACGCGCGAGGGACTGGTTCGCGCGCAGCGGGTGGTG
The DNA here is from genome assembly GCF_042269265.1 of Nocardia sp. NPDC056000. Taxonomy (NCBI): domain Bacteria; kingdom Bacillati; phylum Actinomycetota; class Actinomycetes; order Mycobacteriales; family Nocardiaceae; genus Nocardia; species Nocardia sp. NPDC056000. Next base: position 123,295 of record NZ_JBHJXS010000007.1, on the reverse strand, counting down.
CTGGCCACGAACGCCTATGCGGGCGAGTGGGACATCACGCCGAAACGCCTGTCGTCGCCGATGTGGGTGACCGAGGTGGAGACCGAGCCGATCGCGCCCGAGCGGCTGGCCGCTCTCGGGTGGTCCAGTCGGTCCGGGCTCATCACCCAGCACAACATCATGGAGAACTACCGGCTCACCGCGCGGAACACCATCGTGTTCGGCGTCCGGCGCATCGAGCGCGCCTCGGACTATCCCCTTCCCGAGCGCACCCCCGATCCGGCGGTGGTCGCCGATCTCGCGGCCGGGTTCGCGCGGCGCTTCCCGACGCTGGCGGACGTGGCGATCGACCGTGCGTGGGGCGGCTGGATCGGGATCACCTCGACCTGGTTGCCGGTGGCCAGCTCGCTCGGCGCGGACGTCTACTACTCGTTGGCGTGCAACGGCCACGGACTCGCCCAGGCCACCTACATCGGGTCCCTCATCGCGGATCGGATCGCCACCGGCGCGACCCCCGAGGATCTGCGTGCCATCTGGGTCGACGAACCCGGATTCGGCCGCGCGGTCCCAGCGATCATGGGGCGCACGGGATTGCGCGCGGCGTGGGCAGTGGACAGGTTCAACGACATGATCAATGGCAGTAAGCGCAACGCGCGCAAGGGATTTGCCGCTGCTCCGCGCGGCTCGATGACTCGCGCATAGCGCATGGTGCGCGCGGGCCCTGATTCCACGGGTGCCCTGCATCGCTGATGGCTACTCCGATGGCGTAGTGCCCCAGCACATTTCGATGACCGGTGCGGTCCAGCACACCGCACCGTGATTGTTCTCGCCCGTCCGAGTGTGACGGGCTCGATCGAGAGGTGAGGGTCCGGTGGGCCATTACAAGAGCAATGTCCGCGATCTGGAGTTCAACCTGTTCGAGGTCTACGACCTGAGCGCGGTACTCGATACCGCAGCGTTCGGTGACCTCGACGCCGACACTGTGCGGACGATGCTGGCCGAGGCCGCGCGTTTGGCCGAGGGGCCGGTGGCGCAGCCGTATGCCGACACCGACCGCAACCCACCGGTATTCGACAGCGAGTCACACTCGGTGCGCATCCCGGAACCGTTCAAGAAGGCGGTGCGCGCGTGGCAGGACGCGCAATGGTGGCGGATCGCGAAAAGCGAGGCGGTCGGGGGAGTGCCGGCGCCATCGATGCTGAACTGGGCGATCAGTGAACTGGTCCTCGGTGCGCAACCCGCGGCCTACATGTACCTGAGCGGTCCGCTGATAGCGGATGTCCTCGCCGATATCGGCACCGAGCAGCAGCGACGATGGGCCGCGCAAGCGGTGGAGCGCAACTGGGGCGCGACCATGGTGTTGACCGAACCGGACGCCGGCTCCGACGTCGGGGCCGGGCGCACGTCGGCGACCGAACAGCCCGACGGCTCATGGCATTTGGAGGGAGTCAAGCGCTTCATCACCTCCGCCGATTCGGATGACCTGTTCGAGAACATCATGCATCTGGTGCTGGCCCGCCCCGCGGGTGCGGCATCGGGCACCAAGGGGTTGAGCCTATTCCTCGTTCCCAAGCTCCATTTCGACCACGACACCTGCGAGCCCGGCGCGCGTAACGGCGTCTTCGTCACTCACGTCGAGCACAAGATGGGACTCAAGGCATCGGCCACATGCGAGCTGACCTTCGGCGCGCACGGCGTCCCCGCGGTGGGGTATCTGGTCGGCGAGGTCCACAGCGGCATCGCCCAGATGTTCAAAATCATCGAAGAGGCACGAATGATGGTCGGTACCAAGGCCATTGCGACCCTGTCCACCGGCTACCTCAATGCGCTCGACTACGCGAAGACCAGAATTCAGGGCACCGATGCGACCCGCGCCACGGACAGGGCCGCACCGAAGGTCACCATCATCCATCACGCCGATGTCCGGCGCTCGCTGATGATGCAGAAGGCGTACGCCGAAGGTCTGCGATCGATCTACCTCTATACCGCCGGCCACCAGGACCTGGCTGTCGCCAGGCACATCTCCGGCGCCGACGCCGACCTCGCGGCCCGCGTCAACGATCTGCTCCTGCCCATTGTCAAAGGGGTCGGATCCGAACGCGCCTACCAGTACCTCACCGAATCCCTGCAGATCTTCGGCGGTTCGGGCTTCCTGCAGGACTATCCCCTCGAGCAGTACATCCGCGACGCCAAGATCGACTCCCTCTACGAAGGCACCACCGCCATCCAGGCCCAGGACTTCTTCTACCGAAAGATCGCCCGCGACAACGGCATTGCCCTGACCCATGTCCTCGGCCAAGTCCGCGCCACCGCTGTCTCGGACTCCGACTGCGGGCGGCTGAAGAACGAGAAGATCCTGCTCACCCACGCGCTCGAGGACGTCCACCACATGGTCGGCAGGCTCACCACCCTGCTGCTGAACGCTGTCGCGGAACCGCAAGGGCTGCACGCGATCGGCGTGAACGCCGTCCGATTCCTGCTCACCATCGGCGACCTCCTGGTCGCATGGCGCCTCATCGTCGGCGCCGAAACCGCCCTCGCCGCAATCGACACCGGCCACGACACCGCGTTCTACGCAGGAAAAGTCGCCGTGGCCTCCTTCTTCGCCAACTCCGTTCTTCCCCACATCTCCGCCGACTTGGCCGTGATCGCAGGCACCGACCTGACCATCATGGATCTCGACGAGGCAGGATTCTGACCCCGCACCGTCCCGCCCCTCATCCGAGCTGACACATCATCGTTCGTCTGGTCCGGTCCAGGGTTCGATGATCCTCGGAGTGCCCTCGGGTTGCTCCTCATTGTCGAGATAGATCGTGTACAGGCGTTGTTCGGCGAGCAGATACACGTCTGGGCAGCCGTCGATGTCGACGGGATCGATGTCGCCGAGGTGTGCCAGGTCGGGTACGAGCACATATGAGGGGTCGTCGGTCCGCACAAGGGTTTCCAGGCGTTCGAGTTGGTCAATCGATGGTGCTTCGGCGTAGGCGATCATCGTCAACTCGATGCCGAATCGTGTTGCGGTGTCCCACATCTGGTGTTCGATCTCCGAGCGCCGGTCACCGGCGAGGGTTTTGCTCACGTATCCGATAGCGCGCATGGTTATCGCTCTCCACAAGGTCAGGGGCGCAAGACCCCCGGGGCACGTACTGGTCGAATAGGTAGTTGCGGTTGCCTGTATCAACCGAACCCCGGGGGTGATCGAGTGCTCAGTCCTGGATGTTGTCTCTGGGTCACCTCCGTTTCTTCCCGAGCATCGTGCGGTGGCCTATCGCGGTTGGGCCTGGTGGGTCTGGGGGCGACGCGAGTCCAACGCGTCGTGAAGGTCCCTCTCCGACAACCGCAAACGCCACCGGTACCGCATCGCCGGATCGGCGGTCTGAAGCTCGGCGAACGCGGTGACATCCACCGAATCCCCGCCCAGGTGGCCAAGATTCGGCGTGATCACGATCCCCGCATCCACCTTGCGGACAGTGTTGTACAGGGTCCGCAGGTGAGCGCCGTCCGAATTGCCCAAAACAATCACGTCCGCCACCCGTAACCCGAGCTCGAGCGCCCGTTGCCGCGCGTGGACCTCCGCCCAGTCCCGCGCGGTCTTGGTGGTCGAAACACCCAGATTGATGTAGATCACGGCCTTCTCGGCCTGGTTCATGTCCGCCCCTTTCGCCGCTGGTTGGCAGTCCGAGCCTGGGCCTCTCGCAATGGCCTCGAAAGGACAAGGCGCACAAGCGCTTTACGGATCGAGGATTCGGTCAGCCCTGTACACCCGCTGAGTTCACGTATAGGTAGCGCGCCCGCGACGTCGAGACCGGCCAGTGTGTCCAGGGTTTTCGCCTCGTGTTCGGTAAGAGCCATCGCCGCTCCTTCGCCGTCTTCTTGCAGTGGGTGGCGTCTTGGAGAGGGACGGCGAAGACCGATCCCAAGTGCCTAGCTCGAAGTTATGGACGGCTTGCCTGCTAGTCCACTGGTTTGCAGAGACTTGCAGAACCCGGCTGGTTCAGCCTCAATGCGAGCCTGGCTGCGGCATCATTGGAGGTGCGGTGCTGCAAGGTGCCGCACACCCGTTAGCAAGGATCAAGAATCATGACTTTGCGTTTTCTGGGCCGAATTGGCTCTAATAAGGATGAGTGCCCGCAACTTTTCGCTGCGGAAGACGGATACGTGGTGGTCGCTTGGAAGACAGAGCAGGTCGAAATCGTAGAGATTCCGCATGCATTGCTGGGGTTTCTGGAAAAGAATACCTATTTGGATACGCCCCTGAGAGATACGGGCCGCGGTACGTTCGCTCTCACTGGGAAGCCAGTAACCGCTGAGGAGACTTTATCTCAAATAAAGATCGAGCCATATGAGACGGTGATTGAAGTACCTCGAGCAGAGAGGGACTACTTCGGTGGACTTCCGTCCCACGATTGAGCTACTTCGGGAAGCGCAACACGATGCGTTCCATCTGGAGGTGCGAGACGAGTATGGCGTACCAGGCGAGGACGAACCGTTTCAGCGCTTCTTGAACTCCGAACCGTTCGACTACCGAAGCTGGTTTAAGGATTGGACTGAGTTCGTCCAAGGCCTCACGGACCGCCAGGTAGCTGTCAGTCGGCTGCGGGTAGTCACTGTCCCGCATAGCGACTATGTGCGTTGGTCGCTCACCATCGCTCCTATGAACGTGGAGGCCGGCGAGGAAGTGCGCTATCTGCCCAGGAATGAAGCGGGACAGGTTCCGCCAGATGACTTCTGGGTGATCGACAACCGAGTAGTCGTGTTCGGTCTGTCAGATAGGAATGGCCGCTCCCCGGGCGGGGCGGCAATCAGCACCGATCCTGAGCTGGTGGCGTACTGCCAGCGGACCAGGGAGCGTCTCTGGGCGCTGGCGACGCCGTTGGTGAAATACGCACAGTGACGAGTTCGGTTCAGGAGCAACGGGAGGCTCTCGGCAAGCGACTGCGCGAACTACGCCGTAGGGCGGCGGTCACCGGTCGGGAGCTTGCTCATGCCAAGAACTGGCACGAGTCGAAGATTTCCAAGCTCGAGTATGGAGTCACGCGTCCCTCCGACGCCGACATCCGCGCTTACTGCCACTACTGCAACGCCGAAGACCAACTGGACGACCTTCTGGCAAGCCTCCACAACATCGATACTGCATACGTGGAGTGGCGGCAGCAACTACGCACTGGAATGGCGAGTCGGCAGCGGGAGTCGAACCGAGCTGCTTCCCGGGCAACGTTTATCCGGAACTGGGAACCGGCAATGATGTCGGGCCTTCTCCAAACCGCTGACTACGCGGCTGCGGTTATGGGAAATGTAATTTCCTTCTATCGGATACCAAACGATCTGGAGGATGCGGTGACCGCCCGTATGGAGCGCCAGCTAATTCTTTATCGTCGGGATAAGAAGTTTCACTTCCTGATGGGAGAACAAGCTCTTTACACCACGTTTGGTGACGACCAGGTCATGATTGCGCAACTCGACCGGTTGTACGCGATCATTGGAATGCCACGCGTAACCCTCGGCATCGTTCCCCGGATGGCCATGGGATTGGTTATGGTCGAAAACTTCTTCATGTTCGATGACCGGTTGGTGAAAGTTGAGGGACACTCCGCAAATATCTCTATTACCCAACCTCGGGAGATCGCGCTGTATGGTCGCGCCTTCGACACGTTGGCGGCGCAGTCGGCAACTGGTGATGCGGCTCGAACCTTGATCTCCCAAGCGATTCAGATGCGAAGCTGAGCGTGAAGCGTCGAGTAAGTATGCCGCACTAGACATTTCATGTGACAGTGCGGCTTGCATGAACCTCGTGCTCAAACACGCACATTCCGACGGGGGTGAAAATCGCGTGCTGAGGGGCGGGCCTGGCCGATCCGCGCACGTCCCCCGAGCTGTGTCGCATCTGTCAACCTGGGTGAAAAACTGTGCGGTACAACTACTTTGATCATGTGGCCGATGCCATCATGTTGTGGTGAACACGTCGAGCTGTCGAGTGCCCCCGGAAAGGAGTAGATCATGCACGGCACGCGACAGTGGATCAGGTTGTCCTCGATTCAGGTGCGTTGGTCCGAAGCCGATGCCGCATTCGTGGCGCGCTCGGATCAGTTTCCCGGCCTGATCCACACCGATCCGTTCTCCTCGCTGGCCGCGATGGAGGGGCTCGTGGATGCGATCGAACGCTCCATCGCTGGAACTGGGCCCGGGGCGACCCGTCCACCACCGGTGAGGCGGTGTGGCAGTGCGCGGCCCGTCGCACCTCGGCGCGATCGCCACCAGACCTCCGCACGATCGATTCGCCGGAGGAGGTGAGCAATGAACGAGTTGATGTGGGCACCCGGTCCCAACGGTCAGGCCGGTGACAACTGGAACGAACCGGTCAACGCTGACGACGACGGGCAGGACGACCGGGCACAGCCGCGGCGGCGGTGAGCCCTGATCGATGAGAACCGAAGGGCGGGACGGCAGTGGCTTGCCCTTCGGCTCGTCACCCGATCAGCCAGATGCGACCCGGACGGCCCCTGGGCAATGCTCTGGCGCGCCCGCCCACTTCCGCGGGGTATGTGCACGAATCTCGACAACCGCACAGATGCAACGCCCGTCGATACTGCACCGGGACCAGCAGTCGTTGGAGGCACGAGTGCCCAACGAGTGCCGACCGGAAAGGTTGTCGGCGGCTGCGAGCAAAGGGGCGAAACCGGCGAAGCGCTCGACGAGCGAAAACTGTAGACGCCGTGGTCTTTTGACACATTCGCCGACAGGATCCCTCCGGATAGCGCACCCCGCAAGGATCGGTGCCCGCGAATTCACGGCAAGAAATCTCGACACGTGTCGACACCGCCGATGAGGGACAGGGTGTGGCAGCGTTGCTGCCTTCTGCGCGCAGCTGTACCTGCCACTGGACTACTCCACCACCGAACTGCCGATCCTGGTCGAGGACCGTCGCGGTGCCGGCAGGCATCGGCTGCTCCACGCGTGCTGCAGTGCAGGCATATCGCCCCACTGGGCGAGGCAACTTCCCATGTCCGGCACGCCAGAAAAACTGTAGTGATGGGTATAGACATAGCGGCATCATGCATGTAGGTTCAATCTTGTTGAGAATGAAGAAAGATCCTGAGGGCGCGGGAGGCGACGAACTGCCCGCGAAGTCGATGGGACGGGGACCGCATATGCGAGAACGACTTCGCTGCGGTCCCCGAGCAGGACAGCAGTAAGAGGAATAGCAAGAAACAGTAAGTACGCGACCGGCGACCCGCGCCTATCTTCCCGGCGGGCCCACTGATTCCCCCCGCTTCGGTGGGACGGTCGCATCCACCCGGACCCCGGTGCCGCCTCGCGGCACCGGGGTCCTTGTCCTGTAAAGGAACACATGCCCCCTGACCAGCAAACCGGTACCGAAAAATTCGACGACGAGGACTACCCCGCCTACACAATGGGCCGCGCCGCGGAAATGCTCGAGGTCACCCCGGCGTTCCTGCGGAGCCTGGACGAGGCACGACTGCTGACTCCCCAGCGCTCCGAAGGCGGGCACCGCCGCTATTCGCGCTATCAACTCCGCCTGGCCGCGCGCGTGCGCGAACTCATCGATCAGGGCACGCCCTTGGACGCGGCGTGCCGCATCATTATCCTCGAAGATCAACTCGCCGAAGCCCTTCGGCTCAACGCCGAACTTGCCGGCGCCGACAACTCGGCCGACAACTCAGCCGCGCCTGCCGGGCGGCCGTAGAACACGCGCCGAACCGGCCTGGCTCGGGTGCGGTATCGAGCTGGCGCACACCAGCTTCCAATGATCGGCAGACCAGGGCGCGACCGCGGGTAAGGCAGCTCGGTGTGATGTCACGATTTCGGGCCCCGGCGCTGTGTGCGCCGGGGCCCGAGATCGAGTCAAAGGGTCGGATTCAATGGTTTTTCTATCGATTTCCGGCCGTTGAGGCCGGTGACATGCACCCTGTCCGCTCGTGCCGACACGGACGCGTGATACGTGGATGTCTACTCGTGGAACACCTCCCGGCTCGTAGTTTCGCTGCCGTGCCCGGCTTTCGGGGCGCGGTGTCGCCGGCGGGTCACTGTGGGCGACTTCCGGCCCGTCGTGCGGTGTTTCCGGTTCCCTCCAGCAGTACTACCTATTGCCATGGTCTTTCATTCGCCGGAGGGAACCGGGCGTACAACCAAACGTCCAGCCGCAGCGTGTTCGGCTTCCTGCTACGACCTCTTGCAACTTCTTATCTTCCGAACGAGAGAGACAGTACAACGATAATCGAGGATTGTCTACACCCGTCACTGAAGATTTTTTCGGGCGTTCATCGGTCGTCCGGGGGCGTGCGCGCTGCCGGTACCGGCGCGTAGCCGATCTCGTTCATTGGTCAGCGCGGTGTTGGCGTCCTCCAGGTCCAGGATGCGTCCGATACCGGCGAGATTGACCCCCTGTCCCGCCAGGTCGGTAATACGCCGCAGGCGCACAAGATCGTCGGCGCTGTAGCGGCGGGTACCGCCTGTGCTGCGCGTGGGGGTGATCAGGCCGTGCTGCTCGTACAGGCGCAGGGTCTGCACCCCGATTCCGGCCAGTTCCGCGGCCACGGAGATCGCGTACACCCCCTGACCCCCCGTACCGTGTCACCCCCACGCCCGGAACCCGCACGTGCGCCGACGCGGACCCGCCGGTCTCGGCCCAGCCCGCTAACCCCACACCGGCGGCGGGAAACGTTCACCGCTCACCGAGACGGCACCACACGAACGCCGAATCCGATTGCCGCGCAACATCTCACAACAGGTGAGACAACGAGCAGGCCTCGGCGCGAGGTGCGCCGAGGCCTGTAACCACGACAGAGCCGCACAAATCAGTCGTCGGCCCCAGAAGTCGAATCTCGCCCCTGCCCCTCCGGCGGTGGTCCAGCTACAAGACTCAGCCGGTCTCGACTTCGCCGGAGGGGCGGGCGTACCTCATACCAGGCGTCCAAACCTATGGCTATTTCCGCAGCGGGTCCCGACGAGGACCGGTACTCCTACAGCGCCGGCGCGCTGGCGCGGCTGACGCTCTCGGAGCAGATGAGCGCGGTTGCTGACTACGCCGCCTCCCTCGTTTCGACGGTCAACGACCGCGGCATGCGGCGGAGCAATGGTGGAAGCGGCCCGGGGGCTGCTGAACACGGCGCAGGAGGTCATGGTGCGCGCGGTGTTGTACGAGCGGCGTGCCACACTTCCTGGGAGATAATCGGGGGGTTCTGGAGCGGCGGACAACCCGACTCAGTCACCTCCGGACTACCGGAGCTGAGCCTGATCCAGGAGTTGGGGCAGGTGCTCGACGCGATGAACGACCTGCACGGCGACATGTTCTCGCCTGTGGATCCAGGACAAGAGCGCATGCCTGCTCGACCGCGAAGCCCCACTGCTGGAACGGGTCGCGGTCGAGGACAACCGACACGAGGCGGTCGGGCAGGCCGCCGAGGCACGCGCGCCGGTTCGCGCGAACCCACTGCGGTTGCTAGTGAGAATGGGACTTCTCGGTACTAGCCACGGACAGTTCAGTTCTCAGGCAGATTCGTCCCCGGGTTCCTCGGTGATAGCTATGCAAGATGACGGCGCGGGTTCTCTCGGTTCCTATGCCAGGCAACGGCATTGAACGGACATTTGCGACGACATTGCTGATTGTTGTTTGATCGCGGTCAGTCGTGGATAACCCCCGCATGGGAGTATCTGCCCGATCGGCGCGAGCTGGGGTGGGAGTGGTCGTGACGCCCAAGCGGCCCTCGAATTCCGGTATCGGCGGGGTGGAGCTTCACTGGATACGCGGTGCCTGGCGGGAGTCACCCAACCTCCCGCCAGGAGCCGATCCTGGAGCGGGCAGGCTCGTATCGCCCAGCGCTGGCGCGGCTTTCGCTCACGCGGACGTGAGCTGTAGGCACTCGCAATCAGTTATTTGAAACGGCTATCACTGTGCGGTGGGTGGCGGTAGTCTCTGCGGTGGCTCCGGCAACAGCGTGTGGCTTTCCCGGTGCCTCGGAGAGAGATTCCCGCTCGCCGGGCCCTGGGTTAGCCCGGCGAGCGGGACCCCCAACCTGCCGTGGTGTGGCGTAGCTGTCGCGGAAAGGGGACACACCGTGCAGGATTCACGCAGCATCGCGAACCTGCGTCGACTCGCCGGTCACGTGCTGGCCCGCTACGGGAGCATCGACGCGTTCTGCGCCCAGCTGTACCTGCTGCTGGACTATCCGACCACCGAACTACCCGCCGCGACAGGACCGTACGAGCGGGACCGGTGAGCTCACCGGGCGGACTATGGCCGGGGTGCCGACTTCGCGTGCTCAGTTCCTCTCATAGGTCCGTGGGACCGATCCCAGCTCACGCAGCACCCGTTCGATCGCGTCCAGACGCGATCGCAGCCGTCGGCGGTCAGCGACCGGCATCGCCGCGGTGAGGCGCTCGAGTTCGCTCAGTGCCGGCTGGACGATTTTCGATAACTCGGCCACGCCACCCCCTGGTCCTGCAAGGCGAAATCCTTTGCAAGCCATGGTAGTAGAGCGCCGAACCGGGCGTGGCAGTTCCGCGCCGCAGGCCGCGGGGGGCGGGTTTCAGAGATCGAGCGCGTCCAGATCGATCGGATGCTGCGCGGTGAAAACGGCCAGCGCCGCGTCGATCTCGCGCAGGACCACCGCACACAGGACCCCGGGATGATGGTGCAGGTGGAACGTGCGCTCCCGCGTCTGGATCTCTATCGCGGTGTCTGGCGGGTTGCCGGGGGAGCTCACCACCGTGATATTGCCACCGATCAGACACCGATTCCCGGCCTTTTGGTCATTTGCCCGGACCGTGGCGATCCGCTGGCTACAGTGATCGACGGTCCCGCACATCGGTGACCACGCACCGGGACCGTTCGAGGGGTACAGGGCCGGGCGGCAGCGATACGAGGGGGCACGATGGCCGATGTTCGAGACCTGTTGCGCGAGGTCCAGTCTCGCTACGGATCGGTCGAGGCGTTTTGCGCTCGCCTGCGCGCGACGATCGAGGACCCCACCCTCGAACTGCCCGCGCTCGTGCTGCCCGCCACCCCCGGCAGGCATCGCCGCACCGACTGACACCCGCACTTGCTGATACCAGTTCTGCTGCCGCGCACCGGGTGTGGGCGTTGCCCGCCCCGGGAACGGGGTGCGTCCAGGCAGGATGGGCGGGCAAGACATCGCATCGGCACCCACGGTCTCTGTCCCGACGGCGCCGACAGCGATCCATCACCGGCGCTTCGACCACGCTAACCAACTTCTGCAGGGCGGCGGGCATCGGCGCAGCGGGTTTTACACGGGTTACCCGGTGGCGGGAATGAAGTCCGGGAACTGGCAGTCCAGATCAACTCGGTGGCCTCGGAGCGACGCGCATGGCCGGCCTCAACGGTAGGGCAGGTGAAGGTGGTGATGGCGCGCCGGACGTCCGGCGCGGTCGAGGTTCCAGCGGTCGAGGTCGTCCGGTGCTGTCCACAGCGCGCGGATCCGCGCGCGCACCGCCCGCCACCGGCGTGGGGCCGGGGGAGTGGTGCGGGCGGTCTGTGTCATCGAAGGGCCATCCGGGTCGAGTGGACAAGGGCCTCGCCCCGCGCGTCCGGTGAGGGCGTGCGGGGCGCGACCCTCGTATCGGCTCGGACACCCGGGTCGCGTGCTGCGCCGACATTCCCAGCACACACCAGCCTGCCCGCTCATCCAACCGGTTGGTACTCGATCGAGGCCAACCCATGACGTACCCGTGACCGAGGGCACGAACGTCTCGAACGGCGTGGATTCGAATCTTCCAAGCCGGTCCCGCAACCCCTGCTGGCAACGCGCGGGAAACCGTGCTGTTCCCGCCGAAGCGATGCTCAGCGCGAACCACTTGTCACTGAACCCACGGGCCGTCTCCAGGCGGCTACGAGTACCCGCTGGGGACCCGCGACGCCGGTCGACCTTCTTCGTCTGCACCGCGTCCGCTGTGAATCATGGGACTGCCCGCTACACGGCTCGCGATTCGGCCCGAACGGAACCGTGCTCGAAGGACCTGCCACCCGGCTGCTGTCGGCCTGGGAACGCTGAGCGCGTACTGCTCACTTCAGGGCGGGCCGGTATTCACCATGCGGAGTTCCCAACCGCCATACCGACTCGAACGCATCACGGCATCTGACGATTACGTCGGGCGCACGGGTTTGCTCGTTTCCGAACCATCGGCCGTCACCGTCGAAGTGGTTGAACACCACCAGCCGGTCATCGAATAGCCAGAAGTCGACGGGTGAGAGAGCCAATGTCGTGGTGCGGTGCCGCGGCAGCCGGCGCACTTGCTCGCCGCCTTCGGGATTCCGTGTGGTCTCCCACTCGTAGTGGATGTACTCCGAGACCGGTTCGGACACGACACGGGCACGGCGCATATCCACACCGCGCCTTGTCATTTCGCGCGTCATTGACAGCCACGGCGCCCACCATTCCCGGTCCTCGGCCTCATCGAGCGTGCCGTACCGCCATCCCGAAATGCGCTCTGCCTCGTCAGGTACGGCATAGACATCACGAAGCTCCAAGTGCAGCGTCGATGCGGTGCACGACGCGTATAGCGCCGACCACTGCTCGTCGGTCAATAACTCCATGTATCTCGTCCTTCGGTAGGAAATGGACCGCGCTCTCCGTGACCCGGTAGGGCCCGCCTGCGTGATATCGACCAGCTAGCGCATTAGTGGTGGGGAGAAACTATCCTCTTCGGCTGGCGCACAGGTGGCAGGCAGACCGGTGATGACCAGCGCCGCAACGGTTTTCATCGGTGCCTCGATAGCGGGTAACGCTATCGCGCACCTGTACGGACGTCCGCGATTCGCGGACTGATTGCACCGATTGTCCGTTGATTACTTGTGGGAGAGGATGTAATGGGCGAGCGTCTCGGCCAGGCTACCGAGGCCCAGGCACACGAGGGACAGGGTGATCATCCCGGACTTCTCGTCCCCATGAATGCTGGGCCAGGCGTCGGCGAGCAGAGCGACCAGGACGACGGCGCCGATGCCGGTGAGAAGCCACGACAGGTATCGGAGGTCCCGGACGAGACTCGAATTGTGGCCGAACATACTGTGGATTCCTCGATTCCAAGAGATGTGCCCCAACCAAGGGGCGCCCCCGACTGGGCACCGGGATTTCGGGGGCGTCCGTCAGATCGGCGTGCGCCGACCCGCGCCTAAGGCGACATTCCGAGTCGTCCTATCGCACTGCGGCACAACGTCTCCGGGTAGTCCGACACGTTCTCCGCCCACCCTTGCGGCGCAGTGATCCCGGGGTCGAGGAGCGTGTACTCCGCGACTATCGTCTCGATCTCGCCGACCGAGCGTGGCCGGAACTCCGGCATCCACAATCGACATTCCGCGCCGATATGTTCTGCGAGCTGTTCGTCGGGATCGGAGACGAGATGGCTGATCACCAGCCATGACCCGGGCACGATGGCCGCTGACAACTCTCGAACCGCAGCCGCGGCCTCCGGGAGTTGCTCGAGGACCCACCCGCCGATCGACAGGACTATCGGCTCCTGGAAATCAAGGAAGTCGCTCTCTCGCACCCGGTTGATCAACGCGCCGGTAGCAGCCAGGTCTGCTTCCACTGCCCTGGTGTGCTCGTCGCAGGACAATGCGCGGCGGTGTGCGGCCACGAATCGATCAGCGTCGACGTACAGCACTGCGGCATCGGGGTTTATGCCACGGACCGCAAGGTGGGTGTCGGTGGGGGAGGGGAATCCGGCACCGATGTCGAGGAACTGCGCCGCACCCTGTTTCGCAAGGTACGTGCAGGCCCAGTGATGGAACCACTTCGCCGCCCGCGCATGCTGTTGCATGGCAGGGAACAGATTCGAGAGCCTGGCCCCTGCTTCGCGATCGGAGATGTAGTTGTCTTTGCCGCCGAGGAGGTAGTCGCGCACACGCGTGGATTCGGGGGTCATGCACCCGGTCCAGAACTGGTGCGAGTGAGCGCGCACCTTCCGCGCGCTCACCGCCGAGCCTTCCCGAACTCGTTCGGTGTCCACATGGGCGCGATGCGCAGAGTGCCCTCGGGCTCGGCCTCGTCCGCGCAATAGATCGTGTACAGCCGGGATTCGGCGAGGCAGTACACGTCGGTACTGCTGTAGAGCTCGGCGATATCGTCCTCGCTCAGATGCGCCAGGCTCGGAACGATGATCGATTGCGCGGCCTCGAACGTCACGTACTCGAGCAGCCGCTCGGACGGATAGGCGTCCTCATGCGCGTAGATGAGCGCGATGAGTTCGCGACCCAAAAGCTGGGCGGCAATGCGGATTTCGCACTCGTCGTGCTCGGTCCGAAGCAGCGACACCGTGCGATCGAGATAGCCGATAGCGCGCATCGTCATTACGGACCCACCACATACTCGCGATAGGCCCGGCGCGCGATTGCCATCCGGCCCCGGGAGGTGGGTCGCCACCGGGACGGGCTCTGGACGGTCCCGTGCGCAAACCCGTTGCGTGCGAATCGCCTCACGACTCTCCGGACCGATCCCTCGGGCACCCCGGTGCTACGGCTGAGTTCGCGGATGGTCGCTGATTTCGTGGGAGACCAGGACACCATCGCGCCGAGGATCTTGGCCTCGTACTCACTGAGAGCCATTGCCGTCGCCTCCGCCCGGCCTATCGAAATACCCTGCTGTATGGCCTGTTTCGCGCGCGACGCGTGCCTCGATAGCAGCGAAGGGCACGGCGTCTGGTGGACGAGGTGCTCGGACGAAGGGGCCTAGGGTCGTCGCGACAATGCCTACTAGCGTGGCGACGCAGATTATGAGGATGATTGTCATGTCGGGTGTGCTCCGTGTCCCTGGAACGGCTGGGGGCACCCGGCACCAAGGATATGGTGGTCGGCCTGATGCCGGGTACTGACTTGCAAGTCCACGACATCGGCGCAGGTGCGGAAAGATGTGTGCGCCGGGCAGGTGTGTGCAGAAGGGGCGTGCACAATCGTCGATTTATAGCCAGTCACTCTCTCTGGTGCCACACTCCCGTTATGGGACGTCGACCGAAGCAGCCGAATCGTCAGCTCGAGGAGCTGGTCGAGGAGGCGGGTGGCGTTCGAAAACCGCTGGCGCGTCGTGTGATTGACCGAGGCCGCAGCCGCGGTCTGGAACTTCGATACGACCACAGTTCAGTGGGGCGATGGCTTGCCGGTGAACAGCCGCAAGCGCCGATACCCGATCTGATTGCCGAGGTCCTCACTGAATTGCTGGGTCGCAAGATCACCCCGGCGATGTGCGGTTTGCGTGTCAGTCCGGAGGCGACAGCCGATCTCGGCCTCGAATTCGCGCTCAACCTTTCCGATGCTGTGGACGCAGCAACCGCACTGTGGCGCAGCGATGTTGAACACCGACGGTTTCTACAGGACACCTCGTACGCTGTTGCGGTCTATCCGGCGGCGTCAATGCGCTGGCTCACTCTGCCAGGTCCAGAGCACCCTGTATCGAACAGATCCTCACGGCGAGTAGGTCAGACCGACGTCGACGCCGTTCAGACCATGGCGACCGCATTCCGCGACCTAGACAACAAAGTCGGGGGAGGCAAAGTGCGCCTTACGATCGTCCAGTACCTGCACAGCTCAGTCTCGCCGTTGCTGCGTGGCAGCTTCACCGAGAACATAGGGCGTCAACTCTTCGGCTCAACCGCTGAGCTTGCCCGACTGGCAGGTTGGGCGGCGTACGACAAAGAGGACCACGGCCTCGCCCAGCGCTATCTCATCCAAGCGTTGCGACTCGCTCGTGGCGCTGGCGATACCAGCCTCGGTGCCGAAATCATGGCTGCAATGAGCCATCAAGCGACTTACGTCGGTCGTCCGGGCGACGCTGTCGACCTCGCCAGAGCGGCCCAGATAGCGACCCGCGGAACAGGACTCGCCGCACTCGAATCTGAATGCCACATGGTCGAGGCGCACGGGCACGCTGCGCGTGAGGATCGCTCAGCGTGCCTGGCCGCGCTTACCGCCGCTGAACGCGCTTTTGACCGTGCGGACCGCACCCACCGGCCAGACTGGCTCGTCTACTTTGACGAGGCTTACTTGTCCGCGAAAATCGCGCATTGTTTCCGAGAGCTGGGCGACGACAGGCGCACGGCGCAATTCGCCGAACAGGCCCTCAAGATGTCGCAGGGGTACAAACGTGGACGGGCGTTCAACCTCGCGCTGTTCGCCTCGGCGCTGGTACCGACCGACCCAAGAGAGGCCGTGACGATCGGACATGAAGCGCTTACCATCGCCACCGATCTCGCATCGCGCCGTAGTCTGTCGTATCTGCGTGACCTTCGCTATCGACTCGGGCCATACGGCTCGATCGGCGAGGTCGCGGACTTCCGTCAGCAGGTTCTCGAACTCACGAATCGGTCAGACTGAGAGCGCGGTACACAGCGACAACTGTTGCAGCGCCGACAATTTCGCCCCGGTCTATCATGGTGACCGCCTCGTCGAGGCCGATCCATCGGATGTCTTCGGCTTCATTGATATCGGGCGTTGTGTTCGTGAGATCCGCCCCGCGCGCGAGGTACACCTCTTGCGGATGGTCAAGGGTGCCAATCGCCGGCTGATAGGTCACCAGGTGCGTCATGTTCCGTGGGCGCCAGCCCGTCTCTTCCTCGACTTCACGCGCTGCGGCCGCTGCAACATCTTCCGCATGGTCTACGTAGCCGCCCGGAAGCTCCCATACCCATCGATCAATGATGAACCGATGCCGGTACATCAGAAGCAGCTCGCGGCGGTCGTTCAGCACCAATGTCATTGCGCACCGGGGCATTCGGGCAACATACTGTGTGAACTGGACGCCATCGGGAAGTTTGATGTCGACGGTCGACAAGCGAATGTGACGGTTCTCGTCGACCACTTGTTCATCGAGGATCGTCCACTGAGTTGGCCTCACCGGTTCGACAGTACGCGGTTGGCCTCGATCGAACTGTCACTACGGTCGGAGAGATCGTCGTCATCGACATCCGTCACAACGTCTACAAGGCCGCCTGGCCTGGTCGGCTGCGGCCTGCGCCCGCATGGGCGACCTGAATGAAGCGCTGAACGACGCTCTACCGGTCGTCACCGAATTTTCCAACCTGTCGCAGCGCGCACTCTCCTTGTTCTCGAACCGATTCGGCTAGCCGCAGACCAACTCGCGATCGGCAGCGACTTCCGCCGCAGATACGACCTCGCTCAGAAAGCACTCACCATATGAACGCGATATCCAGACTGGACTTTCAGCACCTCACAGCCGCAGAGGCCCGACAAATACGCGACACCGTCCGAGATGTCTTCCAACGCTCGTACGTCGAGGCCATCGCTTCGGGCGACCCATTCGAAGCGCCGGACGAGTTCATGGGCCGGTTCGACGCCTACACCGACCCCGCACGATCCGGCGATTTCGAGTACGTCCTCGCCCGAGTCGACGGGAAGCCGGCTGGCCAAACCTGGGGATGGCCATTGCTTCCTAACACAGCGTGGTGGCCGGCACTGGTGCTGGACGATCCGAAGGTCGACCGCAACGGGTTCATCGAGGAAACCGGAAATCGCACTTTCGCATTGAGCGAGATCATGGTGTGCACAGAGTTCACCGGGCGAGGGCTTGCGCGCGCGATGCAAGACGAACTGCTCGGTGGCAGACCGGAACAGCGGGCAACCTTGCTCGTTGACCCGGCGAATGATCGCGCCTACGCCCGCTATCTGCGTTGGGGCTGGGGCAAGGTTGGCACGTTGCGCCCGCACTGGCCCGACGCCCCGAATTTCGATGTGCTCATTCGTGAACTGCGATGATCAGTACCTATCGTTGAGCTCGCGTCCCCGTCGTGAGGTAGATCTGTCAGTTAGCCAGCTGGTGACGATGCGAATCACCTCGGCCTGGTATCGCTGACTCTTCGGGTTCAGGTACTGCGGGTCGTCGTGCACTGCGAAGCCGTGTTGCGAGCCCTCGATTTCAACCAATTCCACTGGTGCAGTGAACTGTTCGACTGCCGCGCGCGAACCGGCGATCGGTACCAGGGTGTCTGCGCTGCCGTGGACGATCAGAGTTGGGGTTGTGATGTCGCCGAGGATCTCGTTCGGCTTCAGCCAGAACACCTCATTGAGCAGTGGGCGGCCATGCTTCAGCGTGGGCGTGAACTGCACGGCGCCAGTGTCATTGAGCTCCTTGGCGCGTTCGTCGTTGATGACGTCGTTCGTCCAGTAATCTCGGGAATCGATGGTTCGCTTCTTGTAGTCGAACTGCGGATTGAGCAGTATCAAGCCTGCCAACTCGTCTGGCCGATTCGCCGCGTAGTAAGAGCAGACTCCGCCTCCGAAGCTGGCACCGAGGAGACTGATCTCTCGTGCGCCAGTGTCCTCACGAAGCTCCGCCAGCGTGACACGGATATCGTTGAGGGTGGTCGACAGGGTCAGCTCTTCCTGGTGGCCTTCGCTGCCTCCGTGGCCGCGGAGGTCGAACCGCATGGATGCCACGCCACTTTCGGCGAGGCCCGCGGCAAGACGTGTGAAGAAACCGCCCTCCTCCCGTGTGACACCACCGCCGTGCACCAGGACGACGGCTCGATCCGTAGGGCCTTCGGCGGTGACAAGCGTGGCCGCTAGATAGAGGCCGTCGAGAGTGCGGATCCGGCGAATGCTGTTCGTGGGCACGAGGGTCACCCAATCAGATTGGTGGAGAAGATGGAGGGCCGTCCCGCATCCCGGGCCCCGCGTTGCAGCCTGCGCTCGTCACCTGCTCTGTCGGCCGAGATAGCACCAAGCAGTTAGCGCTTCGCGTATCCGCCTGCATTCCAGACGATCCAACGGAACTGGTCGGGTGAAAGAGGTTGGCGCACTGGAATTCCTGGAGCGACCGGGTAAGGCCAGAAGCAAAACCCGCAGCGGTGGCAGTAGCACCCTGCAGTCCAGACGTGGCGAGCGGCTGGGCGGCCCTTCAGGATTCGCCAATATCGCAGGTCTCGCCGGATTGCGACTGTGAAGAGCAAGAGTGAGGGGGTTGCGAGAGTGGTCGTTAGAACGATGGAAAACAAGATGAAAAGCAAGGGCGAGGCAAGATTCGTTCGGGGGTCGAGGGCTCCGGCGACGCAAGCCACTGCGACGAAGAGTGCGGGTAGCAACAACAGAAAGCCGAAGCCGACCAGCCTTCCTGAGCGCTGCCGTGCTGGCTCGGGTGTGAGTGACTCTGCTAGACGGGTGGAGCGGGTTCGCTCGATGGTGGCTGAGCCGAAGGTCGGGATGAGTCCGCCGGCGCTGATGCCGATACCGGAGTAATAGTCGGTTCCGTAGTAGGTCGAGGTTCCTGTGGCTCGGATGGCAGGGACTCGCTGTACCTGGTCGTCGTGTTGGCATGTGGGGCAATTGAAGTCGTATCCCACGGTGGCATCCTGTCCTGCCGCGGTTGCGCTGCGATGGTGACGGTGGCCGCGCAAGAGCGTCTGTGCTGGTTCCCGGTGGAGCGCTAGTGGATCCATCGAACACCGTTGCTGCGCGGCTGTCGAGTCGGATCTCAACTTTCGTACACAGGCGCGGCGTAGCTTCTCGCACCTACGGGCACGCCGTGTTTCTCTGCGTCGGAGAGCTGAAATCCGTTTCGTACCAGCGAATTACGAGGACATCGCGATCGGGGAAGTGCATGTGCTGATGTGATAGACGTTTGTGTGTGCATTGGATGGGGCGCGGCGAACAGGCTTCCACGTCTGGCGTTCTCCCGTTGCCGGTCGGATCGAAAGCGGGCCTGTACACGAGGGCGACGTTGTTTGATCGACCGGCGTTCGCGCGACGCCATGGCAGCCCGCCGCCATTGACCGAATCACTGGCCTACGGCGGGCTGATCGAGTTCGAGCGGAATCGTGGCCCATCGATCATCTGATCGAGAGTTTGCTAACCGCAGTGGTACTCGTTGACCGCAATCCCTTGCGGGCCTCAACTGCGGCTCCGGACATGTCGATAGCTATTGAATATGATGCCCTACACATTGAGCGGTGTGGCCGGTCCGATGAGGGGTTGCCTGAACGCCTGGCAAACACGGATATCGCGAGTGCCGGCGAATTCCGCGATGTCGATGGAGATGGAGTACGGCTCGCCAGTAGCCGGGTCGCGGAGGTGGGCGAACTCGTTGGGTTGACGAGCGTAAGCGACGTGGATGTCGTTGTTCCAGAAGCGACGGAAGTCGCGGTCCTGCCGAAGGTGATCGAAGAGTTCCTGCGCCCGGGGACTGGTTCGGTAGAGGCCGAACGGTCCGCGAAGCATCCCGACATGGAAGTGGGCTTCGTGATCCCATTCGAGCGTCACGCTCATGGCTGGTCGAGAGTTTCTGTGGATGCAGAAGAACCACACGGCGATGTTGTTCCCTGCTGTGTCGAGACCCGGCAGCGCGCTATAGAAGGATTCGTTGGCGGACAGCACGTTCCAAAGCGGATCGGTGTACACGCAGAGCATGCCGATCTTGTCCATGTGTGCGAGGGCTTCGATGCGGCCCGGTGTGTTGATCCGTGAGCGCAGCTCGTCGATCGGGGGGAGGTAGGCCGGTGGTCCCCATAGTTCTCGAGTGTGCCGAGCCTGTGGGTAGCTCATTTCGAACGCTTTGATGAAGCATTCGAGAACCTCCCGGGTTGGGCGATAGCCGTTTTCGATCTGCTTGACGTAGGTTTCGCTGATCGCCACACGTTGGGCGGTCTGCGCTCGGCTCAGGCGCTGATCTACTCGGATGCGTCGAAGCCAGGCTCCGAGATTCGGCATCTGGAGATCGTCCGCCTCGCTGTCGTCGATGATCGGCAATCGTCTGCGGATGTTCCTTCTCGAAGATGGACTCATGCCCTCTCCCCCCGTTCTGTGGATGTGGTGGACCGCCTGGCTAACCGCGGTGAATGCTCAACTCCCCCTTGAGTCGTGACCGTTCCTACCAGGGGTAGAGCATCCCGGCAACGCGATTGCACCCGACGGATTGCGGGATGTTCGCGATCGTTGCACGGGGCGGACATCCCTGATGTTTCCAGCCGGAATCACATCGAATACGGGCGGTGATTCTATTGCCCCTTGAACGCGGAAATTGCTGGATATCCACCATGGCGTGAGTGGAAATGAAATCGCCTGGCAAATCTGTCGCCACCGAAACCTATGGTGTGCAGTCGCTTTCGTAGTTGTGATGGTGGGGCAAGCGAAATGTTACGAAAGGGAATCTCGTGGATCCGATGGAAATTCTGTCCTACCTGAACTTCGGTTCGGCGATCGCCTCGAATGCTCTCAGCATTGTGACCCAGCTCATCTCGCTGGTGGGACAGTTCCTGTAAGTCCCGATCTTTGGCGCAGCGGCTCCAGGCTGCATCGCCGCAGCCAGGAGCCCTGTGCTCTCGAGTTCTGAACGCTAACTACTGCGAACAGGACTGCTCTCTTCTGATGAAGGGTTATTAAAGGTGCAAATTCCCAAAAGGACTGTGGCAAGTCCCAGGTGGTCCGCGATGTGTACACCACGCGAATCCCACGCGCGGCCTGCCCCATTGGCATCTCGACCACAGATCGCCCGCTGTGTACGCGTCATTGTCACGGGCGCGGTACCGATGTCGATATTGCTGTCAGCACCGGGCATTGCCTCGGGCGCCGGGCCCGATCCAGTCGCAGATCAACCAGGCATCACCAGCCCTGCTCAGCCCGGCACTGTCGCCCCGGTCGCTCCGCCGATGCCATCGGGCGGTGATCAGGCTCCACCGGATCAGAGTGTCCAGCAATATCGTGAGCAACCACCGGAAGTGCGCAACGGTGCGACGCCAAGGCCGCAACCCTCGCCAGATCCGGCACCACAGGTGCTACTGCAAGATCTGCACTTGCCGGAGCCAGTTTCGCCGGTCGCCCCTATTGCGCCGCCGGACAACACTATTCGGATCGGTCAGTGGCAAGCTCCGTCGCCGGAGTGGCTGCCCGCATCGGTACGCGACTGGATCAATAACACCTCTGCAGACGCGGAAGCTCAAGTCGCGACAGCCCTGGACTCGGTCGGCGTACCTGCCGGACGATCCGACCGGGTGAGCGGCGCGACGCTGGCTGGTGCGGGCGTCGGCGCTGCCGCGGGCGGGGTAGTCGCCGGTGGCCCGGTTGCCGCGATCGGCACGGTCATCGGCGGTCTGGTCGGCGGCACGGTCGGCGGAATCGCCGGTGCGGCACTCGGAACCATCGTGCCGGTCCCGATCTTGGGGACGGTCACATCCGGGGTGTTCGGGACCGCGATCGGTGCTGCGGCAGGGGCCGCAGTGGGGGCGGCGGTAGCAGGCATTCCGGCGGCGCTGGTAGGCGCGGTCGCCGGCGGTACCGTCGGCGCGGGATTCGGCGCCGGGGTGGGGGTGGGTCAGCCATGACTCGACGCAACTTCCGGATGTCCGGTTGCGCGGCCATGACCCTGCTGTTCAGCACCGCACTGATGGGAGCGGCGAAACCTGTTGCGGCACAGCAAATGCCGATTGGTCCCGGCTGCCCAGCGCTCTATATCCTCGGCGTCCAAGGCACTGGCCAGTCGTCACCGACAGCCAGTCTTACCGCCGATACCGGTGTGATCGGTGCGCTGCTGGGCCCGGTGGTCGCGGCCGCGCCGACGCTGGTGCAGCGAAGCTACGTGCCCTACGAGGCCGGGTTCGGTGGCGCGGTGCCAGGAGGCGGTGCTGATCCTTATGCGACGTCGGTGGCCTCTGCGGTCGACGGGCTCGTCGCCGCAGCGAGCCAAGCGGTGCAGACCTGCCCAGCCACGATGCTGGCGGCGGTCGGCTATTCCCAAGGTGCGCAGGCGGTAGCCGAGTTCGCCCGCTCTGTCGGTTCCGGTAGCGGGCCGGTCGCGCCGGAGCAGATCGCCGCAATCGCGTTGTACTCCAATCCGACCCGCGCCCCTGGTGCCTCGGTAATCCCTGGTCGGCCCGGTCAGAGCGTCCCCGATCCCGCCCCAGGTAGCACCGGTATCGAGGTGGCCGGAGTTCAACTGGCCGGTGCCTCGTCCGATGGCGGGGGAATCGCCGATGACGATGCGGGATACGGAGCGTTGACCGGTCGCGTTGCCGATATCTGCGTCAATGGGGATCTGGCCTGCTCGGCCCCGGACAACGCGGCACTTCTGCGTGCTGGTGCCGAACTCGCCGCCCAAGCAGACCTGCGCGATCCGATCACCGCACTCGGATCGATCCAGTCACTGCTGGCCTCGGTGCTGGGCGATACGTGGACAGCGCTGGTGCTCAACGATTTCCACGTCCAGGTCGCCGATGTCGACTACAGCCCGACGCGGACGCTGGCCCAGCGGCTGATCGATGCCGCAGACCCTCGGACAGCCGGGCCGTCTCCCGATGATGTGAGCGCGGCGGGTAAGCGGTGGGGTGAGATCACCTCCGCTGTCATGCAGAACCCAGTGGGTGTGCTGCCGAAAATGGCCGGGCAGTTGTCCTCGGCGTGGGGGCAGCTGATCGCCGACAACAGTGACCTGATGAACCCGGCGACACTGATTCGATTCGCGGACACCGTCGCTCGTCACAACGGCTACGCCTCGACCGGTCAATTGAGTTCCGGGATCGCCTGGCTCATCGCCCTTGCCCACGACCTCGCCGGGAGTAGGCCATGACCGAGTTTTATGCGCCGATGCCCGTGGAGCGTAAACGTCGGCCGGGTTCCCTTCTTCGCACCCAACCGGTCAGCGTCCGATATCTGTCAGACCATACGCGAGCGTGGCGAATCGCGTACGTGTCCAACGACTCTCGCGGCGAGCGAATTCCAGTGACAGGGACGGTCATCACGTCGAACCCGGTCACCGAATCGGCAACGACGCCGATTGTGGTGTACTGCACCAGTTTCCACGGCCTCGGTGGGGAATGCGCACCGTCGCAGCAGCTGGTCACCGGGGGAGAAGCGCTCGACCAGATACAGGCGGTACTGGATCAAGGGTGGATGGTCGCGATTCCGGACGGGGAGAATCTCGGCATTCCCGGATTGGGTCCGCATACCTTTCTCGCCTCTCGCGCGGCAGCTCACGTGACGCTCGACCTTGCTCGTGCCGCCCAAGCGCTGTCGGATTCGGCGCATGTGTGCCAGAGCCCTGCCCCGATTGTGCTGTGGGGGTACGGCGATGGCGGCCGTGCGGCGGTATGGGCGGGCGAACACCACCGCGCCTATGCACCGGATCTCGACCTGCGAGGAATAGCCGCGGGCGCAGTGGTCAGCGATCCAGGCGCACTGGTGCGTTCCCGGCGTGGCGGTCCATGGTCGGCATTGGCGCTGGCTGGATTGATCGGCCTCTCCCGCGCCTACCACCACCTCCCGTTACGGCACATCCTCACCGAAGACGGGCTCCGTGTCGCTCAGCAGGCTGAAACCCTCAGTGCCGCAGTGCTACTCGATCAGTTTCGGCAGCCCCTGGAGCACTGGTGCAAGCACCCGTACCCCTGGGACGACCCCGTCTGGCGCTACGTCCTTACCAACGAAAGTCGAAGCGGCGCAGGGGCTCCCGAGGTTCCGGTTCACCTTTACCACGGCAGTGCCGACAGAGTCGTGCCGGTGGAGTCCGGTAGCGGATTGTTCGGCGAGTATCAGCGGCGCGGGGTGAGTGTCAGCTGGTGCGAATACGACGCAAACCACTTCCGGGCCGCTATCGACAGCATCCCGGACGTCATGGAGGCACTCGCAGGTTTCCTGCAGGGCCCCAGGACATCGAGGTGAATCGCTATGCCACACAACCCACGAGAGCAGCCTCGTGCGCACCGCGCGCGCCCGATTGCGGCCTTCCTGGCTGCTGGTTTGTGTCTGTTCGTCGGTGCGATCGCCCTGTCGCGTGCAGATGTTCGGATCGACGGCGCATGTCCGGCGTTGTATGTGCTCGGAGTACAAGGGACCGACGAAGGTCCGTCCGATGCCGCGGCGACCACCGACACCGGTGCCCTGGGGAAGTTGTTCACTCCTCTACTCGCCGAAGCTGGAAACACAGTGCAGCGCAGCTATATTCGGTACGGATACGCCGACGACGGAACCGAGACCCCGTATCAGCAGGCCGTGCTCGATGCGACGCAACGGCTTGGCACGAACGCCGCACTCGCCATTCAGCAATGCCCGGCCACACGCATCGCTGTCGCCGGATACGGCCAAGGCGCCGCAGCCGTATCAGCGTTCGCGCGCTCTGTAGGTGCCGGTGACGGCCCCGTGAACGCGGATGCGGTCGCCGGGATCGCGTTGTTCGCCAATCCCACACGCGCACAAGGCGCCGTGCTTCCGGGCCGCCCGGGACAAACGACACCGAGCGCGGCCCCGGGGACTTCCGGCAAAGCGCTCGCGCAGATCACTCTGACCGATACCGGAACCGGCGGTTCGGGCATCGCCAGCAACGCCACTGTCGATTACGGCGTTCTCGCCGGGCGTGTGGCCGACTTCTGCACTCCCGGTGACCTGACTTGCGACTCGTCTCAGGACACACCGCTCACTACGACCGTGAAAAACATTGCCGCCCAATCCGATACCAAAGATCCGATCACGGCGATCTCCACCATCGCGCAAGCGCTTGCGGCGACGGTATGGAAGACCACCGCCGGGGTGATCGCCAACGACCTATCCGGCACCAGTCTCGATCAGTTGTCCTACGAGCCGACAAAAACGCTCGGACAGCGTTTGGTGGACGCCTCCGACCCCGCCACTGCGCTCCCGGGTATCAGCGACGCCCTGTCGGTCCTGTTCCGGCTGGGCACCATCGGGCTCAACACCGTGGTGTCCGTCGCGAAGAAGGTCTTCACCACCGGCACCATCAGCGAATTGGCCACCGTTGGCATGGCAGATCCGATCGCCGCATTAGCGACCCTCGGCGCGAAAATCGTCGGCGCCGTGGTGGAACTGATCCCGCCGCAGACCGCGCTGAACTGGGTGAACCAGGCGTTCACCGCGATCACCTCCACCGTGACGAACGACAGCGACCTGTACAGCATGGCGACCTACACGCGATACAGCGACACCACCGGACGCCACGACTCCTACACGCGAGCCTCCGCCGACGCCTCCGGGACAGCCCCCTTGGCGGCCGCCGCGAAGTGGTTCGCCGCGCTTGCCAAGGACATCGCGGCAACGAACCTCACGACCACAGTGCCCGTGCGATCGACCACCTACTCGACGACGACGTCAGCGAGTAGGACGAACGACTCGGTGCCACAGACGAATTCATCAGTGACCGTTACAACGCAGTCCGGACGGCCCAGCACCACGGCGTCGTCCCCCTAGACCCCTTCGGGCAGGCGGTGGTCTTTGCGCCGAGACAACCAGACCAGTCCCTCGCGGGCCGCCTTCCCGAAGGGCCCCAGCTTGCGCACCAGCGCTGGAGGTGAACCTCAATGCCCCACAACCATTTAACTGACACCAGCACCCGCACCGACAACGACGAGTGGGGCTGGCTCTCCGACACGCCACCAACCCCACTGCCTGCGATCTCCCGACAGAACCCTTCCGATAGCGAGGCCGAATGGCTTTGGCTGGATAGCGATTCGAGAGCCGGTAGGGCAGCTGAATACCACTCGGGCACGCCCCAGCCTCGGGTGACGCGCATGCCGGTGCGCCGACGGATAGTCCCGATCCTCGCCACTTGCGTCGCCGCGCTCGTGACCATCACCGCTGTTTTCGCTCTGCACTCCGGAGGCGGGACGACTGCCGCTCCCGGGCCCGCCACGCCACCGAGCACCTCGCCGCCATCGGTCGCGGGCGCGTGCACGGGTCTGTCCGCGACGACCATCACCAGCGGACAAGGGGACACCTCCACGATGCCCGGGGTGATCGCCGCTTTCGAATACGCCTACTACCACCTGCGTTCGGCCGCGGCGGCCATGCTCCTGCTCACGCCCGAGGCGGCGATCTCCGCTGAGACGCTGGCGGCGGGGATCGCATCGATACCCATCGGGACCATGCATTGTGTGGCGATCACGCCGATCGCCGATACCGCGGCCAACGTGCACCTGGCCGAATTGCATCCCGACCACACCCGCACCGACTACCTGCAGGTGATCAACCTCCGCAGCGTCGGTGCCGGGCCGCTGATCTCCAACATCCAACGGCAGGGATAGACCATGCGCGCCAATGCTATTCACCTTCGCGACCGGAACGCCACTGCAGTCGGCCGCCTGGAGTCCGACACGATTGCCCTGCCATCTCCCGGACATCAAGCACCGGTTCGGCAGACGCCTTTGCCGACAACCGGACCGTACCCGCCGTTGTTCGCCGTGCTCGGTGCCCATGGCGGTGCGGGCACGTCGACATTGGCGCGGTGGTGGGCGCACGCGGCCGACGCCGGGCTGGCATGGCCCGCCTCTCCGCGCACCACCCAGCGGGTTGTCGTTGCCGCCCGCGAGTGCATTCCGGGACTGACGGCTGCCGCAGATCGGCTCCGCGAATGGCATGCGGGGCTGGCCCCGCCCGGAGTCACGGTGCTGGGCTTGGTCGTGACCGCCGTCCGGCCCGGCAAGGTTCCTGCCGCGGTTCGCCGCTATCGGCGCCTGGTCGAGGAACTGGTCGACGGCTCGATCTGGTCGATCGAGTGGCACGACGAACTCATCGTCTTCGAAATCGACGAACTCGCACAGTTCATGCCCAATGATCCGCCGCCACCCCGGCGGGCGAACCTGACCACTGCGGTGCCCGTCGAGGTGCACCGAACCGGGGCTGCGATCACTGCCCTCATCGTGGCCACGCGTGCGGACTCCGAAGCCCAGGATTCGGGAAGTCCGTGATGTCGAGCGTCCATTTTCTGTTCGACACCGTCGATCTGCTGGCGCAGCAGGTCAACATCACCCCCGAACCGCCACCCGGCTCGCAAGGGCTGCTGAAGATCGTGAACTGGTTGTCGTGGTTCGTGATGCTCGCCGGCATCGCGGCACTGATCTACGCCGGTGGCAAGTTCGCGTGGGAGCGCTGGCACGGCGGCGCGGTCGAGGCTCCCAAGATCGTCCTCGGCGCACTGGTGGGCGGCATCATCGCCACCAGCGCCGGGACCATCATGACCCAGATCACCAGCGCGAAATGAAGTACCGCGCTCAAAACCCTTGGTGTTCACCACTTCCCGACTCCCCAACATGCGAGGAATCCAGTGCTATGTCTGTCCCCGATAGCTGCCTTCTGACCATTCCGATATCCGACGACCTGCGACTGGCGGCCATCCGGTCGGGAGCCGAGGACGCACCAGCGACCGTGGTCTATATCCACGGACTGCTCTGCGATGGGCGGTACTGGGCGTCGGTGACCGAACACGTGCATGAGCGCCTCGGCGGGCTTATCAGCCAGATTGTCTTTGACCAGCGTGGCCACGGTCGGTCTGGCAGCCCCGACCGGCGCTCCGTCACGACCTTGCACCATCTGGTCGACGACCTCGACGCTGTCATGGCCCACACCACCGGTGATGTAGTTCTGGTGACCCACTCGGCAGGCTCGCTCCTCGCCGGCGCGTACGCGCAGCATCACCCCACCCGCGCCGCAGCCCTCTCGGCGCTGGTCATGTTCAGCGGCGCGGGCGAGTTCCCCGAATTCCCCAGTCTGCCAGGTCATTACCGCACAGTGATTACGAAGCTCCCGCGGTGGCGACATACCCGCCTCGATGGTGTCGCTGTCGTCGCGACCGCCATGGCACAGCGCCGCTTCCGGCGGGTGAGCCAGCGGCTCGGGTCCAAGGCGAATCTGGTCTGCGGTACGCAGCGTGCCGATTCGCGGGTCTTGACGGATGTACTCGGTGCCTACGGCAGCTTCACGCTCGATTCCGACGTGGCCGCGGTTCTGGGTCGGATTCCCACTTTCGTGATCGCCGGGGAACGTGATCGGATCGTGCCACCGGCGCAGTCCGTTCGCTTGGCCGACAAGATCCAGGCGGACTACGAACTCCTTCCCGGAGTGGGGCACTCGCTCCCGCACGCGCAACCCGCCCGTGCCGCCGAGGCCGTCGTGCAAGCCCTCGCCGTCGCGTCTCGACGCCATTCCGACCTACTCGTTGCTGCCGTTCGAGAGGCCGCAGTCGAGGGATCGGAGAGCCGGTGATGAGCGCGAAATCGCTTCCCCCACAGGTTACTCAGTACCTCTACCCACTGTTGGGGTGGCTGGCGTGGATGGTGCTGCTGCTGTGCATCGCGCGCGCTATCTATCTGGCCGGTCTGTTGGCGATCCGCCTCTACCGAGACGAAGCGATCGAAGGGTTCGCCGGAGCTCTGCTCGCCGCCGTGTTGGTCGGCTCAGCCAGTGGCATCGCCGCCGCACTCTTCCCCACCCACTGATCATGCGGCCCCAGAGGAAGGCGCAGATGAAGAGGATTTCGGGGTCTCGCGCGCGAGCCACCTTCGCTGTGGGGGCAGTGATGTGGGCGCTGCTGTGCGCTGGGTGCACTCAGCACGTCACCAGTCCAGGCCCCAGTGCGACCGCTGACGCCGATCTCAACGAACGCCCTGCCAACCTGAAATCGGTTCTGTTCCAGGGCATCTCGCTTCCAGTCGCGAATCAGGGGCCACGGAGTCAAGACGGAGCCGTGGTGAGCGGATTCGACCGCGGTCCCATTGGCGCAGCTCTGGCCGCGATCCAAGCGACGGTGCGCATATCGGTGGCTACCGATAGTGAGTGGGCCGCCATCGGCCAGCAGATGCTCGCGCCTGGACTCGGGCGAGACGCGTGGGCTGTGGCCCGCGCGCAGATTTCCATCACCGCGCCCATCACCGGCACTGCGCCGCTGATCGGTGGCTATCGGATCGTGCACTACAGCTCGACCGATGCCGAGGTCGCTATCTACACCACCCAGTCGGACCGGTCGATCACGTGCAACACCGCACAGGTGATCTGGCAGGGCAACGACTGGAAGTTGCTGCTGCCGAATCAACCTCACTCAGCTCCGGTGACCGCTGTACCGGCTCTGCCCGCGGACGCGATCGCGTTGCCACTGCATTGAACAACCAGAAGGTATGCCATGAACCTCCCTCGCCCCCGGGCCATTTTGCTGATCAGCGCCGCTGCTGTTGTCGTTGCCCTCACCGTGCTTGGCACGAACAACCATCGGCGTCAGGGACACGAGCCCGTTACGAACTCTGCGACAACACCGGCGAGTGTGGCCCAATCAACGGAGGCTCCTGGCCCGCCGACGACCGATATCTTTGGGAATCGGCTCGATGTACCCCGGGACCCAGCCGGAGACCCGCTTGCGCAAGATCCGGCCTTGCGACCGGATCCCAGGCAACCGAACTACCTCACTGTCGCACCGGCCCGCTTGCAATGGCAGCGAGGGTGGGGAGGCGCGGCCCTGCCTTTCTCCGGTAGCGATGGCCCGGCCACTGTCGCAGGAGGGGTTTCGTCGGGGTTCGCGGACACGCCGCAGGGTGCCGGCTTGGCCGCGTGTGACGCGATCGCCCGCGCTTTCGCCGCGCCGGAAGATCTCTGGCGCACCGTCATTCGCGAGCGCTACCTCGGTGGTGGACAGTCGCTCATCGATCGCATTGCCCGCAGCCGTGCTGAAACGCCTAATGCCGCTACGTATCTCGTAGTCCCTGAAGGGGTGCGAATATTGCCCGGGTATCGGCCGGACTTCGCCGTGGTGCAGATCGCGGTCCGAGCTACCGGCGGATGGGTGTATGCCAACTGGCCCATGGCCTGGCACAACGACGACTGGCGCGTTCGTGTCCCCGAGGACGTCGACTCTCTCTGGGAGTCCGCGATCCCGGTCGGCACGCTGGCCGAGTTCGGGTCGTGGAAGGCGACTGCGCGATGAACGCCGATGCCCTGAAAGACGCTGCCCAGCTTGGCGATTCGAGTCTGGTGCATGCACAGTTCTCGCCCGGCAAAATCGCGTGCGGTCTCCCGAACATTGTCGGTGCCGTTTGCCAGTTCAAGGAATTTGGTCAGTCAGCAGCTGGAGCTGTGACTAACTCGGCCTTCGACAAGCTAGTCGATGGTTTCGATAATGGGATGGCGATCGCTCTTCGCATGGCGATCACGTGGTGGGTCGCCTTCCCGTCGCCGCAGTTGGCGTCTACCACAGGTGAGCCAGGACCGACGCTTGCTTCGATCCGCGAATACACCGGTGGACTGCAGGTTCTTCTGATGATCGCGGGCATCTTGTTCGCGGCTGCGCGACTGGCCATGGCCAAGCGCGGCGGAGTCGCCGGAGAGGCGCAGGAGAGCTTCCTGATCTTCGCCCGCGCGGTATTCGCCTCGATGATGTTCGCGGCCTTGATCACTACGGGGACCAAGGCCGGAGATGCGTTCAGCAATTGGGTGATCTTCGATGCGGCTCGGGGCGATCTGGACGGCGCGGTCTCGCGATTGGTGGATTCCGATATGCGCTCCGGTGACGGCATGGGCTCAGGCATCATGCTGGTGCTCGCCATTCTGGGGATCATCAGCTTGCTGGTACAGCTGGTGATGCTGGTGATGCGGCAGGCCGTGCTGATCGTGGTCGTGGCCGCGATTCCAATGGCGGCCGCAGCGGCCGGAACCGGCCCGGGCTCGCAGGCTTACAAGCGAATGCTGGCGTGGGCGTTGGCATTTGTGCTGTGGAAACCGGTCGGCGCTCTCGTCTACGCGATCGCTTTCACTGCCGCCGGGAGTGACAGCGGCGGCAAGCCTGATACGCAGGTGGCTCTGCTCGGGTTGCTGCTGTTGCTGTCGGTCACGGTGGTGTTGCCTGCTCTGATGCGTTTGATTGCGCCTGCGGTCTCGACGTTGGGCGGTGGGGGTGGAGCAGCGGCGGCGTTGGCGGGTGGAGCGTTCGGTGTCGCCATGGGTGCCATGGGAGGCGATCGTTCCAGCGCGCGCAAAGTCGGTGAAGGCGAGAACGCGCCGGGCGATGGGGGCGGAGGCTCCAGCGGCGGTGAACCGTCGGGCGGTGGTGGGGGCGGAGGCGGTAGGCCGATGTCCGGTGGCGGTAGGGAAGGCGGCAGTTCCGGAGGTGGTGGAGGTGGTTCCAGCGGTGGCGGGACCGCGAGTGGTGGTCATACCGCAGCGGGCAGTCAGTCCAGTGGTGGGGCCGGATCGGGCGAGGCTGCATCGGGTGGTGCTGCCGCGGCCGCGGGGCCCGCCGGGGTGGCGATCATGGCGGCTCAGGGCGTGAAACATGCTGCGCAACAGACTGCCTCGGCAGTGGAAGGCAGCGTCCGCGAGGCCACCGAGGCCGGTTCGGATGCGGATATGCCGGGACCGATGGAGGTGCGGCGATGACGTCCACACGGATGTACGGGCGGTGGGAGAAGCCGCGCTCGGCCGGATTCTTCGGCCTGACCTGGGGAGTGAGCATGCTGGGGTTGGGGTTGGTGATCGTGGTGATGCTGACCTTCATGCTCACCCGCTCGCTGATGATGACCGGCGTGGTGATCGGCTGCAGCGCAATGCTTTTCATTCCGCTCGCGGTGACGATCAATGGTCGCACGGGCTGGGAGGTGGTGGTGCTGCGCGCCCAGTTCGCGCAGGCCCGCGCCCGGGGCGAGCTCGAGTACCGGTCGGGGCGATTCTCGCGGCTTCCCGGATTGGCGAAATTGCCTGGCCTGCTGGCGGATTCGCGGCTCTCGGAATATGAGACCCCGGGTGGTCGGCGGTTCGCGCTGATCCATATCCGCCGGACCGATCACTACTGCGTGGTGCTGCGGGTGCTGCCGCGCGGTAAAGAGCTCGTCGATCAAGCGCAGATCGATTCCTGGGTCGAGGAGTACGGCGCGTTCCTGGCCGCGCAGTCCCGTGGCGGTGAAGTGGTGGCAGTGACCTCGGTGCTGGACACCGTGGTCGAGACCCGGCTCAAACAGCGCCGGGAGGTCGCGCGATTGGTGCGCCCGCAGGCCCCGGCGTTCGCGCAAACGGTGATGCGCGAGGCCGCCGCCGATATCGGGGGAGTGGGGGTGCGCATCGAGGCCCGCATCGCGCTCACCTACCGCGCGATCGGCAAGGGCCGGATGCGGCGCGACACTCCCGAACAAGCCCGCGAGATCGGACAACGCCTGCAGGGAGTGCTGTCTCAGCTCTCGCGTGCGGGACTGCCTGCCACGCCGTTGGAGGCGTGGGAAGTGTTGGGGCTGGTGCGTTCTCGCTACGACGTAGCCTCGCACCGTGATATCGAGGCGGCCGGGCGCGAGATTCTGCGGACCCAATCGTGGGACACCATCGGCCCGGTGGCGCATTCGGATCGCTGGGACCATTATGTGCACGACGGTGCGCGGTCGATCACCTGGGAAATGGACGCACCGCCACGTGGTGCGGTGCTCGAGACTGGGCTGGAGGAGCTGCTGCGCCCGCGCGTGGATGTGCCGCGCAAACGAGTCGCCGTGGTCTATCGGCTGCATTCGGCGGCCGAGGCCACCGATATCGTCGACGCCGATTACAAGGACGCTTTGGCTGCCGAGCAGACCGAGCGGGGGATCGCCTCGGCGTCGGCCTCGATCCGGGTGGACAACACCCGTGCCGCGCGCCAAGAACAGGCCCGCGGCGCCGGGCTGACCCGCTTCGGTGTGTTGATCACCGTCACCGATGCACTCGACGGCGATATGCCAGGCATTGAAGCGTCGGTGCGGGCGATGTCCTCAGCAGCCCGCCTGCGGGTGCGTCGCTGCTACGCCGCCCAAGGCGCCGCGTTCGCCGCGAGCCTGGGCATCGGGCTGATCCTTCCCGAACACGCCTCGATCTCCAAGCGGGTGACCGCATGAGTCGCCTCCCTGCGCATTCGGCCCGTGCGCGAACAACGATGACAGTCAGCGGAATTCGCGTACTGACACCCGAAGCCCGTGCGCGTGCCGAGACCGCCGCGCAACGGCGCGGACTGCGTGCGCTACCCGCCCGGTGGGTGCTCTCGTCGGATGATCATCGGCGCGCGAACGCTGCTCGCCGTGGCGATGAGTACCGGCACGACGAGTACCACCGGCCCCTGGCAACGCTGACCGACCGCGGCTACTCCGGTCTGGGAGGTGGCCGCGCGAGCGTGGTTCCGGCGATGCCGGAATGGCGCTCGACCACGGTGCAGGTCGCCGGGTTGTGGCCGTTCTCAGTGGGTGCCGCGGCACCCACGGTCGGCACACCCGTCGGTACGCACTACATCACCGGTGCCCCAGTGCATTTCGACCCGATGAGCTGGTTCCTGCGCGGATATATCACCGCGCCGATCGCTTTTGTGCTGGCGCTCAACGGATTCGGCAAAAGCTCGCTGATCCGCCGCCTGGTGACCGGGTCGGTCGCGACGGGGGAGACCGTGCTGTGCATGGGCGATACCAAGCCCGATTACCGCGACCTGGTGGAAACACTCGGCGGGCAGGTCATCGAGTTGGGCTACGGCTACGGCAGCATCAACCCGCTCGCGGTCGGCGCCCTGGGATCGGTGATCGATCACCTCCCCGCCGGGGATTGGCGCCGTCGGGTGGCTGCCCGGGTGGAAGCGGGCCAGATCACCATCGTCGCCGGACTCGTCGAACTCGTACGAGGCTCACGTATCGCGGACTACGAAGAGACCCTCATCGCCGCCGGACTGCGTGAACTCTACAGTCCCGCAGGGGGTTTCACCGCCGTGCAGCCGCCGTTGTTGTCGGATCTGCTGGCGGTCATCTCCGAGGGCGCGGATCGACTGCGCCAGTTTGCCGAAGAGGACGACAACCCCTCCTACCGTGCCAGCACCAAGATGCTCCGACGGTCACTGCGCGCCCTCATCGAAGGCCCGTGGGGCGAGATCTTCGACCGTCACACCAGCACACCGTTGGATCTGCACAGCCCGGCGGTATGCGTGGATGTCTCGCGGATTCCCGAAGGGGACACCAAACTCCTTGCCGCGGTGTTGATGACGTGCTGGTCCGAGGGTTTCGGCGCGGTCGCGGCCGCGCACGCGCTCGCCGATGCGGGACTGGCGCCCGCGCGCACGTTCGGTGTGGTCATGGACGAGATCTGGCGAGTGCTGGGCGTGGGGGAGTTCATGGTCGATCGCGTCGATGCGTTGACTCGGCTCAACCGGGTGCTGGCGTGCTGGCTGATCATGTGCAGCCACACCATCAAGGACCTCGCGAGCATAAAAGCCCTCGGGTTCTTCGAACGCGCCCGTGCCAAGATCCTGGGCCCGGTCGGCCCGGATGAGATCGAACGCATCCGCTCGACCGTATCGATCACCGAGACCGAAAAGCTCCTGGTGACCTCCTGGGCCGCGCCGCGCCCACCGACCGACGACCGCCTCGATGGTCCGGTCATCCGCGAAACACCGCCGGGGACAGGCTGTTTCCTGCTCAAGACCGGTGAGGCCGCCGAACCCGGTATCGCGTTCCGGATGACCTTCACCCCGACCGAACGAGCCTCCGACATCCACAACACCAATAAGCGCTTCGACCATCTACGACCCGGCATCGAGGACGAGCGCGCGCTCGCGAACGCCGAGACCGACGACGAGGCCATCTGCATGGAGCCCGGAATTCAGGAGGCGGGGCGATGAGCGGTGAATACCTCGAAATCGGCTGTCGTGCTGGCACTGTCGCTACCCGCTGTGTTGATCCTGATGCTGGTTGTGCTGATCGGTGCCGATACTTCGTCCTCATGCGCGGCGGCGTTGTCGGGTACCGGAGTACAGGGTGCGCCCGGGGCGTCGATCGACGGGCTCAGCGAGGCTCAGCTGCAGCTGGCGCGCAACGGTGTCGCGATCGGCATCCAGCGCGGCGAACCGGAGCAGGTGATCCTCGCCGAACTGGTGGCGCAGGCAACCGAGTCCACCTTGCGGAACCTGGCCAATCCGGCGGTCCCAGAATCGTTGCGGTACAGCAACGACGGGATCGGACACGACGGCGACTCGGTCGGCCCGCACCAGCTGCGCGTGAGTGTGTGGGGATCGGTCGGGATCGCGACCCTAATGAACCCGATCTATCAGATCAACTGGTTCTACGACCGCGCCGACATGATTACCGGCCGCGACCGGATGTCCCCGGCCGACCTGGCCCAGGCGGTCGAGGTCGCTGCGGTCAATGCATATGCCGGACAACTGACTTTGGCGCGAGGGCTCTACGCGCAGTTCGCGCATCTCGCACCGGGCTCGATGCCCGCTGCGCAGGCAGGCCAACCCGCGTCGGGATGCGGAACCAATGGATCGGGTGCACCGCTATCTGCGGGGGCGGGAGGGTTCGGCGCGGCGATTATCGCGGCGGCGCAGAAGTGGATCGGCACCCCGTACGTGTGGGGCGGCGGGGATCAGAACGGTCCGACCGGCGGGGGATTCGACTGCTCCGGGCTCACCCTGTACGCGCTCTATCAGGCGTCGGGCGGCCGGATTCGACTGGCGCACTACACCCAAGCCCAGCAGGACGACCCTGCCGCGCAAGTGATTCTGTTCGAGCAACGCCAACCTGGGGACCTGATCTTCTTCACCTCGCCGGGCCAGAGCAGCTCCCACCATGTCGTCATCTACTACGGGCGCAACGAGAACGGCCAGGACCTGGTCCTGCACGCACCCCAGAGCGGACAGAGCGTCATCGTCGCGCCGCTATGGGCGGGCGACCGCCTCGATGTGCGTCGATTCAGCCTGCCTGCCGAACCGGCCTCTGCGGAAGGAAAACAGCTGTGACACAGGACAACATGCCGCTTGGTGGCCGATCCGAACGCGGCATCGACAGAGTCGACCCGATCCCTGGCATTGGTGTCGAGAGAACCCCTGGGCTGTCGGTCACCCGTTCGAGCGAGCGCACTACTCCCGAGACACGCATGGCGGACGTAGCGGTGCGCGGTCCGTATCTGGTGCTCTGGAATGCCGCCACCTTGGGCACCTTCACGGTGTGCAGACCCGACGGCGTGGTGTTCTGGCATGCCCGATTTCATGCCGATGTCGTTTTCGACAGTGCGGTGGACGCCGCGAAAGCTGGTGCACTGCAAGCAGTCTGGATCGCGGCGAAAGCGCGCGAGGAATGGGGTGCCGACGTCGCGACACTGCGGCTCACGGTGGCCAATCAGGGATTCGATCGCGCCGCGATCGAGGTGGCGGCGATCGCGAGCGGTCTGATCCTGGAGCTGGCCGTCGACCCGGGTACGAACCCCGCCCTCGCGCATCCGGTGGGGTCCTGGATCGACTGGTGGACACATGACCTCGGCACCCTGATCCATCACCGGCAGGGGATGGCATGAGCGCGCCGACTGCACGACCTACCCGACGCCTCTGCGCCCTGACCGTCGGACTGTGTGTGATGGGCGCGGCAGCGAGCTCCTGTGATCACTCGCCGGATCCGGGCCAAGCTCGCCGTGAGAGTCGTTGTTCCACAGTGCCTTTCGAGAAACCGTTCCGGGATGTCGATCCTTGCTCGGCATCGGCGGTGGCGGTCGCGGCGATCGAGCGCGTGTTCACCTATCACCCGAGTGATGAGGCGGACCAGCGTTCGGCTTTCCGGGCGGCGATCCCGCTGATGACCGCCGAACTCGTCGCTCGCGGTGAGAACACAGCGCCAGTCTTGGCACCGATCACGAGTGCGCATTGGCAGCGCTGGCGCGAATCCGGTGTTGTGGTCACCGCGACCGCCCGCCTCGCCGATGACGACCACCCGGCCGATACCGACCGCGACGTCGCGCGCGTGGCCAGCGTCGCACTGCACCCCTCCGACGGTGCCGAGCCGCTGCTGCTAACGGTCTATGTGCGCGCCACGCGACCGAGTTCGTCTGCGCGATGGCGCATGTCGGCGTTGGAGGTGAGGACATGAGCGGCGGCGATCCTCTGGACGAGGGCGGGCAAGCCATCCGCACCGGCTTCGTACAGGCCATGCAGACCGCGGCGATGACGATGAACCTGCTCCAGCGTCGTGGCGCCGAATCTCGGTCGAAGACCGAGTTCGCGCGCCGCATGGACGATTCCGAGGTACGCACGCGGAACAACGCCGAAGTGCATGAGCTGAAAGTGGCTGGCTACCAGTCGCGTCAGCGTCACGAGACCGAGCTCCATCAGCTGGAGAAGCATTTCAAGACGCGTCAGATCGATCGGGTAGAAGAGTTGCATGATCTGGAACGCCAGATCAAACGGCGTGTACTCGAACGCGGCGACGCGGACCTGGACCGCAGGGTCGCGGACAGCTCAGCCGAGCGTGCGAACAAGGACGAGATCCATCGGTTGCAGCGCCAGAACCTGCTCAACCGCGGGGACTGGGAGAAAGAACGCCACGACCTGGACGTGGCGTACAAGCAGCTCCTGATCGATATTCGCCGTCGCGCCGCCGGATTCAGCGAAACGCTCGCGGGCCATCACCGCGACGAGGCCGCCGCGATGCGCGCGGCAGCCGCCTACGCGGCCGCCGCGAGCACTGCGGATCTGTCTGATGAGCATCGATCCCATGCCGACGCCTTCGCCGAGCGGCTCACCGAGGACGCGGATCTCACCGCTCGGGACCTGATGAAGACCGGTGCCGACGCTCCGGGAGCCAACCCGGCAGCCTCCGAAGCGATCTGGCGCGCAGTGCGTGGGCTGGCCGATGAGCTGACCTTCCATATCGTCGCCCGGCACAGGGCGGCGCAGGCGCCGAAAGAACTGGAGGCCAAGGCCGACGGCACCGCGATCGCGGCAGCGATTGATATGTCCGAGGTCATCGACGTCGAAGTCATCGACGGCTTCGGTGAGGAACCCGAGCCCGGGGACGGGCCAGATCCCGGCGGCGCGCCGACACCCGGTTCATCGTCGCCACCGGAAGCCGGGGTCGACCCATGACGCACCACAACTCACGGAGTCCTCGCCAATGGCGCTGGTGCGCAGCAGGACTCGATCCCAGGTGGCGGGGATGAACAAGCCCAACCGGATACAAGCTCGGGTTCTCAAGGCCGTGCACGATCAGGCGGCGATCGCGCGGTTGATGCAGGACCGCGCCAACGCCCTGCAGGACATCACCGGTGACCCGCTGCCCACGTCGTGGTTCGACGACTTCCATGCTCGCGGCGTCCTGCGGCAGGCGCTCGAGAATGTCGCCGCCGACGCCGGTATTCCGTCGGCGTGGGTCGAGCAATGCCGACAACGAGGTGAGTTGGGCATGCGGTGGCGTGCCGACCTTCATTGGCGCGACACAAAAGTCGTCGACCGAGACCAACTCCTGAACAAGCTGGAAGCCCACGTGCGCCATGCGCAGGACATGGCCGCGATCGCGACGGTGTATGGCGAGCGCGGTGCGCGCGCCGAGGTCGGGACCGCGCAGCTATTCGACCGCGGGCTTCGCCTGCTGAGCTACCGGATCAATGCTGTGGCACACGTATTGGGGGTGTCGGAGCGTGAAGCTGACCGGCTGTGGGGTGCACAAAGCTGGTCCGGCGCCGCCGACAGCGTGCGGGACGGCGACATCGATGCCTTCGTGCAGCGGTGGCGCGCACACGGCCGCAGCATTGCCGATGAGGTCGTGCTGCAGGCGAAAGCGCTCGACACCGCCGGAGTTACCGCTGGCCCCCATGCGCTGCCGAATGCGGCGGGCATGACCGCGTTGATCCGTGCGCATTTGTCGCCGACCCCAACCCAATCCCCTTCCGCTGACGCGGTGCCGGGCACACGGATATCGGAGGCGATCGATGCCGCCGGTCTCACCGACGACACCTCCACCGAGTTCGCCGCCACCGAGGACCGACCTGAACCCGCTACTGCCCCAACGATGCCCGGGATCGAGCCGTAAAGCGAGCCGCCGACCGTCGGCGACATCCCGACCCGGGACGACATCTGCTGCACAACACCCATGACTCGACGAGTGAGGAAGCGAGATGACCGAGTCGAATAGACCAGCGGCGGTGCCCGCGTGGCACACGCGCCTGCTGGACCGCATCCAGAACCTGGCCGCCAATCGTGCCCGAATTCTGCGTCAGGGCTATCGGATGAGCGACGGCGACACCGACGCCGTGGTGCTGGCATGGCGTACGCAGCTGCAACTGCTGGCCACCTCCCGCGAGGAGATCGTCACCCAGGCTCTCGCGGTCGGCATCCCCCAGATCGACGTCGGTGATGCACTCCTATTGGGGCACCAAGGGTTTCGTGCGCCCGTTGACCCGGCCGGCACCGCCGAACCCGGTGATCGGGTCCGGGAGATGATGACCGACAGTGTCGTCAACGACACCTGGCAACTGCAGCATATGGCCGCGATCCATGTGGTGCGCGATCACCACCAGCTCACCGACGCCCACTACTTCCAGGACCCCCAGATA
Organism: Nocardia sp. NPDC056000; assembly: GCF_042269265.1. Taxonomy (NCBI): domain Bacteria; kingdom Bacillati; phylum Actinomycetota; class Actinomycetes; order Mycobacteriales; family Nocardiaceae; genus Nocardia; species Nocardia sp. NPDC056000. Next base: position 83,277 of record NZ_JBHJXS010000007.1, on the reverse strand, counting down.
CCGGCCCAGTTCGAACGCAATATGGCCGCGCTATGGATGCGCGCCACCGCTGTCGCGCAGGCTATCTCACTCAGCGCCGAAGAAGCAGCGGGAATGTGGGCCACCGACACTCGCGGATGGCACCAGGTCCTGGCCGCCTCGGTCGACCGCTACGACCCCGGGGGAGTGGAAGAACGCTGGCGTGCCTTCGCCTGGCAGGGGATCGCCGAGCGAGTCCATCGCGATCTGGCCGTGCTGCGGATGGACCCCAGTCACACCGAGGTCCTCGCACCAATTCCGAACCCGCACACCATGTTCGAGCAGGTGACGCAGGCGTTGAGGGTGGGAGTCGATGACTCGGCGGCAGGCGTGATGGACCCCACGGTGGACGCCGCACTCTCGGCGGACACCGATCTGCGCTGGGAGCCCCTTCCTGCCTCCGATGCCAATGCCGGACCGACTGCCACAAACTCTCCTCCCGGAGCCGAGATATGACCGAGCCGACAGACGCTGTACCGCAGGCCCGCCGCGAGATCCCGGCGGAGCACCTCGAGTTGATGCGCCAGATTCAGCGGCTGGCGTTGCGCAGCGGTCAACTGATGCAGCGCATGTACGAATCCGGTGGTGACGCGGCCTCGGCCACGCAGGCTATGACGCAGATCAACACTGTGGACCGCGAGCGGGATCTGACCGAGATCAAAGCCCGTGCCGCGGGAGTGCCCGCCGAGTGGATCGATCGAGTGCGCACGCTCGGGCAGCGCGGCCTCGAGTGGCGCGCGGACCAACCGTTACCGGACCCCGCTCCCCAGGGGAGGCGCCGGACGGTGCAACGAGTGGCCGGTGATATCGAGCGGCTCAAAGATATGGCCGCGGTTCATATCGCCTATGAGCGCTCCCGGCCGCGCGGAGAACCCGCCTCGGACGTGGAAACGGTAGTGGCTCAACAGTTCCGTCGAAATATGGACGCACTCTGGATGCGCGCCGGACGCACCGCCCAGTCCATCGGCATGGACCCGGCCGAGCGCACCGCGCTGTGGTCGGTGACAGCCGCGGAATGGCGACGACGGGTCGAGCACTATCTAGATCGCCCCGACCTAGGCGACGTGCACACCCGCTGGCGCCGATACGGCGATATCTCGATTGCCGCGGAGGCGCGCAAATCGCTCGGCAACCTGCGTCGTGCCGGCCAGCACGGTCCCGATATCCCGTTGCCCGAGATGCCGATGACACCGGCCCACATGCTCACCGAGGCGGGCGCGGCGATCGGGACACCGCCCGATCCGCACAGCGCCGGTCCTGATCCGATCAACGCGGCGGTCGATGCCGCATTGCCGGAGGGGGAGCGGTGACCTGGTCTCCGGAATCGGCGCACCTCGCCGGAATCGACGGACCCAACTGCCCTCCGGATCTGGGAAGCGCTTCCGATCCCTGACTGGGTCTACCGAATGTGTGTGTCCCGCAATCTCTCTGACCTCAGGTGGTGATGAGGATGCCTGATCCCGACCCGGTACCTACCGGGGTATCTATCTCGCGGTGGAAGAACACTCTGCTGCGCCAAGTCCATGACCTGGCCGCCGAATTCGTCCGTATCGAAAGTCTCGGCTCCGAGGGCTATGACGGCAATGCCGGTGATGCCGAAACCGAGTGGCTCGATCATCTCGACGCATTGACCGCAGTACGCGAATCGACCGAGCGAATCGCGCTCTCGGCCGGGGTTCCGCAGTCGTGGATCGAGCATGCCCGCGATGTCGGCGCGGGGCGCATCGCAGCGCCGGGGCAACCGGAGGTCCCTGAGGAACCGAGCGAAGCCAAACAGTTCTACCTGGACATGCTCGGTGTGGACTTATGGAACCTGCAGCGCATGGCCTTCGTGGCCGCAGCGCGCGAGATTCGACTCTCCGACACCGGATACCAGTTCGGTCGCGACCCCCTTGCCGGGCGCGACTATCAGCGCAACATGGAGCTGTTGAATACGCGGGTTTGCGCTCTGGCCGACGCGGCCGAGATCACCGTGCACGAAGCCGAAAAGCTCTGGGGGACAGCACAGACCGCCGACGCGCGGCATATGGCGGCGGCCACGATCAACGGGTGGGACGATCTGGCGGTCGAGTTCGCCTGGCGGCACTACAGCAAACCGAACCCGGACGCCGCGCTTCCGCCCTACCTCCCCGTCGAGGCTCAGCGCGGAGAAGCGTTGCACCGCATCGGTGTTCGTCCGCCGAGCCCACAGCAACTGCTCGACCACGCCACCGCCGCGCTCCGTGCTGACAGCGCAGGGGAGACGGGCATCGGACATCAGGGGATCGAGGCCGCGGTCGATGTCGCGCTACCTCAGGACTCGACGTGGAACTGGGCGCCGGAGCTGTCCGAGTCCGGCCCGGTCGCCGCGGAACCACCGCAGAGCAGCGGGCCCGACCCGTGACCATCGTACGCAGACCTCCCGCGTCCCTGAATCCCTGCTGGGGCCAGCAGGGCCGCACCTCATCGAGTCGCCGTGGCGTCGGCGCTGCCACCGCGACAACCGTCGCACCACACCGCGAGGGACATCACCACCACCGCACCGGATTTCACTATTCGTGGCGGTCCGCTTCGAACCATGAAGGCGGAACACGATGTCCGACAACACTTCTGACTTATCGAGCAGCGGAGAAATTCCGCCACCTTCCGAGCCCGTCCCGCGACGGGACAGTCGTGAACCGCACACGCTGGATGCCGGTCACCGGGCAGCGAGGTCGAGATTCGATAGACCCCAAGCATTGCGAGACGGCGCGATCGCACACCGCTTCGGGAGCGAGGACCTCGACGCCGTCCACGCGGCCAAGCTCAAAGCCGTCCAAGACATCGCCTGCCAGCTCTCGGCCTGGATGAGCGACGCCGTCGACAACGACCTCGATATCGGCGACCCGGCACACCGCTGGGCGATGTTCGTCAACGGCATCACCGACGACCTGCAACAGGCGCGCACCGACGCCGCCGACGCGGGAATCGACACCGCCGATATCGACGAAGCCGAAAAACGCGGCAGCACAGGCGTTTCCTGGGATCACCAGCCCGCACATCGGCGACTCGGCCGCCTCGAACACCTCAGCGAGCAGCTCTACCACGCGGAGAACCACGCGACCGAGGCTCTCGAACAGATTCAAGACCTCACCCGCCAGCTCGAGATCGCCCACGCCGCGATCGACGCGCTCGGCGATCACCTGACCCGCAACGAGAACGCCCTGCGTTCCCTGCTGGTCGACCTGGTCGATGCCGACTGGCAAGGCCCGGTTACCGGCACCGATCCAGGACCGCGCCCGCCGTTGGCGTCGCTGAACGCACTGCGGCAAGTGAACGCGACGTTGGTCGTCGCCAACCTCCTCGACACCGTCGATATCACGCCGACCGAGCAGCAGCCCACCCTCGGCCGACGTATCAGCTCGGCGGTCGATGCCGCACTCCCACAGACTGATTCGCCCGCGCACCACGACCAGGCCTCATCTCCTGAATCCACGAACCGGGCATCCCCGACCGCCGAGCCCGAGCCGGGAGTCGACCCGTGACCTGGATCGCCGAACCAATCGGCTATGCGAACCCCGACTACTACGTCGATGCCGCCGACAGCATCGAACGACAACTGCGCGCCGATTTCGCCAAGTCGTACCAGCTTCGAGAAATCGCCCCGTACGGACTCACCGACGCCGATAGCGCGGAGATGATCGCGCATGCCGAGTCCCTCGCTGATCGGTGGGGCAAGCATGAATCCCCGCAGTGCCGACACACGTGGGAAACGCTGCGGTCAGCAGTCAACGAGTGGGGCGCGCACCCCGATCGTGCACGACGCAACCTCGACCAACTCGCTCGTGCTCGAGCTGTTGGAGAAGTCATCATCGACGAGGTGGTGTGGCGCAGCCTGCACCAGGCTCGCGCCATCACCGGTCACGGTCTCGGCACCACCACGGAGTCCGATCTCGACGCTCATCGGCGGTTCCCGAACTTGTACGCGCAGAAAGGGTCTGCCTCGGTGTCGGTATCGGCACCGCAGCAGCCTGACGCTCGTACGAGGGTGCAGCGCACCCTCGGCGCACCCCGCGATACCCAGGCGTTGTCCGCTGACCTCACCCTGGACGAGATCGATCGTGTGGTCGCGGCGACCGAGGAAGCCATGGACGCGGAGGAACGCCGTGGTGACCTCGACACCGGCCGCGACGCGCGCAGTGCGTTGTTGCCCCGCGCGATTCGTGACGCACCGATCTCCTACAACTACGCCGAGTCCGCCGCATGGGAGTTGCGGCACGCGGCGCTGCTACGGGAAATCCAGGACCTGTCCTGTGAACACAGCACTGTCGCTGAGGGTTTCGACGGCCATAACGACCAGATCCGCATCGTGCGACTCGAGGCCCTGCGCGACGGGATGGGCGCCGCTCGCCGCGACGCGCTACGAGCCGGGGTGGATGCGGCCGACATCGACCGCGCCTATCTGCTGGGGCGTGACGGCATCTACTGGAGCACCGAACCCGCCCACCCGCGTCTGGGCCGCATCGCGCAACTGACCGACGAACGCGACCGCGCACTCTCTGCCGCGAGCTCTACTACCGGGATGAGCAACGATCTTCACCATGGTCCTGGCTTACACGGGGAGACCTCGGTGTCGTCTGGATCCGGCAGTGAGAGAACGCATCTCAGCGACATCGCGGCCGACGAGCTGGCTGCGGCCGGTGCGCGCATCGTGGCAGCCATCGACGCTGTGCTCCCCGCTGCCGATGAGGGCCTATGGGTTCCGACCGATCGGGCGCAGGCTCGAACGCCGGTAACCGCCGACCATGACGCGGGTGTGGACCCATGACACCGGCTGCGCAACAACAGAACCCGGCCTTAGCCACCTCGCTCGCACCGGCAGCAGAAGGGAGGTGAGCGCGGTGCCCGCGCGAGAAACTCGACGCCGCACCACCGGCGGGCTCGGCGAGGAGACCTGGCTGCTCCTGTTGTTTCTTGCTGCGGTCCTGGTGGGCCTGACCGGATGGGGAGCGTTGCGTCTGGGGGAGTGGTGGGCCGGGCTGCCGATGACCGCAAACCCGGTGGCCGCCTATCTGGAGCTGGCGTTGGGACGAAGACAATGGCCATGGCAATCATCTTGTGTCGCAGTGATATTCGTGGTCACGGCAATCGGTGCCGCAGTGATGCTCCGTCCTCACCTGCCGCACCGGACCGGCATCGACTCGGCGGCTCGGACCATGGCGCCGCCGCGCTCGATCACCGTCGCTCGGCACCAGGACAACCGCGCTGCGGCTACCCGACTGCTCAAGGACGCCCCACACCGGGTGCGGGAACTGCCCGGGCCTCCGTTGGGCCGCACCGTGCTCAACAACATCGAGCTGTTTGTCCCCGCCGAGTTGGGGGTATTCATCGCTGCTGGTCAACGGACCGGAAAGACGATGGCGTGGGCCATTCCCGCGGTCCTGTCGGCGTGGGGACCAGCACTGGCGACCAGTAACAAGCCGGACTTGTACCGGCACACCCGTTATGGGCGCGCCCAACGCGGCCGTATCTGGCTGTGCGACCTGCAGGCTGTGTGCGGGTACCCCGACTGCGACTTCTGGGTCGATCTGCTCGCCCAGGTGACCAACCTGCCCGCGGCCCGCAAACTCGCCGCGTTCTTCGTCAGTGGCTCGTCCGGCTCGGCGGCCCAGCAAGCCAATGCCAAGGTCGACTCCTATTTCGACGGTGGCGCGCAGGAACTGTTGAGCCTGTACGCCTTTGCCGCCGCGTGCGCGGGCGGTGACCTGCTGCACGTAGCCGAATGGCTCTCGGGCGACCAGGACCAAACCCCCGCACTGATCCTGCGCCGTCACGGCCACCATCGGCCCGCGCAACGGATCATGGACGCCCAGAGCCTGTATGCCCGCCAGAGAGATGGGTTATACGACATGGGGCGACGGTTCCTCAACGTGCTTTCCGACGAGAATTACGCCCGCATAGTCACGCCCCCTGCCCGCAAACGGTTCAGCGTCTACGAAGGTGAGAAGGGGATCATCATCGATGTCCAGCACGAACCCGCGCGACATCGCCTGCGCCAGTTCATACCCGCCGACTTCGTCGCCAGCACCGATACCCTCTACGCCCTGTCAATGACCGGCCCCGACTCGGCCGGTCCACTCACCGCCGCCCTGGTTGGTCAGATCCTGGAAGCCGCACTTGCGGTGGCGCGTTCACGCTGGGACGGCCGCCTCGCGGTACCGCTGCTGGCGGTGCTCGATGAAGCCGCCAACTGCGCCCGCATCGGTGAGCTGCCCAGCTACTACACCTACTGCGGGGGCTGCGGAATCATTCTCATGACCATCATTCAGGTCCTCGAACAAGGCGAAGACCTCTGGGGGGTCAACGGCGTGAAAATCATGCGCGCCCAGTCGATCGAACTCTACGGCGGCAATATCGCTTCGGTCGCATACCTCGACGAGTGGTCCAAAATGATCGATGACCACGACGTCGCCGACCACTCCCGCTCCCGCGGGCCGGGCGGTGTCAACCGCACCATCTCCTGGCGGGCCGAACCGGTGCTGAACATCGCCAAACTCGGTGCCCTGCCCAAAGATCGGGCCCTGGTGCGGCTACCCGGTCATCAGCCGGTGCTCGTGCGCAAGATCTTCTGGTGGAACCATCCGGCCTTCGAGCCACTCGTTACCACGTCACTGCACCAGTTCGAAGTCGCTGTCTCGCTGCGCAAACCCCCTCGCGCGATCCCGCCCTCCGAGCCGAGCGGAGATACCGAGCAATGACCGCAGCCTCCGCCAATGCCATGCCTCAGCAGGGCGGTGCACAGAGCAAGCCACCCAGGCCCCCGGCGTTCCCGGATTTCGTGACGTTCGCCGAGCAATGGCTGTTCCCCTTCCAGAGCGTCCGACTGGCCGAAGCCAACCGAGAGCAGACCTACACCTGGTGCATGCAATGGTGGCGCCATCGTCCGGCGTCGGTGCGGATAGCGCACCTGCACAACGCATTCGAAGCATCACGGCGCAGTCAGTCCGGCGGCGCGATATCCACTTTCCTGCTCAGCCACATCGACGCCCATATGCGGGTCATTCTCGACGCCGCGAATGGGCCTCTGCATCGTTGTACGCGTGCCAAACACATAGCCCTGCAGTCTCTTTCCGCTGACCCGATCCCCTCGGGCTGGTTCGGCGCACCACGACGAGTGCCGACGGGGGACAGCACCGACACTGCGCGCAAGCGCAAACCGCCGCGATTCACGCACTACGCCGACTTCGTCGAGCACTGGCTTCTCCCGGTGACCGGGGTGCGCATCGCGGCCAATCACCGTGAGGGCCAATACACCTGGTGCCGACAGTGGTGGGCACACCATGGTGTGGCGGTGCGGTTCGCCGCACTACACGCGGTCTTCGAAGCCGCGAGGGTCGCAGAGGATAAGGCTGCGATGAGCACCCTTTTCGTATCGCATATCGACCCTCATATGCGGGTCATTCTCGATGCCGCGCAGGGTCCGCTGCATCGCTGTACCCCTGACCGTCATGTACCCCAGCCCGGTCTTCCCTTCGGTTCGGTGCCGACAGGATGGTTCGGTCCTGAGGGTGGCCCCGTGCCGGTCGACGAACTGGGTTTCGGCCCGGACTTCCGGCCTTTTCGAGCCGATGCAGGCATGCAGCTTGCCGTGGCTATGACGAGCTGGTTATGAAGTGCGTGCAGATTCGTAGAAGATTTAAGAAACCGGTGGTCCAGAACCGTTCTCGATGGCTGGCGCTACTGGACTCAAGGGCGCGCTATTTCCGAATAGCGGGCAGGCTATCGACCCGCATCCAGTCCTGGCCGAGCCGGATACAGCAGGGCATCGTCCAGGTCGGCCATTGTTCTCAGTTCGTCAGGCCCATTCCCTTGGCGAGTAGCGGCCATGAATCATGCAGTGCCTGTTCCCAGTACGGCCAGTAGTGTGTGCCCACCGGGTCGAAGTGGTAGGTCGCCGGGATGTTCAGCGAGTCGAGCTTGTTCTTGAGATTGTGTGTGCAGCCGTTGACTGCGGCTTCGATCAGCATCCCGAGAGCGAGGTTGACCCCACCCATGGGGCCCGGCACAGTGTTCAGGTAGTACTGAACATCGTCCGCCCCGGGAATCCCACTCCCGGTGAAGATGTAGAGCTGGGTGCCACGCAGTTTCTCGGCGTTGATGACGGGATCGTTCTGTGACCACATCGGACTATCCGGGGGACCGTACATGTTTCGCACGTCGCCACCGGACTGGGTTTCAACGACGAGCTTGACCAGTTGCTGACCCACAGGATCGGCGATCTGCGCGCATCCGCTGTAGGCGGCGACAGTGCTCCACAACCCGGGTTTGGCCTCGGCCAGTTGCAGCACCGATGTCCCGGACATCGATAGTCCGGTCAACGCGTTGAGGCCGGTGGAGTGCAGTTCTCGGTCCAGCAGCGGAGGCAACTCCTCGGTGAGGAAGGTCTTCCATTTGTTCACGCCGAGAACAGGATCGGGCTGTTGCCAGTCGGTGTAGTAGCTGCCGCGACCGCCGATCGGTTGGATTATGTTGACTGGTTTGTCGGCCAGCCAATCGAGCGCCTTCGTTTGGGTTTTCCAGTTCGCTGTCCCCTCGCCCGCGTCCAGACCATTGAGCATGTAGAGATTGGGTGCGGGCTGGGATTCGTCGGCCGGACGTTGTACTTCGACGGTGATCTCCTTATCCATCGCGACGGAGTACACCTTCAGATGCCAAGTGCGCCCCTCCTTCACGAGGGAGGTGACAGCTACAGCCTTCGTCGGTTCCGCCGGCGTCGTGCCGCCGCCTATCACCATCGTCAGGGCGGCCGCGAACATCACAACGGCAGGTCGAAATCCGGTCGTTCTACGCAGTGCAGAGAGTTTCATCGAAGAGTCGGTTCCAATCCATGGGTTGCCATCGGCTGCATCGTCGAAGTGATCTCCGGCGAATCCGACTGTGCGTCGCGAGATTTCGACGTCGACGAGTTGAGCTCGAGATCGCGCTGGGATCAGCGGAATCGGATGTTGTTCGCAAGGTCAGTCCCGGTTCGGCTTCGAGGATCTTTCGGATCGGCTCGAAGTACAGTTGGACTTCGGCGCTTGCCTGACGTGCCAAGAACTTCGAGCTGGCGATACCGACCGCTTTGGTTCCGCTGATCAATGGCGCCCCGCCTTCACCGGACACGGCGTGCACTCCGGTCGCGATGCTCCCGGTGACGGTGGCTCCGTTGTCGGCGTATTCGGTGTCGACCGATGTGATGGTCCCGCAGGTGAAACCGGTCAGGACGCCGGATTTGCAGATCGGCGCTCCGATAACGGGATCGGTAATGCCGTCGATGGCGATCGGTGCGGTCTCGCGCACGGCGACGAGATTGTTCCGAAAGCGCGGTGCGGCCGCATCGTCGATTCGTAGTAGCGCGTAGTCGACGCCGCTGTCCGCGGGAGCGATCTGCAGGGTCCCGATCGGCGCGCCGAGCGGAGCGGTTCGCACCTGGTCGATGGTGGCGGGCAGCATCAGGACCGTGTCGGCGTCGGGAACGATGCCGGGCGGGTCATGGCGACTGCCGGTGTTGCGGTTGCAATGATTGTTGACAATGGCGAGGGCGGCACCGTCTCGGTCGGTGGCGTTGAAACCCGTCTGGCAGAACCGCGGAATGCCGTCGCGCACGGTGCGGAACAGCGTCGCCCCGAGCACCGGCGGGTCCGGGATCGGTTGTGCGGGTAGATGATCCACCGCGGCGGATGCGTCGAATGATTCGGTCGAGGTTGTCCGGTCGCCGGTTTCGACGAGGAAACCGGCGGATTCGGCGGCCGTCCGTACGACCGGTGTCGACGGTCCCAGCTCGAGGGTGACGATCGGCCGGCCCGCGCCGTCGAGGCGAATACCGCGAACCGTGTTCGGGAAGCTGCGGTCTGCTGCGGCTCGGAAGGTAGCCAATCGCTGGGCGGCCTCGGCCCGGCGCAGATACTGCGGCGGATCCAGGCCGAGGTCGCGCGAGAGCGCTGCGGACAGCGTGGGCGGGACCGCCGCGGCATACTCGTCCGGTGGTTCCACCGCCTCGGGTAGCGAGGCGATCTCCACTGTTGCCACCGCGGCACAGGCGGTGAGCAGTAGCGGGAGAAGTCCTCTCCGCCAAGGGAAACCCGTTGGTGTTCGAATGATCGCTACTCCTTCGACCTGGCGCGCCGACGCGGTGCGCAGTCCGGACGTTGAATGCACTCTTGCGGACATGGTTGAAAAACCGTGGAACGTTCATTGAACGACCTGCAAGGGCGCGGTCATTCGGGCCGACATATCCGGTCGCGTCCGTCTCCAGGCGGGCCGTTACTCGTTGGCGGAATGCGTCCTCACTCATCGACGCTCCACCACCCTGTGGGTGATCACCGGCGACCGCACCGCCGACTACGTCCGTGCTCACCTCGCCGCGCCAGCGGACCAGTGACCGCGGTTCGCGCCCGGTCGTTCTGGTGTGTCATGCGATCCGCCGATGTGGGATAGGGTGTGCCACGGTCATTTCCGTCAAAACGCTGAGAGGCGTCCGCCGGCGGCGCTGAAGTCGAAACCGGGTGCCAGCGCCTCATGATCGTCGGTGCCGGTACCGAGTCGGCGCGCGATGAAGCCGATTACCTTGCGCTGCACCAGCGGGTTGATCGCGGTCGCGAGCCACAGCAGATGGAACGCACCGCGTAGTCGATACAGTCCGACGTCGACGCCCGCGACCGCCAGGGCGTGGGCATAGTGTTCACCCTCGTCGCGGAGTGGATCGAGATCGGCGGTGATGACCGTTGCCGGTGCGAGCCCGTCGAGCGATCCGGCCAAACCTGGTGCGGCGCGCAGGTTATGGCGGTCGCTGGGATCGGGCAGATAGCACGTCATGCACCAATCCAGCAGTGCGGCAGTGAGATAGGGTCCGCCGGCGAAGAGCATGCGGCTCGCGGTCGCCGGCAGCCAGCGGGTCTGCGGATTGATCAGCACCTGATGGGTGGGCACCGCGGCTATCGCGGTCTCGGCCAACTGCGCCACCACCGCGGCCAGACCCGCCCCGGACCCATCGCCTGCCACGACGAATCGGGATCGGTCGATATCGAGGATGTCCGCATGCTGGAAGACGTATTCGGTTGCGGCGCAAGCATCATCGATCGCCGCCGGGAATTCGTGCTCCGGGGCGAGGCGGTAATCCACCGATACCACCAGATGGCGCGTGTACGCCGCGAGCGCGCGCAGGAATGCGTCATGGCTGTCCAGCCCGCCCAGGACGCATCCGCCGCCATGGAAATACACCAGACCGGGCAGCAGCCGCGGGACTCCCATGGGCCGGTAGATGCGCAATACCAGCGGATTCGGCGAGCCGGGAGTCGAAGTGGTGGTTACGGAAATGTTGTCGGGCCCCGGTCGGATCAGCGCGCCGATTGCCGGGTCGAGGCGCCGATGGCGGGGGTCGGTCGGCGCCTGACCGCGCTGACCGTACTCGTCCAGAACGGCGAGTGCGATTGTCGTATCCGTGGTGAAGTCGTCGATCCGGGCAGACCGAACGTGCTGGGTCATGCGGTCCTCCTGTGTCGCGGAATACCGTTTCACTCCCAGGATCCACTCAGGGTTCAACAGGGCTTGAAAGCCCGGACAACGCCGAGGTGAATGCACGGGCGCGAGAGCGGGTGTGCCTGCTATGACGCCGGAGCCGTCATTCCCGCGCGGCGGGAAAGTCATTGTCCTGCTGTATTGCCCAGGGCTAGAAACACATTCACCGGCAGCGATCTGCCGGGTTCGAAACGAGTCCACGAGCAATGGAGGAATAATGTTCTTGCCTGGTGTCGGAAGTGCCGCGGGCCTGGCCGTCGCGAGCCTGGGAGCAATGCTGGGAATCATTCTCGCCGTGATCTGAGATCCAATTCGAATCCGAAGGAGAATTGACCGATGTCCAAAGCAGCCGTGGCACTCGCCACCGGATTGTTCTCTGCGGCGCTCCTGGTCGGGCAGGCAGGCGCGGCATTGGCCGAGCCATTGCCGCTCGACGCCGATCCGGTCGATCAGATCATTCTGACCGGTCCGCCCGCATATTACCCACCACCGGCTCCGTCGACCGGCAGCTCCGGCAACGGTAGTCACGCGGGTAGCTCGACTGGCAGCTGATCCCGCGCGGCTGATTCGGCCTCGCGGACAATGAAATACCGAACAGAACGGGCGGCGAGCGCGGATCGCCGCCCGTTCGCTCACAGCACCAGGAATCGAACCGGCTGTGCCAGTGGCGAATTCGATTCGTCGAGGTGATACAGCACGTACTCGCCAGAGGGCACGGGGGCGTTGCCGATTCCGGCCGCGCTCCCGGAGGAGCTGCCCAATGCCGAGCTACCCACCGCGCTGCCGGTATCGGGTCCGCTCGAACTTCCGGTGGCATCCCAGCCCGTGGCGATCCCGACCGGGATCGTGAGCTCGTCGCGAGTACGCCCCTCGGACAATACGACCACGCGAACCGGCGACGATGCCGGTACGGCACCCGCCGCGCCGGGTGCGCCCGCGTACATCGCCAATCTGTGCTGGCCCACAACATTTTTCGTGCAGTAGCGGACCACCGGATCACGGCCCGGTTCATACATGGATCGATCCATGAGCAGGCGATCGAACGGTGCGGCGTCATCGGCGGTGACCCCTGGGCGGCCGTTCTCCGCATAACCGCGAATCCTGCGCAGGAAACCCACGTCCGAGGATGAGGTGACGGTGAAGTCGTACCAGCCCGCCACCGCCGCATCGGTATCGAGTGCGAAATCCTGATCCACCGACCCGCCTGCGGGCACTTCGATCGACCACGGGCCGTCCTCACGATATGCGTTGGCGCACAACAGAAATACCGCGGCCGAAGGCCCGCCATTGGCGCAGGTGAGGGTGATTCGTCGCGTATCCGCCGCAGTGATCGTCGCGGTGACTTCCAGAGAGACGCCGCGGCGGCTCAGATGGCCGGCATAGCGGCGCTGGAAGCCGTCCTCGCCGTACACCGTGTAGTCGTAACATCTTGCGGGCGCGGCGAAGTCGCGCACCACCGTATCGCCGGCGCCCACGTCGAACAGTTCAGGCGCGGCGTCCGCGGTGAACGCATTGGGGTGCACCGCGAAATGCGCTGCCTCGGTGCCGTCGTTGCTGAGCACGACGGTGATGGTCCCCGCCTGCGGATTCTGCCGGGCCACCGCGAGCTGCCGATACGGCAGGGGTCGGCGAATCCGATATCCGCTGGCCTGCTCGGGTAGCCGCTGCTCGGCGGGAACCTGCTGCGAGACACCATTTTCGGGTTGCGATGCCTGCGCTCGCGCGACGGGCAGCACGGCCGGGCCGGATTCGCCGAAATCGAGCACCGAGGTCAGATCACCGCACATCATGCGCCGCCATGAACTGATATTGGGCTCCTCGACGCCGGTCACCTGCTCCAGAAAACGGAGGACCGAGGTGTGATCGAACAGCTGCGAGCTCGTGGCATGTTTGCTCCACGGCGAAACGACCAGCAGTGGAACTCTGCTGCCCAGACCGATATTCGCCGCACCGAAGTATTCGTCGGCGGTGCCCGGCGGCGGTACCGGACCGGGTACGTGATCGAAGTAGCCGTCGTTCTCGTCGTAATTGAGGATGAACACTGTCTTGTTCCATACCTCGCGAGTACTGACGATCGCATCGAGCACGTCGTGCACGATGGCCTGACCATTTCGCGGACCCATGCTCGGATGCTCGGAAAGCTTGTAGGGCAAGACAATCCACGACACCTTGGGGAGTTTCCCCGTCGCCACATCGGTGCGCAGCCGTTCGGCGACGGTACCCTCGGGCACCCGGAGTAGTCCGCGCCGCACCAGCTGCTGATCGGCCTCGGACAGCTCATCGATGCCGCGGCGCAGGGCGTCTTCCAACGCAGCACGTCGGTCGGGCTGCTGCCTGAGGGCGTCGTAGAAGAAAGGGAAGTTCTCGAACGCGGTTCCGCCACCGGCGTCGGTGTACTTCAGCGCTGCCCGCGCCGCCGTGCGGAAGGCGGTGAAGTATTCCAGGGAGTTGTCGCCGTAGTTGTCCCATTCCTGATAGACCTGCCAGCTGACCCCGCGTTGTTGTAGGCGCTCGGCGTAGGTTGTCCACGGCAATCCGAAGAGGATGTCGCGCAACAGATTCGACGCATCGGGTGTGCGCAATGCCTCGTGGGAGAACATCGGCACGGGGATCCCGCTTCCGGTCACCTCGGTCAGCCATCCGGCGAGCGCGTCGAGCACGGCGCGCGGCACCGCGTTGGTGACTCCGCTCAGGACCGCCGCCAAGGCATCGAGCACTTGCGGTACCGGCAGGGACCGCATCCATCGGATGGTTTCGGCGCTGCCGTACAAGCGTGCCTGCAGTTCGGAGGTGAAATTCTCCAGGGCGAACGGATTGCGAACCACCCCGGTGAACAGATACATCCGATTCGGATCGGTGGGGCCGTTGACCGAGCAATGGTACCGATCGCAAATCGTGAAGGCGTCGGCGAGTTGGTGATAGAACCGGAGTGATTCGCGGTCGTACCGGGCCATCGTGTCCGGGCCTTTGGCTCCGATCCAATTGTCGTATCGCCCCTGCGCGTACGCGCGATGACCGCTGCTGGGCATATGGTCGGTGCCCGCGAGATTCTCCAGGTCCGTGGTGAACGGCAGTACGAACCCGCTGCCCTGCGGCTGATGGAAAACCGTACGGCCGCTGGACAATTGCAGTGCGTTGAGATCGGCGTACCCTCGCACACCCGCGAATCCGCCGAAATAGTGATCGAACGAGCGATTCTCCTGCATGAGGATCACCACGTGTTCGACATTCTCCAGCCCGCCCGCGGGTGCGGGTTCGGCCAGCGCTTTGGTCAGGCTCGCCGGAAGCAATGACAGTGCACCTGCCGCGCCCGCTGTGCGCATCGCGCCGAGAATGAAGTTTCGTCGATCCATGCGCCCGTGTGCTCCTGTCGATGATTGGGAGAAGCGGCCGTGAGACCAGAGCGAGACTATGGTCCGAATCCGGTCGCTTCAACAGGTGCGAACGAGTAACTGTGCTGTGTTTCACGAACGTTGAGCGGTTGTTGAGTCGGCGACCTCCGTCAGGACAGTCACGGTGCCGCACAACGACCACACCCCCCGAACCGGTGGGCGAGCATGCCGCTAATCGATGTGCGCGCTGCGGTCGCCGCGGCCTGCGACGGCGGCGCGCGGCCCATCCTCGGATTGGCACTTGCTGGCGCTGTACCGATAGTCCGAGCCGGTGACGATCGATGATTGCCACCGCCTAGGTAGAGAGATAGTATTTTCGTATGTTGCTATCTCTGGTCGATGAGATGCTGCGCGGCCCGGATGCCGATGAGGCCGACGTCTACGCGGAGCGGATTCTCGTGGCCGCCGAGGCTCAGCTGTTCGAGCACGGGCTCAAGCGCACGTCATTGGATCGGATCGCGAAAGCCGCTGGGGTTTCACCGATTACGCTCTACCGCCGGTTCGCCAACCGGGATGTGCTGCTGGCCGCGGTGGTGACGCGCGATATCCGGCGTTTCTTGGCCGAGGTGGCCCAGGCGGTCGAGGGGGTCGAGCCGCCGCAAGAGCGGATTGTCGCCGGTGTAGTCGCGGTGGCCACGCGTTTGACGGGTGACAACCTGCTACGCAGGCTGCTGACCACAGATCCGGACACCATGCTGCCGATGTTGACCACCGGGCCGGGTGCGGACCTGTTCGTATCTGCGGGGACGGCCTATATGACCCGGACGATCGAGCGCGCCAAGGAGATCGGCGCTTCGGACGCGGCGGATCCGGCGGCGGCCGCCGAAATGTGTGTCCGGTTGGCGTTGTCGATGCTGTTACATCCCATGCCCGCGCTCGCCGATCGCGCGCACGTCGAGCACATAGCCCGGACCACCATCATGCCGCTGCTCGGGTGCCGAATGGTTTGAGCGCCAACACGTCTCGGCCGGAGCGGACCGGCCGTGATCCTCCGAGGAAGCAGGAGAACGAGTCATGGTAGTTCCCAAACGCGCCGGTGCGCGCCGCGACAACGGCTACTTCGGTCCCGGTTCGATGGCGTGGGAAATCGCCGGGCATCCGGCCACTCTCGCGGGGATGCTCAATGGCGCGTACATCGCGCTGCTGTTTCCCGAAGTGGCGCAATCGATTCAGGACACCAGCGTGATGCGGGTCGATCCGCTCGGGCGGGGTGACGAGACGATGTACTACGTGTACACGGCCATCTTCGGTGATACCGAGGAAGCCCGTCGTGCGGGAAAGTTCGTGCAGGGCAGGCACAACCGGGTACGCGGGCACGACCCGGTCACCGACACCGACTTCACCCCCACCCGCAGCGACCTGGCCATCGTCGGCCACGGCCTGACGTGGCTGTCGCTGCTCGCCTCGTACGAGACCTACGTCCGCCGCCTCACCGACGATGAGCGCGAGAAGTACTGGCAGGAAGGACTGATCGCGGCCGGTCTACTCGGGCTCGAAGTATCCACCATGCCCGCGACCTACCGTGACTGGTGTGAGGTTTACCGCCGCGACTTCTTCCCGCGCATGAACTATTCCGTCGCGTCCGAACACGCCTTCGCCAACATGCACACAGCATCCTTCGCCCCGCCGTGGGCTCGCCCTGCGATCCGGGCCACCGTGGCCTTCGTGAACGAGCTCACCCTTGCGACCTTCGACGACACCGAGCGAATCCTGCTGCGCGGCACCAGATCCAAGACCCGCCTGGCCGCCGCCCGACTGCTCGGCCGGAGTTTCTTCGCCGTCGCCGCCCTCGCACCTGTGCGCGATCTCGTCGAGCAGTACATCAATCGCGGCGACATCCACGCACTCCTGAGCGAAGCACGAGCGATCGAACGCGAACAGAAACAGGCCGACGGCGCTCTGCGGATTGTCGCCTGAGATCTGTTGAGCCCCAGCCCGATTGGCATAACCGGCTGATCCCTCTCGGCGCGAAGCCCCCAGCTCGGGCAGAGATGCCGCGCGCCGGGTGTCCGAGTTCGGTTCATCGACCGCCCCCCAAGCGCGACCGTGCCCGAATCGCTTCACGGGTCAATCCCTCGGAGTGGTTCCGGGTGCGGACTATTCGGCAGATCTGTGGGATCAGGTCGGTGAAGCGGGCAGCTGGCTGGGGATCCGCATACCGGACAACAGTATCGCGGTGGCCAAGTCGATGAAATGCTGACGGCTGACCGCGAATTCGCCTCGGAGCCAAGCCACCCCGAGTTCCACCAGTCCGGCGATGAGCGTGAAGCACACCATGTCGGTGTCGGTCCGATCGGCGGGATCGTCGCCGGTGAGTTCCGGGATGAGCGCGGAAAGAGTATTGGCGACCGTGCTGATGGCATCCTTGCGGGCTCGCTGGATGGCATCGATCGTCGGGGCGCACATCAGCAGCGCGCCCCGGCGCGGATCTTCGTCGATGAAGGTCGCCGCGGCCTCGATGGCGGCATGTACCTGGGCGGGGATCTGCGGTTCGGCCGCGACGATAGCGGCCAGGCCGGCCGCTAGTCCCTGTTCGGTGAGTTCGTGTGCGAGCGATTCCACCAGCGCATCACGGTCCGCGAAATGCTCGTAGAAGTAACGGTCGGTTAGTCCCGCGCGCACGCACACCGCCTTCTTCGTGACCGCGCTCGCGCCCTCCTCGGTGACCAGATCCAAGGCGGCCTCGAACAGAGCGGTGCGGCGGATGGCGCGACGGTCGGCGGCGGACACTCCGCCGTAGTTGCGTGTTGCGGCCATTCCGGCATTGTGCCCTATGGCCTTGACCTGCCGCCAATTCTGATGCACGCTTGCATCAGAAATTCTGATGCAGGTGTGCATCAGAATCGGTTTGGCGGCACTCGGCATGTGGTGCACCGGCCCGGACAAAGGAGTTCAGCGATGACCTGTCCCATCAATTCCCAGGTGCACATCCCAGTGACAGCGAGATCGGAGGCCCGCCCGATACGACCGTTCGGGCCAGGTACCCATCTCTGGGAGTGGGGAGGTGACATGCGAGTTTGGCTGATCTACGGAGCCGCGGCGTTCGTGCTGCAGGGCACGCATCCTATTGTCGCCAAAGGGGTTTTCGACCATTCGACGGTGTTCACCGATCCCTACGGCCGCGGCATCCGATCCTTCGAGGCGACCCAGCGTTGGATCTACGGCGGCGAGCAAGCCTACGACGAAGCGCGCAAGCTTCGCGACATCCACAGGACCATCCAGGGGAGCGACTACGAGGGAAAGCGGTATCACGCGCTGAACGCCGAACCGTACGCGTGGGTTTGGGCCACCGGTTGGTTCACGTTCCTGCCGGCCGTGCGTTCGTTTTCGAGGGAGCCGGTGACACGTGAGACCGAACGGCAGCTGTACACCGAAATGCAGGATCTGGGCCGGATTCTCGGCGTCGCCGAGCGCATGATCCCCGATACTCTGGAGGACTTCGAAGCCTATCTGGCGGGCATGTTGGAGCAGCTGCGTGCGGGCCACCCTGATATGGCGGCCGGGCTGGAGGTCTTCTCGGTCATTCCCGCGCCACCGTACGTACCGCGTGCGCTCTGGTCGCCTGTCGGGCGCGTGGCCGGAGGATTCGCGTTGTTCGTGATCGCGGCGTACGGACCGCCGCTGCTACGAGACCTGCTGGGCGAGTATGCCGGGTACACCTGGACCCGCAGGCGTCAGTGGAAAGCCGACGCACTGGTGCGTTCGGTCCAGATCGTCGGTCCGTTCATTCCCGAACGACTGCGCTATGTGCCGAGTACCTACCGGGCGCGGCGACGGGCGCGGCGAACTCCGTCGCTGACCATGGTCCGTTGACGGCCGAACTCCCGTATTCAGCTGGCGTACAACATTTCTTCCATCGCCGGCGCCTGATAGCGGCGCTGTGGCGTTGAGCTCGGAAGGGCCGAGAGCATGATTCACACACCTCGATACGAAGTCGCAGTCATCGGTGCGGGCCCAGGCGGGATCGCCGCGGGTGCCAAGCTGCGAATGGCGGGAATCGACGATTTCGTCATCCTCGAGCGCGCCGATGACGTGGGCGGCAGCTGGCACGAGAATAACTACCCCGGTTTGGGCGTGGACGTGCCTGCCTTCGCTTACCAGTACTCGTTCGCCCGAAACACGCACTGGAGCAGAGTTTTTCCGCTGGGCGGCGAGGTCGAGCAGTATCACATCGACATCGCGCGGCGCTTTGATCTCTATCCGCGAATTCGGTTCGGTACCGAAGTCGTGCGTGAGCAGTGGGATGACGGCGACAGCGACTGGAAGCTGCACATCGCGGACGGTTCGGTGGTTACCGCGCGGTTCTTGATCAGTGCCGTGGGGGCTTTCGTCCGGCCGAAGCAGGACGACGGTATCCCCGGGCGTCAGAGCTTCGGCGGCAAGGTCCAGCGACCCACCAGCTGGGATCATGGATTCGACATGACCGGCAAACGCGTCGGGATCATCGGTACGGGCGCGAGTGCGGTGCAGATCATTCCCTCCATCGCCCCGGACGTCGAGCACCTCACCGTCTTTCAGCGCACCCCGGTCTGGTCACTACCCAAGCCGGATTTCGCACTGCCGCGCGCCGCGCAGCTGCTGCTGTCGGTTCCCGGCGTGCAAACCGGCCTGCATGCCAGCTTGCTCGTTCCCCTCGACTTGATGTTGCGGGGTCTGGCCAGGGGCTCGAGCCACACGGTGCATCCGTTGATGGCCCGGTTCGACCGCGCCGCGATCTCCGCCTACCGTCGGTACGTGAACCTGGTCGTCAAGGACCGGGCTACCGGTGAGCGGCTGACGCCCGACTTCGGTCCCGCCGCCAAGCGGCCCACCTTCTCCAACAGCTATCTGCAAGCTTTCAATCGCGACAATGTTTCGTTGGAGACCGCGGGCATCGACAGGATCACCGCGACCGGCGTCGAGACCCGCGATGGCGTTGGGCACCGGTTGGATGTGTTGGTCCTGGCGACCGGATACGAGGTCTTCTCCGATCCGGAGACCTATCGTCCGGGAACTGTACTGGGGCGCAAGGGATTCGACCTGGCCAAGTTCTACGCCGAGCAGGGCCTGCAAGCCTACGAGAGTGTGTCGGTACACGGTCTGCCCAACCGGTGGACGCTGTGTGGACCGTACTCGTGGACGGGTAGTGGATGGCATGCGTTCGTCGAGATGACCAGCGATCACGCCGTACGGGCCATCGCCGAGGCGCGCAGGCGCGGGGCGGTGAGCTGTGAGATCCGCAAGGAAGCGGCCGATGCCTACCATCGTGAGGTATACGCGCGCGGGGAATCGCTGCGCTATTACCTGAACGAGTTGAACGGTCACGTTCGGACGTATTACCGCAACTCCCAGGGGGATACGACATATATCCGGCCGTCCGGGTTCTTCGAGGCGCAGCGTGCCAATCGCACCTATCCGCTCGACGACTATCTGTTCGAGACGTCCGTGGAGAACGGAATTCCGGCATGAGCCTGCCGGTCGTGGATCCGAGCGAGTCGATTGCCGAGCCCGTGCGCATCGAGGTGATGAATCGCGCAGGACTCGGAATGTTGGCAGCGCAAGCGGTCTCACGGGCAACGGTTCGGCCTGCGCTGGACTTCGCGGCGGCACTCAGGACTCGCAGGCCATGGATGAGCGCTTCGATGTTGAAGCTGGCCAATTCGTGTGAGAAGGCGATGGCGGTGGTTCCCGCACCGCGTGGCACCCGGATCCAGCGCGTCCGGTTCCCGGATTTCCGCGCCGAATGGCTATGGCACAATACACATTCCGACCCGAGCTGTGTCGATCAGTCGGTGGTGCTGTACTTCCATGGTGGTGTGTTCCTTGCCGGTGGATTGCACAGCCATCGGCGTCTCGCCGCTCGGATCGCCCGTGCCGCTGCGCTCCCGGTATTCAATGTCGACTACCGACTGCTACCCACCGCAGGTTTCGGCGATATCGTCGAGGACGCGCTGACCGCATATCGCTATCTGCTGGAGCGCGGATTCGCACCGGCCCGGATCCTGCTCGGTGGTGATTCGGCCGGTGCCGGGCTCGCGTTCTCCCTCGCACTGGCGGCCAGAGAACTCGGCCTGCCGATGCCCGGCGCGATAGCAGCCATCGCACCATGGGCCGACTACAACCCGGTTGGTCGTCGTGCGGACGACTCGCGTGACGCTGTGTTGTCCACCGCGACGCTGGCAGTACCTGTCGCGGTGCACGCGGAGCGATACGGTGCCCTCCAGGACATTCGGTCTCCGCTGGATCACGAGTTTCACTGTCTGCCACCGATTCTCATTCAGGTCGGCTCCGACGAAGTACTCAGACATGACGCTGAACTGCTGGCATCTCGATGTGCTCGGTCGAATGTGGTGTGCACGCTTCAGGTCTGGGACAGAGCGATTCACGATTTCCACCTGGCGGCCGACATGCTGCCCGATGCCCGCGCCGCGATCCGGGAGATCGCCGAGTTCTATCGCTCGATCGATGAACCGGACCGCCGAAGGGCCAGGGGCCGGCGGATATGACCGAGGTCGAGCAGCGACGCCGACCGCTACAGGACGGCAATCGGCCGTACCAGATCAGAAAAGGGGCTCTCCACCATGCCATTTCGTCCAGCCGCCATCGCGGCCTCCTCCGATTTCTATCAGTACGCGCCGATCGTCCTTCGAGGCCGCGCCGAGTTCGACGTACCGGCCGAGAGAACGTGGCGTGAGGTCGAAGAGTTCGGCTGGGTTCCGATCGTCGACGCGACCTGGGACACCCCCGAACCGCACCGTCCGGGATCGCGCCGCCGACTTACCCTGGGCTCGCTGCTGGTCAGCAACGAGTTCGTCACCCGATTCGAGGCAGGCCGCGAATTGGCTTTCTATATCGGGGAGATGCCGATACCGGGATTTCGCGCGATCGCGGAAAGGCTGACCGTCGACGAAATCGGTCCCGAACGCAGCGCCGTGACCTACACCATCGCCGCCGAGCCGACGCTGCTGCGTGGTCTCCAATTTCGACGGGTCACGACGCTCACCGGACCGCTGTTCTCGTTCGCGTTGCGGCGGTTCATCGGCCGCTCGATTCGGGATGACCGAACCGACGCCGGGCGCATCGTAGACGGCGCGGAGGTGCGGTGATATGAGGTCGTTACCACTACGGGAAGCGACGGTGGCGATCACCGGCGGTGCCCGCGGGATCGGTTACGCGAGCGCCAAAGCCTTTGCGGCGAAGGGCGCTTCGGTGTTCATCGGTGACCTGGACGGTGATTTCGTCGAATCCGCGGGAGCGGCTATCGGGGTGCGAGGTCTGCCTCTGGACGTGCGATGCCGAGATTCCTTCGCGGCCTTCCTCTCCGCTGTCGGCAGTGCCGGTCGGCCGCTGGACGTACTGGTCAACAATGCCGGGATTATGCCGATCGGAGAGTTCGTCGAAGAGGATGACGGGCTCACCGACTCGATCATCGATGTGAACGTGCGTGGAGTGCTCAACGGCACCAAACTCGTGTTGCCGGGCATGATTGCTCGGGGGAGGGGCCACGTGGTCAATGTGGCCTCCTATGTCGGCAAGATTCCGACCGCGGGAGCAGCGACCTACTGTGCCAGCAAGTTTGCCGTGGTGGGCTTCAGCGAAGCAATCCGCGATGAGGTCGCCGGCACCGGGGTGACGGTGACAGCGATCCTGCCCGGCGCCGTCCGTACGGAACTGGCCGCAGGTGTCCGAACGGACGGGCTACCGACGGTCGATCCTCAGGCTGTCGCTGACGCGATTGTCGATTCCTGCCGGTACCGCCAGGCCATCGTGGCGGTACCCGGGTGGATGCGACAGTACGAGCTTGCTGCCGCACTACTGCCCGATCCGCTGATCGGCGCTGTTCGTGGCCGACTGACGCGGTACCGCGCACGCGCGACCGACCTGACCGCCCGCCGCGCATACGACGAGAGAATTCACCGGCTTACCGAGTGAATTCCGGCGGTCAGCGGCCTGGTCATCCATAGCCGGATGCGTTTCACGGATGTTGGATGTTGCGATGAGGAACGCTCTTACGGGGTAACGCTAAGCGGGGTTGCGGATACCGAGCAGTGCGTCGACGAACATCTTGGCGATGGTGTCGACGTATTCGGTTCGGGCCAGCTTGATTTCGCCGCGCTGCCAGGCGAGCGTGGTGTTGGCGTGACCGCTGACGATGACCTGTGCGGCCAGCCGCATTCGCAGTTGTGTGTCGTTATCGGTCGTGCCGTACAGCGAGATGACCTGGCTCGTGGCGAATTCGGCATAGCTGGTGAGAGCAGTAGCCTTGCGGGCGGCCAGGCTCGGCAGGGTGTCGGCCTCGGCGTAGAGGCGGCCGAGCCGAGGGTCCTCGATGATCGTGGTGAGAAAGAAGTCCATCGCCGCTTGCGAGCGTGCGAACAGGTCCGAGGGTTGTGCCTCCACCGCGGCGACGGTCCCGGTGAGCAGATCCCGGATCATGGCGTCGATCATCGCCTCGAGCAACTCGTCCCGATTGCGGAAGTGTTCGTAGAAGTAGCGCTGGGTGAGTCCGGCTCGCTGACACACCGTGCTCATGCGCAGTTTGGCGACGCCGACCTCGGCGACCTCGTCGAGTCCGGCGTCCAGCAGGTCCGCGCGGCGTTGCGCGAGGCGATCCTCGGCGGGGACACCCCGGAACGGGCGTACGACACTGGCCATTGCCTCATGCTTTCTGTTGACACGAACGTGTGTCAATTACACACGCCGCTGCGTCCTCGCACCGTGGCCAGGGTCGTCCGGCTCAACGGTACAGGCCCTCGATGAGCCCGGCGTAGCGTTCGGCGATGGGCTTGCGCCGCAGCTTCATCGTCGGGGTGAGAACATCGGTGCCGGGCTGCCAGAAGTCGGGGACGATGGCGAACCTCTTGATCTGTTCGACTCGTGAGAGCTTCGTGTTAGCTTGTGCCACAGCGGTTTCGACGATCGCGTGCACGCCCGGATCGGTGGCGAGGAGCTCGGCCGAGCAGGTCAGCCCGGCCTGCCGTGCGTGGATCGCGGCGGCGTCGGGGTCGAGACAGATGAGGGCGACGTTGTATTTGCGGTTATCGCCGATGGCCACTGCCTGGCCGATCAGCGGGGCGAAGGCCTTGATCCAGTTCTCGATGACGCTGGGGGACATGTTCTTTCCCGCGGCATTGATGATGAGTTCCTTCTTGCGATCGACGATCCGCAGGTAGCCCTGATCATCGAGTGCGCCGATATCGCCGGTGTGCACCCAGCCGTCCGCGTCGATGGTCTCCGCGGTCTTGTCAGGCTTGTTGAGATAGCCCTTCATGACTATGGGCCCACGCACCAGTACCTCGCCGTCCTCGGCGATCCGGATCTCACTGCCGGGGACGATGGCGCCCACCGTTCCGAGACGGACCTTGCCGGGCGGGCTCATGGTTGCCATGCCGGCGAGTTCGGACATGCCCCAGGCGTCGGAGACCGCGATGCCCACACCATTGAAGAAGCGCAGCACCTCGGGCGAGATCGGTGCCGCTCCTGACAGGGCGAGCCGCACCCGGTCCAGACCCACCGCTGCACGCAGTTCGGACAGCACCAAGCGGTCGGCGAGCTCGGCCTGTAGGCGCAGTGGCCACGGTACCGAGTCGCCGTCGAGCCGCATGTCCGAGGCGCGGCGACCGGCCCACAACGCCCAATCGACCAGTGCGCCGCGCGCTCCGGAGGCCTCGCCGACCCGCAGTTCGATACCGGCCTTCAATTTCTGCCAGACCTGCGGGACCGCACCGAACACCGTGGGCCGCACATCCACCAGTGCGGCGGCGAATTCGGTGCGGGCGTCGGCGACAGTGGTCACCTGGTTGCCGATGACCTCGAGCATATAGATCGCCGACCAGCGGTCCGCGGCATGCGCCGAGGGCAGGAAGGACAGCACTCGTTCCTCGGCGGTGGCGGTGGTGAGCTGCTCGGTGCCATCGACCATGGCCAGCATATTGGCGTGGGTGAGCTGCACGCCTTTGGGATCTCCGGTGGTACCCGAGGTATAGATCAGGGTCAGGACATCGTCGGGTTGAACTGCGCGCCAAGCAGATTCGAAGTCGAAGCTGTCGAGTCCGCGGGCACCGACCTCTTCCAGGGTGACGGTGTTGGGCCCAGCGGCATCGAGGCAGACGATCCGCACGGTGGGAGTACCCGCCACACCCTTGCGGATCACGGGGACGAATTGCTCCTCGCACACGATCACCCGCGCACCGGAATCGACCAGGACATAGTCGATCTGCTCGGGTGAGGAGGTGTTGTAGACCGAGAACGCGATCGCCCCGAGGTGTTGCAGGGCGACATCGATCGGATAGAACTCGGGCCGGTTGGTCATCATCAGCGCGACCCGATCGCCGCGGCCGACACCCAGTGCGGCGAACCCGGCTGCCAGTCGTCGCACGCGCGCGTCCCACTCGCGGAAGGTCAGGGTGCTCGCGCCTCCCGGGGTGCGGATCGCGATTTTGTCCGGATCACGGGCGACGGTGGCCTGGAATGCCTCGCACAGCGTGGCGGAGGCGGAGGCGAAGGTGGGCATGGAAACTCCAGTCCGGTGAAATTTGCTGGCAGCGCGCAGGATTCGGCGTCAGCGGCCGATACGCGTGTCGTAGGCGTCGCGCTTGGTGTGATCGATGTCGAGGAAGGCGGTGTCGCCGCCGAACAGTCGCATGGTCAGATCCGACATCCAGGTCGGTGCCAGCGTGCTCACCTTGAACAGGCTGAGCAGATAGCGGGGTACGGTCACCACCGCCCGCCGGTGCGCGATGGCGGCGGCCACGGCGTCGGCGACATCGGCCGGTTCCACCGTCGGCAACCCGCGCAATCCCTTGGTGCCCGCGATCAATTCGGTATTGGTGAAGGTGGGCAACACCGTGCTGACCGCGATGCGGTCGCGGGCCAGCTCCTGCCGGATGGCCTCGCTCATCCCGACCACGGCGTGTTTGGTAGCGGAGTACACGACCCCGCCCGGCACCGGGACCACGCCCGCCGTGGAGGCGATGTTCACGATATGTCCCCTGCCGCGCTTGCGCATTCGGGGCAGTACCGCGGCCATGCCGTTGAGCGGCCCGTGCAGATTGACATCCACGGTGCGGCGGCGCAGCGGCTCGTCGTGATCGAGGAACGGGCCGATGGGCATGATGCCCGCATTGTTGACCAGGATGTCAATCGGTCCCAGTTGCTCCTCCACTTCGCGCAGGAACTTCTCGAACGACGCCGGTTCGACCACGTCCAGGTGCAGGCCCACCGCTCCGGGAACAGTGGTGGCCGCGTTGATCGCCGCTGTCTCGTCGATATCGCCGATGGCGACCCGTATGCCGTCGGCGGCGAATCGCTGCGCGATGGCCAGTCCAATGCCCCGGCCCGCGCCGGTGATGGCGGCTACCGTCATGTCGAATTCTCCTCTGGGACAGAGTGATCAGCGGCCGGGAAGGCGTTGGATCAGCTGGAACAACGGGGCCATCGATGCCTGCCACAGGTGATCGGGTATGCCGAACGGCGGGTCCAGGCCGAGCAGTCGGGTGGTGGCGACGGTCTGCGGCTCGGTGTACTTGAGCAGGCCGTCCGGGCCGTGGCGGCGGCCGAGACCGGAGGACCGCATGCCGCCCATGGGGGCGGCCAGGCTGGCCATGGACGGTCCGTAGCCCTCGTTCACATTCACCGAACCCGTGCGCAGTCGAGCGGCGATCCGCTCGCCCTCGGCGTCGCTGCCCGCCCAGACGCTGGCATTGAGCCCGTACTCGCTGTCATTGGCGCGGGCGATGGCATCCTCGATGTCCGCGACGCGATACACCGACACCACGGGCCCGAAGGTTTCGGTACGGGCGCACACCATCTCATCGGTGACGCCGGTCAGAATGGTCGGCTCGTAAAAGTGCGGACCGATATCGGGCCGGGCTCGCCCGCCCGCGATCACGGTGGCGCCCTTGGCTTTCGCGTCTTCGACGTGCGCGTCGACGGTGTTGAGCTGATCGGCGCAGATCAATGAGCCGATGGCGTCGGTGAAGTCGTAGTGGGTGCCCAGTTTCAGCGAACGGGTTGCCGCGGCGAACTTCTCGATGAACTCCTCGAAGATCCGGGCCTCGACATAGATGCGCTCGATCGAGATGCACAGCTGCCCGGCATTACCGAAACATGCTCTGGTCGCGGCCTTCGCGACGCGGTCGATGTTCGCGCCCCGGGCGACGATCATCGGGTTCTTGCCGCCCAATTCCGCGGAGATGCCGATCAACCGCCGCGCGCATTGTTCGGCCAGCAGCCGCCCCGTCGCGGAGGATCCGGTGAACATGAGGTAGTCGCAGTGCTCGGCGATGGCCGAGCCCACGACCGACCCCGGACCCGGAACCACGGCAAGCAGCTCACGCGGCAATCCAGCGCGGTAGAGCAAATCCGCGTTGACCAAGGTGCAGTACGGAGTGCGGCTGTCCGGCTTGATCACTACCGCGTTGCCCGCCATCAGCGCCGGAATCGCGTCCGAAATCGACAGCGCCATAGGGTAATTCCACGGAGCGATGATGCCGACGACGCCCTTGGGCTGATGGTTCACCACCGCCTTGGTGAGCCCCGGCAGTGCCCCCTGCACACGCCGGGGCCGCAGCAGCGCGGGGCCGTGCTGCGCGTAATACCGCGAATTCAGCACCATATTGAGCACTTCCTCCAGCGCGGACCATCGGGCCTTGCCGGTCTCGGCCTGAGCGACATCCATGATGGTGTCGCGGTCGGCGAGGACGAGATCGCGGAAGCGTTCCAGGATCCGTGCCCGCTCGGTGATCGGCTGTGCGGCCCATTCGATCTGGGCCGCACGGGCTTTGGTGATCGCCGAGAGCACGTCCTCGGCGGTACCGATCGGGATGGTGGTGATCTGCTTGCCGGTGAACACCTCGCGGACGGGTGCGGCTTGTCGGCCATCGGGATCCTCTAACGCCGCCAGCGTGCGCAAGCGGTCGAACGTCGTCATAGACGGGACGGGCATGCCATCATCGTGAATGTTGACACAGGACCATGTCAAGATTCAGTCTGTGAGAGAGAGCCACGCCGGGTGATCCGCCCCGCGTTCCGTCGTTATCAGGAGATCGTCGATGAAGCCGCCCTCGCTGACCCTTCCCGAACCGTTGCGGAATTCGGCAGTCGCCCTGCTGGGTTCGATTCCCGCACCGTGGATGAAGCCGCCGGCGGCGCCGCCGCCGGGCAGCGGCCTGAAGTCCATCCCCGGTGCGCCCGGCCTACCCCTGGTCGGCGATACCTACTTCTACTTCACTGACACCGTCGACTGGCTTATGCGCCAGTACCGGCGCTTCGGCCCGGTCTCCTGGCACAACCTCGGTGGCACGCGGGTCGTGGCGCTGCTCGGGCCCGAGGCGTTCGGCGTGGTGCAGGCGAACAAGGATCGGGCCTTCAGTCACGAGCTCGGCTGGGGCTGGTTCGCGGGTGAATTCTTCACCCGCGGAGTGCTTCTCATGGATTTCGAGGAGCACATGCACCATCGCCGGATCTTGCAGAGTGCGTTCGGTCGCCAGGAACTGCACGCCTATCTGTCGGGCATGAATCCGGTCATCGCGGCGAGCATGGACGGCTGGAGCACCGGGTCCGGCTTCCTGATCTCGCACGCGATCAAGCAACTGTCGCTCAACATCGCGGCTCGCACCTTCATGGGTGAGGAGCTGGGCCCGCGCGCGGACCGCATGATCGCGGCGTTCGGTGATCTGCTGGTAGCCACCACGACAGCGATCCGGGTTCCCTTGCCGGGGGCGAGGTTCCGGCTGCCGGGCACCCAATGGGCGGTGGGTTTGCGCAGCCGTGCTTTCCTGGAACGCGAATTCGCCGCGATGGTCCCTGCCAAACGGGCGGGTGATGGGAAAGACTTGTTCAGTGTGCTGTGCCGGGCCCGCACACCGGACGGGGAGTCGTTCACCGACGCCGACGTCATCAACCATATGATCTTTCTGCTCTTTGCCGCCCATGACACCACCTCGTCGACGCTGACCACGATCCTCTACCACCTCGCCAGGAACCCGGAGTGGCAGCGCCGCTGCCGCGACGAATCACTCGCGCTCGGAACCGAATTCCCCTCATACGACGACCTCGAGGGGCTGGTGAGTCTGGATCTGGTGCTGAAGGAGGCGCTGCGTCTGGTGCCGCCGGTGCGCACCATGGTCCGCGCGACCCTCGCTGACACCGAAGTCCTGGGCTATCACCTGCCGAAGGGCACCTTCGTCGGTCTGGTGCCGCAACTGACCCATCATCTCGAGGAGATCTGGCCGGACCCGGAGGCCTTCGATCCGGAACGTTTTTCCGCCGAGCGGCGTGAGGACAAGGTCCACAAGAACGCCTGGGTGCCGTTCGGCAGTGGCGTGCACAAGTGCATCGGCATGTATTTCGCCGGTATGGAGATCAAAGCGACGTTGCATCAGATGCTGTGCCGATTCGAATGGTCTGTCGGCCCGGATTACCTCCCGCGATACGCGGCGAAATCGCTGCCTGAAGTTGTGGACGGCCTGCCAGTTTGCCTGGTCGGTCGATATGGCGATCGACGAGGTCCCGCGCCGCACACAGGGCTAGGCGATTGATGACTTTCTGTTCCGGGCGCTGAGCGCGACTCTGGTCGTCAATGCCGGTCACCTGCCGGTGGTGGACGCCTGCGTGCAGGGCAGCGCCCACGACGGGCAACTGCGTGGGCTCATGATGTGGTCCGTGGACGTGGACGTGGACGTGGACGTGGACGTCGAGCGCGTTGCGCGGCAGATGGCCGACATCACCGGCGTGGAATCGGCCGCCCCCGAACAGCTTTCGACGCTGCGGATGCTGATCGGGATGGCGGTGACGACCGGCCGGCACATCGAGGTGTTCCTGGCCGATCCCGATGGCCCGGACCGCGCGATGAACGCGCTGGTCCGGATTTGGAAGCTGTCGCTCGAACTCGGCTGACCGGGTTCAGTGCAGTAGCAGTTGCACCTGGAGTTCGCCGATCAGGAAGCCCAGGACGGCGCCGACGGTGACGATTTTCCATTCGTCCTGTTTGAAGGCGGGGCGGAGCAGATCTTCGTATTCCTCGTTGGTCATGAGCTGCATCTTTTCGATGATGAGGCTGGGGACATCGAGAGCGTCCATGGTGTATTTCTCGATGTTGTGGGTGCTCTCGGGGAGGCGTTCGCGGACGGTGGCGACGATGTCGTATTTCATGGCGTCGAGTGAGCCTCGGCCGAAGGCGAATTCGATGACCGGTTTGGCGCGGCCGAGTTGCTGAGTCATGAGCCGGTCGATTTCGTGTTCGATGAGACTGAACAGGCGGTCCGATTGCGGGCCGGTCATCATGGCGTGGATGATGTTGGCGGGGGTGAGGATTTCGGTGGCGATCAGGGTGCCGTAGTCGACGGCGACCTCGTCGCGGCGCTTGTGGAACAGGCCGTGCCAGCGGAAGACGCCGAGGTAGCGCTGTTCCTGGATGGGGCGGAAGATCATCTGCAGCGCCAGCCAGTCGGTGAAGTAACCGACGAACGCACCGAACAACGGCATGACCAGGGCCGAATGGGTCAGCGCCCAGACGATGGCCTGCACTCCGCCCAGCAGGAATCCGAATACCAGGCCGGAGCGGACGATGAACCGCATTTCGGGAGTGGCGATATCGCGAATGAGCCGGATGGTGAGTTTCTTATCGCGCATCAGGGCGTCGATGCACATGGTGCGCATGTCGAACACCAGGTTCACATTGGTTTCGAGGTCGCTCATCATCTGGGCGATGATCTGCGGCGCGTTGGCCTGGACGCGGCGAATCAGCATGCGCCGCACCTGATCCGGTAGCAGCACCCACAGTTGCGGCTGGTGCCGCATCATGAGTTCGTCGACGATGCCCTCGACGGTGTCGAGCATCGGTTCCTGAACGTGTTTGGCCAATTGGACGGGATCGATGCGGTTGATGATCTCCTGTGGGTCGAGCAGGCGGTTCATCATGAGGTCCACCGCGACCGTGGCCATGCGCGCGGAATAGCGGGGGATGAGGCCCTGCCAGCCCAGGTACGGTGGGATGCCCTTGAATTCCATTGGCTTGAAGAGCATTTCGACCGCGACCAGTTTGGTGAACCAGCCGATCGCGGACGCGAAGAACGGCATCACCGCGTACAGGTACCAGTGGTCGCGCAGGTCCGCGACGATGTCGGCCCAGTTCATTGTTCTGTTGTTCCTTCGAAATCGGTGGCAGCGCGCGCTATTTGGTGGTCAGGGCGCCGTCGAGCCCGCCGCCGACCGCGGTGATCTTCCAGTCGGCGTTGCGGTCGATGGTGACCGAGTAGGCCACGGTGACGCTGCCGCCCTGCGGGGTCTGCACGCTGGTGGAGTTGACATCGATGAAGGCGTTCACCTTGTAGACCCCCGCGTTCTCCGATGCCACCGTGGCCTGAATGGGGGTGGCCTTGGAGGTCCATTGCAGCGGCAGCAGGATCTGCTCCAATTGCGGTGCGGTGGCGTCGAATTTGCCGGCCAGTTGGGTGCTGGTGCCGGACTTGAGCTTGCCGAGCCAGGATTTGGTGTCCCGGTAGTCGATGGTTGATGCGCCCAGGGCGTAGTCCATGGCGATCCGCTCGGCGTGCGCGCGATCGGCCGCGGCGGTATCGCGGTCCCGGAGCTCACTTCGGTCGGACAGATACAGTGCGCCGAACGCGATGGTGGCCACGGTCAACACCGCCAGCGCCACCGCGGTCAGGACCGTGGACAGCCGCAGTGAGATCTCACGCGGAGAATGTGTGGAATTATCCTGCGGGGCAACGCATTCTGCTGCTTCGGCCGGGTCGTTTTTTGTCATGAGATGCTGCTCCTGTGAGTGTGTGGTCATTTGACGCTGAGGCGCAGATGTACAGCGCTGTCGTCGCCGACCGTGCCGAGTGCTTGGGCGATCAACGCGCTGATGTCGAGGCGGCCGAGCGAGCTGGTGGCGTCGGCGGTCAGTGGCTGCAGGACGGGGACGAGCTGGGTGAATTCGGGTCCGAGCCGGGTCATGGTGGCGTTCAACTGGTTCAGGAACGGCACGACACCATTGCCGGTGAGATAGTCGTGGGGTGCATCGCCCTTCTCGATCACCCGTGAGGCGGTGGTGATGAGCTCCTCGAGCCGCTGCCCGAGCAGTGACCAGTAGGGTCCGGACGCGGCGAGCGCGGGACCGGTCCAGTCCATGTCCGCACCCGTGGTCTGCAGGTCGGTGAGCAGCTGCCGGATTGTTCCCGTGCGGCTGAGCAGCGTCGCGGCCAGCAGCGAGGTGGCGCGCTCGAGCTGGGGCAGCTGTGCTTCGGTGCCGGTCAGCGTGGTGTCGAGAGTGTGGACCAGCGAGGTCATGGTGGCCGGATCGAGCTGGCGGATGAACTGGACCGCCTTGACCGAGAGATCCGGGATCAGCAGCGGCACCTGGACTTTCGCGGTATCGAGCTGTTGGCCGTCTCGCAGGTAGGGACCTCGTGTATCCGGCGGCTGGAAGTCGATATAGGGCTCACCGAGTGCCGACAGGTTCTCGATCTTGACCGCGCTCGAGACCGGAATATGGTGTGCGCCAGCGAATTCGAGACTCACCTCCACCCCGGCGGTGCCTCGCCGCACCGTGGTCACCGTGCCGATCGGGATGCCGGTCAGCAGTACCGGGGTGCCGATGCCGATGCTGCCGGAATTGGCCAGCACCATGCGAACTCGGGTGAGGTCGGCGAACGGGTCATAGCGCAGCACGCCCAGTCCGAGGTAGGCGATGCCGATGAGCAGGACGCCCGCCAGTGCGCCGAGGGAGACGATCGAGCTGGTTTTCGGTCGCCCGAGGCGGATTCTCATTGCACGGCTCCGATCATGCGCAGGGTGTCGAGAATCCGATCGGTGCGGTCGGTGACCGTCCCGGCCGTGTCATCGGCCGTGACCTGGGTCAGGTTCACCTTCGGTCCGCGCTGCGCGAACGGGATCAGCTTGTTCTGGATGAGGTCGATCAGCATCGTCAGATTCGACGGTCCGGCCAGATCCAGGGGGCGGGCGCTGAACAGCATCGGCACGTAGGCGCGCGTGGCGGCATCGGCCGATTGCAGCAGCGGTGCGAGCCACGCCGCCGAGTGCGCCACCGGTCCGAGATTGGTGAAGATGTACAGCACCCCGATCACCGACTGCGTCGAATCGAGCAGATGCCGAGTTCCCCTGTCTGTCAACATCTCATCCAGCAGCGGCAGATTCTCGGCGACCGTACCGTTCACCGCGGTGAGTCCGCTCAGCATCGCATCCAGGCTGCCCAGATCACCGGCGACATCGGTCAGATCCGAGCCCAGGACCCCGAAGATGCGGGCGGTGTCGCGGGGATCGCGCGGCAGGGCGGTATTGATCTGCCGCACCGTGTTCTGGATATCGGTGATCGCGCCGCTGCCGAGCGCGGTCGCCAATCCGGCGAGGGTGTCCTCGATCTGGGTGGATGGCCGGGTGCGAGCGAGCGGGATCACCGCGTCGGCGGCCAGCGGTGCGGCGGTGCTGCCCGGCTGACTGGTGAGCGCGATGCGGACATCGCCGAGCGGGGTCGATTGCTGCAGTGTCGCGGTGACATCACCGGGCAGTGATACCGATCGGGCGAGTGCGATATCGGCGATCACATAGCCGCGCACGGGTTTTCCCGCCGGATCGGTATCGATGATGCGCAGTCGACGCAGATTGCCGACCTCCACTCCATCGGCGATCACCTTGGCTCCCGGCGGCAGGTTCAGCGCATTCGGGAATTCGATGTGCAGTGGATAGGTATCCCCGGAGACCGTGGTGCCGGGTATCGGCACCGAGGACGGGTCGAACGCGCAACCGTTGACGGTCAGTACCAGACCTGCCAGCACGGCCGCGAGGCGAATCCGACGAGTGCGAATGCTGTTCATCGTGCCCCCAGCTGTCCCATGATCACCTGTGCCAGTGACACATTCACCATCCCGTCGGTGGTACTCGTGCAGGTCCCGGGTGTGACCGCGTCGATCGCTGCGCACACGGCCGCGGCGTCCGGTTGTGGAATCGCCACCCGTGGCGGTGCGTAGGCCATCGAGATCGCCCCGGTGGCGGGATCGATGACGGCCGCGAAGGCGCTCGACACCGCGGGAGCCAGTGCCAGCACGCCGTGCAGTCCTTCGACTCCGGACCGTATGAGCTGTGGCAGGTTCTCGACCGAATCGAGTCGGTGCAGCAGCGGACCTCCGAGGGTGACCGTGAGGTCATTGAGCGCGGGTAGCACGTCGACGAGCTTGTCGAGGATCGCGACTACCGGGGGCACCGCGATATTCGAGACATCGTCGAAGGTGCCCGTCAGCCGGGTCAGCATGTCGCGGATCTCCGGCCAGTACGTGGCGGCGTCGCGCGCGAGGGAGCCGACCGCGTCGATGAGGTCGCCGATATGACCGATCGCGGCGTCGGGGGAGTGCAGGGCCGTGCCGAGCCGGGTCAGAATGGCGTTGAGCTGTGGGCCGGTGTGCGCGGTCAGCGAATTCAGCGCGGTCAGGCCCTGCCCGACCGCGCCGGTCTGTCCAGGATCCGGTGTGCCGTTGAGCTCGTCGGCCAGCCGTGAGAGCGCGGTGAAGGTTTCCGAGAGGCTCTTCGGGGTGACCGTCCGGGTGATGCAGGTGTTCGGGTTGCGGCCCGCCCCAGTGGGTTCGGCTCCGATGAGCGCCAACCGGCGATTGGCGACCAGGGAATCGGCCAAGGTGGTCGCGCCCACGTCGTCGGGCAGCTTGCGTGACGCGGGAATCTCGAAGCTCACGCGCGCCGTCGCGCCATTGTTCGCGACCTTGGTGACCCGGCCGAGCCGCACACCCATGACCGTGACGTCGCTGCCTTCGAAAAGACCTATGGCATCGGGCATATCGGCGCAGTAGGCGCGCATCATCGGGTGCGGCCGCAGCGTCGTGTACACCCCGGCCGCGGCCAATCCGAGCACCACGACGAGACCGAAGGATACGAACGCGCGGGAGGAGAAGACTCTCGTGAGCATCAGCACCCCTTCCCCGGCACCGGCACACACAACGCAGGTGCGGTGATCGTGGAGGCCGATTGATCGACGGTGAGGCCCTGCGGGGTCAGTAGCCCTTGCAGGCGCTCGCCGAATCCGCGTACCGAATCCAGCAGCGTCCCAAGCTTTTCGCCGAGCTGATCGAGCGCCGGTATCGTGTCGATGAGCGCCTGTGCCGATGGCTTCAGGTCCGATTCCCACAGCCGTGCCGCGGGTGCGAGCTGGCCGACCAGAACGGCGACATTGCGCAGCGACTCCCCGACGGCTGCCTTGTTGTCTGCGATGACGGTCTCCAGGATTCGCAGCCGGGCCACCAACTGTCCGATCGCGGACCTGTTCGCGGCGATGGCCGTCACGTATTCGTCTGCGACACCGAGGGATCGAGAGATCTCGGCATTCTGCTTGTCGAGCAGGTCTACGATCGATCCCACCGCGTCGATCACTCGGCGCAGGCCCTCCGGGCTGCCCGCGGCGGCGGTGGTGACGGCGGCGAAGTTGCGGCGCAAAGTTTCGGCGTCGATCTGCTCGGCCGGGCGGACAGCGTCCTGGAACAGCTGCGGCAGGCTGTAAGGCAGTACTACCCGGTCCGCGGGAATCGGCGTCTTGCCCAGCGGTTTCGCACCGGCGGGCAATACCGCCACGTAGTGCCCGCCGACGATGGTGAGCATGCGCACCGACAACGTGGACTGATCACCTACGAAGACACCTTGCCGCACCGTGAATTGCAGTGCGACACGGTCGGATTCGAGGTCGATGGCTTTCACCTCGCCGACGGTGATCCCCGCGATGCGTACCTCGTCGCCGACCCGCAGCGCGGCGGCATCGCTGAGATAAGCACTGTAGGTGGCCATACCGATGTGGACCACCGACACCACACCGATGGCGATCGCGAGCACTGCCACGGTGATGAGCGTGGTGATGCCCCAGCGCAGGTCCCGGCGGCGGGCCGCCGGTTCATCGAGTGGTCCGGCGCGGCGACGCCGCAGTGGAATCGAGCGAATCAGCTGTTGCACAATACGATCCTTTGCCCGCCGATGAGCACCGCCAGCTGCTGCGGCACGGGCGCTGCGCCGTGTGAGCAGTTAAGGTCCACGGGAGACCCGGCCGGTGGAATCAGCGCGGTGAGTGAGTTCAGCAGCGCCGGAACCTGATTCAAGGTGTCGACGGCCTGTTTCGGGTCGGGGAAGGCGGTTTTGACGGCCCGGTTCAGCTCGGGGTTCGGATCGCCGGTGAGCCCAACGGTCCGCAGCAGGCTCAGCACCGGTGTGAGCACCGGGGGGATGTTGACGGCGAAATCGATGACTCCGCCGATACGTTCCTGCAACTGGACGAAAATGTCGGTGAGCCGCGCCATGATCGCCATGGCATTGCCGGAGCGGCCACCTATGATGTCCGCGGCCTGCGACAGGTTGCGGATCAGCGTGGACAGCACCGCTTGGCGGTCGGTGGTGTAGCGGGCGAGTTTCTCGATGGCATCCAATGCCGGACCCAAGCCGGTGCCGTC
The DNA here is from genome assembly GCF_042269265.1 of Nocardia sp. NPDC056000. Classification (NCBI taxonomy): domain Bacteria; kingdom Bacillati; phylum Actinomycetota; class Actinomycetes; order Mycobacteriales; family Nocardiaceae; genus Nocardia; species Nocardia sp. NPDC056000. Next base: position 46,910 of record NZ_JBHJXS010000007.1, on the reverse strand, counting down.
GCCTTCGATCACGCCCAGCATGCCGGTGCTGAAGGTATTGATGTCCTGCGGCGTCAGGGTCGCCAACACCGGCTGCAGACCGTTGAACAGCATGGTGATGTCGAATGCCGGAATCGTCTGCGCGATGCCGACGGTGGTGCGTGGATCGAGCCGGTTGGTCGGCGCGTCGGCAGGCTGAATGTCGAGATACCGCTGCCCGGTGAGACTTTGGAAGCGCACCGCGAACTTGGTGTTGCCGTAGAGGACACGATCGCTCGACACCGTGAACGTCACCTTGGCGTTCGCCCCGTCCAGGCTCAGCTCTCCGACCTTGCCGACCCGCACGCCATAGAGCCGCACATCGTTGCCCGCGCGCAGGCCGTTGGCATCGGTGAACTCCGCCGTGTAGGTGACCGAGTCGCCATCGATCGGGCGTTGCAGGACGGTGAATACGCCCACCAACAACACGATCATGACCGTGGCGAACACACCGAGGCGAATGCCCAGCGACAGTGGTGGTTTCATCGTTGTCCTCCGCCCGCGCGAGCGTCCAGCAGAGCCGAGAGCGGTACGGCCAGAGCGGGAACCCCGCGAAGGTCGACGGTGATATTGACCATCGGACCGTCCGGTGTCTCGGGCATGGCCGCACCCACCCGCCGCAGCAGTTCGGTCAACCGGTCGGAGGTCGCATCGGGATCGGGAACGGTGCCCGCCAGCGCGGACAACAGTGGCACGAAGACTCCCGCGCAGCCCGCGTAGTAGGCGTTCCCGGTGTCGAGCGCCCCGGTCAAGGCACCGATCAGATTATTGGCGACCATGCTCACGCTGGCGTCGAACTTCGCCAGCTTGTCGGGTTGACGCAGGTACGGGTCGGAGTACGGGGCGTTCAACACATCCAGCACGCCCTGCACCGTCGGCGGCACGCCCGCGAGGGTGGAGCCGTACTGGCGCAAGAGATATGACGAGGGCAGCCGCTGGGTATCTGCCACCGATTGTGCCGTGGTGACGATGGCCTGGAACAAGGGAGTGAACGCGCGGGTATCGCTGGCTATCCGATGCAGCACCGAAATCATCTGGGGTGTGACGACGTCATTGGTCAGCTGTCCCAGCGATCGCAGCAGCGTCGATATGGTGGCGTCGCGGGCGCGCACGGCACGATCACCGGTGAGGTCCACGACCGTCCGATCACGCAGTGGCGCGCCGCCCGAGCCAGGGCGCAACTCGATCTCGCTGACGCCGAACAGGTTTCCGGGTGCGTAATCGACGCCGAGCGCATCGGTGAGGCCCGTGATCTGGGTGCGGTCCAGCTCGATATGGATGCTCTGGCGTCCGGTGCCTGCGGTGGCGATGGCCGCTACCGACCCCACGCGCACGCCGTCCAGGCGGACGTCGCTGCCGGATTCGATTCCGTTGCCGACACTCTCGGTGAGCAGCTGCACGGTGACGCGATCGGGCGATGTTCGTTGCGGGGCGAAGTGCCAGCCGATCACGGCGGCCGCGGCGGCTGCGGCGGTGATGGCCCCGACCAGGCGCACGCACCATGGGGTGGCGCTCACCCCGGGAAGTCCGAATACAGGCATGCCTACCCCGAGAAGGTGATGGGGGCGTTGAAGCCCCACAGCACGATGGTCATGATCATGTCGAGCGCGACGATGGCGACCAGGCTGGCGCGGATGGCCCGTCCCGACGCGATACCGACGCCTTCTGGTCCGCCGGTGGCGAAAAACCCTTGGTAGCAATGGATCAGGATGACGGCCACGCCGAACACCGCGACTTTGAGTACCGCCGCCAGGATGTCCCAGCCGACCACGAAACTGGTGAAGTAGTGGTTGTAGACCCCGCTCGGTTCCCCGTGCAATGTCGTCACCACCAGTGCTGCCGACACATAACTGACGATCAGCGCGATCAGGAAGGTCGGCACGATCGAGGCCACCGCGGCGATCACCCGTGTGGTGACCACGAACGGTACCGACCGGATGCCGAGCGATTCGATGGCGTCGATCTCCTCGGAGATCCGCATTGCCCCGATCTCCGCGGTCATCCGGCACCCCGCCTGTGCCGCGAAACCGACTCCCGCCGCGATCGGTGCCAGCTCACGAGTATTCGCGAACGCGGACACGAGCCCTGAAACTTGGCCCAGCGCAACGGTGTTCAACGCACCGTAGGCCTCGATGCCGATCGAAGCGCCTACGGCCGCGCCCATGACCACCATGACGGCGGCGGTGCCGCCGCCGACGATCACGCTGCCGCGACCCCAGGTCATATTGGTGATGGTCACCACGACCTGCGAGCGATAGTGCCTGAGCGTCAACGGAATCGCCGCCAGCACCTGCCAGGCGAACACCAGCACGAAGCCGATCTCGTCCAGCGGTCGCAGCGGTCGCAGTCTGCGCACATGGTCCAGCGGGCGCAGCAGTACCGGAACATACGGCGCGGCCATCATGCCACCCGGGTCGGCAGAAACATGGTGGCCACCTGCGTGATTCCGGTATTGGCCACCGCGATGGTGACCACCGACAGAATCACCGCCGCGTTCACCCCATCGGCCACCCCTCGGGGGCCACCCCGGGCCTCGAGTCCGCGCTGGCAGGCGATCACCACCACGATGTAGCCGAAGATGACCGACTTGACCAGCGACAGCCACACATCCGCCGAGGAGGCGAAGCCGCCGAACGACTCCCAGTAACTGCCCGGTGTCACCCCCAGCGCCGCGATCGCCGCGATGTAGCCCGCGACAATGCCCACCACCAGAATCAGGATGTTCAGCAGGGGTGCGACCACCAGCATCGCCACCAACCGCGGTACCACCAGCCGTTGCACCGGATCGATTCCCATGACCCGCATGGCGTCGATCTCATCGCGAATGGTGCGTGCCCCCAGGTCTGCCGCGATCGCCGCGGATCCGGCCCCGCCCAACAGGATTCCGGTCGCCAGAGGTGCTCCCTGTTTGATCACCCCGAGTCCGCCCGCCGCCCCGATGAGCGAATTCGCGCCGAGCTGATGTACCACGTTGCCGACCTGCGCCGACACGATCACGCCGAACGGCACCGCCATCAACAGCCCCGGGATGGTGGTGACCGTGACCAGAAACCACGCCTGCCGCAACGCTTCTCGCGATTGTAACCGCCCGCGTGCGGCATCGGTGACCGCGATCCGCGTGGCCTCGAGCCCCGATCGCACCGCCCGCCCCAGCGTGCCGAGACTCGACCCCATGGTCTCGCCCGTGTTGGCTCGTAATGCCCGCAATGCGGGCGATCCACCCTTTGTCATGCTTCCTTCGCCGCGCCCACGCGGTAAGACCCGCATCGCGCACCTCCTGCCAACGCCCCGCATCGCCGCCGTCCCCGCGCGGCCGAACAGTGTGAACTGTCGAACACCACCGGGGTGGATGTGACTTGGCGAACACACTGTGGCCACACTCTGGCAGTAGACACAGCACTGTGTCAAGATTTCTCACGCGGTTTACCGGTGGTTAACCAGGTGTCCGGAGTTGCCCCCGGTTGGTCGGAGCTCGACAGCGTCATCGTGGACCGCCGCGATGCTTGCTGTCGAGCCGTGGCAATATTCTGGCAACCCACAGGAGGGCTGGTGGACCAGTAATGGGGCGTAACGCAGACGGGCCGGATGTTGTAAGGCTGGTTCTACTCAATGGCGTTGAAGTGTGGCGAAGCGCGAAGCTGTCGAACCTCGGTCCGCCGCAGCGCCGTGCTCTGCTGTGTGTACTTGCATTGCGGCGGCGGCAGTGGGTGCCGGTGGAGACGCTGGTCAACGCGCTGTACGACGGGGAGCAGCCGACGGGCGGTGTCGGGGTGGTGCAGACACATGTGTCGGCGTTGCGGCGGGTGCTGGAGCCGAACCGACCGCCGCGGACACCGCCTACGGTGTTGGTGTCCGGGCACGGCGGGTACCAGTTGCGGATCGAGGACGAGCAGTGCGATCTCGGGGTGTTCGAGCGGCTCGTGGCCGAGGCGGAGGCATTGCGGGAAGTGGGGGATTGGCACGGGGCGCAAGAGCGTTACGACACTGCGCTGGAAGTGTTTTCGGGGGAGGCGTTGTCCGGGATTCCGGGACCGTTCGCGGCTGGACAGCGGGCCGCGTTGACCGAGCGCCGACTCTCGCTCGTGGAGGATGGCCTGGAAGCGTCGGTGCTGGCGAATCGGTCCGAGCAGGTGATCGATCGGCTGCGCAGGTTCGTGGCCGAGCAACCGTTGCGCGAGCGGCCACCGGTGTTGCTGATGCGGGCGCTGCATGCGCGCGGGCGGCGGTCGGAGGCGCTCGAGGTGTACCGGTCGACGCGGCGAGTGCTGGTCGACCAGTTGGGTGTGGAGCCCGGGGTGGAACTGCGGGCAGTGCACGGGCAGGTACTGGCAGGGGTCGACAGCCCCGTCGCGCCGCCTGTTTCACCGCCCCCGGCCGGGGGCGAGCAGACTTCGAGCACACCGAGTCTGCCGATGTTCTCGGGCCGGGAATCCGAACTCGCGGTGCTGCGAGATTATGCTCAACGGGCCGCCCAAGGAACCGGTGCCTTCGTGGTGCTGGAATCCTATCGGGGGTACGGCAAATCGGCTGTGCTGCAAGAACTTCATCGGCGATCGCCGGATTTGCGGGTGGTCCGGGTCGGGACCGGTCACGCCGAGCGGGCCGGGCAGCCGCCGCTGCTGACCGCGATCTGTGATGCGGTAGCGGAGGATTCGGTTCGGATGATCGAACACGATGCCACCGATACGGAGTATGCCGATGCGCTGCTCGAGGCACTGGCCATGGCCGCGCGGGAGCGGGCGCTGCTGATCCTGGTCGATGACGTCTTCGACGCCGACGAGACCTCGGTGCGAGTGCTGTGCTCGGTCGCTGTCCGGCTGCACGCGATGGCCGTGCTGGTCGTGGCCGCGATGGAGGACCGGCAATGGGAACCGGATGCCGCGATGCGCCAGGCCGCGCTCGAACGCGCGGCGAACGAGATCGTGCGGGTCGGGGTGCTCGATGATCGATCGATCGTCGAGATCATCACCCGGAGACTGGGTGCGGTGCCGAGCCCGGATCTGGTCGAGGAGATCTGCCGGGCGACGGTCGCAATCCCCGACCTGCTGACGGGTCTGCTGGCCGATCTGCGCCGATTCCCCGATCGTGACGTGCTTCCCGCCTACCTTCCCGATGGTGCGTACTCGCTGGCGGTGCGTCGCCAATTGGAGACGGGCACACCGGAATTGCTCGCCACCTATCACGCGATCGTGGCGTTGCCGCCGGGCCGGGCCACGCTGCCGGTCGTCGCGGCGGTGGTGGGTGAGCCCGAGGCCGCGACCCGTGAGCGGTGCGAATTGCTCTATACCGCGGGGGTATTGCGGTCGGTGGATCCGCCGGTGTTCCGTCATCCGCTCATCGGCACGATGATCGGGAACGTGCTCAAACCGCGTGACGATGCGCGGATCCTGGTGGCCGCGGCCCGCCATGCGGTGTTGACCGGTCGACCCGCGCGCGAAACCGCCTCGTATCTGCTGGAACTGGAGGGGCCGCAATACGCGGAGTGGGTAAGTGTGCTCATCGCCGCGGCCGAGGATTGCGTCGCACGCCTCGACGCCGCGGACGCGGTCCGCCATCTCGAGGCCGCGCGGCGGATCGCGGTGCCGGACCCGCACGACGAAGTGTTGTTGCGGCTGGGTTGCCTGGCGCAGTTCACCAATCCCACTGCGGCGCGCCTGTATCTGGATGAGGCGCTGCGCGATCAACGCCGCACCGGGGGCGCGCCAACCGCGCTGGTGCCGCTGCTGTGGACCATGGCCACCCAGCGGCACGTCGATGCCGCCGCCGCGCTGCTCGCCGAGGTGCTGGCCGAGACCGAGGCCCGCGATCCGGTGGCCGCGCAGGCCGTGCACGCCTGCGAATGGGTGATCGCGGCATTGCGGCCGCAGACATGGTCGACATTCGTTGCCGCGCAACGCGAAGCGGTGGATGATCCGGTGGCCGCCGCGGTCACGATCCTCGATGACGCGTTCGGAGTCCGCATTCCGGCCGCCGACGCGCTGCGGTGTTTCTCCGGCGAACTCGGGCTGCACGCCGATGTGCTACCCCGGGAACTGACCGGGATGCACGCGCAGATCGCCCTGTGGGCCGATGAGCTGACCCTGGCCTGGCAGCTCGGGGAGCAGCGCGACCCGCGGCTGTTCGCCTCGGTGGATGTGCACCGCGCCGCCCTGCGCGCCGAAATATGTTTCCGGCGTGCGGAATTCGATCGCTCTCTGCTCGAATGCGGGCTGCTGGGGGCCTATGACGAGGATGGCGCAGCGGGATATCCGGCGACCCTGGCCACCTATCGTGCCTATGCGCTGATCGGCTTGGGCCGCGTCGACGAGGCCGAGCGCTGGATCGAGCACGCGGCCGCCACGGTCAATCCGGAGCTGTGGGAATGGCTGACGGTCAATACCGCGCGCGGTGTGCTGGCGTCCCTGCGCGGGCGCCCCCGCGAGTCGGCGGCCTGTTTCCTGGAGACCGGCCGCCGGGCGGTGGCCTGGGGACTGGATAATCCGGCGTTCGTGCCGTGGCGCAGTCTGGCCTCGGGGGAGTTGTTCCGTCTCGGCGATACCGGCCGGGCCGCCGAATTGGCCGCCACCGAACTCGAACTCGCACAACGCTGGAATTGCGATCGGAGCCTGGGCATCGCATTGCGCGCGGTCGCGCGCACGGCACCCGACGAAGAGCGGGTCACGCTGCTGGAATCGTCGGTTCGGCATCTGCGGCGCAGCGAATCGATCGTCGACCTGCTCACCGCGCTGCTGGATCTGGCCCGCCGCTATGCCGCGCGGGAACGCCGCGCGGACGCGCGCACGATACTGGCCGAGGCGTACGCCCTTGCCGAAGAACGGGGCGCGGTGATGTTCCTGACTCGCCTGGACGCCGAACGGCGCACGCTCGGAAACGAATCGGGGCCCGAACGCAGCGAGGCGACCATGCGCGCATAGGACGGCTCGAGGACCGCTCAACGTCGGGTGAACGCTCAGCTCAGCGACCGTTGTCGTGTTCGAGGCTCGGCAATAGGCTCGGTTGTGTACCAATTGATGACTGCCTATTTCGATTGGTGCACAACGGGATTCGGTGACGTGCAACTCGGAATCTGCCCGATTATCCGAGTGCGCCGCCGAATTCGGCCAAGGAGGTGAACTCAGAGAAATCGTGTTACTGCGCGTTGGCTGGTCCTTGCGGTCAGCATCCGGGTCGATATTTGCGGGCGGCGTTCCTCTAGTCTCCGGGCCGCCCGGTTTCCCTCACTCCACTACGACCCGGCTACACGTCCGAACCCGGCACTCGTGATCCCCCCACAACACGAGAGCCGGGTTCGGTTCGTTAACGGGGCCGTTCATCTGGACCACTGTTCAAAATGTGTTGAAAATCCCTGGAATGACCAGGTCAACGGCTGTAGGTGGAACAGAAATCGGCGATTATCGTCATGTCTCGTCCGAACCCGGCTCTTGGGAGGTACCCGTGACGAGTTCTGTTCCGAAGTCCGGCGACCATGTCGCGAACCGTGAATTGTCGCCACTGGATCGGGGACTGCGCATTCTGTCGTTCATTCAGGATCGTGGCTCGGTCACGGCGGCGGAGGTCATCGAGGCGACGGCGGTCCCGTCCTCCTCGGCCTATCGCTATCTGCGGTTGTTACGAAGCGCCGGATTCGTCTCCGAGATCGACGGCGCCCTGATTCCCAGTGCGCGCCTGGCCGACCGATGCGGGCACAACCATGCCGAGCTGATGCGGGCGGTGCGCCCGATCGCCGCCGGACTCGCCGAACAGACCGGGCTCGACGTCGCGCTCACCGTGCGCGTCCATTGCACTGCGGTATGTCTCGATGCCCGTCAATCAGGTTCGGCCACAGGTGCTTTGCGTCCCGGCGCGGTGCACAGCCTGCACGCGGGCGCGGGCGTCACACCGTTGCTCGCGGTCGCGCCCGAACCGATTCGCGGGCAGGTGCTGCGCGGGTCGCTGCGTCGATTCACCGCCTCCACCCCCGATTCGGTGGGGCTGCAGGGGGAATTGGCCGCAGCGCAAACGCGGGGATATCACCTCAGCCACGGCTGGCTCACCCCCGGACGCAGTGCGGTGGGGATGCCGATCATGGTCGCCGGGGCGGGTGTGGCCGCATTGTCGATGTCGGGCCGCTCCGGCGAGCTGGACGACCATATCGGTGCGGCGATCCTGATGCGGCAGGCGTTGGCCGAAATCGTTGTCGCACTAGAGAAGTCGTCCGATGAGACGGTGGCGTGAGCGCTGCCGATGGTTCAGAGTCGGCGGCCCAGCCGCAGGTCGATCGTGTCGATGACGGTGCGCTGCACCGCGGGACTGATGGCGCTGGCCAGCCACAGCATGTGGAAGGCGCCGTCGAGTCGACGCAGAGCGACATCCACGTTCGCCGCCGCCAGTTCCTCGGCGTACTGCTCGCCCTCATCCCGCAGTGGATCCAGCCCGGCGGTGATCACGGTGGTCGGCGGCAGATCGCGCAGGTCCTTTGCCAACCCGGGCGCGGCGCGGATGTCGAGCCGATCGGCGGGATCGGGCAGGTAGCAGGAGGCGAACCAGTCCAGCAGTTCGAGGGTGAGGTCGTAGCCTTCGGAGAAGATGCGCCGACTCATCGTGTCCGGTTCGGTCGGCCAGCGCAGCAGCGGAGTGATGAGTATCTGGTGGATGATCCCGCTCTCGTTCGCGGCCCGCCGGTGCTGGACCACTGTTGCGGCGAGCGCCGCACCCGCGCCATCACCAGCCACCGTGATCAGCTCGGGATCGATACCGAAGACATCGGCATGACGGATCAGGTAATCGGCTGCCCCACAGGCATCTTCAGCGGCGGCGGGGAAGGGATGCTCAGGTGCGAGCCGATAGTCGACCGAGACCACGACGCTGCCCAGGCTCGCGCACAGGGTGCGCAGGAAGGGATCATGGCTGTCCAACCCGCCGAGCACGAAACCGCCCCCGTGGAAATACAGGATTCCCGGCCGCGGCCTCGACACCAGAGCGGGGCGATAGATCCGCAGGGCCAGCAGTCCGGCCGCGGTCGGCATCGTCACGGTCACCACCGAGGGCACGTGCGGCGGTGGTGATGCGATTTCGGCCCAGCGGCGATCGGCGTAGCGGCGCTGGGTCGCTATCGGTGCACTGAAGAAGTCCGGGGCCGAGGACAGGTGGTTCAGTGCGAGGTGAGTGTCACCGGAGTAGTCGATCGCGCGGTGCCCGTTGCGGGGCTGGTCATTGTCGTCCGTCATCCCATTCTCGATTTCGTATTACGGTGTGCCGGTCGTGATTACGTCAGAAATAGCCGACGTCGCCAGGGGGCTTCGGTAGCGGGCGTGGATTGGCAGGGGATGCCGCCCGCGATGCGCCGCGCGATGAAGGCGATCACGCGGCGCTGGGCCAGCGAATTGATCGCGGTCGCCAGCCACAGCAGGTGAAAAGCGCCCGGCATTCGATAATGTGCGACATCGACGCCCGCATCGCTCATCGCCCGGGCGTAGAGCTCACCCTCATCGCGGAGCGGATCGAGTTCGGCCGTGATCACCGTCGCCGGTGGCAGCTCGCCCAGGCGGCCGCTCAGCGTGGGCGTGGCTAGCGGGTCGTGGCGGTCGTCCGGATCGGGCAGATAGCATTCGGTGAACCAATTCAGCAGTGCCGCAGTCGGATAGGTGCCGCTGGCGAAGGCCATGCGGCTGGCTGTCGCGGGTTGCCATCGGGTTTGCGGATTGATCAGCACCTGGTGGGTCGGCATCGCGGCCGTGCGAGTCAGCTGCGCCACCGTCGCGGCGAGTGCAGCGCCGGCACCGTCTCCTGCCAGTGTGAAGCGGCTTCGGTCGAGGCAGAAGCGGTCCGCGTGGTCGAATATGTATTCCGTTGCGGCACATGCGTCATCGATCGCCGCCGGAAACGGGAACTCCGGGGCCAGCCGATAGTCCACCGAGATCACCAGATGGCCGGTTTGGGCGGCGAGGGTGCGCAGGAACGCGTCGTGGCTGTCCAAACCTCCCAGTACACAACCACCACCGTGTAAGTACACGATGCCTGGTAGCGGCCGCGGATCATGAGTCGGCCGATAGGTCCGCAGCGCCAGCGGATTCACCTCACCCGGCATCGAGATGGTGGACACCTCGGCGAGCGCGGGACCCGGGCGAATCAACGCCGCGACCGCCGGATCGACGCGCCGATGACGTGGATCGGCGGGCGCTCGCCCCTGCTGACCGTGTGCGGCGAGCACCCCGAGCGCTCGCAGCGAATCTGCCGCGAAATCGTCGATCCGGGCAGGCCGTCGGTACTGAGTCATGCGGTCCCTCCTCAGTTTTGGCTCACGCGTTGCGAATTGCACCAAGGATCCACACGCCGCTCAAAAAACGTTGAACGACCGGGCAATGTCCAGGTGGCTGCTGGGGGTGTGCGCTCGGCCTGGGAGATCGGGGGCAAGGTGCGGGGGGTCGATCCCGTCTGCGAGTCGGCCCTCACGTGTAGCGGCGAGGTAGCGGTCGGTCAACACGCATGCCATGACGATGAGCAGTGCGGCCCATCCTATTGGTACACGCCAGTATTCGAGGGCGCGGCCCAAGGATTGATTCGAGTCCAGCAGCCACTTGTCGTAGCTCATGAAGGCGAAGATCGCTGCCCAAGCCGGCCAATTGCGGATCAGGGATTGCCGCAGCGTCACCGTCATCAGCAGCGGGAAGGCGAACATCGAGTAGTACTGCTGCCCCAGCGAACTCAGCAGGAACGATCCGAGCATCAACACCCCCGCCGTGGTGCCTACGAAGAACACTTCGTCGCGACGGTAATAGCGGTAGAGCAGCCAGAGGATCGAGACGATCAGGATAGCGGTTCCCGCGCGCAGGATCAGTGTCAGCGGCGGTGAGATTCCGTAGTAGCGGGCCATTCCGGAGATCGACGAGTTGAAGTAGTCGCGAATGTGCATGCTGTAGGGCAGATTTCGCTGAAAATACGCCAGCGGGTCCGTGGAGAGCGGCCACGCGATGGCGGTGATCGCGACCGGTGTGATCACCGCCGTAACGATGGTGGACCACTGGCGGCGAGCGATGGTGATCAGCAGCAGCGGTGCGAGCGTGGGCTTGACGGTGATCGTCAGTCCCATCACGAGTCCCGCCCGAATATTCCTGCGCGCGAGCAGCGCTCGCAGGAATACCGCTTCCAGCAACAGAATGATCCCGTTGACGTTGCCGAAAGTCAGAGTATTGATCGTCGCTTCGGACAAGAATGCGAAGGTCAAAGCGATCGGAGCGATCCCGGTATCGAGCCGATAGCCGAACATCCGGACCAGCACACAGATCGCCGCAACGATCGCGGCCGCGTTCACCACGACGAAGATCTGCCGGGCGACCTGTTCGTCGATGGGCCCGAGCGGCGCCAGCAACAGGGTTCCGCCGGGCGGATACAGGTAGTGCGGATCGGTGGTGTCGAGGTTCTCGGTATAGACGGGGCGATGGTGCAGGAATGCGGTCACCGCAAGACGAACCGGTCGGAAGTCGTCGGTGGCGTCGCCTGCGAATGCCCTGAAGACCACGGCGTCGAGCATTGTCAGAATGGCGATAGGCCACATGACTATCGGCAGTATCGTCGCGGGAGTAGTGCCTGCCGGTAGGAGAAATCGCCTGACCGATGCGACGGCGCGGATCCGCTCGCCACCTCGACGCGGGTCCATATGTCCTCCTCGGAAATTGCTCCTCCGTGATGCGGCAGGGAATTCCCAACGTTCCACCCACCGTTCAACGATCGCTGAAAACTCGTGCAACGCCGTGGTAAGAGCAATCCGGCGCGCGACGGCGGTCCCATAGGTGGTCACCGATCTGCGCGATTCCCGTGAGACGGGAGAACCGTTGTGCCCCTAGCCGATGCGCGGCTAGAAATCACTCGACCGGCGTTCTCGAATGGCCGGCACCAAGAAATCCGACGACCAATGGAGGAATCATGTTCTTGCCCGGTATCGGCAGCGCGGCCGGCCTCGCAGTTGCAAGTCTGGGAGCAATCCTGGGGATCATCCTGGCCGTCATCTGAGAACAGCTGCGCATTCCCGCCCGGGTTCCATCTGCTCGCCCGGGCGGGAATCCGCGGCCCACCGAAAGGGGATGTGCGAGTGCACGAATCGACCCACGGGACGGCTCTGGACAACGATCTACCCATCCCCGACCGCTGGCCACAGCGAGTGATCACCGCGACCGCGGCAACGATCGCATTGCTGGCGCTGGCATTCGCCGCCTGCGGCCCCGGCCCTGCCGACGCCGACCCGCGACCGCGATCTCTCGACCCGCTCGAGCAGTTCGTCGTGGTCCGCATGACCTACCCGCCCGAAACCTACATCCTGCGGCCCGGCCATGATTCCAGCGTCGGAAGCTACGCCAGAGGCACACCCACCCGTTGACTCGCCACCAGCGAGCGCAGCTTGCCGTCCACGGCGACGGGCAGGCTGTATCCCGACCTCTGCTATCGCCGTGACCCAGGCATTGGGCGGCCATCCGAACTGCTTGGGCGACAGCAAGTTCCCATTGCGCCCAGGCTGAAGTGAGCGGCTGATGAATCCTGTGCGTGCCGCATCGAATGTGAGGCATTGACCGACCGCCGTGGGCACCGGAGCCTCAGAATGGTATTCGTGCCCGGCTGGGCGTCAGCCCGAAACTGTTGCCGGACTGTAGAGATTGCGGTGCGTGTTTCATGAAGGATGACGAGATCATCGCGGCTGTGCGTCATATCCTGTTCAACGACATCATCTTCCCGGCGGCGGAGGAGCGCGACTACAAGATCGACCTGGATGACGGACTGCAACCCATCCACCATCTGGACGAGATCGCTTTTACCGAACTGCGCGAACAGGTCGGCAAGCGGTTCGGCATCGACATCCCGGAGGACGACTGGAAGCCGGAGAACAACAGTTCGGTGCGTCGGATCGTCGCCTATGTCAGCCGCCGTCTCCGAACCTGACTCTCCGGTTCCCGGGGCTGCGCGGTGTGTGCGAACCCGGGGCCACCGGGCAGGTACAGGAGTGCGTAGTACCCGCAGAATGTAGTCGAGCATGAGTTAATCCTGCTTCCAGGTTTGCTGAGTCAGGTAGTGCGATCGATTCAGATGCCGACGGCTCGTTGACTTTTCAGGCTCCACGCGTTCGCATCGAACCCTGACGCCTGCCAGCGGTGCGAGATGCCGCCGGAATTGCGGTAACGGAGTTGAGGGCTCCGCGGTCAGGTGGCGGCCGTGTTCGTGAAAGCTTTGCTCCGCCGTGCCCAGCGATGGGCGTCGGCGTTTCCCGCGACCAGCCCCGACGCAACCAATTAGGCGAGTCACATACGTATCAAACTCGCCGTGGCTGTTGCAGCCGGACGGTCCGAATCCTGTTGGTAGACAGAGCAGGTGGCGGCGAGGGTGCGAGCGCCGAGGCGGTCGATGCGGGCATCGGTGTGAATATCGTCTTCGCCGAGCGTAATCGGGCGATGGTAGGTGAGCGAGAGGTCGATGAAACGGACTGGGCCGGCGGTGATGTGGGCCGCGTCCTCGAGGGCTAGGCCGGCGAAGGCCGCAGGGATGCCGCCGTGGGCTATGCCCCAGGGGTTGGTCATCCAGGGGGCGGTGGGGGCGGTGAGAGTGACCCCGCCCGCGGACATCGGATGAGTGAGAGGGGTCAACAGGGCGGCCAAGGATGTTGGCGGGTGGGGTGGGGTGACGGCGTCGGCGGGATCGGTGGGGCCGATTTCGCCGGGCACTATGAGCATTCGGGCTGAGGCGCGGGCCACGGGGCGGCCATCGGCGGTGGTGATGTGGACTTCGCCGTACACCGAGTAGTTGTCGAGGTCGAGGATGCGCGAATGCGCTTCGATGATCTCGCCGGGGGTGAGGGCGGTGCTGAGCAGGTCCATGCGCAGGCCCGCGGTGCGGATGGCGACGGTGGGGGACAGGACCGTCTGGGTGGCGCGGCCGATGGTGAAATCGACCAGGGGGCCGAGGGATCCGGCGAGATGGGTGCCGGTGCGGGCTGTCTCGAGGGGCAACGTTTGCTGGGCGTGTACCCGTCCGGCGTCGGTCGCGACAACGCGGATTCGGAAGCGGCGCTCGGTGGGGAGGGTGGGGTAGGCCGAGACCTCGGTTGCGCGGCGCGCGGGATCGGCGGCGCGAACGGTGGTGGCGGGGGTGCCCGATCCCGGCGCGGCGGTGGTCGATGTCATGGAGGCCTTCCCGGCAAGGGCGGTGCTTGCCACCGGCGCTGGCGCGCCGTATCTTTTTGAATTGAAAATAGATTATATGACTCGGGCGGGAAGGTCGCGTTCATGGATCTGGGTTTGGCCGGGGCGCGAGTGCTGGTAACCGGTGGGGCATCCAATATCGGACGGGGGATCGTGCACGGGTTCGCGCGGGAAGGCGCGCGGATCGTGCTGGGGGATATCGACAAGGCGCAAGCCGAGCGGGTGCGCGCGGAAGCGCTCGTGCTCGGGGCGGCCGAAGTCGAGTTGGCGGTGGGGGACCTGACCGTCGAGGGCGCGGCCGAGGCCGCGGTGGGATGTGCGGTGCAGGCGTGGGGCGGGCTGGACGCGCTGGTCAACAACGCGGGGTGGAGCGTGCCGAACTTCCTTGCGCAGGACACCGATCGGGGGCGCTGGCAGCGCCTGGTCGAGGTCAATATCTTCACCGCTATCGCGTGCACACAGGCAGCCATCGAGCCCATGCGGGCCGCGGGCGCGGGGTCGATCGTATTCATCGCCAGCGACGCCGCGTTCGGGCAGATCCGCCAGGGCGTCTACGGCGCGACCAAGGCGGCGCTGCTGGCATTGGCACGCACCACCGCGCGTGAGCACGGTCGCCATGGCATCCGCTCGAATGTCGTGTGCCCGGGCCTGGTCATTCCGGAAGGCCCGGAAGCTGTTGGCGCGGACAGTCTTTGGGCAGCGGGACAGGACGCGGTCTTCAACGAGCAGCAGATCGATTTCCTGCGCAAGGACATTCCGCTGCGTCGGCTCACCGTGGCCCAGGACATCGCCAACACCGTGGTCTGGATGTCCTCGGAGTCCGCGGCCCGGCAGGTCACCGGTCAGGTGCTCTCGGTCAGTGGCGGATACACGATGCCATGACCGAGCCGAAATCCGAGCAGGGCAATGGCACCCGCGACCGCATACTCGCCGCCGCGGCGACGGTGCTGGCGCGCAACGGCTACGCCGGTACCCGGCTCAGTGATATCGCCCGGTGTGCCGAGTTGCGCGCACCCGCGATGTATTACTACTTCTCCTCCCGCGAGGAGCTGATCGGCGAAGTCATGGTGGTCGGACAGCGGTGGGTGCGCACGCACGTGTCCGATGCGCTGGCCGCCCTTCCCGGAGACGCCACTTCGCTCGATCGCATCGACGCGGCGGTTGAGGCGCATCTGCGGGTCGAGCTGGAACTGTCGGATTTCGCTCGCGCGGTGAGCCGCAACAGCGGCCAGCTACCCCCAGATATGCATGCCCCCGTCGCGGCGGAAAGTGCGCAGTACCACGCACTTTGGCGCGGTCTGCTGGAGCAGGGCCGTCAGGACGGTTCGATTCGCGCGGACCTGGATCTGCGTACCGCCCGCATGCTGGTGGTCGGCGCGCTCAACTGGGCGGCGGAGTGGTGGGACCGGGAGCGCGGCTCGGTCACCGAGGTGATCATGACCGCGCAGCTGCTCGTGCGCGGTGGCCTGGCGGCCTAGCGGTAACTGGGAGCCGCACAATCTCTGCTGGACAAATCAAATCTAATTTCAATTAAGCAATGAGAAGAAGTTCAGGAGGCCAACCATGCCAGAGGCATACATCGTCGACGCGGTCCGCACCCCGGTGGGGCGGCGCAAAGGCGGATTCACCGACACCCATCCCGCCGATCTCGGCGCACACGTCATTCGCCGCCTGGTCGAACGTGGCGATTTCGACCCCGGCGCCATCGAGGATGTCGTCTTCGGTTGTCTCGACACGATCGGCTCACAAGCCGGTGACATCGCGCGCACGGCCGCGTTGTCGGCGGGACTGCCCGAAACCGTGCCCGGGGTGACCGTCGACCGCCAGTGCGGATCCTCACAGCAGGCAGTGCATTTCGCCGCGCAGGCGGTCATGAGCGGTACCTCGGATCTGGTGATTGCCGGGGGTGTGCAGAAGATGACGCAGTTTCCGATCCTGAGCTCGTTCGCGGCGGGCGAGCCGTATGGCGCGACCGATCCGTGGGGCGGACGGGACTGGCAGGCCCGCTACGGCACGACCGAGATCTCCCAGTTCCGCAGCGCTGAAATGATCGCCGAACGTTGGGGTTTGAGCCGCGAGGATATGGAAGCCTTCGCCCTCGAGAGCCATGCGCGCGCCATTCGCGCTCAGACCGAGGGCCGATTCGATCGTGAGATCCAGCCGTTCGACGGTGTGACCCGCGATGAGGGCCCACGCGTGGACACCACTCCCGAGAAAATGGCCGCCCTGCGAACCCTGGTGCCGGACGGACGACTCACTGCCGCGGTGTCGAGCCAGGTGTCCGATGGTTCCGCGGCCCTGCTGATCGCATCGGAGCGGGCACTGACCGACCACGGGTTCACCCCCCGCGCCCGCATTCACCACCTCTCGGTGCTCGGCGACGATCCGGTGCTGATGCTCACCGCCCCGATCCCCGCAACCCTGCGCGCACTGGAGAAGACCGGCCTCACGATCGACGATATCGACGCCGTGGAGATCAACGAGGCCTTCGCCAGCGTCGTGCAGGCGTGGTTGAAAGATACCAAGGCCGATCCGGCGAAGGTGAACATCAACGGCGGCGCCATCGCTCTGGGTCATCCCCTCGGCGCGACCGGAGCGCGCTTGATGACCACCCTGCTGCACGAACTCGAGCGCACCGGTGGCCGCTACGGTCTGCAAACCATGTGTGAGGGCGGCGGTCAGGCCAACGTCACCATTATCGAAAGGCTCTGAGGTGCGACGGAGTCTGTACACCGCCGATCACGAGCGCTACCGCGAGGCCGTGCGCGAATACTTCGCACGGGAGGTGGTGCCCCATATCGAGCACTGGGACGAACAGTATCTGGTCGATCGAGATGCCATTCGATCAGCCGCCGAGAACGGGATCTTCGGGCTGTCGGTGCCCGCGGAATACGGTGGGTCAGGGGAGACCGACTACCGCTATCCGATGATCGTGCGGGAGGAATCCGCGCGGGTGTACGCCACCTCGTTCATGGTGACGGTCAGCATGCAGGAGGACATCATCCTGCACTACCTGCTGAATCTGTGTACCGAGGAACAGAAGCGGCGTTGGCTGCGTGGCTTTGCCACCGGCGACACCATCGGAGCCATCGCCATGACCGAGCCGGGGGCGGGCTCAGATCTCCAGGGCATCAAGACCACGGCCGTCCGGTCGGGGACTGATTGGATTCTCAACGGGCAGAAGACTTTCATCTCCTGTGGCACCAGTGCCGATATCGTGATCGTCGCGGCCCGCACCGACCCGCGGGCGGGTTCACGTGGTTTGAGCCTTTTCGTGGTCGAACGCGGCGCCGAGGGATTCAGCAGCGGTGCGCCACTGCGAAAACTCGGTCTGCACGGTCAGGACACCGCCGAGCTGTACTTCGACAATGTCGTTGTGCCACAGGAGAATCTGCTCGGCACCGAAGGGCGCGGCCTGTTTCACCTGTTCGACAATCTCGTCCCCGAACGGATGGGGATCATTGCCGTCTCCTATGCCGGAGCGCGTCGAGTTTTCACCGATACCGTGCGATACACCCGCGAGCGCAAGGCTTTCGGGCAAGCGGTCGCGGATTTCCAGCACACGAGGTTCGAACTCGCGGAAATGGCAACGGAATTGGATGTCGCCGAGGCGTACGTGGACAAGGCGATCCTGGCCTACAACGGCGGGGAACTCACCGCCATCGATGCCGCCAAAGGCAAGTGGTATCTGAGCGAGTTGCAGAAACGCGTCATCGACCGCTGCCTGCAACTGCACGGCGGCTACGGCTACATGCTCGAGTACCCGGTGGCGCGCATGTACGCCGACACTCGCATCCAAACGATCTACGCGGGCACCACCGAGATCATGAAGGAACTCATCGGTCGTGATCTCGCAAGCGGTCGCTGATTCGTTCAGGCGGTGGCGCGGCGGGTGCGGCGTTTGGGTTTCGCGGTGTCGCTGTCTTCCGCCTCGGCGGACAGCCCGTTGCGCACCATGGTCTGCGCGGTGCGCACCACCGCGTCCAGTGAGCCGCGGCGCGGATTCCACCACTCCGCTGCCCAATTGAGCGCACCGAGCACCAGCATGCGCGCCACGCGCGGATCGAGTTCGGGCCGCAGCAGCCCTTCGGATTTGGCGGCGCTGAACAGCGCGCGCCAAATATCGCCGTAGGCGTTTTCTTCGGCGACCTGGCGGGCACGAATGCGCTCGGGAATCTGCCCGGCATTGCGAATCGCGGCCGTCGTGTAGTCCGAGATCTCGAGTTCATGGCGCAGATGCGCTTCGACCGCCGCGTCGATGCGATCCAGCGGTGCGGTTTCCGGCGGCAGTGCGTCCAGTACCGCGGTGACGTGTTCACGCATGCTCGCCACCCCGGCCCACATGACCTCTTCGATGAGGTCCTCGCGGGAAGGGAAGTGGTAGTAGATCGCGGGCGCCTGCAGATTCGCCTGCTCGGCCACATCCGAGAGCCGGGTGCCGCCATAACCCTTGCGGCTCAATACGAATGCGGCCGCGTCCAGAATGCGAGTGCGGGTGCGGGCGGCCTTGGTCTCCGCGGCGGTGGGCGGAGCGGCGGGCGTCTCGTCGATCGCGGCGGATTTTCTAACCACATGTCGACTATACGGCTATCGCAGGTCAGCACTCGCCAGCCCGCGCCGCAGCGGTTCTGCCAGCGCTGGAGTGTGCCGCACGGGATGTAGGAACTGTTGACCTGTGTCACTTTCTGAATCTATATTAAATTCAAAACCATCAAGGAGTATGGGTGTGAAGGTCTTCGGCAATCTGGACGAATTCGCCGCTGCGGCAGGCACCGAACTGGGGACCAGTCAGTGGCTGGACATCGACCAGGAACGGATCGACGCGTTCGCGGACGCCACCGGTGATCAGCAGTGGATTCACGTCGAGCCGGACAGGGCCGCGGCCGGGCCGTTCGGTGGCACCATCGCGCACGGGCTGCTCACGCTGTCGCTGCTGCCGGTGCTGAACCATCAGCTGTACACGATCGAAAAGCTTTCCATGGCAGTCAATTACGGCTTCGACAAGGTGCGCTTCATCGCGCCGGTGCCGGTGAACTCGAGGGTCCGGGCGAGCACACGCCTCGAGTCGGTCAGCGAAGTGCCGGGCGGCATTCAGGCCACCCTGATCACCACCATCGAGATCGACGGCGCGGCCAAGCCCGCCTGTGTCGCCGAGTCGATCGCCCGGTTCCTCGCGTGAGCGCCGCGAGCGGGTTGCTCGATGGCCGGACCGCGATCGTCACCGGCGCGGCGGGTGGTATCGGGCTGGCGGTGGCCGAACTGTTCCACGCGCACGGCGCGGCCGTCGTGCTCGCCGATCTGAACGAACCCGGTGTGCGCGCTGCGGCCGAGGTGGTCGGCGGCCGCGCGATTGGCATGAAATGTGATGTCTCCGAACAAGAGTCGATGCAGCAACTGGTCGATGAGACCCTGCGCTGGTCCGGGCGGCTCGATGTGTTCGTCAACAATGCCGGTGTCACCCGCGATGCGTCGCTGCGCAAGATGACCACCGACGATTTCGATACGGTGATCGCGGTCCATCTGCGCGGCGCCTGGCTCGGCGTGCGCGCGGCCTCGGCGGTCATGCGCGAGGCCGGTGGCGGATCGATCGTCAATATGTCCTCGCTCTCGGGCAAGTCCGGCAATCCGGGGCAGAGCAACTACAGCGCCGCCAAGGCGGGCATCGTCGGGCTCACCAAAGCATCGGCGAAAGAGCTGGCGCACAAGGGTGTTCGCGTCAACGCCATCCAGCCCGGCCTGATTCGCACGCCCATGACCGCCGCGATGAATCCCGAGGTTTTCGCCGCGCGCGAGGCCGACATTCCGATGAAGCGGGCGGGCGAACCGAGCGAGGTGGCCGGTGCGGCCCTGTTCCTGGCCTCGGATCTGTCCAGCTATATGACCGGTGCGGTCCTGGAAGTCGGTGGGGGGCGATTGATGTGAGTGATACCGTGCTGACCTCCCGCGCCGGTGATGTCGCCACCCTGACCCTCAATCGTCCCGAACAACTCAACGCCATCACGGTCGAGTTGGGGCGCGCATTGGAACACGCACTGCTCGACGCGGCCCGCGACGCGCGCGTCATCGTCATTCGCGGCAGCGGTGGAAACTTCTGCGCCGGTGGCGATTTCCGCGAACTCGAACGACTGCGCGCCCAGGGCCGCGAGGCGATGGCGCGCCTGTTCACGAACTTCGCCGCCGCCTGCTCACTCATCGGCACCTTGCCGGTGCCGGTGGTCTGCGCGGTCGAGGGATTCGCGATGGCCGGTGGTTTCGAGCTCGCCCAGGCCGCCGATATCGTCCTGCTGCACGAGAACGCGATACTGGCGGACACGCACACCAAGTTCGGTCAGATCCCCGGCGGTGGCGGTAGTCAGCGACTGCCTCGACTGGTCGGCCGCCAGCGCGCCCTCGCGCACATTCTCACCGCCGACCGGCTCACCGCGGCGGAGGCGTTGGACTGGGGCCTGGCCTACCGTGTCTACGCCGCCGCCGAATTCGACACCGCCGTACCCGCTTTCGCCGCACGACTGGCGCGGCGCGACCGCACCGCGCTCGCCGCATCGAAATCTCTTGTCCAGCAGGGATTGCGACTGCCCTTGGCCGAGGGACTCGACCTCGAACAGCGCACCGTTCTGGACCACCTCGCCGGTGGCGATGCGGGTGCGGGCATCGCGGCCTTCACCGCGCGCGATCAGTCCGACCGAAACGCCCACGGTGAAAGGACATCACGATGAGCGACTCACCACCGGACCGCGCACCGGTGCTGCTGGAAATGGCCGACAGCGGTATCGCCCGCATCCGGCTCAACCGCCCCGAGGCCTCCAATGGCATGGATGTGCCGTTTCTGCGTGCCCTGCACGCCACGATCATGACCTGCCACGGCGATCGGTCGGTCAGGTCGGTACTGATCACCGGGAACGGTCCGAACTTCTGCGCCGGTGGTGATGTGCGGGTCTTCGCCGCCAAAGGCCGAGCGCTCCCGGACTACCTGCGTGAGGCGACCGCATGGTTGCAGATCACCGTCTCGGCGCTGCTCGAACTCCAGGTCCCGGTGATCTCGGCCGTGCACGGATTCGCGGCGGGCGGAGGTGGTTTCGGCCTGGTCTGCGCCTCGGACTTCGTCATCGCCGCCGAATCGGCGAAATTCATGTCGGGTGCGGTGCGGGTGGGCATGGCCCCGGACGCCGGGGTGTCGGTGACGCTCACCCAACTGGTCGGGCTCCGCAAGGCCATGGAACTGCTGCTGACCAATCCGACGCTGAGCGCCGCGCAGGCTCTCGAGATCGGTCTGCTCACCCGGGTGGTCCCCGATGACGCGCTCGAGATCGAAGCTCTCACCTACGCTGCGCACTTCGGCGATATGGCTCCGAAAGCCGTTGCCGCGGTGAAGCGCCTGGTGTGGGGCGGCGTGGGCGCGAGCGTGCCGGAACGGCTGGCGGAGGAGGCGCGGACCGTCGCCGAGCTGTCCGGTACTCAGGATTCGCTCGAGGGACTGGCCGCGGTCATCGAACGCCGCCCGCCCGTGTTCGTTGGGAAGTGATATGGGCGAGGTCGTACTCATCGAGGATCGCGCGACGATCCGGATCGTCACTCTCAACCGGCCCGAACGCCGCAATGCCATCGATATCGGTTTGCGCGTTGCCCTGGCCGAACATCTCGAGCAGGCCATGTCCGATCCGTCGGTGCGGGTGATCGTGCTCACCGGTGCGGGTCCGGGCTTCTGCGCGGGCGGCGATATCTCCACCATGGAGCGCATGCCGGAGGAGGCGAGCCGACCGAGAGCCCAAGCGGCACAACGGGTGGTGCGCGCGATCTGGTCCGGGACCAAGCCGGTGCTGGCGGCGGTGGAGGGGGCCGCCTTCGGTGCGGGCGTGTCACTGGCCATCGCGTGCGATCGGGTGGTGGCCGCCGAGGACGCGGTGTTCAGCACCGCGTTCACCGGTGTCGGATTGGCCGGCGATATGGGCATATTCGCCTCGCTCCCGGCCAGGGTCGGGTGGGCGCGTGCCAAGCAGCTTATGCTGTTGCCGCAAAAGCTCTCCGGCAGTGCGGCTTTCGAGCTGGGCCTGGTGGACTCGGTGGTGCCCGCGGGCACCGCGTTGCAGTGCGCGCTGGCCGATGCCGAGCGGATCGCCACCGTCGCGCCGTTGGCGCTGTGTGAACTGAAGGCTTCGCTGGGCCGCTGGCCCGCCGATCCGGTCGCGATGCTCGATCACGAGGTCGATGCGCAGGTCCGGCTCTTCGACACCGAGGATTTCGCCGAAGGTGTCGCGGCGTTCCACGAACGCCGCGCCCCGCAATTTCACGGCCGCTAGGAGCGCGCATGGCCATCGAAGCCCATTTGGCCCCCGTCGATTTCGATTCTCTCCCCGAGGCGTATCGTCGCGCCGATACCGGTGTGCCGCTCTCGGAGCACACCGTCGGTTCACTACTCGCCGATCGGGCGCGGGCCCACCCCGAACGCCTGGCACTCGCCGGAACACCACACGGCGGCACCATCATCGAACGGCTCAGCTACGCCGAGCTGTACGAGCGGGCCGAACGCGTCGCCACCGCGCTGCTGCGCGTCACCGAACCCGGTGCGTACGTCGCGCTCTGGGCTCCCAACGTCCTGGAATGGCCGATCATCGAATACGGTGCGGCGCTGGCCGGTGTCGTGCTCGTCGCGGTCAATCCGGCCTTCCAGGTCGATGAATTGGAATACGTACTCCGGCACTCCGGTGCGACCGTACTGCTGCACGCAGAATCCAACCGTGGCAGCGATATGGCCGCGGCGGCGATCGAGGCCGCCGCGCGAGTGCCCGAATGTTCCCATATCATCAGCCTTGCCGACCGGGCGCGCTGGCAGGCCGAGCCGGGAGCCATACCGATCGTTCGCGGACCCAACGCCACCGATCCTGATGCCCCGGTCATGTTGCAGTACACCTCCGGAACCACCGGCAACCCGAAAGGTGTACTGCTGCGCCATCGCTCGCTGGTCAATGTCGCCAAGATGACTATGAGCGCGGCCGAAATCGAATCGGGCGCGGTGTGTATCGGCCCGCTGCCCATGTTCCATACCGCGGCCTGCGTGATCAGCACCCTCGGTCCCGCGTATATCGGCGGGACTCTGCTACTGGTGGAAACCTTCGCACCCCGAGCGGTATTGGAGTGGGCCGTCGCCGAGCAGGCGAGCGTGTTGTTCTTCGTACCGACCGTACTCGGCGCACTTCTGGACGCCCTGCGCGGAAGCGATCTGCCCGCCCCACGCTTTCGCAGCATCCTCGGCGGGGCCGCGACGGTGGCTCCGGTCCTGATCGACGGCGCGCGCACGGTGTTCGGCGGCACGGTGCACAACCTGTTCGGCCAAACCGAGTTGGCTCCGGTGCTCACCATGATCCGCCGCCAGGACAGTCCGCACGATCAACTCACCACTGTGGGTCGGCCGATTCCCCAGGTGGAGTGCAAGATCGCCCGGCTCGCGGACGGCAGCGTGGCAGCTCTGGGGGAGGAGGGCGAGATCTGCGCCCGCGGATATCAGCAAATGATCGAGTACCTGGGCGATCCGGTTGCCACGGCCGCCACCGTCGACGCCGACGGCTGGCTGCACACCGGCGACCTCGGGTCCATGGACGCCCGCGGCTATATCACTCTCACCGGCCGACTCAAGGATCTGATCATCAGCGGTGGTGAGAACATCGCGCCCGCCGAGGTGGAATCACTGCTGCTGGAGCACGATTCGGTGGCTCAGGTGACCGTGGTCGGCGTACCCGACCCGAAATGGGGTGAGGCGGTCAGCGCGGTCGTGGTGCTGCGCGCGGACTCACCGACGAATCCGGCGGATTCGCTACGCGCGCATGTGCGCGACCGGCTCGCGACCTTCAAACAGCCCAAACGCTGGTTCGTGGCAGACGAACTCCCGGTCACCGCCTCGGGCAAGGTGCGCAAATTCGAGGTCGTACAGGCGATCTCGGCCGGACGTTTCGACGAGATCAGGTGAGCGCGGTGGCCGATATAGCGTCCCGGCGTGCGGCGCTGTGCGAGCAATTCCAGGACTGGACACCGTGCTCACTGGGGAGCTGGCTCGACGAGCGGGCCGCGACCTATGGCGATCGACCACTCGTACTCACCGATGATCTCATCCTCACCTATGCCGAGACCGCCCGGCTCGCCACCGAATTCGCCGACGGACTCGCCGCTCTGGGTGTGTGCGAGGGCGATCATGTCGGTCTGCTGATGGCCAACTATCCGCAGTTCGTGCCATTGAAGTTCGCGATCGCCAAGGCAGGCGCGGTCGCGGTGCCGTTGAACTACCTGTACCGCGCCGACGAATTGGCCTATGTACTCGGTCAATCCGAATGCCGGGTGCTCATCACCATGACGGGTTTCGCCGAGCTGGACTATCTCGGCATGCTCGATGAGATCATGCCCGGCTGGGAGCAGCTCGAGCGCGACGGCACCCGACTTCCACAGCTGCACACAGTGATTCAGTTCAGCACCGATGGGCGCGAGCGCGCGGGTGTGCTCACCGTCGCCGAGCTCGGTTTACTCGGAGACCGTTATCGCGGTGCGGCAGCCGAACGCATCGTGTACCCCGATGCCGTGGGCGACATCCTGTACACCTCCGGTACCACCGGCTCACCCAAGGGCGTCATGGTGACCCATGACGCCGTACTGCGCACCGGATTCGCCTCCGCGCTGACCCGCGCGTTCGGTGACGGCCGCCGGATCCTGTTCTCGCTGCCCTGCTATCACATGTTCGGTTACGTGGAGGGCATCATCGCCGCCACCATGGTCGGCGGTGCAGTCATCCCACAGCCGTCGTTCAGCCCACAGGGCTACCTGTCCGGCATCGAGCGACACCGGGCCACCGACATCCTGTGCGTCCCCACCATGACCATCGCACTGCTCGAACATCCCGAACGCCACAGCTATGACCTGTCCTCGTTGCAAGCGGTGTTGTCCGGGGCCGCGCCCGCACCGGTGTGGCTGTGGGAGCGGGTTCGCGATGAACTCGGTGCGAGCGAGATCGTCACCGGCTACGGCATGACCGAAACCGGCGGGGCCATGACCCTGACCCGCCCCGAGGATCCCTACGAGCTCACCTCGACGACGGTCGGCGCGCCGAAAATGGCCGGGGCCGCGGGACTTACGGACTGTGCGGGCGCGCTCGTGCAGTACCGCACCGCTGATCCCGATACCGGTGCGTTCCTACCCGAAGGCACCGAAGGGGAACTCGTCTCCCGCGGTCCGACCGCCATGCTCGGCTTCTGGGCCAAGCCCGCCGAAACCGCGCGTGGACTGCGCGACGGCTGGGTGTACTCCGGCGATCTGGGCCGGGTGCGCCCGGACGGCTATCTCGAGGTGACCGGTCGCTCCAAGGAGCTCTACAAGAGCGGCGGAGAACTGGTGATGCCCAGGGAGATCGAGGAATTGCTCACCGCGCATCCCGAGATCAGCCAGGCGTACCTGATCGGCGTACCGGATGAGCGCTGGGGTGAGGTGGGGTGCGCGTGCGTGGTGCGCGCACCGGGCTCGACGGTCGGGGCCGCGCAGGTGATCGAAATCTGTAAGACGAACCTGGCTCGATTCAAGGTTCCCAAGCACGTCGTATTCCTCACCGCGACAGAGCTTCCCACCACTCCGACCGGCAAGGTGCAGAAGTTCCGTCTCGTGGAATACGCCAAGGCACGAATGGAGCGACTATGACGGTGACGATTCCGCCGGTGACGAAAGAGTTTCCGCGCGTGGACTATTCACAACTCATCCAGCCCGAGCGCGTCCACGGATCGCTCTACACCGATCCGGCGGTCTTCGCCGACGAACTCGAGCGCATCTGGTACGGCGGCTGGGTGTTCGTCGGTCATGAATCCGAGGTGCCGCAGCCGAACGATTACGTGCGCAAGAATATCGGTCCGCAGGACGTGATTCTGCTGCGTGACCGCGGCGGTGATGTGCACGTGGTCGGCAATCGCTGTGCGCATCGCGGCAATCTGGTGTGCGATGAGCAGCAGGGCAATTCGAGTTCGTTCCGCTGCCCGTATCACGGTTGGACCTACCGCAATACCGGTGAGCTGCTGGGCTATCCGTTCAACAAGGGCTACGGCAAGGTCAAGCTGGACCTCGGACTGGGTGTGGTACCGCGCGTGGAGAGCTACCACGGGTTCGTGTTCGGCAGCTTCAATCCCGACGTACCGCCGCTGCTGGAACATCTCGGCGCCGCTGCCGGGGAGATCGATCGGCTGGCACGGCTCTCGCCCACCGGCAAGGTGCGCCTGGACACCGGCTGGCTCCGGCACCGTACCCGCGCCAACTGGAAACTGCTGGCGGAGAACGAAACCGACGGCTACCACCCGCAATTCGTGCACGGCTCGATCTTCTCGGTGACCGGCTCCACCATCGGCCCGCTCTACAGCGATGCCTCCACCGCTGTGACCCGTGCGCTCGGCAATGGGCACAGTGAGAACGACCTACGTCCGGAATTCCGGAAATTCGCCGAACCCATGCGCTGGTTCGGCACCACCGCCGACCGCGTCCCGGAGTACGTGGCCGCGATGCGCGAGGTGCACGGCGCGGCAGCCGACCAGATCATGATCGAGGGCGCACCGCACGTGATGATCTTTCCCAACCTGTTCATCGCCGAGATCCAGGTCTTCAATATCCAGCCGGTTTCGGCCACCGAATGCGTGCAGTTCGCCACGTCGGTGCAACTGGACGGAGCGAACGAGCTCAACCGGCGCATGCTCTCGCAATCGATCGGCTCGATCGGGCCCGCGGGCATGCTGCTGGCCGATGACACCGAAATGTACGAGCGCAATCAGGTAGGCGTGGCGCAGCTACGGCCCGAATGGCTCGACATCCGGCGTGGTGTGGCACGGGAAACATTGGACG
This sequence comes from Nocardia sp. NPDC056000, assembly GCF_042269265.1. NCBI lineage: Bacteria > Bacillati > Actinomycetota > Actinomycetes > Mycobacteriales > Nocardiaceae > Nocardia > Nocardia sp. NPDC056000. The sequence continues at coordinate 19,878 of NZ_JBHJXS010000007.1, read as the reverse complement.
ACACCGGTTTCCGTATCGGTGGCGCGACCGACGAAACCGCCATGCGTGCCTTCTGGCAGCACTACAAGACCCTGATGGAGGCGTGATGGGCAGCCTGAGCGATATCGGTCTGGACACGATCGAACAGTTCATCTACCGCGAAGCCCGCTACGCCGACGAACACGATTACACCGCGTGGGAGGCGTTGTGGACCGATGACGCCATCTACTGGGTGCCGGTCGACGGCGGCGCGCACGATCCGGCCACGCACGTCTCGGTCATCTACGACAACCGGCGCCGCATCACGACCCGATTGCAGCAACTGCGCACCGGTAAGCGGTACGCGCAGTCGCCGCCGTCGAATCTGCGGCGCACGATCTCCAATGTCGAGATCCTGCAGCGGTCGGGGGACGAGACCACCGCCGGGGCCAATTTCGTGCTGTACGAATCCAAGCCGCGCGGTATCGAGACCTGGGCAGGACGGGTCACCTATGTGGTGCGCTGGGTCGCGGGGGAGCTCAAGCTCGCGCGTAAGACCGTGGTCCTGGTGAACAGCGCCGAGGCGCTTCCCACCCTCGGCTTCCTGATCTGAGATACGGCAATGGAATCGGAGCGCAGGCCACCGCCGGCCGGGCAGGGCGTGGTGCACAGTGAGTTCGCGCGGGTGGCGGTGAGTATCGATGAGACCGCCAACGGTCCACGTCTGCGCCTGCACGATCTGAAGACCGGCCGGGTGCGGTACCTGGACGCGTTGGAGCTGGAGACCATCGTGTGGCTGGCCGAAGGGCAGATGGAACGACTGCTCGATCCTTCGGCGAACCGGTGGCGAGAAAGGTGACACCGCAACGTGTTCCGGCGGACACCTTCGACTTCGGTCCCTATCTGCGCGATGGGGACACCCTCGTGTGGGGGCAGGCGTGCGCGGAACCGCTCACGCTCACCGAGGCCCTGGTGGCCCAGCGCGACCGGTTCGACAGGCTGCGCTGCTTTCTCGGTATCCAGTTCGCGGGCACCGTCCGGCCCGAGCATGCCGATCACCTGCGACTGGTGTCCTACTGCGGGACCGGTGCGAACCGGGCGCTCGCCAAAGCCGGTGTGCTGGATATCTATCCGGGCCACTACTCGACACTGCCCTGGCTGGTATCGGCGGGTCCGCTCCGTGCCGACGTGGTGCTGGTGCAGTGCGCACCGCGCGATGACGGCCGCTACAGCCTCGGACTGGCCGACGACTACCTCACCGCCGCACTCGATTCCGCCAGGGTCGTCATCGCGGAGGTCAACGATCAGGTGCCCGCGACGGCGGGGATGCGATATCTCACCGATGCCGATATCGACGTCCTCATCGAAACCTCCAGGCCACCGGTGGAATTGCCCGCACTGTCCGAGGATCCTGTCACGATCCGTCTTGCCGAATCGGTCGCCGATCTCATCGAGGACGGGGCCACACTGCAATTCGGCATCGGTGCGGTTCCCGAATCGGTCTTGCGGCAGTTGAAGGACCGCCGGCACCTCGGCATCCACTCCGGACTGCTCGGTGACGCGGTCGTGGACCTGATCGAATGCGGCGCGGTCACCGGTACCCGCAAGCGGGCAGACCACGCGCTGGCGATCGGGGCCATGCTGATCGGAACCCGGCGCCTGTTCGAGGCCGCACACCTGGGCAACACCATCGAACTGCGTCCCGCGTCCTACACCCACAACCTCGAGGTGCTCGCACGCCAGACCCGCTTCACCGCAATCAATTCCGCGATAGAGGTAGACCTCACCGGACAGGTCAACGCCGAAGTCGCGGGCGGCACCTACGTCGGCGCGGTAGGCGGGGCGGCGGATTTCCTGCGCGCGGCGGCATCCTCGCCCGGCGGGCTCCCCATCGTGGCCCTGCCCTCCACGGCCGGGGCCCGCAGTCGCATCGTTACCACCCTGTCCGGCCCGGTGAGCACCGCCCGCTCGGACGCCGGAATCTTCGTCACCGAATACGGCATCGCCGACCTGCGCGGCCTCTCGCTCGCCGAGCGCGCCGATCGCCTGATCGACATCGCCCATCCCGACCACCGCGAGCATCTCGCGAAAGCTCGTATGGAGGAACAACTATGAAACGGGCCGCGATAGTCAGCCCCTTGCGCACGCCGGTGGGCTCGTTCGGTGGCGCATTGCGCGCACTGCCGGCCGAGCAGCTCGCCGCCACGATACTGAAGGCCGTTGTGGCCACCTCCGGTATCGACCCCGCCCGCATCGACGATGTGGCCATGGCCCAGTCCTATGCCAATTCCGAGGCCCCGTGCATCGGCCGTTGGGCGGCGCTGGAAGCCGGACTTCCGGTGGAGCTGCCCGGCTTTCAGACCGATCGCCGCTGCGGCGGCGGACTGCAAGCGGTGGTGACGGCCGCCATGATGGTGCAGACCGGAGCGGCCGACGCGGTCCTGGCCGGTGGGGTCGAATCGATGAGCAATATCGAGTACTACACCCGAGACATGCGGTGGGGTGCGCGCTCGGGCAACGCCACCTTCTACGATCGCCTCGACCGGGGACGTGAACGCTCCCAACCGGAATCGCGCTTCGGACGCATCAGCGGCATGATCGAAACCGCCGAGAATTTGGCCACCGACTACGCGATCACCCGGGCCGCCGCCGATGAGTACGCTGCGCGCAGCCACCGCAGAGCCGCTGCCGCATGGGAATCCGGCAGATTCGACAGCGAAGTGATCGCGGTCGACGTGCCCCAGCGCAAGGGTGACTCGGTCCTGTTCACCCGCGACGAGGGCATCCGGCCCGACTCGACGTCCGAATCGCTGAGCAGACTGGGGGTGATCACCCCGAATGGCACTGTCACAGCGGGCAATTCGAGCCAGCAGAACGACGCCGCCGCGGCCTGCCTCATCGTTGCCGAAGATAAGCTCGACGAACTCGGCCTCACCCCCATCGCCTTTCTGCACGGCTGGGCCGCCGCGGGCTGCGACCCCTCCCGCATGGGCATCGGCCCGGTTCCGGCTGTCGCGAAACTCTTCGCCCGCACCGGACTGTCCTTCGACGATATGGACCTGGTCGAACTCAACGAAGCCTTCGCGGTCCAGGTCCTGGCCGTACTGAAGGGCTGGGGCTTCGACGATCACGACCGCCTCAACGTCAACGGTTCCGCCATCTCCCTCGGCCACCCCATCGGAGCCACCGGCGTTCGTATCCTCACCACCCTGGTCCATGAACTCCGACGCCGCCGCGGCCGCTACGCCCTGGAATCGATGTGTATCGGCGGTGGCCAGGGCATGGCAGCGATCTTCGAGGCCGCATGAGTACCGGCATCGTCTCCTACGCCACCTACCTTCCCGCCTTCCGGGTGCGGCTGGCCGACCTCGGCGCGGCCCTGACCATCGACGCGGGCACCGGCTCGCGGGTGGTCGCCGGCTACGACGAGGACAGCACCACGCTGGCGGTAGCCGCGGCGGCGGCCGCACTGGACCGCGCGCGTGTGCGGTCACTGCACTTTGCCACGACCACACCCGCCTACGCGGACAAGACGAATGCCACGGCGGTGCATGCCGCGCTGGGATTGCCCGCCGATGTCTTCGTGACCGACGTCTGCGGGTCCGCGCGCAGCGCCGTGGCGGCGTGGCGAAGTGCGGCCGCCGGACATGGACTGGCGGTTTTCGCGGATGTGCGGGTCGGACGGCCCGGATCGTCGGATGAACGTGGTGGGGGAGATGGGGCGGCGGCCTTCGTCTTCGGCCCCGCCACCGACTCGCTCGCCGCGATCGTCTCCCAGGTGAGCATCACGGGCGAGTTCCTCGACCGGTGGCGCGCGCCGGGAGCTGTTGCGGGACAGCAGTGGGAAGAGAGGTTCGGGGTCGACCAGTACGGACCCCTCATCGATCGGGCCTGGGCGGCGATCCTGGCGCGAGTTGGGGATCCTGATTCGATGGCGGTGGGTGATCAGCCGGACCACCTGGTGGTGGTCTCACCCAATGCCGGTGTGGTGAAGACCGCCGGAAAGCGGTGGTCGGGCTGCAAGTCCACGACCGTGTCGCCCATCGGGCACAGCGGGACGGCAGATCTGGGGCTGGCGCTCGCGCGAATCCTCGATACCGCCGGGCCCGACGAGACGATTCTCGTGGTGTCGGCGGCCGACGGGTGCGATGCGATCCTGTTGCGCACCACCGATCTGATCGAGCAGCGACGACAGCGGGTGCCGGTGGCTACCCAGTTGGCTGCCGGAGTGGATGTTTCCTACACCACCTATCTGAGTTGGCGCGGGCTGCTCGATCGCGAACCGCCGCGACGGCCCGAACCCGATCGCCCTGCCGCCCCACCGTCGGCACGTGGTGTGGCATGGAAGTTCGGACTGACCGCAAGCTCGTGCACCACCTGCGGTTTCGTCCATTTACCGCCCGCACGGGTGTGCAAGAACTGCCGCAGTGTCGATGCCATGACCGATGAGCCGAGAGCGCATATGCCCGGCACCGTCGCGACTTTCACGGTGGACCGGCTGGCATATTCTCCGGCGCCGCCGGTGGTGGCGGCCGTGGTCGACTTCGACGGCGGCGGCCGATACACCCTTGAACTCGCCGACGGTGCGGCGCAGATGCTCGCGGTCGGCAGCCGGGTACGCCCGGTCTTTCGGCGGCTGTACACCGCCGGCGGCGTCCACAACTACTTCTGGAAGGCCGTATTGCTGTGACCAGCAGAGGTATTCGCGACAAGGTCGCCGTGGTGGCGATGGGCTGCACCCGCTTCGGGGAACGCTGGGATCGTTCCGCCGAGGATCTGATCATCGATGCGGTGGACGAATGCTTCACCGGTAATCCGAGGCTCGATCGCACGGCGGTCGAGGCCTATTGGCTGGGCACTCTGTCCAGCGCGCAGAGCGGACTGCTGGTGAGCAAAGCGCTCGGATTGGACTACACACCGGTCACCCGCGTCGAGAACTACTGCGCCAGCGGCACGGAGTCCTTCCGCAATGCCTGCTACTCGGTCGCCTCCGGGGCCTATGACATGGTCGTGGCGACCGGGGTCGAAAAGCTCAAGGATTCGGGCTATTCCGGTTTGCTACGTGGCGATCCGCCCAACGACGGCACCGCCTCGGAACTGGCGGTCACCGCACCCGCCGCGTTCTCCATGCTCGATCCGGCCTATTGCGCCCGCTACGGCGTCGACCCCGTGTCCATGCGCGATGCCATGACCCACGTCGCGTGGAAGAACCACGTCAATGGCGCGCGAAATCCCAAGGCGCAGTTCCGCTCCGAAGTCTCGAAGACGAAAATCTCCACTGCGCCACTGGTCGCGGGACGGCTCGGAGTGTTCGATTGCTCCGGCGTCTCCGATGGTGCGGCCTGCGCGGTCATCGTCCCCGCCGACCGCGCGCTCGACTACACCGATGCCCCCGTATACGTGAAAGCTGTTTCGGCAGTAGGAAGTCCGGGCCGGGGAGCGGTGGATCCGGCCTACGACTTCACCACCTTCCCCGAGGTGGTGCGCAATGTGCGCGATGCGTACCTCCAGGCGGGTATCACCGATCCGCGTCGCGACCTGGACTTCGCCGAAGTGCACGACTGCTTCACCCCGACCGAACTGGTGCTCATGGAGGATATGGGATTCAGCGACCCCGGCTCGGCCTGGAAGGACAGTCTCGCAGGCGATTTCGATGCCGGCGGTCGTCTTCCGATCAATATCGACGGTGGTCTGAAGTCCTTCGGCCATCCGGTCGGCGCGAGCGGCCTGCGCATGCTCTACGAGTGCTGGTTGCAGTTGCGCGGTGCGGCGGGGCAGCGGCAGCTACCCGATCCGCGAATGGCGTTGACCCACAATCTCGGTGGCCGACCCGGCGCGTGTGTTTCGGCGATCACGGTGGTAGGGCGCGAGCTGGGCTGAGGTTTCGGTGATCGGCGCACTCATTGACCGGTTGCCAATATTTAATCTATATTAAATTCAAATGGAGGTGAGCTTGTGACAGCCGAGGCCGATGCGCCCGTGGTCGAGTACGACGTCAAGGACGACATCGCGTTCATACGCCTGAACCGGCCGCAGGTCGGCAATGCCATGAATCAGGAGTTCGGTGACGCCATCCTGGCGATCGCGACCGAGCTGGCGGGCGACCGGAGCGTGCGGGCCGTGCTGATCACGGGCAATGGCCCGGTATTCAGCGTCGGCGGGGATATCGCGGCATTCAACGAGGCGAGCCCCGACCAGATGGCCGAGACCCTGACCCGGATGGCCATTCCGTATCACGAAGCGCTGCGGCTGCTCTCGCGTCTGGAGGTACCGATCGTGACAGCGGTGCACGGGGCCTGCGCAGGGGGCGGACTCTCACTGCTGTACATCGCCGATATCGCGATCGCCGCGCAGGGCACCAAATTCGCCACCGGATTCGGCAGGATCGGCATCTCCAGCGATGCCGGGAACTCGTGGTATCTGCCACGGCTCATCGGCCATCGGCGTGCGGCCGAGATGTTCTTCGAGGATCGCGTGATCTATGCCGACACCGCGGCCGAATGGGGCCTGGTCACCCGGACGGTGCCCGCCGATGAGTTGGCCGAGGCCGCCGACACCGCGGTCCGCCGCCTGGCCGCAGGGCCCACCCGCGCCTATGGCGAAATGCGCCGCCTGCTCCGAGATTCCGGCAACAGCACGTATTTCGAGCAATTGGCGGCCGAAACCGATGCGCTGCGCCGCACCGCCCGCACCGCCGATGCCACCGGCGCCATCGCCGACTTCATGGCCAAGCGGCGCCCGACCTTCGAAGGACAGTGATCGTGCAGGGACTTGTCATCGACACCGAAGAGCGCGCGCTACTGCGCGACAGCGTGGCCAAGATCGCCGAAAAGTACGGTGCGGCTTACTTTCTGGAGCGCTCGCGGGAAGGACGCAAGGTCGACGAATTGTGGGCCGAGCTGGGGGCCGCCGGAATGCTCGGTGTGCACCTGCCCGAGGAGTACGGCGGTGGGGGAGCGGGGCTGGCCGAACTCGCGGTGGTCATCGACGAGCTTGCCGCGCACGGTATTCCCCTGCTGTTGACGGTGATCTCGCCGGCCATCTGCGGTTCCATCGTGGCCGCGCACGGTTCACCGCAGATGAAGCGGCAGTGGCTGCCGAAACTGGCCGACGGCACCGCCAAGATGGCGTTCTGCCTCACCGAACCCGACTCCGGATCCAACAGTCACGCGGTCAAGACCACTGCTCGCCGCGACGGTGAAGACTGGATCATCTCGGGCGGCAAATACTTCATCTCGGCAGCCGACGAAGCCGACGCGCTACTGGTCATCACCCGCGCCGGGGATCTGGACGATAGTAAGCGAAACCCGTTGTCCATGTTCGTGGTTCCCTCCGACGCCCCGGGCGTGGTGCGCCAGCCCCTGGACACCGCCGTGGTCTCGCCGGATCACCAGTTCACCCTGTTCTTCGATGAGGTACGCGTTGGTCCCGAGGCACTCATCGGTGAGCACGGCAGTGGGCTGCGCCAGGTATTCGCCGGTCTGAATCCCGAGCGGATTCTGGCTGCGGCCATCAGTTCGGGCATCGGGCGATATGCCATCGACAAGGCGGTCCGGTATGCCAAGGACCGGCGGGTGTGGTCGGTGCCGATCGGTGCGCACCAGGGCGTTTCGCATCCGCTCGCCGAATGTCATATCGCCGTCGAACTCGCGCGCCTGTCCATGTATCGGGCTGCCGAGATCTTCGACGATGGCGAAAATGCCGCCGCGGCGGCCAATATCGCCAAGTTCGCCGCCGCCGAGGCGTCGCTGAAGGCTCTCGATCAGGCCATTCAGACCCACGGTGGCAACGGTCTGTCCAAAGAGTACGGCCTCGCCGAAATGTGGTTCGTGGCCCGCCTCATGCGCACCGCGCCGGTCAGCCGGGAAATGGTGCTCAATTTCGTGGCGCAGACCGTGCTCGGTCTGCCCGCATCCTACTGATATCCACACGTCGAAATAGCCAGCAGGGCAAGGAGAATCATGCCTGGAGTAACCGATCGGGTCATCGTCGTCACCGGAGCGGGCGGGGGACTGGGGCGCGAATACGCGTTGCTGCTCGCCACCGAGGGCGCGCTGGTGGTGGTCAACGACCTGGGCGGTGCCCGCGACGGCTCAGGCGCGAGTGAGTCCATGGCCGATGCCGTGGTCGAGGAGATCCGCGCCGCGGGCGGTACCGCGATCGCCAATTACGACAGTGTCGCCACCGAGGAGGGCGCGGCCAACCTGGTCAAGGCCGCCGTCGACGAATTCGGGACCGTGCACGGGGTGGTCAACAACGCGGGCATCCTCCGCGACGGCTCGTTCGCGAAAATGACAGCTGACAACTGGGAATCGGTGCAGCGGGTGCACCTGTGGGGCGGCTATTTCGTCTCCCGCGCCGCGTGGCCGTACTTCCGTGCGCAGAACCACGGCCGCATTGTCATGGCGACCTCCACCAGCGGTCTGTTCGGCAACTTCGGCCAGGCCAACTACGGCGCGGCCAAACTCGGCTTGGTCGGCCTGGTCAACACGCTGTCCATCGAGGGTGGCCGGAACAATATCCTCGCCAACGCCGTCGCACCCCTGGCCGCGACCCGCATGACCGCGGATATCGCGCCCAAGGAAATGCTCGATCAGCTGCCGCCCGCTCATGTCGCGGGCGTTGTCGGCTATCTCATGAGCGATGAATGTTCGGACACCGCGACGGTGGTGGTCGCCGGAGGCGGGCGGGTGTATCGCGTGCAGCAGTTTCAGAACAAGGGCGCGGTCTTCGCCGCGCCGCCGAGCATCGACGAGGTCGCCGCGCAATGGGACCTGATCACCGATATGTCGGGCGCGGAACCCGGCGCCAATCCGCTCGGCTGAATCGAGGTACTGAGATGACCGAAAACAATTGGGACGCACTGGTAATCGGAGCCGGAGCGGGCGGGCTCCTCGCTGCCGCACGACTCTCGCACCTGGGATATCGCACCCTGGTGGTGGAGCGCCTGGACCGTGTCGGCGGGCGTGCCTCCACCACCGAGATCGACGGATTCAAGGTCAACAACGGAGCCATCGTCATCGAACTCGGCAGCATCACCGAGGAAACCTTCGATGAGGTCGGCGCGAAATTCGATGTGCGCCCGGCGAATCCGCCGATCCTGTATCGCATCGGCGGCAAGGATGTCGACGTCACCGGTGGCGGCTGGGGACTGCTGCTGTCCAAACTCACCCGCCAGGGCGCCAAACTCGTCAAGGGCCTGGGTGCGGCACGAGATGACAGCGGACTGCCCGAGTACGAACTGTCCACCGCGGACTGGGTGCGCAAGTACACCAAGAACGAATCGGTCCAGGGCATCTTCCGCAATATGTGTGGATCCATCTTCGCGGTCGGCTCCGAGGAACTACCCGCGCGAGTGTTCCTGACCTACTTCACACGCAAGACTGCCTTCAAGAAGTTCGGGTTCTGCCCCGAAGGCACCATCGGGGTCTGGAAATCCCTGGCCGAGGTGATCGAGGCCAATGGCGGGCAGGTATGGCTATCGGGTGAGGTACGTGAACTCACCTTCGATGATGGATTGGTCAGCGGTGCGCGCATCGAGCGTGATGGCGAAACCATCGATATCAGTTGCCGTTTCGCGGTGAGTGATATCGGCCCCGCCGCCACCGTCGAGTTGGCAGGCAAGCACAACCTGCCCGCCGAATACATCGATCGGGTCGCGGCGGCCGATCGTCCTTGCGCCATGATCACCGTGAATTTCGCCAGCCAAACTCCGCTGTCTCAGGCTCCCGGCATGCTGAGCTTCGCCAAGAGCCGCCGCCTCTGCTACGTCGCCAACTTCACCGCCACCTGCCCCGAAATGGCCCCGGCGGGCTGGCACCTGTACGCGGCGGCGGGCATCCCGAAACCGGCCATCGGCGACTTCGACGAAAAGGCCGAAACCGCACTGATTCTCGACGACTTGCGTGAGGAGATCGCGGGCTTCGACTCTGCCCGGATCCTGTCCATCGCGGTCACCCGTGATGCCTGGCCGCCGCAGCGAGCCGTCGCGGGTTTCGACCTGCCGCACGACACTCCGATCGCCAATCTGTGGAATGTCGGTGACGGTGTGAAGGAATACGCCAACGGCGGCACCACCGCCTGCGCCGAAACCGCGAAACTCGTCGTGGACAAGATCCACGACGCCCATCCGGTGCCCGCGCGCGGATGACGATTCGACTCGTTCGCGCCCGAGCTTGCGGTTCCCGCGTTCTCCGCGGCGGCTGAACCCCGACGCTGCCCCCGTCACCGCATATGGTGACGGGGGCAGCATCGTATCCGGAGCCGGACTGGCGGATCACTCTGTCGTGCAACGTGATCCGCGTCGGCTCACTCAGTGGTCGAGCCCACCCCGGGCCACGAGCTGCGCCGCGATCACATTGCGCTGGATCTCATTGGTGCCTTCGCCGACAATCATGAGCGGGGCGTCGCGGAAGAAGCGTTCGACGTCGTATTCGGTGGAATATCCGTTGCCCCCGTGGATGCGCAGGGCGGTGAGGGCGATCTCCATGGCCACCTCGGAGGCGAACAGTTTGGCCATCCCGGCTTCCATATCGCAGCGCTGGCCGGTATCGGCGCGATCGGCGGCGTGCAGCACCAATTGGCGTGCGGCCGCCAATTTGGTGGCCATATCGGCCAGATAGTGGCCGATGGATTGGTGTTTCCAGATGGGCTGGCCGAAACTTTCACGGGACTGGGCGTAGTGGAAGGCGTCGTCGAAGGCTGCCTGGGCCACACCCAGCGCGCGTGATGCCACTTGAATACGGCCGGTCTCCAGGCCCTTCATCATCTGGGCGAAGCCCTCGCCCTCGACACCGCCGAGCAGGGCATCCAACGGTGCGCGGTATCGGTCGAAGGACAGTTCGCAGCTCTCCACGCCCTTGTAGCCGAGCTTGGGCAGATCACGCGAGACCGTCAGTCCCGGGCCGTGTTCCACCAGCATGATGCTGATGCCTCGATGACGTGGACGGGTCATCGGATCGGTCTTGCACAGCAGTGCGATGAGCTGGGAGCGCCGAGCATTGCTGATCCACATCTTCGCGCCATTGATCGTGTAGCCGTCGGGGTCGCGCTTGGCGGTGGTGGTCATGGCTTGCAGGTCCGAACCGCCGCCGGGTTCGGTGAGGGCCATGGTGGCGCGGATTTCGCCGGTCGCCATGCGTGGCAGGTAGCGCTGCTGCTGCTCTGGGGTGCCGAAGGCCAACAGCAGCTTCGATACCACGGTATGTCCGCCCATGGCCCCGGCCAGGCTCATCCAGCCGCGGGCAAGCTCCTCGGTGACGCCCACATAGCAGGGCATGGAAACCGCGGTGCCGCCGAAGGATTCGGGAATCGCCAGCCCGAAGATGCCGAGCTTTCTCATCTGCTCGATCAACGCCTCCGGATAGGTATTCGCGTGCTCGAGCTCGCGGACCACCGGGCGCACCTCACGCTCGACGAAGTCCCGGACCGTCCGGACGACGAACTGCTCTTCTTCGGACAGCTGGCTCACGGTACTCCCTTGTTCACCGCCGAGCTGGACCTGCCTCGCTCGGTTCTTTACTTTAATATAGATTAAAATATGAGGCGGATGAAAGGATGATTCGTGGGTCAGCAGATTGCGCCGAGATCATGGCTGTCGGTCCCGGCCACCCGGCCCGAGTTGATCGGCAAAGCGGTGCACTCCGGCGCGGAGGGCATCATCATCGACCTCGAGGATTCGGTCGCGCCGAGCGAAAAAGACGGGGCACGCGCAGGATTGGCGAGCATGCTGGCCCGTGCGCGGGCGGCCGGTGCACCGGTGCTGGTGGTCCGGGTCAACGCGCCCGGTACGCCGTGGTGCCACCTGGATGTGGCCGCCTGCGCCGAGCCGGGCGGCCCCGATTCGATCATGCTGCCCAAGACCGACTGTCCAGGAGATATCGCCTTCGCTGATCGACTGTTGCACGGTACGCGGGCCCGCTCGGGCCGTACCGACCCGGTGCGGTTGTACGCACTCCTGGAATCTGCGGCCGCGATCGCGGCCGCGAGGGAGATCGCGCACGCCTCACCGTTGCTGCGTGGTGTGGCGCTGGGTTATGCCGATCTGGGAGCGTCATTGGGCCGCAGGGGAGTGGACCGCTGGTGCCACGCACAGGACGCGATGCTGTTCGCCGCGCGCTCGGCCGGTGTGGAGGCAATAGACGGTCCACAGCTGGGAGTGCTCGTCGATGACGAATTCGCCTCCAGTGCAACCGAATCCGCGCGACTGGGTTTCGATGGCAAGTGGGTGATCCACCCCCGGCAGGTGCCGGTGGTCAATGCCGCCTTCCGGCCCAGCGAGGACGAGATCGCCGACGCCGAAGCCACTGTGGCGGCCGTGCACGCGAATCACCGGCGCGGGATCGGTGCGTTCACCCGGGACGGTCGAATGATCGATGACGCTGTCGCGGCGCAGGCGCGCCGAGTACTGGCCCGCGCAGGTTCGGCGATCAGCGACATCCAGGAGCGGCAATGACATTCGCCACCAAGTCATTCGCGACCGATGGCCCGTACTTCGAGGACCTCGAACCCGGTATGCGATTCGACGGCGCACCCGCGGTGACCCTGACGCACGGGCACGCGGCGGTGCACCAGTCGATCGTCGGCGACCGACTTCGGCTGCCACTGGATACCGAACTCGCCCAACGTGTCACCGGTCGCGGTCCGCTGGCGCATCCGGCACTCGTCTGGAATCTCGCCATCGGGCAATCGACTCTCGCCACACGCCGGGTGAAGGCGAACCTCTTCTACCGCGGTCTGGCCTTCCATCGCGCCCCCGCGATCGGCGACACGCTGCGCACAACCACCACCGTCGTTGCGCTACGGCAGAATTCGCTGAAACCCGACCGCGCTGACACCGGCATGGCCGTCCTCCGTGTTGTCACCGTCGACCAACGGGACCGCCCGATTCTGGACTTCCACCGCTGCGCCATGATCCCTCTCCGCGACCCCGGCGCGGACACCGGTCGCCATGACGATCTCACGACCCTCGGCACCGAGACCGATATCGCCACCGCCGCAGCCTCATTCGCGGGATGGGACCTGTCCGCCCTACCGGCATCCGCCCCATCCGCATCAGAGCTGTCCGCGGGCATGTCCTGGGAGATCACGGGAGGCGATGTCGTCTCCAGCGCTCCCGAGCTGGCCCGCCTCACTCTCAACATCGCAGCGGTGCACCATGATTCGTCAGCAGCAGGCGGTCGCCGACTGGTCTACGGTGGTCACACCATTGCCATCGCGCTCGCCCAGATCAACCGTGACCTGCCGGGTCTGGTGACGGTCCCCGCGTGGCGCGGGTGCGATCACACCGCGCCCGTCTACGAGGGAGACACCCTCCGCACCGTCTTGACGATCGAGAACCTCACCTCGGTGGGCGCCCACGGCACACTGCTCGACCTGCGGGCAGTTGTATCAGCAGACCGCGATGGTGAGAGCGTGTCGGTCCTGGACTGGCGTTTCCTCGCCTTGAACCGTTGAGTGCCGTCCGGTTCACGTGGTCAGCGGCCGGAAGTGAATTGGACGGTCCGGCGTGCGGCGGCGATCACGGCTGGCGATTCCCTTGCGCTGATGCTCTTCAGCGGCGACGACCGCCTCGATGAAAGTGGTTGGCGCACAATAGTTGCACCTGGTTAGCCGAACCTGCGATAACCTCGTGACCGAAGCGTCCTCCAACGCCTCGGGGCGAACTGAAAGGGGATAGTCGGTGCTGATCACGAATGTCAGGCTCGTCAACGAGCACGGCGGGGAAGCTCTCGTAGACGGGTACACCGTCGATGAGGTCGATGGCCGCGAGATCATCCGGGGCACGTGCACCGTAACCAAGGACTGGGACAGGGATCAGGTGAGCCTGGTGTTCCGTCCGCGAACAATCGGTGTCGTGGACTTTCGATCGGCCCTTCTCGAGGACTCTCACGATGGCGAGATCGACCAGACCGCAGATGATCTGACCCCGATCGAGTACCTGGTCAAACGCACCGAAGTCAACACGGTTGTCACGATCCCGGATGTGCTGACCTTCTCGTGGGATCACGTCGAGAACGAGACGTGCACTTTCGCCTTCTGGATCGAGTTCCGGGGCTGACCGCAATCCCGTCCGGCGCCGATTACGAGCAACCTCGTTCGCCTGCGGCAGAGTGGTGTTCTGTGGGAGGCTTGAGGGGTTGGTCGCGCCCAGATCCTTTGTGCCAGAAGGCATCTTGGACGGTTCGACAGTCGCAGTGTCACCAGTGAGCGCAAGTCGCCGATTCTGCGCCGATACAGGGGAGGCGCAGATCGATGACACAAGTCACCAGCATCAATCCCAACGCAGCTGAATTCGGCGGCGGTGCACAGATATTCGTCTCCGGGTCGGGTTTCACTCGCGCAACCCGGGTCTTCTTCCAGGACGGGGACTCCCGGCAGTACCCCGCGCAGTTCACTGTGAACAGCGATACTCAGATGACTTTGACCTGCCCTGCGCTCGATCGCGACCGTTGGACGCACCTGATCGTCCTCGCTGATGGCGAGAAGCCCGCGAACGGTGGTCGCGACAGCGAGTTCCACTTCACCGAGCCGAGCACCGCGGAGGATGAAGCGCCGCCGGATACTTCTATCTGTCCGGATTCAGAGAATGAAGCGCTCAACTGGGCTTTCGCCGAAACGTGGCCGTCACGTCAGCGCGTAACGCAGACATCCCGACACAAAATCTATGGGAAAACGAGGTTCAACGGCTGGGGCCAGCTCGTTGCCGGAGCCGACGGCTTGGTTCGAGTAGTGCCCGGCGTGCCGGGCGCGGATTCGCAACTATGGCGAGCCGTTCGCGCTACCGACCCGAGCGACACCGTCGTGCACATCCCATGCGGGAAACTGCAATTCGGCATCAGCATCAGCCTGGTGCCGAATCAGAACAACAAGCTCACGGGCAGTATGAGCGGCACCGTCCGAGCAACCACAAAAGACGTGCCACATTTCTGGTACATATGCCGCGGCGACCATATGGATAGCGATACATACAACCTGTATCACAAGTATGGGGTAGCCAGCCGAGCCGGATTGCAGATCAATGCGACCAACGAAGTGGTCTGGGGCAAGACCGCCGGTGTTATCGACCTGGAAATCAAGTTCGGAGATCAGGACTAGCGGCGCACAGGCCCGACGCCGATCACCGCTGTGCGACAGCACCTTGCTCGTGACAGTTCAGGGTGCTCGTTTCGGTGGCGAGTCGAGGGTGTCTCTGGATTGAGCGTCGTAACCCGCTGCGCCAATTGCCCGGCTCGCCGCCGCGGTGCAGTCGCGATGAGGTGGCAAAATTCGCCTTAGCTCTCGCCAGATCACCGAGCAGTTCTCGAACATCGTCAGGAACAGGGGCCGGTTCGATGACAGGGAAACCCGTTCGCGCGCAGGTATGGACTCGGCCCATCGTGGTCGTCGGTCTGCTGATGGCGTTGCTGTCTCTGATGTATCTCGGGTACGTCGTCAACCCCGAGAAGAATCTGCACGACTTTCCGATCGCGCTGGTCAATCAGGACGTCGGTGACACATTGGGTGGACAGCCCACCAACGTAGGCGACCAGATCGCGACCGCGTTGGCGCAGAACATTCCCGCAGACAAGGTCGACCTGACGGTCACGGGCATCCCCGAAATGCAGAAGCTGTTGCTGGACGGGAAGATCTACGGCGCGATCATCATCCCGAACGACTTCACCAAGCGACTCGGCATTCTCGGCACCGCCAGCGTTGTCTCCGGCAAGGTAGAGCGACCCGTCATCACCATCCAGACCAATCCTCGCATCGGTAGTTACGCCACCAGCATCACCCTGCGCATCACCGAGCAGGCGCTGGCGAAGGTGAACGAGACGGTCGGCAGGCAACTCACCGACACCGTCGACGCCCAACTCCGTCCGACGCCGGACACTGCGGCGCCACCGGTGTCCGGGGCCGCTCAACTGACCCTCGCCGAACCTGTCGATGTGGTCATCACGCCATTCCGACCGCTGCCAGACGGCACCGGCGGCGGCCTGTCGGCCTTCTTCTACACGCTGTTGGTGCTGCTGGCCGGATTCACCGGAGCCATGATCATCCACACGATGGTGGACGCGGCCCTCGGCTTCACCCCGACCGAATACGGCCCCTGGTACGTGCACTATCCATCGACGCCCATCTCGCGGCTGCGGACTCTGCTGCTCAAGTGGGGGATCGTGGCGATCGTCGCACCGCTCGTTTCGGCCGTATTCCTCGCCGTCGCAACACTTCTCGACATGCCCATCGACCGGGCACCGATGCTGTTCCTCTACAGCACGTTGGCGATCATCGCGGTCGGCGTCACCGCGCTCTCGGTGCTCGCCGCATTCGGATCGGCCGGTCTGTTGGTGAACCTGATCCTGTTCATCGTGCTCGGTCTGCCCTCCGCAGGCGGATCCGTCCCCATCGAAGCGACCCCGAAAGCCATGGGCTGGCTCTCGACCTTCGAGCCGATGCACCAGGTCTTCCTCGGCATCCGGGCCATTCTGTACTTCGACGCCCGCGGCTCTTCAGGTCTGGCCCACGGCACCTGGATGACCTTGCTCGGCCTGCTGATCGGACTGTGCTTCGGTGCGGCGATCACTGCCTTCTACGACCGAAAAGGACTGCACCGCAGCGCTGATCGGACCCGTGTTACCGAGGAGTGAACCTACCGCCCCGCCTCCGCTACACGATCAGAGTGCGAATACGAAACTCACGCCCTGTCGTCGGCCGGTATCCGGTTGCGGAAGCGGTCGGATTCGCTGGGGCCGTTCGGCGTGAACGGGTCGGTGTCGCGGTGGTAGGGGCCGGGTTTCGGGCGGGCCTCGCCGCCGGGGAAGGCGAGGCGGGCGATGGTGCGGTGGACCATTGCCCACTGCCGGGTGAGGGGGCCGGAGTTGTAGGGGAGTTGGTAGCGTTCGCAGAGATCTTTGACCCGAGGGGCGATTTCGGCGTAGCGGCTGCTCGGCATGTCGGGGAACAGGTGGTGTTCGACCTGGTAGCCGAGGTTGCCGCTGATGATGTGGAACAGCGGGCTGCCTTCGATGTTGGCGGCGCCGACCAGTTGCCGGGCGTACCAGCCGCCGCGGGTTTCGTTGTCGACCTCGTCCTGGCTGAAAGTGTAGGTCTGGTCGGGGAAGTGGCCGCAGAAGATGATGCCGTGCGCCCATACGTTGCGAATGATGTTGGCGGTGAACGTCGCGGCGACGGTGGCCAGGAAGGTGCGTTCGGCTCCGGGGAGCAGTCTGTCGAGCAGGTTTGCGGTCGTGCCGACACCGCGCTTGCCGCTGATTGCCCTGAGCCCCTTGCCGATTCGTGAGGTCTTGGGCTGCGGCAGTCGCCCGCGCAGTACCAGCTGCGCCGCGCCGAACGCCGCCGCGCTCACCAGTGGCCAGCCGATGTAGTCCTTGGTGATCTGCGCTCGTGCCTTGCCTGCGATGCCTTTGAGGTCCTGCCAGACCTCGGGTATCGGTTTGTCCCCGGCGCGAATGGCCTCGATATCCAAATCGTGCACGGCCACTCCCCATTCGAAGAAGGCCATGAGCAACACGTTGTAGAACGGCTGGGCGAGGTAGACCGGACTCCATTTCTGGTTCGGGTCGATCCGCATGATCTCGTAGCCGAGATCCTTGTCCTTGCCACGGATATTGGTGAAGGTGTGGTGAATGTAGTTGTGGGAGTGCTTCCATGCCTCCGCGGTGGAGGCGGTGTCCCAATCCCAGACCGTGGAGTGGATGTCCGGATCGTTCATCCAATCCCATTGGCCGTGCATGATGTTATGGCCGATCTCCATGTTCTCCAGGATCTTCGCCATGCCCAGGCAAGCGGTGCCGGCTAACCAGGCCGGTGGGGAGACCGAGCCCAGCATCAGGGCCCTGCCGGCGACGGCGAGCTGGCGCTGGGTGGTGATGACGGATTTGATGTAGCGGCGGTCGCGATCACCGAGGTCGGCGTAGACCTCGGCGTGGATGGCGTCGCATTCCTCGGCGAGCTGTTCCAGCTGCCGATCACTCAGGTGTGCAAGGGGATTGGGTGCAGTCATGGTGGATCCTTTCGATCAGAGGTCGATGTCGATGTCGCCCTCGGCGGTGTTCACACAGATCCGCACCGCCTGGCCGGTGGGTTCGCCGATCTCGCCGGTGCGCAGATCGCGCAGCTTGCCCGAGCGCAGGACACCGGTGCAGGTATGGCAGATGCCGATGCGGCAGCCGTGCCGCAGATCCAGTCCCGCCTGTTCACCGGCGACGAGAATCGGTGTGCCGCCGTCACATTCGGCGTCGGTGCCGCTGCGCCGGAAGTGCACCAGTCCGCCCTGCCCGCTGTGCTCCGCGCCGCCGATGATGGGCTGAAAGCGTTCCATATGCAGTCGGTCCGCGATGCCGTGCGTGTCCCAGTGCGCGGTGAGCGCGTCCAGCATTTCCGGCGGGCCGGAGCAGAACGCCTCTCGTTCACGCCAATCCGGGCACAGGGTGTCCAGATCGCCGGGGGTGAGCCTGCCGTGCTCTCCCGTCAGCCGGATGTCCAGCCGAAGACCCGGATAGCGGCGGTCCAGATCCCGCAGCAGCGCATCGAACATCACCTGCGCGGGCTCGTGCGCGGAATGCGCGACAACCACATCGCCGAGCGATCCACGCCGATCCAAACTGCGCAGCATGCCCGCGATCGGCGTGATACCGCTTCCGGCGCTGAGGAACAGCAGCTTCGCGGGTGCCGGTTCGGGCAGGGTGAACACGCCCTCGACCTCACCGAGCCGAACCACCTCGCCCGGCTGGATCTTCCGGACCAGATACGGCGAAACAACCCCGCCCTCCACGACTTTCGGCGTCACCGATATCAGCCCGTCGGCCGCATCCGGATCCGAGGTCAAAGAGTATGCGCGCCAATGGAATATGCCATCGATGAGCACCCCCAACCGAACATACTGACCCGGCCGATGCCCACCCCACTCGTACCCGGGCCGAATGAACACCGACGCCGCCTGCGACCCCTCCGGCACCACCTTCTCCACCCGCCCACGCAACTCACGCGTGGTCCACAGCGGATTGATCATCTCCAGGTAGTCGTCAGGCCGCAGCGGTGTGAACAGATGTCTGATCGCTCGCAGGAGCACCAGCCTCCCGCGCGATACTTTCGGTCGAGCACCCCGTTCCGCCATGTAAGAGGCGTAACACCTGTGCACTGAATTAAACACCGGTTGTGAGATGTCCCTACAAACCGTCGAATTAATCGCCGCGAGCGGGAGAACGCTCGTTCACCCGACTGCCACCCTTGTCACTGCTGACAGCGGTTATCGGCGAACATCCAGCATTCCCTCATGGCCCATGCCGCGCTGACCGAGGCGGTGCGAGAGCCGCAGTGGCAAGGGCAAGTCCCGGTCACCGAGATGGTTTTGCGCCCGTGATGCCTCGAGCTGCACCGCTCGAATGTCTATGTCCCCCAATAAACTTCGCCCTATTGACATTTAGAGACCGATTGGTTGCAATCTGCGGTGTGACCGAAACCCAGCATGTGCGCCGCACCCAGGCCGAGCGCACGGCATCCACGAAGGCGGCGTTGGTGGACGCGACGATCGACACGATCGCCGAGATCGGCTACTACCGTGCTTCCCTCGGCGAGATCTGTACCCGGGCAGGGGTATCCAAGGGCGGGCTGTTCCGCCATTTCGACTCGCGGCTCGCGCTGGTCGTCGAGGTTGCCGAAGAGGTCGGTCGCCGACACCTCGCGGGCTTTCTCGCTCTCGGTGACGCGCCCGTCGAACAGATGCTCGCGTTGACGCGAAACCAGTCGCGAGCGCAGATCAACGCGGTCTGGTTCGAATTGCTGATCGCCGCGCGCACGGACGCCGAGTTGCGTGAGCAGCTCACTCCGGTGGCGGCCCGGCTCTACGCCGCCGTCGACGAGCTCGCGGTTGTGCCCTCGGTGGGCGCCGGAGTCGATCCAGCGGTGCTCCGGTTGATGGGC
>NZ_JBHJXS010000006.1:472846-502788 GCF_042269265.1 Nocardia sp. NPDC056000 | reverse complement strand
GTCCCATTCCGAACCCGGAAGCTAAGGCCACCTGCGCCGATGGTACTGCACTCGACAGGGTGTGGGAGAGTAGGACACCGCCGGAACATCATTCGAGAAGACCCCCAGCATTCGCTGGGGGTCTTTTTCGTTTCACCACCAATTCCCTTGCGGCTCCGAATATCAGCCGTGTCTCTCTACCTCTCATATGAAGAAGATCCGCACAGCGGCCGATGGACGGTAACCGGCGAAGACGGCCACCGAACTATCACCATCACCCACGAATCCAAAGAAGTAGCAGCCGACCAGGTCGAAAAGTCCTTCGGCCGCAAGGCATCCCCGCGGCCACCCGAACCACCGCCGGGCTACCACCGCTTCACCCTCATAGACAGCCTCCTCAATTCGGAGGGTGCGACTCCCGACGACCCCGCCTACACCGCGATCAGGTCATCCCCACCCGAAGGCTGCGTCCCCGAACCCCTGACGCACTGCTTCAGCCTCGAATGCACCCGCCCCGGAACAGATCTCCTCGACGCCATCTCCACCACCTGCGCGCAGATCCGCAAGGATCACGGTCTGCTCCTGACCGACCTCGGCGTCGAAAAGGTAGACGAATGGGTCACCGACGGCAAAGACGGCTGGGGCGCAAGGATTCTGGCCCAACTCCTCCTGATGTCCATAGAACGAGCCCGCCTCCTCGGCTACACCCCCGACGACCTCACCCGCTTCATCCACCAAGTCACCAAATGACCCCCGGTGCGCACCAACAACCTTGGCATGATGTTGAGGTGCGCACCCTCCTTATCACCCTGATCATCATCGCGGGCCTGGCAGTAGCCGCCGACTTCGGCGCCGCGGCCTACGCCGAAAAAGCCGCAGCCGAATCCATGCGCAACACAGCCAACCTCGGCTCCAACCCCTCGGTAGACATCAAAGGCTTCCCGGTCCTACTCCAAGCCGCCCGAGGCAAATACGACGAACTCGTAATCAAGGCAAACCACGTAGGCACCGAGAAATTCGGCTTCGTAGACGTAGAAGCCACCCTCCACGGCGTAGAACTCCCCTTGAGCGACCTGAAAAGCCGCGAACTCCACCGAGTCCCGGTAGACCGCCTCGAAGCCACAGCCCGCTTCAACGCCCTCCGCCCCATGGTCCTCCTCGACGTAGCCGGCCTCCTCCCCTTCGGCGTAGTCCCCACCTCAATCCACATGGACGGCACCACCGTCATCGTGACAGGCACTGGCAAGAATCTCGTCGTCGACATCGACCAGCTGAAGGGGAAGTCCTGAAATACCTTATGCTGCGGCGATTTGGATAGTCGATGCTCTTCGTGATGCCATGACGACTATCAGTATCGTCGCGAGAAGCGTTCCGGCGATCGCCGCCTTCAAAATTTGTGACGATCGAGGCAGCGCGGCTAGGCGAATTCCTTGTCGGCATGCGAGTGCGCTCTCACGGCTGAAAGCGTTTCCGATCAGTTCCTCCTCTACGTGAGTCGTCCCAGAACTTTGCCGTGCCGAGAGTGCTTGCCATGTCTGCATGACAGCCTGAACATCGGTGCTGGAAAGTTTGCAAGCGATCGCAAACTTCTCGACTTGGACCGGATTGCGAGGTAAGGCTGTGTTTGTTCGGGCAACGAAGTTGTAGACCGTACTACGCGGCAAGCCAGAGAACTTGGCTACCTGGCCCGCCGTTAGTCCTGACTGGCTGAGTATGCTTCGCATCATCGCAGTGAACTCGCTACCGCCCGAACTCATGATTTGTCCTGGTTGGACAAGGCTGCCAATACAGCTCGCCGCAATCGTTCTCTGCTAGTCCGGAACTGCCCATGTACGGCGCCGAGTACCGTAGAAACCGAAGCTAGTGTGACGATCAGTGGTGCCGTGATGCCGAAACCGCAGAGTATTAGTGCCGCATCGAAGCTCAGAATCATCAGCAGTAGTGATATCACCGTTAACGCGGTCGGCCAGTTGAATGACCGTTCGGTTTGGGAAATCGGTTGATTTTTGTCCTCACGAGAGGACTGTTCGCGGCTCAAGGGTTCGCCCTTCTGCAGATGACGAGACTGCTGGCTTGTAGTTAGGAATGTAGACAATGGATATTTCGGACAATGTGCGCAAATTTTGGCTAGCGGTGCGAGCGGGCAATCCATTTTGCTCTATCGGCCGATCTGATCTTGACGGATAGCTCTCGCCTGGAGTAGTACTCTTCGGGTCGACGGTATTCCGTCCGTCAATATTCGAGCCACATGACGTGAATTTGCAAGGGTTTCGCCGATCTGGTGAGCGACACGCCAAGAATCGCATCCATTGGACACTGTGGATTCGTAGCCTATCTAACGTCCACAGTGTCCAACGGTGAGCTTGGGAGGCTGGCCCTACTCACTTCGGGAACTATTTGGATTCTGGACGGTATGATAATGAGGAAGTGCTTGAGTTTCTGGTTCCCGGTCGGCTAATCTGGCGTCATAAACTGCTCGATTACCGTCAAACTCATCCACGGGGATTTACATGAGCATTGTCATCAACCCGCTTCGACTGTCGAAGCCTCAGGACTCAAGCACTTACTTGGCTATGCGAACCACTCAGGGCGGCCGCCTTGTCTACACCGTGCGAGTGCCTCTGCTTGACTTGCCTACTATCCTGCCGATCCCAGACCCGAATAATGTTGATAAGGATAACCGCAAAGTCGATCGACTTCACGCTAAGCATTTTGGGGAATATCTGGATTGCACGATGGATTGGGTGGCACCCGCATTGCTTGCCCGAGATGACGGTGGATGCGTATTTGAGGGACTGGTAGATGACGGATCGGTTGGATACCTGACCATTCCGTGGGCGATTGGCGGGGTGTCGCCTTTGCATACGATCGATGGTCAGCATCGTGTTTTGGGTGTCTCGATTGAGAAACAGCGCATCACAAATGCGATTTCCGGCGTTGACCGTGATATGGCGCGGAAGATTGGGCCCGAAAAGGCAATTAGACTTCGAGGTGAGCGGGAAAAACTTATTGGTCAGATGAATCGACTCAAAGTAGAATTCGTCGGACTGGACATATACCTCGAACCGGACCCCATCAAGGCGCGGCAAATGTTTGTCGACGTTGCAGACAACGCAAAAGGTATAAGCAGCGCTGTTCGCGCGCGTTTCGATAGCTCAAAGGTTGCAAACCGAACTCTGTCTGACGTGCTTGACCATCCGTTGTTGAAAGGCAGGGTTGATGCTGAACAAGATCGGATGACGCCAAGTAATCCGAATCTCATGGGGGCTAAGCATGTCGCAGATATTACCCGGGCCGTCGTTGCTGGACCTGGTGGTCGTATCAGCAGGAAGGCGGAACAAACACTTACGGACGGCGAGGTTATCGAGCGTGTCAAAGACTTCTTAGATGTCATCTCGAATGCTTTCGTCGACCTTGCGGCGGTGACTGAAGATGAAATTTCAGAGACCGAGCGTGAGCTCGGAGAATTGACCAAAGCTCAAATACTTCGCCGCTCATCCCTGCTTGGATCCGTGGGTATGATCCGCGTGTTAGCCGGGGTATTTCAGCAGCTGCGCGCGAGAGATGAATTGATCGATATTGATGACATTACCGAGTTCTTTAAGCGGCTAGATCCGCACATGAAAGCACCAGTAGCCGATTCTAGCCTCTGGCGCACAACAGATGCTTCGAAAGATTTTGAACAGAATGCCTCGGCCCCGATTATGAGAACTCAAAATATCGTTCACCTCGTCGATGTTATCGTCGGGTGGTATAGGAAGCCTCCAGCTTTCTTGTAGCTCTGTCGTTAAGAACTTAAATTCATCGCGTGTGAAGGAGTGTATTTCATTTCAAGCTAGTTGACTGATTATTTGGATTCGAGGCCCGGAGTGCCAGAATCAGAAGAAGTCGAACTTGCCGATATCCTTGTTGGCGTCCTCACGAGTCGGTGCATATGCAGACGCGCGGCCTTAGGACTCCGATTGCAAGGAGAGTCCTGAGACCGTTCATCAGCTTCGATTGCGAAGCTTCAACTCAACCCTTTCGGCATCGAACCGTGCGCTACTCTCCCAAATCTCGTGGTCGGTATTGATTTTGGCGAGGAGGTTGATCACCAGCGCCCGCTCTTGATCGGCGGTTCGGCTTCTTCGACGAGCACCTTGGCGTACCGCACCGTATCGACGATGACGGATTTGATCCGTTCATGGTTCAAGTACGTACGCAGATCGGCCTCCCAGCGGCCGGCTGCGGCCTCGGGCTCGGCGACGACCCCACTGGAAGAGGACGGCGGAGCGTTCTTCTTCCTGGTGACCCATCTTGTGTAGATGGCTGGCAACGTCATACAGCGGATCACCGAACAACGCCAGCTCTCAATCCAGGAACACGACGGCGATGCCGTTCTGGATGATCATGTTCTTACGATGTACGTCCGCGTGTACGAGACGGAACGGGCGGGCTTCGAGGGTGCTCCAGCCGGAAAGTAGTGTGGCAAGCGGGTTCTCGGGCACACCCAAGCTTCTGAACAGCGAACCGAATCGATGCTGATTCTCCTGGTATGCGCGTTCGGTGATGTCCGATAGCCGGTGGGCGAACGCTGGCGGATCTTCTGTTGATGAGCTGGGCAACGTCGGCAGCAGCTCGGCGGGGATTCTGCGCAGATCAGCGAAGAGCTTTGGGACATCGCGTGGTACGCAATCGGGGACAGCGCGCCCACGTGGCGCGATGTCGTCGAGCAGGTCGCCGATGATGAAATCCTGGATCTGGTAGGTCGGGTGAGCCGACTCCCAACGCAATCGAGGAGCCGCTGCTACAAAAGGCTCGATTGCCTGCGCAATATCTGTACTTCCGGCCAGATCCGCAGATCCATGATGTCGGCACCGGCCACCGGAATTCGGACGTTCACCGGACCTGTTGCTCGCATGCTCCTTACCGGCCCGCGCTTTCAGCTCAGCCAGCAACCGTGACTTCCCGATCCCGCCGATCCCTGTCAGCAGCACCTTTGGCGTGTGCGTCGACTCGGCGAGCAGCTCATCGAAACGTAGGAACACCGCATCCCGGTTCACGAACGGACGCCGGATTGCCCCTGGGTTGGTAGCGTGCGGTCAACACCATCGAGATTCCCCCTCGCGATCGGCTCGCCTGATTCTCCCATGACTGAGATAAAAGCCGGCTCTTTCTGCTCGGTTGACCGCAGGTTTGGAGATGTCAAATCAACTGTTGTGGAATGCAATTCGCACTTACGCCCGGCCGGGTTTGAGTTCATGGCCTACCCATCGATAGATGAAGCGACCGGCATCTAGCTGGCGCGTATTCCGTCGAGAGTGAGTGCGGCGCCGCTGTGCCCGGTAATCTCAGCCGATGCCGAACTCCGCCATCGATCGCCTTGATCCTGGGCTCGCGCAACTCTGGCGCGAAGTGCATCGGCGCCTGTCATCGGGGCAGGCGGTGCGAAGGGTGACCGTCGGCCCGCTGGCCGAACTCGAACGCACCGCCACAGCCGAGTTCTTCGGGTGGGAGCGGCTGCCGATGGAGTTCGCCACCGTGGAGATGGACAGTCTCGAGTCAGCTGTCGTCGCGGTGACCGGCTTGTCGGTGCGGTCGGTTGTCGAGCAGATCGTGGGTCCGATCGGTGACCGTTCGGCTGAACGTCGTGAAGCCGCCGCTGAACGAAAGCTGTTGTGGGACTGGCTGAACGAGCATGCGGTGGTGGCAGCGCAGCCCGCGCTGCTGGGATGGGCCGCGGCGATGCGACGGTCCGGGCTGGTACGAGGGTCGGTTCGGCAGACTCGTGCGGAGTTGGAACGCGCGCTGCTTGTCATCTCCGAATTGCCCGGTGCTGGGATACCTGTGCCCGTTTTCGCGGACTCGGTGCTGCACGACCCGCACGCACTCGATGAGGGTATGCGCTTGCACGGCATGGTGGTCAAGGCATTAGCGGCTGTCTTCGGAATCGACGCGCCTGCGGACTCGGTGCAGCTGCGCAAACTGTGGGAGCGCGCCGGTCTCACCGGCGATGAACTGTCCTCCACGGTGCTCGCGGCCGGACTGAGCGGTGTGGGGGATTCGGTCGTCGGCAAAATCCTGGATGCTTGCGCGAATTCCGGTCACGCCGCTGGATTGACCCTGCAGCAGTTGCGATCGGTGCCGTGCTTTCTCGGTGCTCCGGATCGAGTTGCTGTGGTTGAGAACCCCAGTGTCATGGCAGTGGCGCTGCGCCGATTCGGTGACCGTTGTCCGCCGCTCATCTGCGTATCGGGCTGGCCCAGTAGCGCGGGAGTGCGTTTGCTCCAACACCTCCGTGATGCCGGAACGGAACTGCACTACCACGGTGACTTCGATGGCGAGGGTCTGCGCATCGCGGCGAATGTGGTGGCCAGGCTGGGAGCGCTGCCGTGGCGAATGAGCAGCTCGGACTATTTGGCCGCGGTCGACGGCAAGGGGCCGCCGGTCGGACGGGTTACCGGGGTGCCGTGGGATTCCGATCTTGCCGAGCACATGCTCCGTGTCGGCGTGGCTGTTCCGGAGGAGCGGGTGGCGAACGATCTGCTGGACGAGCTGGCGCGACAGTACGCCCTGTGAGGCACTTCGGGCTGTCAGTGGCGGGGTTTATCGTGGGCGATAGAAATATTTGTCAGGGGGAGCATCGTGGATCCGATCCGCGTTCCGCCGGAGATGTTCCGTTTCGCCACCGCGGATCGCTCCGATCTCTACGTGTCGGTGTTGCACGCCTTCGGGGAGGCGAATGAGCGGTTGGAGACCGCGTTGGGGATCGATGATCTCCGCTCGCGCATGCGGTCGATCGGGTGGCTCGAGTCGCTCGAGGACGATGACCTGATTGCCGCGCTGGACCAGCTTCGTTCCTGGTATCTGGTGGACGTAATCCAGAACCACTCCGAGAATTACCGCACCGCAAGCGAATACGAGCGCCGAAATCTGCAGTATTCGCTCACCAGGCAGGGGGAGGCGGCTTTCGCCGGTGTGCTCCATGCGATGTCGGTGCTGGTATCGGCGGGCGCCCTACAGACCGCGGTGCTCGACGCTATCGCCGACCGACTGGGTGATCTGCTCGGTGAGCTTGAATCCGGTACGGACCGAAGGGTTTTCAGTGTCCTGAGTGAGCTGGAATCGCACCTGGAAGCGCTGCGCGGGAACACGAAGAGCTTCAATGGCGAGCTACAGCGGCTGCTGCGTGCGGACACCGCGGATCTGGCGGTGTTCTACGAGGTGAAGGCCGCGACGGTGGCCTACCTGCAGGAATTTCTGACCAATCTCGAACAGCGCGGTCACACCATCGCGGCTCGAGTGCGCAGCGTGGAGGGCTACGGTGTCGCTCTGCTGCACCAGCGTGCGCTGCTCGGTGCTGAACTGCCGCAATTGAGCGGGACCGATCCGCGTCCCGCATGGCTCGATCAGCGCCGAGCGCGGTGGGAAGGTGTGCGCGCCTGGTTCTTTCCCCTCGACGGATCGGCGCCCCGCGTCGATCAGCTCGCGCTGGTTGGGCGGCGCGCGATCATCACGCTCTTGCAGGTACTGGATCGCGTCACCGAGTCCAAACGCAGATCCAGCAGCGCGGTGGCCGATTTCCGGGAGCTCGCGCGCTGGTTCAGCGTGATTCCGGATCAGGACGATCTGCACCGCTTGTGGTCCACCGCATTCGGTCTGAGCGCGGCCCGGCACGCGCATCTGGCTCATCCGGATCCCGAATTGGTGAGTTCGACCGCGTCCTGGCAGGAGTCGCCACCGGTGGAGGTTTCGGCCCTGCTGCGTTCCTCGGGCCGGACCGAGCGTTTCACCCGCACCGGCCGCGTCCGCGATGTCACCGCGATCAAGGCGGAGCGGGCCCGCCGCGCGACGCAGGAGCGCGCTGAACTACAAGCAGCTTGGGACATGCTCGATACCGGTGGTGCGGTGCGGCTGTCCGGCTTCGGCGCTCTCGACCATGGGGTCTTCGAACGTCTACTGGATCTGTTGGGCAGGGCGCTCAGCAGTGCCCCGGATACGAGCGGTGCACGGCGTGGCAGTACCACCGATGGACGAGTGGAAATCATCCTGCGCCCACTCCACGACGGCACTTTGGCCGAATTGAAAACGCCGCGTGGGGTTTTTCGCGGGCCCGACTATCTGCTGGAGATTGTTACCGCGGCACGGCAGAGCCGTACAGCGAGCGGGGACCAGTGATGAGCGAACTCGCCAATCAACTGGTGATCGCCGAGCGCGAAGAGGTGTCGCGGGGTATCCGGAAACTACTGGCGAGCCCGCTGGTGACCGAGCGCGGCGCACCGGACACCTTCGATCTGATCCGCCGTCGTCGCGAGCCCATCGCCAAGTGGTTCGACTTCTACTGCGGTTGGCCGCTGACCGTCGAACCGCGTCTGGGCTACGCCCGTCTTGTCAAGGTGCGCAGGGCGATCGATCCCACGCGACCGGCGCGTCGGCACCGGTCCGGCCGGGCGCCATTCGACCGTAGACGCTATGTGCTGCTCTGCGTGGTGGCCGCCGAACTGTTTGCCACACCAGTCACCACCATCGGCCTGCTCGCCGACCGAGTGAAGGCGGCCACGGCGGCCGATCCGGTGGTCAATTCGTTTGATTCCGCTGTCAGGCAGGAACGAATGGCGTTCGTCGACGCGTTGCGCATGTTGGAATCGTTCGCGGTCCTGGACGCCATCGACGGCACCGCGGACTCCTACATCGATTCGTCGACCGCGAAGGTGCTGTACCGCGTGGACAGCACGCTGCTACTACGTTTGCTGGCCGCGCCGATCGGACCATCGCAATTGGCGGCGCCGATCGAGGAGGTAGCGCTGCGTTTCGACGATCTGCTGGATGGCATTTCGCAGGAGCGTCGGTACGGCTTGGCATCCGGCAGGCATACGGACACGGCGGTGATCTCCGACGTGCAACGCAATCTCTGGTTGCGCCACAAGACTTTTCGCAGACTGATCGACGACCCGGTGCTCTATTTCGCCGACCAGACACCCGAGGAACGGGCATATCTCGCGTCGCCGACCGGCCGGCAGTTGCTACGCCGGGCGGCCGAACAGGGCGGTTTCCTGCTGGAGGAGCGCGCGGAAGGCGTGTTGTTCATCGATGTGGACGCGATTTCCACGGACGCCAAATTTCCCGATGACGCCTCCACCGCGAAGGTCGCCGGGTTACTGCTGCTCGAAGAGTTGGCCGCGCCGACCACCGTCGAGCGGTTGCGTCGTGCTGCCGCCCAACTGCTGGGACGCTTTCCGCGCTGGGCTCGCACCTATCGCGGCGAGGACGGTGCGCGAGAACTGGTAGATGACGCGCTGGCGACCCTCATCGGGTTCGGACTCGTTCGACGAACTGATACGGGGCTGGTCCTCCCGTTGCCCGCCGCTCACCGCTACCGGGTGAGCGATATCCGAACCGCTGGGGAGCCCTCGTGACACTCACCGAACTGCCCAGGCGCGCTAATGATTTCGATGAGTCTCAGGTGCGCTGGTCCCCGACTCGGGCGGGCATCCTCAATGTCTGGCGCTACTACGACGAGGTATTCGACTTTCACGATGGCCGGTTGCTGCTGCGCGGCCCCAATGGCAGTGGCAAGTCGAAGGCCCTCGAACTGCTGCTGCCGTTCCTGTTCGACGCCAGCCTGCGCCCCAATCGTCTGTCGACATTCGGTACCTCTGAACGCACCATGCACTGGAACATGATGGGGGAGGGGGCTTCCGGCATCACCCGAGTCGGCTACGTCTGGCTCGAATTTCGATTGCCGGGCGTCGAGGAGCGGTGGTTCACCTGTGGTGCGCGGTTGCAGGCCAGTGCGCACACCACGTCGGTTCATCCCGACTACTTCACCACGAACCTGCGCGTCGGCGTCGATCTCGCATTGACCAATGACGCGGGGCAGCCGCTCACCCGTGCGGGTTTGGAGCAGGCGCTCGGCGCGGGCGGTCAGGTACACGCCGGTCCGAGCGACTATCGCGACCGCGTCCGCGCCGCGCTTTTCCCGACCTTGAATGAGCAGCGTTACGACGCCCTCATTACCGCACTACTGCAACTGCGTACCCCGAAGCTGTCCCAGCGGCTCGATCCGTCTCTGCTCTCGGTGCTGTTGTCGCGCGCCCTGCCGCCACTGGGCAATGACGAAATCCAGGACCTGGCAGAGGGTTTCGAACGACTCGATGCCCAGCGCGAGCGACTGGGAAGGTTGCAGGACGAGGTAGCGTCCACGCGTGTGCTCGCTCGCCAGCAGCGCACCTACGCGCAGCGGGTGCTGCGCGCGCGTGCCGCCGCCCTCATTGCCGCGACCACGGAGCTGGAGAAACTTTCGGGCGAGGCGCGCAATTCCGCCGCGGAGTACGAGTCGGTGGAGCAGCGCAAGGGTCTTGCCGAGGCGAGAGTTGTCGGATTGGAGGCCGAACAGGAGGAGACCGACTCTCGCAAGGACGGTCTGATGGGCTCGGAGGCATACAAGCAGGGACTCGAGCTGGACGGCCTCCGGACCATCACTGCCAAGGAAGAGCGCCGAGCTGCGGAATTGCGCGCGGGGGCATCGAGGTATCACGCTGTAGCCGAGCAGGATACGGCGAATTCCGGGCGGGCTGTGAAAGAAGAACGGCGGCAGGCGCGGACCGCATCCGATCATGCGGCAGAGACACGTCAAGCAGCCCTGAGGGTTGGCATGATCGGCGTGTATGAGGAGATCGCGGCAGCACTCGACGGCGTTCGAACCCGCGCGCTGTTGCGAGCCGCGATACGTGGCAAGCGTGATCAGATCGCCGTTGTCGTGCGTGCGCTAGCAGGACATGAGCGCTCGGTGGCGCTGCGTCGGGACGCGGAGTCCGCGCTCGATGCGGCTCGCCAGGATTATGACGGCGCGGTGGATATTCAGGTCCAGGCTGTTGAGGAATGCGAAGAAGTACTACGGCAGTTGCGAATTCGGCTGAGTGATTGGGCGACATCATGTCGAGAGCTGGTTTTCGGCGCACCGGATGAGCTGGCCGACCGCGCCGAATCCGAGACCTCGGTAGCCGAGTTGATCAATGCTGCCGCGCGGACTGTTCTGGACCAGATCGCCCGCTCAGAAACTCTGATCGAATCGGCCGCGGAACTCACACGGGGCAAGCGGGAAGAGCTTGTAGCCGAACGCGATCGCCTTTTCAGCGAACACGATATCCTGCCGATCGCACCGCGCTGGCGGACTGCCGACCGGACCCGAATGGCGGGTGCGCCCCTGTGGCGCCTGGTCGACTTCGCTGAAGATGTTCCTGAATCCTCCAGGGCCGCAATTGAAGCCGCCCTGGAAGCATCCGGACTGCTGGACGCTTGGCTCGGACCGCGGGGCGAGATCGTCGGCCACGACGTGTTCGCGGACCTCGCCGCGCTGACTCCGGTCCCCGGCAGCTCGCTTGCTGACGTTCTGCGTGCCGAGCCGGTCGGTGAGGTCGATTCCACGCACGTGGTCACTCTTCTGCACGCCGTGGGCTTCGGCGATCATCTCGGCGTCGCGTCGGCCGCGCCGGTCGCGGCGATCGGCGCGGACGGCAGCTGGCGGATAGGCGCACTGACCGGTAGCTGGAACAAGGACCAGGCCGCCTATATCGGCGCTTCGTCCCGGCGGCGGGCGCGAGAACGCCGCATCGGCGAGCTGAAGGAGAGCATCGCCGAGTGTGACGGAACACTGACCGGTCTGGACCATGACAGGCAATCTCTGATCGCGTGCCGCGACGTGATCAGCGCCGAAGTGGATTCCCGCCCCGATTACACCGAATTCGCCGCCGCCCAGCTGCGGCTCACGCGGGCCGAATCCGACTTGGCTGCAGCGGATTCGGTAGTTCGATCACGGCTCGGCGAAGTCGAAGCGAAAACGGCCGCCGTGAAATCCGCGCTGCTGGAGCTGACTCGGCTCGCCGCGGAGACAGGCCTGCCCGCCGATCCGGAAGCGTTGGCGCGGGTTGGCACAGCCCTGGACGGTTTCGGCGATCACGCCGAAATCTGGCTGGATGCGCATCGAGAATGGATCTCCGCTCGCGAAAATGCCGCTCACCTCGCCGAAAAAGCGCAGCACTCAACCACTTTGGCGCAGGAACGGGAGTTGGAGGCTTCGGCGTCCGAGTCTGAACACCGGCAATTGGCGGCGAAACTCGCAACGGTCGAAGCCGTCATCGGACTTGATTACCGGGATGTGCTCGACCAAATACGTAGCATCCGAACACGGCTCGTAGCTATCGCTGACGAGTTGCGCACCTATCGCCTCGAAGTCAGCCGTCTCACCGGTGAACTCGGCAGACTGGACACCAAGCGCGATACGGACGCTCGGGCGCATGACGCCGCTTCCGCCGACCGCGACGCCATCGCACAGCGCTTCCGCCAAGTGGCGGCGGGAGTCCTACCGGCGGACGGGGACCTTCCCGACCTGGACGGATTTCGCACCCTGTTGGCTGGCTCCGAGGGCGTCCGCGCCGCCCTGGACGCCGCCCGTCTGGTGGCGGCGGCCTGGCCGACCATCCCTTATTCCGCGGCCAACCTCGGCGAAGCTCTGCGCCGACTGAACGACTCCATCCACGAGTCCCGCACTGCCCTGAGCTCCCGCGCCGACCTGGATCTCGAAACCGACGATGATATCCAGATTTTCACCGCCGTCATCGACGGCGTCCGTGTCGGCGCGGCCGAACTCCTGCACATTCTGCGCACCGACGCCCAGGAGGCTGAACAAGAAATCACCGACCGCGAACGCGCCCTCTTCGACAAGACCCTCACCGGCGACACCCGCCGCCACCTCGCCGCCCGCATTCGCCAAGCCAATGAGCTCGTAGACGGCATGAACGCACGCCTGGAACGCGTCCGCACCGCCTCCCGAGTCTCCGTCCGCCTGGTCTGGCAGATCGCCGACAACCTCCCACCCGGCACCAAGTCCGCCCGCGACCTCCTCCTCAAGGATCCCATCCGCCTCACCGAGGCCGATCACGAAGCGCTGCACCGCTTCCTGCGCGACCGCATCGAGGAAGCCAAGGCCGACGGCACCGCCACCAGCTGGGAACAACAACTGGCCCAGGTCTTCGACTACACCGCCTGGCACCAATTCGTCGTCAAGGTCGACCGCGGGAAGGGCGAGGGCTACCAGAAACTGACCAAAAAACTGCACGGCGCCCTCTCCGGCGGCGAAAAGGCCATAGCCCTGCACCTTCCACTCTTCGCCGCAGTAGCCGCCCACTACCAAACCGTCCCCCAAGCGCCCCGCCTGATCCTCCTGGATGAAGTCTTCGTCGGCGTCGACACCACCAACCGCGGCCAAATCTTCGCTCTCCTATCGGATCTCGATCTGGACCTGGTGCTCACGTCCGACCACGAGTGGTGCACGTATGCCGAATTGAGTGGGATCGCAATACATCAGATCATCACCGGCGACGGGGACGACGCGGTGACGACGGCGCGATTCACCTGGGACGGAAGGGAATTGCTGGAGGCATGACCGCAGTACCTCGCTACAGGCAGCACTCGCTCTCGTGTCACTACGCCGTATTCCGCGGCGTGTCTCTGGTCAAATCGCTGTCACAGGTGGTCAAATCGATCTGATCTTGCGGCCCGCCGAGCATCAAGTACAACAGTTACCGACCACACGGATCACTGGGTTTCCTTGCTCCGCAAGCATTCCGTGAGCAATGGTTACCGACCGAGTTCGAGCGAGAAACCCAACTCGCGTAGTTGGTGGACCCGTTACCGGGGCCCAGTCAGCTTCTGCATGTAGCGATCGAAGATAGGCTGATCAATCTCGTAGTATTCCTCGTAGCCGCCGACTTCACTTCTACTAATCGCTCGTAAGCGGCCCGCCCACATGGCGGGT
Source organism: Nocardia sp. NPDC056000 (assembly GCF_042269265.1). Taxonomy (NCBI): domain Bacteria; kingdom Bacillati; phylum Actinomycetota; class Actinomycetes; order Mycobacteriales; family Nocardiaceae; genus Nocardia; species Nocardia sp. NPDC056000. The sequence goes on along the minus strand of NZ_JBHJXS010000006.1, from coordinate 489,014 downwards.
CGCAGTAGCTGTCGCGACGGTGCAGGTTCCGCTGAGCCGATCGGCACCGGCCTCATCGCTGTGTGGCGGTATGAGCTCCCCACTGATGAAGCGTGTGCGTGTTATCGTGCAATCGGTGTCGCAGGGGTGCGTTTCTTCACTGAATGTGGCAGTGGGCGTGCGGGATTCGAACAGGGGGGCGTGACATGCGAGTGTCGCCGGAGGAACTGCGTAAGGCCGCGACGACCGTCGAGGGTTTCGCCGATCGAATCGGCAAGGCACCGGTGCGTGACGGCGAACCGATTGTCGACGCCATCGCCGGGGTGCTACGCGGTGGCCCAGCTATCGCAGCTGCGCTCCACACCGTGGATCCGGCCATGAAGAAGGCTGTGACGGTCGCGACCGGCCGGTTCCAGGAAATCGCGGCGATTTTCCGTACCTCCGCCGATGAGTATCACGGCACTGATGTGGATTCGGCGGCCCGGCTCGACGCGCTGGGGGACCTGAACGCTGGTGTGAGCCCGGCGTGACGACGCCGACCCGGAGCCAGGCGGAGGTGATCGTGCTCGACCTCGACGAGGTCGCCACCCGGGCCGAATCGATTGCGACCACCCTGCGTGGTACGGCCGATGACCTGGACGGCTGTATCGACGGCATGAGCTGGTCCGGCGAGGGCCGCAAGGGCGCTGAACACCGTGCAGGCAGTGAACGTCAGCAAATGCGTACCCTGGCAACCGCATTCGAGAACCTTGCCACTGCCTGCAACACCGCCCAGACGACGCTGGCGCCCATCTTGGAAACGATGAGAACCTCGCTGGCCTGGTTGCGCAAGAACAGCTATGAGATCGCCGAGGACTGGTCGGTCACCGACAAACTCAACTATGGGGCCGCGTTCGCGCTGGTGAAAGATGACCAGCCCGGGAAGGACCGGCTCAACCGGCTCAAGGCCGATCGAGCCGACGAGGCAGCGAATCAGACGGTCGCTCTGCAACGTTTGGCCGCCAGCTACGGCATCGACGACGACACGTGCGCGCAAGCGATCGGTAAGGCCGTCGCCGACATGGGTACGCTTGCCCCCGCCTCGGCGGGGCTGAGCCCCGCACTCGCCGATTCGGACCTCACGGCATTCGAAAAGGGCCAGGCCACTCCGGAACAGATCGCTCGCCTGCAAGCCGCCACTCACCTGACCGACCAACAACTCGATGATCTTCGTGCCGGTAGACAGGTCGACATCACGCAGGGCCAGTTCGACTATGCCCGTGAGATCATGCGTGACCTGGACAACTTGAGTGTCGAGCAGATCGATCACCTCGCCGATAAGCTGCCGCCGAGCCAACAGCAGCCGGTCCGGGCCGGAATCGCCGACGCCCTGCAGATGATGTCCAATCCGCAGATCGGCACCAGCGGCGGCGCTCAGGACGGGCAGCCCGCGGACCGGCCGGATCACGGCGGCATGATGGTGCTGCCGACCCAGGTCCGCACACTGCTGACCGACAATCCGCAAAAGGCGAAGAGCTTGGCGCGTGCGGATACGGCGGGTGCCTCGATCGAGGTGCCTCGACTGAACGATTTCAAGGCGTTGAACGAGCTGCTGGGCAGCGGGGACGCGAAGCTGGCTCGCGGCACCGATATTGACCGTGGTCTGCTCAAACAGGGCGCGGAGATCGCGGGCAGCAGAGCACAGCACATCTACGGCAGCTCAGGAGATACTCCGAGTTCGGTGGCCGATATGTTATTGAGCCGCGCCGGAATCGACAACACGGCGGTCAACGACTTCTTGACCGGCGGCCCCACCCTCCCCGGCGGCACCCACCGCATGGACGTCACCGTCACCCAGGGCGGACACTACGATGTCGAGTCCCATGTCGCCGACGTGATCAACCACGACTGGGATGGACACGACGCCGGCATCTCGAAGGTCATCACCACCGCGGGCGAATTCGCCACCGATCCCAATGACACGCTCCGAGCGCAGTCCGGCACTTCGGTGCACGCATTGGCCAGCTACATCGGTCAGCACGGAGACGACCTGCTGCACATCAAGACCCTCACCGGGCCCAAGGAATTCGGGATCGCCAACCCCGGCATGGCACAGGCGTTGGCATCCACGCTGTCGCCGTACATTCCGGACATGGCCGGAGTCCGTTCCGATCTCCTGCACACGAGCGGTTTTACCCATGACATCGATACAGGGCAGCTGAAAAACGTGTTCGCGGTAATCGACTCGGACCAGACCGCGGCGACCCAGTTCAACAGCTCGGCCTACGCGGCTGTCTCCCAGCTGAATCAGCAATTCGGTACTACCGGCGCTCACGACTACAGGTTGCCAGAATGGGCGGGCAGCATCGATGCGGCAGCCCGCGACGGGATGCAACTCGAGCTCGAGACCAGAGGACTGCAAGCGGCGGCCAATCTGAAGGCGCAAACGATGATGTTCGACTCCGTGCGGGAAGGTGTCGCGTTCAGCGCCAAACAGATTCCCCTCGTGGGTGCCGCCGTGGAGTTGGAGGTGAAGGCGTCCTCACCGGAAGTCAAGGCTTGGCTGCTCGGATCGGTACCCAATCTCCATGAGACCGTTGATCTGACCTCGAACGCCAACCCTGCCCAGCGGTACTACAACATCCTTGAAGGCATGACACAGCTGCCGGATCATCCCGACTTCCGATCGGACCAGAATGTCGGACGGTACTTCGACCCAAACACGGGCAAACTGAAGTCATTCGAAGAGATCGCAGGGACGCTACCGAGGGAGAATCTGCCCGAATTCGACAGTGCCATGCGAAATCTCCTCCCCGGCTTGGCCAACTACGATGCCAGCTGGGCCAATGGGCACGATCGGAATGGAGTTCCACACAAGTGAGATCTGGTCGAATCCGCATTCGCCGAGCGACGACTGTCGCCGCACTCGCTGTCGTCTTGGTCGCGGGATGCTCGGACAACCACCAGACCGCGGCGCCCTATCAGCTTTCCGATAATGTGCAATTCTCCTACCGGTGGTCGTCCACTCCTGGGCTGGGCCTGGACTCCGACGCCGCCATTGTCACGCGCGCCACCATCGAATCCGCGTTCATCGCGACTATCATGCGCACAACCAACAAGAGCGACGAAGGCAAATTCACGTATCCCGGGTATACCCGCGCTGTGGCCCCGGTTATGACAAATGCTCCGGGCTCCCTGTACAGCGTGTGGGACGCGGGCACCCTCGATTCCTGGGTCCCGGTACATGGCACTGCCTACGCCTACCTGGTCTCGGTACAGAAATCCTCGGGCGACGCCACGGCCCACACGATGGACGCGTTGGCCTGCGTGTGGTTCAACGGCTTGTCCGTGAGCTTGCAGCCGGAAAGCTTCCGGTCGCTGTTCGTCCTTGTCCCTCAAGCCGTGCGGTTGAAGCTTCGCGCGCCACAGGACGAGACGCCAAAACTCACTGCACTCGGACACGGCCCATCCCGCTATCCGACCACCGACGTATTCGGTCAGTGGTCCGTGGAATCCGTTGCCGTCAACAGCAGTTGGATTCAGGCAAAGGGGGTTCCATATGAGGATCCGTGCCTGGGGCTGCCCAACAACCCGGTTCCGCCGGAACAGCTGAACACCACCGAACTGACCTACTACCCGAAGCACCTCCCGGCACTCGACCCGGTGCCCGGTTGGGCGGCGACCAACGCTGAACCGACCAAGCCGTAGAACCAGGGTGATCTCGGATGAGCATCGATGACCTGCCACCCGAGTTTCGCGCCGCATTGCTTTCTACGCCGCAGCAGCCACCCGCGGCGGTCGCCAAGGACTCCGAACCTACCGCCAACCGCGAAACCATCTGGGAATCGGACGGATTCGAGGAACCACCATGCATCCGAACCGAAGGCTGGGACGATGTGCCAGCCGCGCTGATCATCCCCGACACTGTTCGCCTGCGGCCCTTCACCATCCTCGATATCGAAGACGACGAGTAGTCGGGTTACCTCAGAAGCGTCGTCGAGTCTTTCGATCGCCCGCCTGCGGGAATCAGGCGCGGCTGGAATAGCGTGGCGTCGATGATTTCAACGATCTCATCTGCAAAACGGTCGACGAACTGCGAGCCAGCCCGCTCGACGACTTCGAGAAGTACGCGATGGTCGTCGTAAACGAAGTGCAGGACTGTACGTTGCTCGAACTGCCTCTGGTGCACCCAGCGCATCGAGGCCTCCAATACCGTCGACGACCTCGATAGCGGACCCGGCTTCGTACTTCGCGATAGCGAAGCTGTATTGAGTGGCGGGCGCGCGGTCGAAAAAATTGTGCACCGCAACGCAATTGAAGACGAACTGATCGCGGCCATCACTGAATCAGCCTTCGCATACTCCGAGATCGCGGTGATCACTCATACGCCGCAGGAGGCGGTCAAGTATCGGGACGCACTGAAGCGAGCAGGTCTCCCAGTGCTTCCGCTCATGGACTAGGACGGCACGCAACCTGGCGTGATCAAAGTCGGGTCCGTCCGCCGCGGCAAGGGTACGGACTTCGGCGCTGTCTTCCACATCACCGAATCGGTCGATGTGCCGCTGAGCGAGCTGGCTGGAGGAGAGCGGAACCGGGCCGAGATCCTGGCCCGCCAAACACTGGTCACGCTGACCAGGGCTCGGGACTACATCTAGGGTCGCTTACCTTCGGGATTGAGCACGATGCAAGTGGATCTCGGCGGTCATGATGCTCAAACATCGACACGATCCGGGAACCGAATGATGGTCGCGGGCTTCTGGGCGAAGTCGTCCTCCAATCGCTCGTTCGCGGCGCGGACCCGCCCGCACGGCGGGTCGCAGTCGCGGTGGAGCGCCCTGGCCTCGACGGCCTCCGTCTGCGTCATCCGGCTCTCGGACTCGCCGACGGTGTGCGATTCGAGCATCTTCAGGCGTGGACCGTACCGCTCTGCGGTTTCCGGACTCCGCGGTCCTGGGCCGACTATTCTTCTTGCCCAATGCCATTCGTTACGATCGGCGATCTCGAGTAGTTGCCGCAGGCGGCCGCAACTCTTGGCGTTATGTCCAGGTCCGGCAATGCAGTTGCGATGCGGGTACAGCAATGCCCGCACGCCGTGCGGATAGCGCAAGTCGACTCGGTACTCCGAAACGGGGTGGTGATCGAGCCTCGAGGAGACGCCGGTCATCGCTGCCGCTCGCTTCCCTTGGCTCGATGCCGCCCAGGGCCTCGCATCGCTGCGATGGGATAGGTGCTACCGGTGGAGAGTTCGAGCGGAAGTGCAGCCCGCCGCTTGTGTGCGTATTGGCCGTCGCGCAGCTCTGCAACCATCGCCCCGATAACGGTGATCAGGCCAGTTGTGAGCATGACGAGCAAAACCAAAGATTCCCAAGGCATTTCGATGTCCCCTTGTCGATGTCCGATCTGCTGTCCCGAGCGGCGCTTCGGCCGAGCTCGCCGCCCAGTGGTGGTGAGAGCCATTAGGGACCTGCACCGACTGCAGTGGAGGCATTTTCGGATCGTCCAAATGAATCCGCCCATTTCCCCTGCACGCCATCCGAAGCGCGCGGAAGATGGCATCCAACAATTCGAGCTACACCATCCATGAACAGTGCACGAGTCATCCAAAAACTCGGGAGCAAAGCTTATGATCGGCAAGAATCCGACTACGATTCCCCGGCGACAGCTGGGCCGGCAGCTTCGTGAAATGCGCCAATCCGCAGGGCTTTCCATTGCCGACGCCGCGCGGCTGATCGAGCGCGGGGCCGGAACGCTTCAGCGGTTGGAGAAGGGCGAGAACCCCCGGATCAGGCTGTTGGACATCGAGGCGCTGTGCCGCTTGTACGGCGCGGGCAAGGACAAGCTGGGTGCTTTACAGGCTCTCGCGAAGGAAGCCGATGAGCGCATGCGGCCGGTGGATGAGCGCGTTTGGTGGCATCGGTACGACGATCTGATCCCGGACGACTTCGAGACCTACATGAGCCTGGAAGCCGCAGCGACACAGGTGATCATGTACCAGACCGACCTGGTGCCAGGGCTGGTCCAGACGGCCGATTACGCGCGAGCGCTGGACCGAGCATTCTTCACAACGGATACGCCAATGGACCTGGAACAGCGCATCGAGGTGAAGCTCCGTCGGCAATGTGCACTCATACGGAAGCTGTCCCCAGTTGAGGTCGACCTACTCCTCGATGAAGCGGTGATCAGGCGTATTGCGGGAAACCGGCGAGTGATGGCCGTCCAGCTCCGGAAGCTGGCTGACGCTCCGCCGAATGTGCGGATCCGCATCATGCCGTTCACCGCTGGATTCCCGCTCGGGACCGCTCCCGGCCCGTTCGTGATTCTTCGATTCCCAACCGATCCCAGTACGGGCGAGCCGGTTGAGCCCACCACTGTATATAGCGAGTCCTATGGGTCCCGGCTTTACTACGACCGAACGACGACCGTGACGCGATACCTGGAGGCCCACAATGGCATTGGGCAGGTAGCGTTGGACGAGGCGGATAGCAAACATTTGCTCAGGCAGGTAGCGAAGGAGTTCGAAGCATGAATGACGTGCGCGAAGCCCACTGGTTCAAGAGCAGCTTCAGCGCTGGCGGCGAAGCGTGTGTCGAAGCCGCCCACTTGGGCGGCAGTGTCGGGGTACGCGACTCGAAGTTGGGGACCGCCAGCCCGGTGCTGATTTTTGATGGTTCAACCTGGGACCGGTTCAATGACGCCGTGAAGTCCGGCCGGTTCGACCGCCGTTGAGGTATGGGCCTGCACCGGCATAATCCGACGCAGGCACAAGCCATCCTATTGACGCACTGCCGGGATGTGTACCTGGGCATGGCGTGCGCCATCTGGATCAAGCGGTCTGGGTGTCAAGCGGGATCGCTGTGGCACGCAGGTGGGTCAGCACCTCTTCCATCGCGTCAATGTCGCTCGGGGAGAACAACTCCTCGGGTCCACGTGGTGCCAGACCGCTGAATGGGGGATCGTAGAGTGCTCCGACATTGACTATGCCATTCTTGCTGATTACCTTGACCAACAGCCGAAGAAAGTCCAGCTGGTTCGCCGAAAGCTTTCGGTTCGACTGGAATTCGTCGAAGGCGGCCATGGCTGCGTGTTCCTCGAGGCCCGCGACCGCACGCAGGAACAGTCCCAGCTGACCGTCATACTCGGATTTGGCGAGCTGTACGTCTTCGATAGTGCCGAATCCTTCCGCGATGAAGACCTTTTCCAGGAAGGCTATGTCCATCGTGGTTATTTGCCGACCGCGCCGGAGTTTCTGGACGGCGATCTGGTCGTCGTGCTCGGTAAGGTAGGCGCGGACCTTGGCTTCGAATCGTGCCTTGCCACGAATCCCGGTGAGCGCGGTGAGTTCTTGGATACGCAGCTGGCCGAGCTCATCTTCGAAGTCGGTGTAGACGGGGCTGCGCCCGGACGGCTTGATATTGGAGACCAGCGCGCGCAGACGGCAGCGCAATGTCTCCAGCATGGGAAGGGTGATGTCTTCCCACCAGGTGTCTGTGCAGACTTCTTCCAGAAAATCATAGTGTCTGGCGACGGCAGGAACATTTCGGAGGCTATCACTCATGAGTTCAGCGGCGACCTCTTGCACCTGGATTTTCAGGGAGGGGAATCCTGGCTCGCCGGTGAGAGTCGCGTACTCCAGGCGGAGCACCAGGTAGTCAAAGCGTTTGGCTTGCGGACTGTTGCCGTCCTCGACGAATTCGGTGGGCAGACCGGCGATCTGGTCGAGTTCTGTGCGCTTCTCGGGAGTGATGCGTTGCCATGCGGAGGTGTCGGTGAAGGCTTCGACCTGTCGCAGCTTACCGCGCACTTCGATGCCATTCGGGTTCATACCCGCGACTTGCCGATGCAGGGTCTGCGCGATCTGCCAGCGAACGTCGCCGACGCTCTGTGGCTCGCCGTCAGGGATTTCGGCGGGGGTCTCACCGGGGTCCTGGAGCCGATCCAGTTCCAGAAGCAAATCCGCGCGTTGCCGGAACAGCTTCTCACGCAGCGAGATCGTGGCGCGGCCTTCCGCGGTGGCGAGATTCTGATTGAAGTATTCGACATTCTGACACAGGTCGAACACCACAAAACCGGTCTTGTGGTGTCCAGGGCCGAACAGGTTTTCGCAAAGCCTGGTGCCGCGGCCGAGCATCTGCCAGAACTTGGTCTTGGATCGCACCATCTTCGCGAACACCAGGTTCACTACGGAGGGAACGTCCAGGCCGGTGTCGAGCATATCGACGGAGATAGCGAGATACGGGGCGCTGTCCTGCTTCTCGAACTTGTCGATGAGGCTCTGAGCGTTGTCGGCCTTGCTGGTGATGATGGAGGCGAAGTCGCCACGGAAGTGCGGGTACAGCTCGTCGAAGCGACGAGCGATCAGCCCGGCATGATTGGTATTGCGCGCGAAGACGATCGTTTTGCCGATGTGTTCGCCGCCATTGACCTTCAGCCCGTACTCCATCACCGTTTGCAGCATCTTGTCGACGGTGTCCGTATTGAACAGGAACTTATTGAGATCGTCGGCGGCGACTTCTTCGGGGATGCCGTCATCGTCGGCCGCCCACTCTGCCGAGTCCCACTGTTGTTTCTCTTCCTCGGACAGCTCGTTGTACCGAATGCCGGAGCGCTGAAACTTCAACGGCACGTCGATGACGGTCGGCGGCACAAGATTCTTATCGGCCACGGCGTCGTCGAGGTCGTAATTGTCGGTCGGCACCCCGTCCTCGAGGTGGAACAGCGAGTACGTGTTGTGGTCGATATCGTCGCGGGGCGTGGCGGTCAAGCCGACCAGCAGCGAGTCGAAGTAGGTGAACAGCGTTCCGTACTTCTGATACACCGACCGATGCGCTTCGTCGATGATGACCAGGTCGAAATGTCCAGGGCCGAAACGCTTCACGCCTTCGCTGTCGGTCTCATCGGTCAGCGCCATCATGGTCTGGTAGGTGCTCACGTACACCCGACCGGTCTTCGTCTTATCGTTGAGCAGGTTCACCGTGGTCAATGCCGGGGCGTGCGTCTTGAACGCCTTCGCCGCCTGATTCACCAGCACCTGACGGTCGGCCAGGAACAGCACCCGCTTCACCCAGCCCGCACGGGCCAGCAGATCGACCAGTGCTATCGCGGTGCGAGTTTTGCCAGTGCCGGTCGCCATCACCAGCAGTGCTTGCCGGCGGTTGTCGTTCTCGAAACTGGCGGCGATATGCCGGATGGCGCGAGTCTGGTAGTAGCGGTTGACGATCTGGTCGTTGATGGTCTCGGTGGACAGCCTGCGGCGACCGGCGCGCTGCTGAATCAGGTGTTGCAGTTCCTCTTTGGTGTAGAAGCCCTGCACGCGGCGTGGCGGATAGTGCTTGTCGTCCCAGATCCAGGTTTCAAAACCGTTGGTGTAGAAGATGATCGGCCGCTGACCGGTCTTCAGCTCGAGAGCGTCCGCGTACTGCCGCGCCTGTTCCTTGCCCGCGATGTCGGGATCCTTGGAGGCCCGCTTGGCTTCGACCAGGCCGAGCGGTTTCCCATTGTCGCCCCACAGCACATAGTCGACGCGGCCCTTTCCGCTGGGCGTCGGCAGGCCGGTGACCGGGTATTCCCGATCCTCGAGTTTGCTCAACTCCCAACCAGCTTCATTAAGCAGCCTGTCGATGTACAGGGCGCGGGTCTTCGCTTCGGTGTAGTCGTGTGTATCGGGCACCATCTGGTTGGCCTGCTTGGCCACCTTGATCTGCGCTCGCAGCTCGGCCAGCTCCGCCTCGAGATTCGAATTGGCGTCCCGCTGCGCTTCGAGAGCTACGCGCTGCTGCTCAAACCCGGCGATCATTGCCTGAATCTCGGCCTGCTTCTTACGCCGCACCTCGGCCGGAACCGGCCGAGGCACCCGGGTGAGGTCGAACGTAAGCGCCGCGGAGGGAAGGTTTGCCGAATCGCGAGAGTAGTTGCGCGCCACCCAGTACATGACCTGGAACAGCTCGCCGAGAGTCGAGAGCGAGGTGGCCGCGTTGACCGGCCGCTTACCGTGCACACTCTCATTGCCGACCTTGCGGATCAGATCCATCTTCGCCCGCAAATCGGTTCCCGCCAACTGCACCATGGTCGGCTCATTGATCTTGCCGCTCAGATCATTCTTGTACGGCGTCCTCAGCTTCACCTCGGCGTCGTACAACCATCCCAAAGCCAACTCCAGCGTCCTGCGGGCGAGAATGCACGCCACCCGCGGATCCGCCACCCCCACCCGTTCGGCCCGAACCGCCTCATCGAACAAGTCCGGCCACTCGGCCCGCAGGAACGCGAAGTTGCTCACGAAAGTCCTTCCCCCTCAAGGTGATCGAGATCATCTTGCCAGAGTTCGCCGCGGAAGGCACGGGACTGAAGGGAGTTGAAGAGATTGTCAAGACGGGCCAGATGGACCGAGGCCATCGCACGGTGCTTCGCGAGTTCGGACAACTTGTCGGCGTAGCTACGCTGAGCCGCGATCGGTGGCACTGGAACGATTACGGAGCTCAGCCCATCGATATTTATATTGAACTGTCCAGCCGACGTCTTGCTGTGCTCGCGTAGCATTGCACGTCCGGTCGGTCCGAGCATAAATTCTCGAATATAGGTCGAGTCAACCATTGATAGATTGAGTCGCGCTCTTATTAAGTACGAAGCATAGATCCATTCATTCGGATGAAATTCCAAACCCGATACGTTCGATGTCGTGAAGGTTGCGCAGCGTCCAACATTTTCTGGACTGCCATTTGTTCTAACGAATAAGAGATCGCCGTCCTGTAGGCGCAACCTTTCGAGTTCGTGCGGCGAAACGGGCACTGTCTTTATTTCAGTTAGATCGATTCCCCCGCCGATAACATTAGGAATTCGTAACGCTGGATAGCCGGAGTCGGTGGACTTGTTGGAGGTTCCGTATCGAAACTCAGTCACAAGCTCCGAGAATCGATAATTTTCCCATTGACTTTCAATGGGAGTGTCAAACATATCATAGAAGAGAGACTGAGCGAGGCTGTCGAGGAGATCTACGGCACGTCGTCTCATCGCCCGAAGTGCATCAGCCTTGTCCAACATGCGTGCAATACGTTGCTGCGAGCTCAAAGGGAGATTATCTATTCTCAACTCCCCAATGTCCTGGCGATTTACCTGCTTAAAAGTAGCTCCGCGGCCTTTCGATGCAAGTTCCTCGGATACATAGTCAAGCCAATGCCAGAGGTAACGATGATCGAGACGCTGGGTTGGCCGTATTGATGCAACGCCGCGACCGAGAGCATACTGGCGATCGGCGATACGCTTCTCGCCGATTGAAGCCCTGATTCCGAGGATGAGATCGCCCGGCTGGGCTCGCTTCGACGGGTTCGTTGTATATTTCTTTGGACTAATACCTTGTCCGTTGAAATCTCCGGCGCCTGCGATCAACGGTAGGCCGTTACCGTCCGTGTTGTATGAATCGCCTGGTGGTGCCTGCCCCATTACAATTTCTGCCAACTCATCGAGCCTTGTTTTTGTCTTCATCCGAGCATCCCCTTCAGGACTGACATTCCTTGCTGGATTTCAGCCTCAAGTTGATCAAGCTCCTCGATGATCTCCAAAGGGGGACGATGCTCAACTTCGTTATGGATCGTCTGTTTATATCGGTTGAGGGACAGGTCAAAGTCTTGGGCGACGATGTCGGACAGGGGGACGCAGAAACTCTGGGCGGTGCGCGGGCGGTCATGCTCGGTGCCGTTGCGCAGGGGCCAGCGAGCAAGGACATCGGGGAGGTTGTTCTTGGCGTGGTCGTCGTCGGTGAGGGGAGTGCCAGGGGCAGCGCCGAGCTTGGTTTCCGAGAGCAAAGGTACGCGCTTGTCGTCGAGGCTGAAGCCGTCGGCAGTGACTTCGTAGAACCACACGGAATCGGTTCCGCCGCTATTGGTTTTGGTGAAGAAGAGGATAGCGGTGGAGACGCCGGCGTAGGGCTTGAAGACTCCGCTGGGGAGCTTCACGACCGCGTCGAGTTTGTGGTCCTCGACGAGCATGGTTCGAAGTTCCTTGTGCGCCTTGGTGGATCCGAACAGTACGCCGTCTGGGACGATGATGGCTGCCCGGCCGCCGGGCTTGAGTAAGCGCAGGAATAGAGCAAGAAAGAGGAGTTCGGTCTTCTTGGTCTTGACGATGGCCTGAAGATCCTTGGCAGTGGTCTCGTAGTCGAGGCTGCCGGCGAAGGGTGGATTGGCCAGAATCATGGAGTACCTGTCGGCCTCACCGGCGGCGCTCTCAGCCAGGGAATCCCTGTAGCGGATATCGGGCTGGTCGACACCGTGCATGAGCATGTTCATGCTGGCGATGCGCAGCATGGTGCGGTCGAAATCGAAGCCGTGGAACATGCGGCTGTCGAAATGGCGACGGAACTCTGGATCGAATAAGTCCTCGTGGTAGGTCTGGCTGATGTATTCGGCCGCACCGACGAGGAATCCCGCTGTGCCGCAAGCGGGATCGCAGATCTCGTCATTCGGTGCTGGGTTCATCATGCGCACGACCAAGTCGATGATTTGGCGGGGTGTGCGGAACTGGCCGTTCTGTCCCGCGGTGGCAAGCTTGCCGAGCATGTACTCGTACAGATCGCCTTTTGCGTCGCCGGCGCTGAGTGGCAACTCGTCGAGCAGATCCACGACCTTGCCGAGCAGGCCAGCGGTGGGAATGGTGAAGCGGGCGTCGCGCATGTGGTGGGCGTAGGTGGATTCGTCGCTGGCGTCGGTGTCGCTCAGCTCGCGCAACCACGGGAACACCTCGTCGCGGAACTTGGCGAACATCTCGTCAGGGTGCAGGTTCTTCAGTTTCGACCAGCGCAGATGGTCGGTCTCGTCGAGGTAGATCGGACGGTCGATGAACTGACCGGTACGGCTCGCCTTGTTCTCCTTGGATGCCTGGATGTCGTCCAACCGTCTCAGGAACATCAGATAGGTGATCTGCTCGATCACTTCGATGGGGTTGGAGATTCCTCCCGACCAGAAGGCATCCCAGAGGGTGTCGATCTTGGTGCGCAGTTCGCCAGTGATCACCGGCAAACTCTATCGAACCAGTGGGGGAGCTCATGTCCGCATGGGCTTTCACGCTCACTGGACGGGAGAGACCAATGATCTGAGTACGGCCAGTACTCAACTCGATGTAGGCTTGGCGCAGGTGCCGCTAGAAGCGCAGGTAGAGCGCTATGAGCTGGCCAGGATGCTGGATTACCTCCAGGGTCTTGCCCTGTTTGCCATGTATCCGATGGAGCGCACTGATAATACTATGATCGACAACGAGTCCGCAGCGGTGAAAACTCTCGTACGAACCGCTTCTACTCCCGCAGTGAGAGGTCATGACTCGTCACATCGTGCCGACGCAAGCGGCATTTTCCTACCGTTCGGTCCGATCCAGGGAGGTGTCAGCAGAGTGAATGCGGTATTCGAGCACGCCTGGGCCATGCCTTTCGGGCTGTGGGTGCTGCGCGGTGGCCTGGATACCTTCCTCGCCGTTCAGTGCGCACTCTGGTCGAAGCCGTCACGCCGACGTGATGCTCTATCAGTGCTTGGCTTACTTCTTTCGAATGGCATTGCTGTGCAGCGTAATTCGGGCGCAGATAAGTTGCGAGGGGCCACTTCGCCCAGGCGGCGCTGTGTCGAGTGTGGCGGCGTAACCTCTGCTCGCTTCGAGCTGTGTACGCAATGCCGACGAAAGTCAGATGAGGAGGAATGATGACCGATCTCGAGCGCCCGCAGCACAGTCCCGTCTATGTGCACCGGTCGAAAATCGCCGCGCTCGCGGGGGTTCAACGTCCCACCGTTACTACGTGGGAGAGGCGGAACCCCAAGACTTTTCCCGAGCCGGAAGGCTCGGACGACAAGGGCGAGTACTTCCGCCTCGATCATATGATCGCCTGGTTGTCGGATCGGCGCGTCCCGGATGCGAACCGTGACCCGCGCCAGGAACCGCCGGGAATTACATATGGTGAGCGGGTGCGTCGGGCACACACGGCCGAGAACGCGGCGCGCGTGGAGGCGGTTCTCACCGAGGATGATGCAGAGCAGCGTTCTGTTCGGCTGGCTAAACTATTGGGCCCGAACGGGTTTCGGCTACGGGGACGCACAGTCTCCGAATCCGACTACATATTGATTCTGATGTGCCTGATCTTCCTCCGTGTGCGAGCGAACGATTCATGGCAAGAACTGATCGATGCGGCAGGGACGCGATCGCAATCGGGTGAGGCGCTGCTGCGTGAAATGGGCTGGCGTATCGATCAGGTTTTGCGGGAACATGGCGTCGCGCCCGGCATGCGATCCGTCGTTCAAGGTTTGGGCTCCAGTCGTGTACAGGATGTGCGGGAGGTGCTGGAGCACTGCGGAAGGCTCGCCCTGCAAGGGTTTTCGAGCCTCTTTGAGCGATTCGCCGCGATCTCCGATCCACACACGGGGGAGTACTTCACACCGCCGTCGCTGGCGACTCTCATGGCGGATCTGGCGACGGGCGCGAAGCCGGTCTCCGGGCTGATCTACGATCCACACGCGCGCGGCGGTGAGTTGCTCTGCGCGGCGGTTCGGCACAGTGCGGAGAGCGGCGGTGCGCAGGTCCGCGGGGTGAGCGCCGACGAGCGTACCCTTCGTCTTGCTGCGATGCGGATCGCGATTGCGGGCGGATCAGGTGAATTCCGGTTGGGTCGCCTGTCTCCATGGCTGCACGGCGATGTGCCTGCGAAGGTTGTGGTAGTGAATCCACCGTTCAATCGCAAGTCCCAACTGTTCGGCGAATATCCCTCCACAGGTTGGGAATTCGGTGAGCCGCCGCCACACAATGACAACTTCGCCTGGTTGCAGCACGCCGCCGCGAATCTCACTTCGGACGGTGTTGCCGCGGTTCTCATGCCCGCCCAAGCGGCCGTGTCTGCCGATGCGAGGGAAGCGGCGATACGCCGGAACATGGTGGAGGCAGGCGTGGTCCGTGCCGTTATCGCGTTGCCTGCCAAGATGTTCCCGAATACCGATGTCGCGGCGACGCTCTGGATCATCACCAGGCCACAACAGGTCGAGCAGAGTGTGCTGCTGGTGGACGTGCGGAATATCGGTGTACAGGACGGTAAGCGCATCCTGTTGCCAGAACTGGCTGCGGCGGCCATCCTCAATCAGTACACCTGCAGGAAGGACATGGTTCCGGGGCAGGCTGTGGAGGTGACGAAGGGTGGGTCAGCGATCGTGGTCAGCCTGGAAACCATCCGGGCCGCAGGCCATCTACTGCGCCCTTCGGACTACCTGCGTCAGGCAGAGGACGTCCGGTTCGAGGCGCTTGCAGATGATCTAGGTCGTGCGTTCGCCGACTTCGCGCAGCGGCGAGACCGGGCGACGTCGGTTGCTGTGCTCGAACAGGTATCTGTGCACTTCTGGCCGAATCTGCCCGAACCCGGTTCCGCCGCCGGTCGGTGGGAGGCTCTGCTGGCGGAGATATGCGACATCCAACCCGGACCTTCTCATGACCTCATGCCTAAGGATGAAGCCCGCGAGAACTGCTCAGTTCCCGTCGTGAAACGACATCATCTGCGAGACTTCCGGGTGCTATCAGATGGAGCCGAATCGATCAGCTGGTCGGCGGCTGCCCGGTTGGATAAGTACTTGCTCCAGCCGAACGACATTCTGTTGGTCCGATCCGGCGCGATGATGGCGCCAGCCATCGTCGGCGCTGATCAGGGGCCGATGCTGTTGGGCAACAACCTGGTTCGCCTACGAATAAAAGACACGGCGAAGGTTGACGCACTGTTCTTACTAGGCCACCTCTCGGCCCGCCGGGTTCTGTCGGGTATCGCCGCTCGCGCCACCGGCACCGCAGTCGCGACCCTAAGCAAGGATGCCCTTGGTCGTCAGCCGATCATTTTGCCGCCGATCGACGAGCAGCACCGGATCGGCGAGGCCATGCGGGCCATCGACGGTCAGGTCGCGGCTTTCGAAGCCCTGGCCGCCGCTTCGGCCAAAGCCCGTGCGTCACTGGCGGACGCCCTGGCCACCGGGCATGTGGGACTGAATGATTCGATGTCGTCCAGTTCGCTGAACTGACGGTTCGGAGCGAACGCCAGATGTGCCGACTCTCCTGCCCGCACCGTGTGGCTATCTGGCACTGTCGGGCTGGCGTGAGGGCCGGACGTGGGGGGGGGGGGCGCGCCCCGCGGCGCCGAGCACCCCCAACCCCCCCAACACCCCCCACCCCACCCCCCCCCCGGGCGGGGGGGGGGGGGGGGAGCCCCGGC
>NZ_JBHJXS010000006.1:0-472836 GCF_042269265.1 Nocardia sp. NPDC056000 | reverse complement strand
CCTACTCTCCTGCCCGCACGGTGTGGATATCTGGCACTGTGGGGCTGGGGTGTGGGCCGGACGTGCTGCTTGCCGCCGAGCCGGGCGGCAAGCAGCACCACAAGCGCATCTTCCACCGCAAGCCCAACCCCCAGGGGGTCAGGATTGGCGGAAGTCCAGCCCGTAGGTCGCGCAGTAGTCAAGGTCATGCTGGCTGGTATCAACCACCTACGGTGTGGCCGCCAGATCATTCAGGGCGGCAACGACGACATTCCACGCGATGCGGACGATGTCATCTTCCGGTCGGTACAGCTCCTTCCATTGCTTCTTGGGATGCACCAGGTTTCGATGGGTGCGCAGCACGTCGGCGTATTCGGCGACGTCGCGGCCGATCCACTGCTCGTCGCGCGCCATTTCGATCAGTCGCTGCAGATGATCAGTCGGCTGCCGGTCACCGGTGTGACGATTGACCGCGACGTCATAGAGCACACCTTCGAGCACACTGCCCAGCAGGATGATCGCCGCTGTCGGTGCGCCGGATTGCCAGCAGATATAGGCCTCATCGAGGCGCCCGCGAAGCTGTCCCGCGAAAACGGTGTCGGTGACGATATCCGAGATGTTCGCCGTCAGCTCCGCGGGTGCCTTCGACGCGAGACGTGAAGTCTCACCGGAACGTTCGATGAGCCGGGGACGGCCCTGTTCCTCGACGATCTGCAATGCCTCCATGGCCAACAGGGAGTCCAACTCCTCGATCACCGCGGCGTATCCGTCCGCGTTGTCGATGTATTCGCGTCGATCAGCCAAGCGCAGCAATACTTTTCGTAGGCAGTCGGAGTCATGCCGGATCTGGTTAAGGCGTTCGATGGTCCAGTCCTTGCGGTAACCCTCGTATTCCGGAACATTGGGTATACCGGCCGCCCGGAAGAACCGCTCCAGGTCCTTGGCGCTGCGGTAGTAGGGGGTTCCATCTTCGCCGCAGATCAGGGCTGCGAGGTGCTCGAGGATCAGCTCGTCGAGTTGTACGGTCGGGCTTGTCTCGGTCATGGCTGCTCCGTCTCCTCTTCGGATTCGTCCTCGTCGGCGAGAGTCGAAGGTTGCCAAGCGTGCTGAGCGTCGCCATCGACGATTCCCGGCATGATTCCTTTGTCCTGCAGCGCCTTCCAGACCGGGATCATCGCTCGTTCCGGGTCGAACTCGAATTCGCTTTCCCGGATTCGTATCGTGGTCCAGCCCATCCTGAACAGCTCACGGTCTCTCCGGGCATCGTTCGCCTGCGCCGTCACATCGGTGTGCCAGTAGTGGCCGTCGCATTCGACCGCCATGCGCCCGTCATCGCCGACGACCACGAGGTCCAATGTCCTCGAACCGACTGGGTACTGGGGCACAACGTGGTATCCACGAGATCGAAGTATGCGGAAAACCCTTTGCTCGAAAAGTGATTCGAACGGCGGTGTGCGTTTGTGCTCGGAGACTTCGTCAACCGAGGGAGATTCTCCGAATACCGATGGTGGATCGAGCATGTAGCCGAGCAGGGATGCCCGCAGGCACCCCGGCTTCAGCTGATCCCGCCCAACCGATGCGAACAACCACAGCTGGTCCTTGGCGCGGGTCGCGGCGACGTTGTAAGCCTGCCGGTATATCTCGGACGAGATCAAACGAGCAGACTCCGCGACCACCATCGAGAGGAAGATGACGTCACGTTCGTCGCCCTGGAAATTCGGTGCGGTGCCAACCCGGATACCTCGCGTCTCGCGAACCTCCGGAGTGATCGATTCGTTGACCAGGTTCTCGATGAGTTGAATGTGGGACTTGGCGCTCTGCAGAACGACGATGCCAAAGGTTTTGCGGTCGTACGCTGGATCGGCGAGGCACCGGACGAGCGTCTCGACAAGCGTCTTGGCCTCGATTGGATTGCGGCGCCGCATATCCCGTCCCTCGGTGAATCCGCCCTCGACCTTCGTGACTCGCAGTGGCGGCAGGGCGTCGTGCCGCCGCTCCCGCAGTGGAATCAGCCCGCCCCGCCCGGATCCGTCATCGTAGAACTGTCTGGAGGACCAGTTGATGATCTCGGGGACACACCGGAAATGCTCGCGCAGCCGCACCAGCGCATCCTTGCCCGAACGCGCCGACAACACCTCGTACAAATTCGATCGCGGGGTCAGGATCGTCCGGATATCCGCGTCGACTTCCGCCAAATGTTCGTCGTTGCGCGCGAACACCTGATCGAGCAGACCGAGCGTGCTTGCACCCGGGGTGCATTGCTTGTCGTCGCCGACGACGATTACGCGAGGAGCCATCCACAGTAGATAAAGGTGCTCGATGCCCACCTGGCTTGCCTCATCCACGATGACGACATCGAATCGATTGCGGTCCGCCGAGATGTTGTCCAAGAGGTTGGGCAATGGAACAACCCAGGCCGGTACGGCATCCTGGGCTTTGATCATCGCGGCGCGTGCAGCCTTCCGGAATTCCTTGGTCTTGCGGCCGGTACCGGCACCGATCTTCGACATGTGGGTTCGGTAGGCGTTCAGGGCCCGCTGCTGGTCATCGGTCAGTCGGCGCAGACATGCTGCCTGCGCTTCGATCGCGACCAGTCGCGCCGACAGACTCTTGATATCCGATTCATTTGCTTCGAACTCATCGAGAAGTTCGTGTTCGCGCTCGGCGGTTCCGTGCACACTGACGAATTGCTGGGCCCTCGACCATGCCCACGCCGCCACGGTGTCGCGCTCCTCCCACAACGGATCCGTGTATGTCGTATGCAGCAGAGTCAGAAGCCTGGGGTGTATCTCTGCGACTGTGTGTTCGAGCTGGTTCGCGCATTGCTCCCGGATCTGTTGGGTCCGTATCGCATCGAGCGTTTCGACCACCTGGGCGTACTGCTGTACATCTCGCCGAGAGATGGCCTCGACCGCGGATGTCAGTTCAATGCAGGAGTGGGGTGTCGAGGCCAGCGCGGTTATGTCGGCTCGAACCTGCTCGATACGACCCTTCGCTCGTGTGAGCTGTGCGTGCCTCTCGGCACCGGGGACAGCCTGCAATACCGCGCGAATCGAGGCAAGATCGTCCAACGGAAGTGGAATCGAATACCTCCCGAGGAGGTCCGCGATTGGATTCCGCGCCTGATGAATTTCGTTCATCGCCGCGAGCATGCGCGCATGTTCGGCAAGTTCGAGCAGGATCTGGTTCGCCTGGGCGAAATATTGCACTCCTGCGGCCACCGGGATTCCGGACTCGAACCAGCTGCGGCTGAGCTGTATCGCGGAAATCTCGGCGTGAACCCTGTCCAGGGCAGCCTGCAGAGTCTCTTGCGAGTCGGGGGCTCTTCCGTCGACGACGACCCAATCGAGGAAGGGTTGCCCTTCTCGCTGTGGCTGGGATGCGAAGCGCGTCTTGAGCTTTCCACCACCTTTCAGGAATTCCAGCAGCGCTGAACCGCCCCGCAGGCACGCACGAGCGGGCCCGAGGGTCTGGTAGGTGATCGGTGCTCGGAGATCGATCACATAGCCGGCGGCATTGATGGCATGGAGAGCCGATAGCAATCGAGCCGGTTCGTTCATGCTTTGCAGTGGGCCTATCCACCGCCCGGCGTTCCGCCCAGCCAGACGGTCGTCGACTGCCCGCGCCACCCACTGGTGATTGGGCGATACATTCCCGCCCAACCCGTAGCGGTGCAGTAGCTCCCACATACGATTGGTGGCAATACGCAGCTGCGAAAGATCCTCATCGGTGAGGCGTCCGAGAAGTGCTGCGGCCTCGTCGACCTCCGCGTCGATCATCGTTGCCGATTCACGTTCGGCCGCAATCAGATTCGCAATCTCCGCAGCACTCGGCAGCTGGCCGACCGACGGTATATGCTGCCCGGCGCGTACTCTGCGATCGGGCAGTAGACCATCGAGAAGCAGGCAGCGAAGTTCGGTCCACTCCGCGGGTGTAAGGGGTGGGCAATCGCCTGCGCCCTCCGGAACCGGCGGCATCCAATCGTTGTATGTCGCATTCGTCTTCACGGCGCGGACAATGTCGGACAAGGTTCCGCGGTAGCGGTCTCCGCAACCTGTGACGTCCGGCTCGTACACCCTCGACTCATCACTCCGAAGGTCGCTGATCTCGGAATTGAGTACGACATTGCGGGCCTTGAGCTCAATCCGCTTGTCGGACAATCGACGTACCTCTACAGCCAAGGAGGATGCGTCACTGGAAGCGATAGCGGTGGACAGGGCGTCGAGCCCCTGCTGCAACTCGATCGATGCGTCCTTGCTTCCACCGGTGAGCAGGACGCACAGGTGTCTGAGCTCGGCCGGGATCTTGTCACGAAGAACCCGCAGGGCCTGATCCTTCTGACTGGTTACCAGTACCCGTTGTCCCTGCGCGAGTAGTGCAGAGATCAGGTTTGCGATGGTGTGCGTCTTTCCGGTACCGGGCGGTCCCTGGACGACGACACCAATTTCCGTGCGGAGTAGATCCAAGACTCGCAACTGTTCGTCGTTCGTATCCAGAGGGAACAGAGGATCGTGCCCGAGAACATCGCCTCGTACAGCCCCCTGCTGATCGAGCCAGCGTTCGCGGTCCGCGCGCTCGGTGTCGATGACGATCTGAGCAAGGGCCACCGGGACCTCGGCGCCAGGTTGTCGGAGGGCTTCCCCGATCCGGCGGTAGGCCTCGGAGATTCGTTCCTGGCTCCGGCGTCGCAGGATCAGCGCCGGTGCGGGAGCGAAGCGTGGATTCGATCTGAATTGTGCTGGCTCACTGTATGTTTCGTCGAACGCGAATGTCTCGTCAATTGTGATCCCCAGCCATTGGTGTAGGCTGTCGATCGTCTTGGCGGTGAGGATGGAATCGTCGGCGATCAGCAAATCGGACTTGATCGATTTGCCTCGATCTTGATGGTAGACAGGCAGTCCTTCGAAAATCTCCCGATCTTCCATCCGGCGCTTCCCGGGGCGGTTGAGTCGAATCGTGCCGGTCTGGTCCAGCGTTGGCAGTACTTGCTCGGTGAGCAGATGCCGGCAGCGACCCTCCGATCCTTCCTCCTCGGGGAGCGTGATGAGGCCTACGCCGAGCACGAACTCATACTCGTCGTCTCGCTGTTCCATCGTCTTCGCAGCGCTTTCGAGGATCTCGTACAGCGCACGGCGAGGAGCTGACAGCCGCTCTTCGTCCGCCCAGGTCCGCCACTGTCGCAACCAGCCGTCGAAGGTGCGGTGAATAGGGGCATTTGAAAGGTCTGATGCGCCTAGTTGGTCGGTGTCTGAAATCAGTCGGGGTTCCGGCCCATCGGCTTTCGCGATTGATCGTGTTTCGATTTTACCGGCCAGCTCGTATGGCACTTTCGGCGGTGAATTCTTTGGTATGGGGTGAATCTTCAGCAATATGTCTTCTGCATCGGCGTCGAGGCTTATTCCGCGTGGGAATTCCTCGATCCATAGTAGCTTGTCGATCGCTCCGTATTGATCATTGGTGATGTCCCGCAGCGGTTTTCGTGCCGACGAGTCGGTTAGGTCCGAAAGGTAGTCGACGAGCCCGATTGTGGTGCGTAGTGCCTTTGCTTCGAGTTCCCCTGCTGGTTCCATATCCCTGCCTCCCATTGGACAACAGTGCAGCATACAACCGGCATTGCGTAGAACCGAGGCGATTTACCTGATTGTGTTGTTGGACATGTGAGCTACCAATTCTGACCGGTCGGTTATGAATTGTGCGGTATTCACCGCGAAATACTCTAAAATCGGTACTCGCTGTTTTTGATCGCGGCACGAGGTTCTCATGGGTCCGCTGTCGCGAATCTGTCCGCGGGTCATCGGGAGATGGTGCTGGCTCGACTACTGCTCAACCTGTTCGGCGGTTGCCACGAGACTGCTCTGTCCCTGATCGATTCAGGCAAAGCGCTCAAAACCCTTGATTGTCAACATGTTCCGTGAGAGCGCAGCTATTCTGTTCTACCGTAGAAGGACAGTGGCACGGGGGTGGTGGGAGTCTTGGGGCGAAGCGGAGACGTCGAGCGGCAGGCGCGGATTCTGCGTTATTGGCGGGCTGTCGAGTACTTCAGTCCGCAGAATGTTGAGGGCCCGTCGCCCTCGAACGGCATTGTGAAGGTGCGGCAGGGAACGAAGCTGCCCTGGGAGCCACCGGTGCGGCGGATCGATGACAAACACGTGTGGCGGCACACCGTGTATGCCGGAATCTTCGAAACCGCGAAGGTTCGCGAGGTGCTGAAGAAGGTTCTTCCGGCATCGGATACAGACCATGATGAAGGCCCGCGCAACCGCGGCAGGACCGCTCTGCTGAGCATCACTGTCGATGGCGACGGGCGATTGTTCAAAGATGGTGTGGTGCTGTCATCTTGCGCGTGGGCGCTGGGGAGAAGCGTGGTGCCGCCCGGTCCGGGCCGGGACGACTGGCTCGATGGATTCGATGATCAACAGAAGCGAATCCTGGCTGTCCTGTTCGATATCGGCGATGGCCGAGTCTCGGTGGAAACGTCTGGCGCCGTAACCACCGGCGGGCAGCGAGCACTTCGCTTGATCGCGAATACGACAGCGCGCGTCGCGCTCGATGTCATGACCGGAGGTCTGGCTTCGATCCCGGCGGTGATCGGGTCGATCGCGGAGTCTCATCTCGGTCCGATCGCGAAGACCGTTGCCGAGAAGATGAGCCAGTCCGTCACCGATGACGCGATCGGAGCGATCAAAAAGAGGGGTGACAAGAAGTCCGATGCCGGTGGAGCGGAGGCTGGAGAGGGCGACGAGAGTGGCAAGACACCCGATCAGCTCGGTACCAAGGTATTGACCGTCGCCGATCTGGCAGCGATAACACGTTGGGTAGCAGAGCAACTCGGCGTCGATGACGTCCTCGAACCCACCGAGATCTGGGTCAAGAGCTTCCAGGTCCCATCGAAGCGGGCCAATGAGGTATCGAGCGACGAATTCATCAACAGCTTCTACGCCAAGGACCTGGAGCTGGTCGCCGGGGAGCTGTTGTCCGGCAACATGGGTACGGCTCTCACCTCCTACTTGCGTGAGGTAACCAATCACGACCTGAACCGGCGGATTGACGTCCGCAAAGAGCCCCATGTGCTGCTGCGGTCACTGACCCCGCGAATGATGCCGCTGGGGCGCTGGCCATCCAATCCCGCTCACCCGCTGACCTTGAGCCAGCAATTCGCCATCAATCAAATACTGTTCGGAATGGAAGACCCGGCAGCGTCAGGTCTGTACTCGGTGAATGGGCCGCCCGGCACCGGTAAGACGACCATGCTGCGTGACTTGATCGCGGCGCTGGTGGTCGAGCGAGCCACTCGGTTGGCGCGCCTGTCGAATCCGCGCGCGGCATTCCAATCCGATGACAACGCCCGGCGGTGGCCCTGCCTCGACGGCCCCTATCAGCGGACGATCGTGCCATTGGTGGCCGATTTGACCGGATTCGAAATGGTCGTTGCCTCATCCAATAACGGTGCGGTCGAGAACATTACGTTGGAAGTTCCGTCGGTGAACGCCATCGATGGCTCGGCCTTCCCGGACGCGGACTACTTGTCCGAGCCGGCGACCCGACTGGCAGGCGAGCCTTGTTGGGGAGCCATTGCGGCTAGGTTGGGCCGTCGTAGTAATCGGGGAGACTTCGTCCAGCGCTTTTGGTGGGGTCCCACCGAGCGCCGTGCCGAGCAGGCTGACGTGGAGGCTCGTGGCCTGAGCGAAATCCTCGGCGAGCTCAAGAATTCTGCGGCGGCCAGCACTGTCGAAGTCTTGTCCTGGAACGATGCGGTTGCGCGTTTCGATGCCGCTGTCGCGGAGGTGGCGCGGCTGACTGGTGAACGGCAAACGATTTCGGACATCCTCGACCGGATCGTCGAGCCCGATCGAACGCTGGCAGCCCTGCGTGGACGAAGCGAGGATCAGCAAGATCGCTTGCGGCTCCTTCAAGATCATCGACGCGAGTTGGCGGAGAGTGAACACGCCGCTGAATCCGCAGCACAGCGTGCGGCGAACAGTCTCGACGATTCTCAGCGTGCCGCGAGTGCTGCCGAGTTCGAGGTAGTCATCGCTGACGATTGGCAGCGTCGTGCTCAGGCAGAGCTCTATCAGCATGCTGGCGCGAAACCTGGTTGGTTCAAACGGCTTTGGTCGCGGGATGCGCTCGGTGATTGGGAGGCCGACGCGCAGCCGTTCGTCGAGCGGGTAGCTATGGCGGATGCCCGCGTCGCCGCAGCGGAGCGAGATAGAGACCAGCGTGCCGCAGCGTTCAGTGAACGGCAGCGGCAGTTCAGTGAAGCCGGCCGTGGGCTTGCCGCATGGCGTGAGCGGATTATTCGCTGTGAGAATGAGATCCGCCAGGCGCTCATCGACGTTGAAAACGCCAATCGGTCCACGCGGCAACGGGAGATCGAGCTCGAGCGTGAAGCCGACCTTCTTGCGCGGGCCCGTGTCGAGTGGCCGGATACATTGCCTGGGGAAGAGTGGACTGTCGGGGCGAGTGATCGTGCAGCGATGGAGCGGCGAGAGAAATCGTCCCCATGGATGGATGAGGAATTCGCGGCGGCCCGGTCCCGGGTGTTCCTGGCTGCACTGGACCTCCATCGGGCGCTACTCACGGCGGAACCTCGAATCGCCTGGAACAACATGCGCGCGGTTGTCGACATCGTCAAGGGCGACGCCCCGACGGACCTCCCCGCGGAAACCGTGCTCGCTGCGTGGCAAATGCTGTTCCTGGTAGTTCCGGTCGTATCAACGACCTTTGCGTCGATGCCGACCATGTTTGCCGCGCTCGGGCGGGAGGCTCTCGGCTGGCTGTTCGTCGATGAGGCAGGTCAGGCCACACCACAGGCTGTCGTTGGGGCGCTTTGGCGTTGTCGGCGTGCGGTTGTGGTCGGCGATCCGCGTCAGCTGGAACCGGTCGTCACTTTGCCTTGGTCAGGGCAGCGTCGTCTGTGCGGCAAGTTCGAGGTTGACGTCCGCTGGGCTCCTCAAGCCACCTCGGTTCAAGCTGTCGCTGATCGACTCAATCGATACGGGACGTGGTTGCCCGATCCCGATGGGGAAGGCCAGATTTGGGTCGGGTCACCACTGCGTGTGCACCGGCGATGCGATCGACTCATGTTCGAGGTGAGCAACCAGATCGCGTACGACAACATGATGGTCTATGGCGTCGCCCGAGATGACGACTTCAGTTTGGGCGCCCAGAACCTGTGGATCGACGTTGACGCCCCGGCCAGCGGAGATAAATGGAATGAGGCGGAAGGAAAGCAGGTTCTGAATCTCCTCAGAATGGTGCGTGCACGTCTGGTGGCTGCGATGGACGAAGAACTTGCCGAACTCGGCCTCGATCTCCCCGATTGGGCGGCCGGCGAGGCGGAGAAACAGGCAGAGCTTCAAAAGCGCTTCGAGCGAAAGGTGTTCATAGTCAGTCCGTTCCGCCGCATCGTCGAACGGCTCGAGGGCTATTTGACGGCCTCCGGTTTGTCGGTGTCCCGAGATTGCCTGGGGACAGTGCACACTACGCAGGGTAAAGAGGCCGACATTGTCATCCTCGTGCTCGGAACTGCTACCGACGAGAAGAAGGCGCGCGAATGGGCTTCGGGCAAGCCCAATCTCTTGAATGTGGCGGTGACGCGTGCCCGTCGCCGTTTGGTGCTCGTCGGTGATCATAAGAACTGGCGGGGACTTCGCTACTTCAGCGCCCTGGACGACCAGATCAGACCTGAAGGCCTGCTCAAACTTTGGTGTCCAGGTGCAAGTGCCACTTCCAGGTAGGTCGAGGCTTACCTGGCATCCGCATCCGCATGAAGGTCTCACCGTTCGGACTGCAAAGTCCCGACACGCGCGTGACGATGTTTTGTTCTCCGTGTCGGCGTGCCCCGGGGGAGCAGTGAAGCAGAATCGAAAAGAACTGCGACAGAACGTCGTTCCTTTGCACGGTCGTTACTTGCCGATGGTAACTGGCTCTGCCTGTACACGGTCGGCGAACTCCTCGGGGAGGACAGCGATGGTCTGGCTATTCAGTTCCGCCGGCATGAGCTAGGGCGTCTCGCCGGTCTTGGGCGCGACCGTCCGGCGGTGCCGTTGCTCGTCGGTATACAGCCACGCAACCCATGCTTCGGCGACGTAGTCGGCTACCGCCAGAGCGCGGTATTGCGGTTCGTCCTCCTTTGGTTGGGCGAGCACGGGCGCTTGCGGAAAGCCCGGGATTACCAGGTCTTTGCGGGTGCGAGAGTTGTAATCGCTGATTGCCTGGGCGATTTGATCCTGATGGATGGCGGTTCGTTTTATCAGTTCGTCGAACACGTCGAGATGGACGGCGTGCGCAAACGTGCGGGGCGGCTCGGTGCCGGCGGTGAGCACAACCGATCGGCCTGCTGTGAGTGCATAGACCTTCGTATCGTAGGCGGGGTCGTCGTGTGAAATGACTACAGCGTTGGTGTTATTCACCCGGGTGCTGCCGGTGCGGCTTGTCACCCAGACGGCAGTGGCGTCGGCAGCTGGTTGCCGATCGACGATTGCGAAGCCGAGCATTGCTCTCCCATGACGGTTCGTAGGTATGTGAGTGGGATCGGAGTATGCGGCGCGGCGTTACAGTGATAGAAATATCCCGAAAAATACAGTGGCCCAGTGGAATCCGTCATAGGGTCGTCGGAGGTTCAATGACCGCCTGCCTCGTACAGAGTCGAAACATACTGGCCTGTACGGATTTCGGGTTTCGCATAGGTAGGCGCTGGTCCGGCCGGAGCCACGGCGGGAATGGGGGTACAAGTGGTCGTCGAGAGCGCTGCCGGTCTGACATTGACCGACGAGTTCAAGGATGCGTTGTCGCGCCTGGAGCGGGGTGAGAACCTCTTCCTCACCGGCAGGGCGGGCACAGGCAAGTCCACACTGATTCGCCGGTTTCTCGCGACTACGCGCCGGAACGTGGTCGTGGCAGCACCGACGGGAATTGCCGCCCTGAATGTAGAGGGCTACACGATCCACCGGCTGTTTGCGTTTCGGCCGACGACCACGCCCGAGGAGGTCCGGTCGGGAAACTACTCACCCGGCCGTTTCACCCCCATCTTGCGCAAACTCGACACGCTGATTATCGACGAGGCGTCGATGGTACGAGCCGATCTGTTCGACTGTTTGGCCGTCGCGTTGGAACGGTTCGGACCCAAACCCGGAACCCGTTTCGGTGGGGTTCAGTTGGTGCTTGTTGGTGATTTGTTCCAGCTGCCGCCGGTGGTGAAGGAAGCCGAGGCGGGCTACTTCCAGACGAGGTATACCTCGCCGTATTTCTTCTCCGCCGACAGCTACAGCCGCGAGCAATTCCCTACGGTTGAGCTCACCACGGTGTTCCGTCAGATCGGCGATTCACGGCTGGTCGACATCCTGAATGCTGTGCGCGAGGGAGCCCTGCTGGAAGGGGCTCGCGCCGAACTGAATTCACGAACCAATGAGAAGTTCCGGCCCCCCGTCGACGAG
This sequence comes from Nocardia sp. NPDC056000, assembly GCF_042269265.1. Taxonomy (NCBI): domain Bacteria; kingdom Bacillati; phylum Actinomycetota; class Actinomycetes; order Mycobacteriales; family Nocardiaceae; genus Nocardia; species Nocardia sp. NPDC056000. The sequence goes on along the minus strand of NZ_JBHJXS010000006.1, from coordinate 461,419 downwards.
TTCTGGCTGACTCTGACCACGACCAATCGGATTGCCGGCGCCCGGAACCGGGAGATGCTCGAGCAACTACCCGGTACAGAAGCGCACCTTCAAGCCACTGCCACAGGAGATTTGGACGGATTCGACAGGCCGACCGAAGAAAACCTCGCATACAAGGTTGGGGCGCAGATCATGCTTCTGACCAATAAATCCGAGGATCGATGGGTTAACGGCACCATCGGGCGGATCATCGGGCACCGCACCGGCCGCGGGGGTCCGGTAGTCACGGTCGAGCTCCCCGATGGCAGTAAGGCTGAGGTGGGTCCACACGTCTGGGAGATCACTCGGCCTGTTGTCGAGGGCGGGGCACTCAGTCACCAGGTAATCGGTACCTATACCCAGTTGCCGTTTCGTTTGGCGTGGGCCATCACGATCCACAAGAGCCAGGGGCAGACACTGGACCGTCTCGTGGTCGACCTCAGCGGCGGGACATTCGCGGACGGGCAACTGTACGTGGCGCTCAGCCGGTGCACTTCCATGGATGGTCTGGTGCTGCGGCGTGCAGTCCAATCCCGAGACCTCAAGGTGGATCAACGAATTCGCCGATTTCTTCGGTCCGGAAGATCCGAAACGCGGCCGCGCGGGAATGTGTATATCGGTATCTGCACCGTTGGTGATGAAGGGCGGGCATGGAAGCCGCGGCCTGTGGAGATCGCGCTGGTGACCGATGACGGCACCGAAATCACCACCTTGATCAACCCGACCCGCGATCTCGGTGACGCCCGCAGCGCCTATGCAATCACCGCAGGCGATGTACAGTTCGCGCCCTTGCTGATCGAAGCGTGGGCCGCACTGGCACCTCATCTGGCTGGGCGAATCCCCATCGGGCTCGACATCGACCGGCACCTCGGATATCTCGACTACGAGCTGAAGCGAAATGGCTACGTCGCCCCCATGCCCGTTGGCATCGAGCTCGACGGCTCGAACCTGTCGCAATTGGACTGGCGGCGGCTCAAAGCTTTTCGCGCCCTCGATCGAGCTCGCGCCGTGCGAGACATTTCGAGGCGTTCGGCGGTGGAGGTAAGTGACGCTGACGTTTTTCCTCCGGCGGAACCTCGAACCGGATACCTTCTCGCGCGAGGCTTCGGGCCGGACTGCTTTCAAGCAGGTGGCTTTGTCCCACCGTCCTCGACTCCCGAGGAGGTCCTGGCCGGATATCTGCGGACCAAAGCCGGTCAGGTCCATATGGATTCCCGGACTGATGAGCTTCTGCGTGCACTCGAGGCGCGGTTCCGACACACCATCGTCGATCCCGGCGCCGATGTCATGAAAGACGACATAGGTGCTGTCCTTATCGCAGGCGCTCGGGTCTGCTTCACCGGAACATGCGTCGACGAGGAGGGCAACGAACGGACTCGAAGCGACATGGAAGATCTCGCCGTTCGACGCGGACTGGTACCCGTCAAGACGGTCACCAAGAGCAAGTGCGATGTTTTGATAACTGCGGAGGCGGGGTCACAGTCGGGCAAGGCCAAGGCCGCGATCACTCACGGCAAGCCGATCTTCACCTCGAAGCAATTTCTCACGTGGACCTTGGGCGCCTGAATCGACACAGCTGCAAGAAGATTGACGAGCTGCTCGGTTTGGCAGTCGGGTTAGATGTGGATAATTCTGTTGCGGCCGTACACTATTCATCAATAGGAGAATGTCAGTGGCTAGTTGGCGCGAACTGGATATCAGTCGTCGACGAGACGTGCAGGGTCTGGCAGCAGCCCTGGGGGACCTCAAGACCGGCATGCACGTCAGCGCAACCTTCAAGTCGGACGAGTACGGAATCTACCTAATTGAGGGCGCCGCGGTGTTGTCTGTCAACGGCAGCTACCTGGTAGGCGGGCAACCTCTCGACAGCGAATCGCGAAAGCCGGTGAGTGTGCTGCGCACACTCACCTTGGGGATTACCGTCCGTGAGGCGGACGACTCGGCTGTGGTGGTCGAGCCGGTCACGAATGATGTAGTGGCTCACGGGGATCTTGTCCGCGCAACATTCGAGCAGTCGCCTTATGGCATATTCGAAGTCACCGGTGTAGCGGTATGGGCACCGGTGGGCAACCTGTTCGTCGTTGGCGGTGGATGGTTTCTGACCGGCAAATCCGGTGAACAGGAACCGCGGCTGAAGGGACTCGAGATACTGGCTGGCCGCGGGAGTCACCACCTGCATATTCCCTCCAAGATCGACGCGTGGCCGAATACGGAATAGCGCAGAGGTGCGCTACCAGGCGCCGGTCTGAGGGTAGCGACGAAGCGCAGCAGGATCGCTATCGCAAACTCCTTGAAAAGCCGTACTTCTACGTCCATCCGGCAAATGAGTAGGCACGTATCAGCGTTGAGTCGTTGGTGTCGCCCAGGGGATCCGCTTCGAACTTAAAGGTGCTCGATCGTGCGCCGACCAATCGCCGCGCTCAGGGCATCAAGCTCCGCCAGCACGTCAGCCGCAGCCCAAATTCGGTTGCGTTTGCTGTCTGAGAGCAGTTCCAGAATCCCGGCGTCGGTCAGCCTGCCCAATGCCCGATAGGTGCTGGCCTCGGTTGTGCCGGTGAGGTGTTGTGCGGTGTCGGCGTTGAGGATTGGGGTTTCGAGGAGCGCCGAGAGAAGGGTTTCGTCTGCGGAGTTGGTTCGCGGGCGGGCGATGTCTCGCCACCGGCTGGGCAGGTCGGCCAGGGCCAGGGCGGAGTCCTGGGCGGCCTCGCTGGCGTGGATCGCGCCAGTTGCGAGATATTCGACGAACGAATCGACGTCGCCATGGCGAAATCGGTTGAGGTGCATGAAGTATCGGCTGGTGTCGGCCAGCATGACCGATGCCAGTGGGACGGTTACTCGGCGGGTGAGGCCGCGGCGGCGCAGTACGGCGCTGATCAGTGCTCGTCCGATGCGGCCGTTGCCGTCTGTGAAGGGGTGAATGGATTCGAACTGGGCGTGTGCGATGGCGGCTTGGGCGAGGATCGGCAGGTCGGTTCGGTTGACGAATACCAGGAGATCGGTGATCAGCTCGGGAACCAGTTCGAGGGGCGGGGGGATGTGGGCGGCGTTGATCGGGGTGTAGTCGCTGCCTCCGATCCAGTTCTGTACATCCCGAAGTTGTCCCGCATCACGAGACGTGTAGTAGTCGACGGCCATCAGCAGCCGATGTGCCTTGAGTAGATCGTCGAGCTGGATTGTGCCTGCGCCGGCCGCCTCGACCATCGCGATCAGGGCCTTGACCGCCGCCAGTTGTGATTTCGCTTCGTCGCTGGTTTTACCTCCGGCGACTGCTTTGCCGAAGGCGCGCCAGCCCGCATCTATGTGCTCGATCTTGGAGGATGCGACGGACTCGCTGCGCAGTAAGAAGTCCGCGAGCGGAGCCAGGTGCTCGCCGAAACCGGCCTCGAGGCGGGCGATCGCGATCAATGCCGCTTCGTGAGTACGGGCAACGGTTCCGGTTGGGTCGTAGTCGAGCCCACCGATCGCGGGTGGAATCGCGACCGTGATCCGCTCGAGGGTTCGGTCAGCCCTTGAGCCTTGGCGCTGACGCGGGCTCCAGGTTCGATCTTCGTAGAGGTGCGGCGGCCAGTTCACGAGGTCTCCGTCAGTTAAGGTCGACCAACTCGACAGTTATTATACTTTATATGTATAAAACGCATCTACTACTCGTGCTGGTGTACTTTTGCTGACTCGACAGTGTCGAACCCGAGGCTGCGTTCGCTACAACTTCGCGTTCCTCCCATACCCGAACACGCTGTTCAGGTGCCAGTTAATCTCTTCGATGACGAAGGGGCTGGGTTCTGCCTCGTAGGAGTCGGAGGTGATGGCTTCCGGGGTGATGTGGTCGAAGGAATCGTCTTCGTCGTTCCAGATTGATCTGCGGGAAGAGTATTCGTATCGGGGGATGCCGCCGGAGGCGTCGGCGGGGCAGTCGCGCATGCCGCCTGTGCAGCGGGCTCGGGGTGTTTTGGCGGTGCGGGGGAGGAGCTCGGTGAGGACCAGGTGGTGGGGCCAGGGGTCGACGAAGTCGTAGAGGTAGTAGAGGGTGTCGCCGGGGGTGATGAGGAGTTCGTCGAGGCGGACCTGGTTCTCGGGGGTGGCGGGGTCGCCGGCGGCTACGGCTTCGGGGGAGATGTAGCGGTCGGTGGGTGTTTCGATGGTTGGGCCGCAACGGAATTCGTGGTGGGCGCGGTCTACCCAGCCGAAGGATGCGCCGAGTACCTCGTGGAGGTCGTGGAGGAAGAGTTCGGAGGAGACGTCGAGCCAGCGGTAGAGGGGTGGGTCGGTACCTTCGATTGTGGCGCGCAGGCGGAAGGTGACCGGCTTTTTGCGGCGCGGGCGGCGGTGGGATGGCTGTGTGTCGGCCACGGGGCGAGATTAGTTGATGTGGTGCCCGCGGTGTCCCGCGATGGCGAATGAGGTTGGGGTGTAGCGGGATGAATGCGTCGAAACCCCCAGCGGGGGCTGGAGGTTTCGGATAACCAGTGCTATTTCAGTGAGACCGTGGTGCCGCCGCTGAACATCGAGTCGTGCAGGACGATGTGGTCGGGGACCGAGTCGGCGCCCAGGTCGTAGACGACCTGGGCGGTGATCTTGTTGCCGGGGTTGACGCTGGCGTAGAGGCTGGTGTCGGACTGGAGGTTGATAGCGGCGGCGGTGTCGTTGCTGAATTTGCGGTTTTTGGCGTCGTAGACGTATTGGTCTGTGGGGGAGAAGGATTGGGGTTTGTCGGAGGTGTTGGTGATGGTTATGGAGACGATGGTGTAGGAGCCTTGGGCCGTCTTCTGGAGGAATTGGTTGTCGCCCACCGTCTTTACGCCGGACTGGACTTCGGTGACCACGAACTCGAACTTGCCGTCGCGGACGGGGGTGTTCAGGCCGGGGAGGGGCTTGGTGGGGTCAGCGCCCGGGGTGGATGAGGAGGAAGAGGACGACCCTTTGGTCATCAGCGCACCGCCGATGCCGCAGACCGCGACGATCGCCGCGAGGACGATCAGGATGGTGCGGAGGGTGTGGGACTTCTTGGGCGGTGGGGCGGGCTGCTGGTACTGGGGGTAGCCCTGCGGGGGAAGTTGGCCGGGGTAGGGCTGATTCGGGTGGGACATGAGGTTCCTTCTGGCAGGTTCGGGAGGTTCCCGGTCGTTGACCGGGGACGGATTGCTTTGGGGTGGAGGATGTTTCGAGGCGGACGCCGGTTTCTCGGGTGGAACGGCGACTCCGCGACCAGCGTTGTTACTCGGCGACCCAGTTGCAGCCGCTGACGTCGACCACGTCGCCGGCGTTGAGCTTCACGAAGGAAGCGCCGGTGTACGACTGGATGTCGATCAGCTCCGACGACTTCGCGCCCTTGTACGGCAGCCAGGTGATGAAGCAGGAGCCGTAGTCCTGGTCGCGGGGGCCGTCGGTGCGGTAGGTGCCGGGCTGGACGTCCTGGCCCACTACCTGCTGGCCCTCGTGGAGCTGGGTGGCGGCGGCGTTGGCGGTGCCACCCATGGCGAGGGTGGTGATGGCGGTGGCGGCGAGGAGGGCGATGGCGTTGCGGCGCATGGGTTTTCCTTCATTAAGGGGTTGGAGATCGGGTGGCCGGGTTCGGCTCTGTCCCGCTGATGCAAAACCGTAAGAGACGGTGAAAACATTGTCAACATGAAATCTGTGATTGATTTATGCTCATGCGTCCAGCAGTCTGGGGGGAACGTTTACGAGAGGAGGGGTATGTCGAAGCCCGCTTCAGCGGTCAGTGCCGCGGAGATTTCGCGGTTGGCCGATGTCACGCGTGCCACGGTGAGCAACTGGCGTCGGCGGCATGACGACTTTCCCAAGCCGATTGCCGGGAGTAGTGAGGCTCGGCCGCAGTTCGACCTGCGGGAAGTGCAGGAATGGCTGGCTGAGCACGGGGTTGAGGTTTCCGAGTCGCCGGTGACCGAGTTGCGGACGCTGGTGCGGTCGCAGACCACGCCGGATGCCCTCTCTCAGCTGATGGCGGGGCTTCGGGCCTCGAAAGGGACGTGGAGCGCCGACAAGCGAGCCGATGTACACAGTCGGATCGATGTACACAGCGAGACGGATGTAAACAGTGGAGACAGCGTCGCCGAGCTGCTGCTGTTGCTGGGGCGCGCGGCAGCTGCGGACGGTAATCGCGCCGCCCTGGACGTTCTCGCGGAGCGTGCGCTGGAGGACACTGCGGCGACGGGTGTGTACATCACGCCGGAACCGGTCGCGAAACTGATTGCGGCCCTGCTTGATTCGCCCTCCGCGCCGAAATTACGGAGCGTGCTCGACCCGGCTTGCGGGAGCGGGTCGCTCCTGCTGGCGGCGGCCGGTCTCGGCGCGGTCGAGCTTTATGGTCAGGACGCGCTGTCCGTGCAGGTTGAGCGCACTCGCTTGCTGCTGGAAGCCGAGGTCGATCTCGAACCCGTTGTACGCGAAGGTGATTCACTCACCGCCGATGCGTTCGAGGATCTGCGCGTCGACGCTGTGGTCTGCAACCCTCCGTATGGACAACGTGATTGGGGCTCCGGTGAGCTCGCCTTCGACACTCGCTGGGATTACGGCACGCCTCCGCGCGGTGAGCCGGAGCTGGCCTGGGTACAGCACGCCATAGCGCATCTGCGCCCCGGCGGCACCGCCCTGCTGCTACTCCCACCTGCGGTGGCGACCCGCCCTTCCGGCCGCAAGATTCGCGCGGGCCTGGTGCGAAAGGGTGCGCTACGCGCGGTCATAGGACTCGCGCCGGGTGCGGCGCAACCGTGGCATGTGGGTTTGCAGATCTGGGTGCTGCGGCCGGTGCAGGCGGGTGAGACCGCCTCGGAAACAATGCTTTTCGTCGATACGACGGCACTCCCGGCGGCCACGGAAGGCATCGACTGGGAATCCGTCACAGAGTCGACGCTGAAAGCATGGCGAGCCTTCGACAGCGAGAACTCCAGCACCGCAACTGTTTCCGGTCTCGCCGCCACCGTGCGCCTGGTCGAGGTCCTGGACGACGAAGTCGATCTGACCCCGGCGCGATACGTCCGCTCATCACTGGACTCGGATACCGTCTCGGATCAGGTCGATCACGCGATTCGCCGACTCTCCAGCGTGGCAGCCGAACTGGCCGAGGTGACGGCCGCACTCGGCGGCTGGTCCGGCACCACAGCCAAGTCCTGGCGCTTCGTCTCCATCGCCGACCTGGTGAATTACGGCCAGCTGGAATGGATTCGATCCTCACCGCCGAGTACCAGCCGACAAGCGGATGACTCTCGTGCCATTCTCACGGCTCCCGATGTCGCCACCGGGAGCCCCGCCTCGGGTAGCTTCAGCAACTCCGCTCCGGAGATCGAGGTGGAAATCCGAACCGGTGATGTGCTGATCCCAGCGGTCAGAAGCGATCGAACCGGCGGTCGCAGTGCGCGTGTCGCCGGTCCCGAGGACGCGGGGTCGATCCGCGGTCCACACGTACACCTGTTGCGAGCCGATCGGGATCGGCTCGACCCCTGGTTCCTCGCGGGCTTCCTCACCGGCGCGGAAAACGTCTCCGCCACCAGGACATCCACCATCAGATTCGACCCGAGCCGTCTGCGTGTTCCGGTACTCAGCCTCGCCGAGCAGCAACGCTACGGCGAAACCTTCCGCCACCTGTTCCTACTGCGCGGCGCGGCCCGCCGAGCCACCTACGCCGCGGAGAGCGTCGCGGAATTGGTGACCACCGGGCTCACCGCCGGAGCGCTCGCACCGGATGAGAAGGATGAGAACTAATGCAGGGGCGTACATCCGCTACTCGCTGCCGAGCGCTGCTACGGTTGCCGAGGACCGCAATGGGAGTGCGGGCAGTGAACGCATGGGGAGGCAGGCCGTGACGGGGGATATCGCCGCTCATCCGGGCTATCGCTCGTTCGCGGAACACGAATTCGATGCCGTCGTCCACGATCCGGCGAACTTCGGGCGTGCGCGCTGGGCCACGGTCGAACGGGCGGCGGTGTGGCTGCGGGAATGCCTCGGGCATGCCGAAGCGGGCGGATTGATCGCCGTAGCCATGCCGTCGAGCGCGGCGACCGGACCCGATTCGCGTGCGCTTCGAAACATGCTGCTGCGCAACGGTGTGCTGCGCGGCATCATCTCCGGATTGCCCGATGCGCCGGATCTGTGGCTGCTTCGGCAGAGTGACACGCATCCGAGCCATGTGCTGCTGATGGATGCGCTCGGTGAGCCCGGGCTCGCCTCGAATGCCTGGCGCGGTTTCGAATCGGACCCGACGCACTCTGACGCCGCGCCCTACGCGGTGCGGGTGGTCGACCTGCTCGATGATCGAATCGATCTGGCTCCGCGCAATCTGATGGGTGATCCGTCGGCCGAGTACTCCGCGTTGCGCACCGCACTGGTGGGACAGCGGATTTGGGAGCCGCCTTCGCTGGAGTCGAATAGTGCTGAGCACAGCGCGATTTCGCTGGAGGAACTGGTCGAGGCGGAGGCCGTGACCTGCTTCGAAGCGCCGCCGACCGTCGCCTCGGAATCCGGCGAGACGCCTTTGCTCTCGGCGAAGGATGTCCGCCTGGGCCGCCCTGCCTCACGCTGGGGGAACACGGATGCCAGCGGCGCGATCACCGTCCGCAAAGGCGATGTGGCCGTGGTGATCAGCACCGAACCCGCCGTCCGAGTCTGTGCCGATGATGGTGTTCTACTCGGCTCCGGCATCCAGCTGGTGCGCACCAATGCCAAGGCCGTCGATCCGAATTTCCTCGCCGGTGTCCTGCGCGCCGCCGTGGACGCGGCGGACGGCAATCACGTCGACCTCTACCAGGTCGCGGTGCCCAGAATCCCGCTCGCCGAACAGCGCCGCTACGGTGCCGCCTTCGAACAGCTGACCGAGCTGGAAACCGCCTGGCAGCAGCAACGTTCGACCATGGAGCGCCTGGTCCGCACCGGATTCCGCGGCCTCGCGCAGGGCCTGCTGCGGCCACCGGATCAACGGCCGGCACCGCCCGCACAGTCCCCACATGGCAGCGGTGGCGAGTAGCGTGTCGGTTTTCCTGAATTCACGGAGGTAGGTGCGGTGCAACCGCAGGTCGTCGGCGGCCGGTACGAGCTGATCAGTGAGATCGGCGCGGGCGGCATGGGGCAGGTCTACGACGGCTTCGACCGCCACCTGCGGCGGCAGATCGCCGTGAAGTTCACGCATCCGAGCCTGGACAAGGATCCGGATTGGACTAAACGCTTCTTCCGGGAAGCGGAGTTCATGGCGCAGATGCGGCATCCGGGATTGCCGATGATCCATGATGCGGGGATCGAGCCGGGGACGCCCGAACGGCCTTATCTGGTAATGGAATTCGTGAAGGGCGTTACGTTCGATGACCTGCTCGATCGGCGGGGCCCTTTGCCCGTCGGTGTGGTCGCGTCGCTGGGGTCGCAGGCGGCGGCGGTGCTCGCGGCTACACACCGGAATCGCATCTACCACCGGGATTTGAAGCCGTCGAATCTCATGCTGTGCGATGACGGGACCGTGAAGGTGCTCGATTTCGGGCTCGCGGTATCGCTCGACGCCGACAAGACCCGGTACACCAGCACCGGACATACCTTGGGCACACCGGCTTTCATGGCACCGGAGCAGGTTGAAGGCGGAACCGTTGTGCCGCAGACGGATCTGTATGCCCTGGGGCTGGTGCTGCACGAATTGCTCACCGGCGACCGGGTTATGACGGGCAGCTCCCCATATGTGGTGTGGCAGAACCAGGTTCATCAGACACCGCCCGATATCCGTTATGAGCGGCCGGAAGTCCCTGTCGAGTTGGCGCGGTTGATCATGGCGATGCTGGCCAAATCGCCGGATCAGCGGCCCGATGACGCGGCGACGGTGCACTCGGTGCTGCTGCGCTATGCGACGGGAGTGGGATCGCTGTCCGAGGTCAGTGACCCGCTCAGCCCTGCGCACATGTACGCCCGGGCCGTTGCTGCTGGCGGCTCATCGCGGACCGCTCAGACGGTCGTGTCTCCTACGCGCATATTGCGCAATTTGCCGGAGAAGCCGCCAACCGTCCCTCCCACACCGGTTCCCACCGATTTCAGCCGCGGCGATCTGCAACGCGCCATGCGCCGCGCCCGCGACTTCGCCGACGACTCACGCTACGACCCCGCCGTGCACGAATTGCAAACCGTTGTGGACAAAGCCTTACCTCGATTCGGTTCCCGCGACGCCGATGTCGTCGAAGCCCGCCTGCGCCTGGCGGACCTCCGCTTCGAAAGCGTCGACTATGCCGGTGCCGCAGACCTTTACCGCGAACTTATCGACGACCTGACCGCCGAACGTGGCCCCTACGACGACCACGTCATGTACTGCCAGCGCCGCCTCGCGGCCTGCCACGTCCATACCGGCGACGTCAAGGCCGCCCTCACCCGCCTCAAGCGCCTGCACAGCCAGATGGCCGTCCGCTACGGCGAACAGGACAGGCGCGTCATCGAATTGGCCGCACAGATCGGTCATATCAAGGCCAACTGATCACAAAGGACCGACTAGTCGTTCTCCTGTGACTGTGTGAGCGTTTCACATTCCCGTCGGAATCTGTGTCATCGCAGCCGCTCTGCGACGCATACTTGACTGACAGCACGATCGCAGGGGGTGCGATGGGCGGCGTTGGCGAATCGATCTTCTGAGCGTTGCTGGTTGAAGGGCAACGCGGCCCAGTTCATTCGACGATCAGGCAGTCGGCGGCCAAGAGTTCGAGCGCCGACGAGCTCGGGTTGGAGCGGGGATGACCGAGAAACAGGAGGTCGTGTCGGCCTTCGAGCAAGATGGCGTATCTGCCGGGATTCGATGGGCCTACCGGTCCGCTATCGCAGAGACGATGGAAATGTACGCGGCGCGCGCGGGTCTCGATGAAACCTGGGTGGGCACAACCAGATACACATTGCTGCGTGATCGGCTGGACCGAGTTTTCAGCTGTGAGCGCTTCGGTGCCGGAGCGGGCAGCGCTGGGGTCGAGGAAACTCCCGACTCGGCTATCCGTGACCTCGGTGACATGCCCGAACTGGATATCGACCTGGTTGCTCGCGACGGTCTGAACGGAAGCCCCGGATGGGCCCATGGGAAGCGTCGATTCCTGTTGGCCTCCAGCAAGTTCGGGCAGATCAACCATATTCCATGGCCGCAGAAGAGCCGGACGAAACAGGGGGTGGCGCGACAATCCGATCCCGATTCCGGTCAACAGTCGCTCTTCGATCCCTTCGCTCCCGACGAGATCGACGGGTTGGCGGCGGTCTCCGCCGCATTGGCGGAGCGGGAGCTGGATCTGCCGACTTTCGTTGTCGCACACAGTCTCAATCGATTCACCGGCGAGCATGAACTGGTCATCGGCCGTCCGCAATTCAACCTCGGCGGCGGTGATGCCTGGGTGTGGCAACACAATCTGCTCGATCCGCCGGACAGTTCCGTGGCCGGGCCGAGTGGTCCGCCGCCGATCGGCCCGGATCCCGTCCCCGATGCGCCGGTGCGTTTGCGCGGGCCGGTAGACGACCAGCGAACCGAGCGTGGTACTGCTGGATAGGTGACCGTACGGACGCCGAACGTCGAAAGGGCAATGGAGGTTTCGGCCTTTTTCGACGGTGCCAGGTTGACATTGGCGCGGCATTTGTCGGGAATGCGTAAGAGTGAACTCGCGGAATCGCTTGCTCGGAGTGTGAGCGAGGTGTCCGCCTGGGAATCCGGGATGGCGCGTCCACCGGCGTCCGCAGTGGCCGAGCTGGCGCTCGGCCTGGCGATTCCGGCGGAATTCCTGATGATGCGCCCGGGCTCGATTGTCAGTACGACACCGCATTTCAGATCGCTCCGGTCCACGACGCAGTTGGACCGTGATCAAGCGTTCGCGTATGGGCGACTCGCGGCCGAGGTGACTTCGACCCTGGAGAGCCGGGTGGAGTTCCCTCGGGTCGAGGTTCCGCGGATAACGGTCGCCATCGACGATTTGGACAGCGCCGCGCCTGAACGTGCTGCTCGCTCTGTTCGCGAGGCGTGGGGTCTCGGTACTGCGCCGATACGTCATGTTGTTCGCTTGGTCGAGAACCATGGTGTGCTCGTCATTTTCGGTTCGGCTCGAACGGCGGCGGTTGCCGCCTACTCCTTCGAGGGTGCGCACCGGCCGATTGTGGTGCTCGATCCGAATGTGGATGATCCGCACCGTCAGCGATTCGATGTCGCACACGAATTGGGGCATCTGGTTATGCATTGTGATGCTGAACCAGGTCATCGGGTGGCTGAACTCCAGGCGGACCGCTTCGCGGCGGAGTTTTTGTTGCCGAGTGCGCAGATCGGGGACTCATTCGCGACCGGCGGTGCTGGTGGCCTACCGGTTGATCGGGAGTTCGGCACGGCGGTTGCGCCTGTGATCGAGCAGCCGTCATTGCTGCCGCGTGCGCTGGAACTACTGGACGAGATCGGTATCCATAGCCACCACTTGGTCGAGGAGTGCCGGGTATCGGACGCGGATTTTCGTACCGTGACCGCGCGCTATCCGGTTGCGCGGCATGTGAGAACGCCTTCGTTGCGTGGTGACTCCAGCTATGCCGATCGGGTGGTCTCGATAGCGGATTGGTCGCATATGAAAGGCGAGTCGACCTGAACCCACCGGTCGGAATCTGTTGATCTCGAACACTTTTGAAATAGCCCTCGATGACCTGTCGGACCCATGCCCTATGGTGTCGGATGCAGAGCATCCGCAGCGACCTCGGAGCGTCATGACCAGTGCGACTCAGACCGTTTTGTCCCTTGTGGTGGTGCTCGACAAGGTGGGAGACCGGTTGGTTGTTTGGCATGTGAATGTTGGTCGGGCCATGGGGCTTTCGCGGCTATCGGGCGCTTGGGTTGTCGGGGAGGATGAGGGCGCGGCGATCGCTACGCTCACCGGCGGATATGACGCCGTGTGGTGCGATGAGGTTGCCGACGGGGTTGCGACGGGCGGTGTGGTGGACCTCGATGCGACGGTGGCGGCCGCGCGTGCGGAGGTTGACGCCGTGGATGAGCTGTTCACCGAATATCAAGAGACGCAAGGGAATAAGTTGATCCGGCCGGAATGGCCGGAGTTGGTGCACCCGGTGCATGCGCGGCAGTTCTTGTACGGGATGGATGAAACCGTTAGGGAGGCATTGATTTTGGCGCGCGGAATCGCCGACTTGGCCGACTCGTGGGCGGATTTCGAATCATTACGGGTGGCAAGAGCTTTCCTCGCCGAGCATGGCGGTCCTGCCGCGCGTCCGCTGCCACTCGTGGTGCGGTGACGATGCCGGGACTGTCGTTCGCGGCAATCGACGTCGAGACGGCGAATTCGTCGCGCGGCAGCATTTGCGCCGTCGGCGTGGCGATCGTTCGCGAAGGCGTGCGGCTGGCCACACACTCGTGGCTGTGCCGACCACCTCGGTCGGTGGATTTCTTCTCCCACCACAACATTCGCGTGCACGGAATCTCAACTGGAATGGTTGCGGACCAACCGGTCTTCGCCGCGCGATTCCCCGAGGTGCTCGACGTGGTCGCCGACCTCCCGCTGGTCGCCCACAACGCGGGCTTCGACAGCGGAGCGATCCGCGAAGCCTGCCGCCACAGCGGAATCGACTCCCCGAGTTGGGATTTCAGCTGCAGCCTGGCGATGTCCCGACGCCACCTCGACCTGGACAGCTACCGCCTCCCCGATGTCGCTGACGCACTGGACATCTCGCTACTGACCCACCACGACGCGGCAGCCGATGCCACAGCCGCCGCGGACATCGTCCTGGCCCTGGCCGCCCGCACCGGAATCGATTCCCTCGCCGATCTCGAACGTCTCGGAACTGATCGCCCCTACCGCCCCCGATCCACCGCGCGCCGAGCGGAAGCCCGCCGCTCCGAGACTCTCCGCACCGAAAACTCCCGCCCCCGCCGCTCCTTCTTCGCCCGCGAAGAACTGGCGATGCCGGAGATAACCGGCACCGACCCCGCCCACCCCCTGTACGGCCAAACCATCGTCTTCACAGGCGATCTCACTACCCTCACCCGCCAGGAAGCCTGGAATATCATCGCCGCCTGCGGCGCCACCCCGGCCAAGAACGTCACCAAACGCACCACGTGCCTGGTGATCGGCGACGGCTTCACCGGCACCGACGCCTCCACCTTCACCACCACCAAAGCCCACCGCGCCGCCTACCTCCGCGCCCAAGGCCAGCAGATCGCAGTCCTCGACGAACAGCTCTTCCTCGCCACCCTAAAACCGACGGTGACGATGTCCTGACCTTCTACGGTCAACGGTCAGAAGAGATGACCGACGGCGAGACCCGCGAGAAAAGCCAACGGATCGGCCTGGGGATCGGAGTCGGTAATCGCGGCAACGACGGCCGCGAACAATGCCGCCTCCCCGGCGATGGCCAGTGGGAGGGTGATGGTCGCCGATCGCCAGAAGGCGCTATCGGACGCGAAATTCTGGATTCGGGTAGGCCACGTCATCTACCGAAGCCAGTGGTCTCGAAGCCAAACGGTGCACAGCATCAACACAATGACTGCGAGAGCGCTGAGTAATGTGACCGCAAGGCCAATTCCGACCTGGCGTGCCCGTCCACCGATGCGGTGAAGCACCGCGATGATCACAAGCTCTACCAGGAAGAAGAGCACGAGGAAGAAGTAGGCGAAGTTCAGCGTGAACAGGGACGTGACATTCAGGAATCCGCCGGTTGCCGCGCTGACGAATGACGTCCGACTGAATCGAGGTTCGCGAGTGGGCAGGAATTGCCGCTGATCGTTGAATTCGGTCACCACACGATCCCCGCTCCGCTGTATAGCAGCATTTCGAAAAGTGTTGCGATAAGCCAGATCCCGGCGGTCACGATCGCGGCCAGGGCGAGAGGCTGCTGTTCGCCGAGCCCCTTTCGGAGCAGCGGGATCGTCGTAAGCGCGCTGACGCCGGTCGTAATCAGGAAGGCGCGCAGCGGGAGATCGGGCCCGTCCAGATCGATGATCGCGGCGGTCACCGCGAATACCACCGCCTGCACGACGAGAAGCGCCGCGACGCTCAGGGTCGCGACCTTCCAATATCGCTCCTGCACTGTCGATCCCATCGACATCAGATCATTCCTTTGGGTACTGGTACCGGGACGTACGGTGGTGCGGTGGTCGGGCCGAGCTGCACAGACGGTCTGACCGCGGTCTTCGTGTCGGACACGGGATTCCAGTCGTAGAAATCCGAGAAAGCCTTTGCGCCGGAACCGATGTCGTGATGGAACGGCAGGTTCACCGCCGGACCCCAGGATCTGCCGGTTACGGCCGAATCGATGGCCAGCGTGCTGGTCTGTCCATTCGGCCGGTCCTGATAGACCTCCAGCGACGGGTAGTCGGTTCGGGTTCCATTGACCTGAACGCCATTGGCTCCCGGAGTGAAGACCAGATCGCCGTTGACGGTGATCGTATGGTCGCCAAGTACCGAATGGTCTTTCGCCACGCCCGGTGCGAAGGGGTTCGCGGCATCGTATTGCACGCGCACCGAACCGTCGGGGTTCTGCCACACTCGGCCGTCCGGGGCCGCGACCTTCACATCGCCGGGAGTGCCGTCGCTGTTCTGTTCGACCGAAGGGTTCTGGCGCATGACCACGATGCCGTTTTCGTAGTCGACATACGCGGTCACGCGGGTGTGTTCGGGATCGAAATTGGGGTCGGCGGAGCGATTGTCGCCGCGGTCGCGCGGGAAGGGATTGACGCCCTTCGGAGTCGAGGTGACATCGCGCTGTTCGATGAATTGCCCGGTCCGTACGACACCCTGGCCTTTCACCGGGTCGATCCGGGCGACCCGGATCTCGGGGCCGACGCCCTGATACTTCGGGTCGTAGCTCTTTGGGTTGAGTGCCTCGGCGGTGGACCAGTCCGCAGGGCTGGTTGGCAGTCGCGCGAAGACCTGCTGGAATGCCGCCGCCGATGTTTGGATTCGTTCCGGATCGGCTCGGGGATCGCTCGTTTTGTCGGCTTGGATGACTGCGTTCGCTGCGGCCAGGGCGGTTGCCGGGGCCATGGCTTCGAGTTCGCTGTTGGCCGTGGCGATCTTCGCGCCCCATTCGGCATCGGCGGCGAAGAGGGTGGAGGCCAGGCCTGCGAGGCGGGAAAGTTGTAGTCCCGCTTCGGAATTCCAGTCCTCCACGCCTTCAATCGACCAGTCGTCGCCGATTGACACCGGTGGGTGGACGTAGTTCAGGATGATCAACTTGATCGTTGCGATCGGGTCGGACATGGCGTTTGCCGCGCCGGCGCAAGCCGTTGCCAGGTCGTCGTACGCCGTGGCGATGGCGCGCATTTGGGTTTGTTCGGCGTCGGCTTTGGACTGGGCGGATTGGCGGGCCGCGCCCCGCCAGAGGAGGTCGTGGATGGTGGCGTGCATTGTGCCGGAGGCTTTGACGATGGCGTCGGCGATTTGGGTGGCGTTGGTTGCCGTGGTGGCATAGCCGGACACGTCCCAGGTCAGGACTTGGAGTGGGGTGGGCATCAGCGGCCTGCGTGGGGGTCGCCAGAGTTGATGTCGGTGAGGGCGGCGATGCGGGTGGCGGCGTCGGTGTCCGTGCCTCGGTAGGTGTCGGCGGCTACGACGAGGGTGGCGGAGAACTCGTTGAAGCGGGCCTTCAGGAGGTCTTTGGCTTTGCGGCTCAGGTTGTCGGATTGCGACAGGGCGGCTCCGACCGCTGAGCCTGGCATCTTTGCGGCAACCGGTTCGGCACCCAGGTGGGGAGCACGGTCTATATCGCCGGGGAGCAGGGCAAGTGCGCCCGCGGCGGCGCGGAGGCCGTCGGGGTTGACTTCGAATGGCATGGTGCTCCCTCAACTGCAAACTTCCGGCAGACTCTATCGCAGGTTGCTATGACCGGTCTGCCGGGAATTGCCCGGATCACAACCGACGGGTCAGCGGCGGATAAACTCCAGCGCGTGACCGACGAGAAGCTGTTGCAGGGGCCCATCCACAACGTCCACGTCGAGCTCGGGGCGACGTTCGCGCCGTTCGGGGGGTGGGAGATGCCGGTGTCGTACGCGGGGACCGTGGGGGAGCACACCTCGGTTCGGACCGCGGTCGGGCTTTTCGATGTCAGCCACCTCGGGAAGGCCACCGTCGCGGGCCCGGGGGCCGCGGCGTTCGTGAATTCGGCGTTGAGCAATGACCTGAATCGGATTCGGCCCGGAAAGGCGCAGTACACGCTGTGCTGCACGCCCGAGGGTGGCGTGATCGACGATCTGATCGCCTACTACGTCAGCGATGCTGAGATCTTCCTGGTGCCCAATGCGGCCAATACCGCTGCGGTGGTTGCCGAATTGCGGAAGCAGGCGCCCGAGGGGATCACTGTGACCGATGAGCATCGCGGGTACGCGGTGTTCGCGGTGCAGGGCCCGAAGTCGGCGGAAGTGCTTGCGGCGCTTGGGTTGCCGACCGATATGGAATACATGGCGTACGCCGATGCCGAGTGGGAAGGCCGCCCGGTGCGGGTGTGCCGGACCGGGTACACCGGCGAGCACGGGTACGAGCTGCTGCCGAAATGGGATGACGCTGAAGCGGTTTTCCGCGCACTGGTGACGCAGGTCCAGGCCGCAGGCGGTCAGGCCGCCGGGCTCGGTGCGCGTGACACGCTGCGCACCGAGATGGGCTACCCGCTGCACGGACATGAACTCTCCGTTGACATTTCGCCGCTGCAGGCGCGCACCGGCTGGGCCGTGGGCTGGAAGAAACCCGAGTTCTGGGGCAAGGAAGCCCTCGAAGCCGAGAAGGCCGCTGGTCCGCGCCGAATCCTGCTGGGGCTCAAGGCACTCGACCGTGGCGTTCTGCGCCAGGGCCAGGCCGTGATGCGCGGTGACGAGCAGGTCGGCGAAACCACCTCCGGCACTTTCTCGCCCACCCTGAAGGTCGGCATCGCCCTCGCCCTGCTCGACACCGCCGCCAAGCTCGAGCCGGGCGATGAGGTCGAGGTCGACGTGCGTGGCCGCCGCCTCAAGTGCGAGGTCATCCGCCCGCCCTTCGTCGAGCCGCACACGGCCTGATCGCATCGATCCCTGTGTGGCTCACCGCGCCGCACAGGGACGGATGACGTACCTGCGATTGGTTGGCTGACATCGGTGCTGCGGCTTTCGCCCGCCCTTGTCGGCCCACCTCGCACCGGTCGGTTGCTCAGGTTCGACGCGCCCGGGTTAGCGGGTGGGTGGGCGGCGGCGCGTCCTTCTCGGCGGCGAATTAAACTCCCGAGCATGACAGTTGCCGCGCAGTTCACCCGCACCTCGCATCCCGCGCCCACCTCGGCGGAGCGTCGGCAGGAGATTCTCGCGGCGCCCGGGTTCGGGCGGTTCTTCACCGATCACATGGTGTCCATCGATTACATCGATGGGGAGTGGGTGAATCCGCAGGTCGAGCCGTATGGGCCGCTGTCGATGGATCCGGCGACCATGGTGTTCCACTACGGGCAGGCGATCTTCGAGGGGCTCAAGGCGTATCGGCAGGCCGATGGCAGCATCGCGACCTTCCGCGTCGATGCCAATGCCGCGCGGTTCCGGCGGTCGGCGGCGCGGATGGCCATGGCGGAGTTGCCCGATGAGCTGTTCATCGAATCCGTGCGGCAGCTGCTCGAGATCGATTCCGAATGGGTGCCGCCCGCCGGGGGCGAGGAGTCGCTGTATCTGCGGCCGTTCATGTTCGCCACCGAGGCGGGGCTGGGTGTGAAGCCCGCGAGTGCCTACAAGTACCTGCTGCTCGGATCGCCCGCCGGTGCGTATTTCCCGCGCGGTGTGAAGCCGGTGCGGGTGTGGCTGTCGACCGAATACGTGCGCGCGGCTCCCGGTGGCACCGGTGAGGCCAAGGTCGCGGGTAATTACGCGTCGTCGCTGCTGGCGCAGCAGCAGGCTTCCGAGCAGGGGTGCGATCAGGTCGTGTGGCTCGATGCCATCGAGCGGGCGTACGTCGAGGAGATGGGCACCAACAACCTCTTCTTCGTGTTCGGCACCGGATCGCAGGCGCGGCTGGTGACGCCGGAGCTGTCGGGTTCGCTGCTGCCGGGTATCACCCGTGATTCGCTGCTGACTCTCGCCGCTGATTCGGGGTATCCCGTTGAGGAGCGCAAGATTTCGGTGGAGGAGTGGCGCAAGGGCGCTGAATCCGGTGAGATCTCCGAGGTTTTCGCTTGTGGTACCGCGGCGGTTATCACGCCGGTCGGCACGGTGAAGTCCGCCGAGGGCGAATTCACCATCGGCGGAGGCGAACCCGGCGAGGTCACCATGGCGCTGCGGGACACCCTGACCGGTATCCAACGCGGTACCTTCGCTGACAGCCACGGATGGATGCGCACCCTGGCCTGATCCTCGGATGCTGAAAAGCGCCCGCCCCGAATGAGATTCGGGGCGGGCGCTATGCGTTAGGGGCTGGACTTCGCTGACCGGAAGTCAGCTGGGCATGAAGATCTGCCACTCCTCGAGCGTCTTCGGGCGCATGACGTAGTTCTTCTCGACGATCTTGGTGAGCTCGGCGCTGGGCTCCTCGGAGTACCAGTGGCCCGGGTACACCGTCGGATTGCCTTGCAGCTCAGCGAGATAGCGGAGGCTGCGGAACATGTCGTCGGAGTTGCCGCCGGGGAAGTCGGTGCGGCCGCAGCCGTCGACGAACAGGGTGTCGCCCGCGATCAGCCGTCCGTCGAACAGGAAGCACTGGCTGCCCGGGGTGTGCCCGGGCGTGTGCAGTAGTTCGATCTCGAAGCCGCCGACCGCGACCTTGTCGCCGTGCGCGTGCCCGGTGAGCTCGCTCGGCGCGATGCCGGTGACATTCGCGACCCACGGCAGCTCTTCGGCATTGACGTGCACCGCCACATCGACCTTCTCGAGCAGCTCCTTGACCCCGCTCAGCGTGAAGCCGAGCATGGTGCCGCCGACATGATCGGGATGGTGATGGGTGGCCAGCACGCCGGATAGCCGCATACCGTCCGCCTCGGCGATCTCCACCAGATCCGCGGCGGCATACGCCGGGTCGACGACCACGCAGTCACCGGTATCCCGATCACCGATCAGGTACGCGAAGTTCCGCATCTGGGTGGCGATCGGATCACCGACGGCCCAGTCGCGTCCCGCGAGCAGCTGACGAAAATACAAACGGTCGGAGCCCATGCCGAACACCCTATTGCCTCTGGCACGATCGAATGTGCGGTACCCCCATGGAAGTTGGACTGTCGCCCAGTCGAAATATGACGGACATGTCCGCGCGCGATTACGCGGACAGTGCTTCCGGATCGGAGGATGTCATGCCGAAGGCCGTCTCCGTCGCGACTCCGCGCCGATCCCGTACGGCCGTCAGCCAATTGGCGAAGAACACGCGCGAGTACGTGGACCAGTCGTGCGCCACCCGGGTGTGATCCGCAGGCAGGACGAGATCGTCGAGCACCGCCGGATCGCGACTGATCCGGACGAGTTCGGTGAGCGCGACGATCTGTTCGTGCGCTTCGGCGGGGAAATAGTCGACGGGAATCTGCGGGAACGGCAGTGAAGGATCCGCGATCCACCGGCGCAGATCCCGCCGGTACTCGCGCGCCATGGTGTCCGGGAGGTACTCCGGATGCCCCTGGATGAACACCTGCCGCAACCCCGCGGGCCCGATGGCGAGCTGCCACTCCGCCTCTTCGGAATCGAGCAGCACGGTGAGCCCGGCGGCGCGCAGATCCGCCGAAGCCATGACATTCCACCGCGAATGCGGCACCCGCACCGGCGTGGCAAGCCCGTCGGTCAGCACCGCCTCGGGCCCGGAATGCGCTGCGCCCGTACCCATCTCCAGATCGAGCAGCCCCGACGTATGCACGCGATGGTCGAACACCCCGTGCTGCCGCCGCGCGAGCCGATGCCGCCGCACCCCATGCAGCAGATACAGCGCGGCATGCGCGGACTGGCAAGAAAACAGCAGCGAACTCCCCGCGCACTCACGCATCAGCCGATCGATGATCGCCAGACACGGCTCATCGGCGATATCCGATGCGGTCGGCTCACTCCCGCTGATGATCAGCCCGTCCATCGACGCCAGCGCCGCCCAATCAACCGCATCCGGCGACCCGAGCGGATCGATCCCGAAGCAGCTCAACTCGATCCCGCCGAGCGAATCATCTTGATTGACAGCGGTTTCCGCCCATTCCACGGGCGTAGGGTCGGCAAACGGCAAATCCGGTATCGCCCAGCCGAGTCGTCCGCTCGCTCCGCGTACCGCCTCGGCGAACACCCGCCGCGTCATGCTGTCCGGCCGTGACGAGATCAGATCCACAATTCCGATCTTCACCACAGTGCCGACCCGTACCACCATCATCAGGTCCTTCGAGAAATGTCTTACAACGAACAAGGGCCGACGACCGGGTCAGGCGTCAGCACAGAAGAAACCGCACGCCGATCGTGAGATCAGCGTGCGGTACAAAAGAGTCCAGCAGGTGTCAGCGAAGAATCGACTCGATTTCGGATGCGGCATCCGGGCCGTAGGCCTCGCGCAGGCGCTTCAACGCCACGTCCTTGTCGAGGGTCCATTCCTGGGTGCCGACGGTCTCGAGGATGAGAACGGCGATGAGGGAACCCAATTGGGCCGAGCGCTCGAGGGACAGGCCGGAGGAGTGGCCGGTGAGGAAGCCGGCGCGGAAGCCGTCGCCGACGCCGGTGGGGTCGACCTTGGCATTGTCGGGGACCACGTCGACGTGGAGTTCGGTGCCGTCGCGGTCGACGATCTTGGCGCCCTTGGAGCCGAGGGTGGTGACCCGGATGCCAACGCGCTCACCGATTTCGGCTTCGGTGAGGCCGGTCTTCTGCAGCAGCAGGCCCCACTCGTATTCATTGGTGAACAGGTAGGCCGCGCCGTCGATGAGCGACAGGGCCTGTTCGCCGTCGAGGCGGGCGAGCTGCTGCGACGGGTCGGCGGCGAACGGGATGCCCGCGGCGCGCGCCTGTTCGGTGTGCAGCACCATGGCGTCGGGATCGTTCGCGCCGACCAGGACCAGTTCCAGCTCGCGGCCCGAAGCCAGTTCGCCGATGGAGATTTCGCGGGCTTCGCTCATCGCGCCGGGGTAGAACGAGGCGATCTGCGCCATGGTCTCATCGGTGGTGCAGACGAAACGCGCGGTGTGCGCCTCGGTGGAGATGCGCACGGCGGAGCAGTCCACACCGTTGGTCTCGAGCCACTGGCGGTAATCGGAGAAGTCCGGTCCGACCGCGCCGACCAGCAGCGGGGTGCGGCCGAGCAGGCCCATGGCATAGGCGATATTGCCCGCCACGCCGCCGCGGCGGATGACCAGGTCGTCGACGAGGAAGCTCAGGGATACGTGCTGGAGTTGGTCGGCCAGCAGCGCATCGGAGAATTTCCCCGGAAAGCGCATGAGGTGGTCGGTCGCGATTGATGCGGACACGGCGATGGTCACGGGCGTCGATCCTTCGGTGACGTGCGCTGCGCACACCTATTCGAGACGAGGCAGACGCGGGGCCGGGGGGAGCGAACCGATGGGTCCGCACTTATGAAAATACCCTGTCCGAGACAGGAAACTCCAACTTGCGGGCGGGTTAACCCTGAGCACACAACAGCGCGGAACCTCCGGGAAGGGGGTTCCGCGCTGGTCGAGCTATATCAGTTGAAGCTGTCGCCGCAGGCGCAGGAGCCCGTGGCATTCGGGTTGTCGATGGTGAAGCCCTGCTTCTCGATGGTGTCGACGAAGTCGATCGAGGCGCCCTGGATGTAGGGGGCGCTCATGCGGTCGACGGCCAGCTTGACGCCGCCGAATTCGACGACCAGATCGCCGTCGAGGCTGCGATCGTCGAAGAAGAGCTGGTAGCGCAGGCCGGCACAGCCACCGGGCTGTACGGCGATGCGCAGCGCGAGGTCGTCGCGGCCCTCCTGATCGAGCAGCGCCTTCGCCTTGGCGGCAGCGGCGTCCGTCAGAGTCGCACCATGAGTGGTGGTCTCGTTCTGCACAGTCATGAACTCTCCTAAAGGACCTGTTTTCAACCCGTGAGAAGGGGCACGGCTCAACGCCTGTCAACGCCACTTCGCGGGCGACTATTCCCAATCCTACGCGGCGGTCATTCTGCCAGCAGTTGCAGGGATTGAGCGGCCGCGCGCGCAAAACGGGCGGACCAGGTTTTTCCGGCGGGCATGCCATCGAATAGCCTGGTCGCCGTGAAGTTCCTGCGCCGTGGCGAATCCACTCCCACCTCCGACACCCCTGTCGTCGATGCCGGTGGTGCGGCGACGGTCGCGGAGCGCCCGTCCACCCCTGGTAAAGGGCGGCCCACCCCCAAGCGCCGCGAGGCCGAATCCCGCCGTCGCGGGCCGGTCGCGCCCGCGCCCGCGACCTCGAAGGAAGCGCGTGCGCGCCGCAAGGAGCTACGTGGTTCCCGTGCGGATCGCAAGGTCGCCTCGGCCGAGCGCAAGGCGTCGGTGCAGGATCGCCGGGCGCGCATGCTCGCCGGTGAGGAGCAGTACCTGCTGCCGCGCGACAAGGGTCCGGTGAAGGGTTACGTGCGCGACATCGTGGATGCGCGGCGCAATCTGCTCGGCTTGTTCATGCCCCTTGCACTCGTGCTGATCCTGAGCATGATCCTCTCGCCCGCACTGCAGGCGATCGTGACGCTGGCCATGCTGGTGATGATGGTCTTCATGATCATCGAGGGCATCATCCTCGGCCGCATCGTGAATCGCCGGGTGCGCGAGCGCTTCCCGGATGCCACCGAGTCGAGCTTCTCGCTGGGCTGGTACTCGTTCGTGCGCGCCTCGCAGATTCGCCGCATGCGTGCGCCGAAGCCGCGGGTCAGCGCGGGGGACAGCATCTAGATTCTCGCGAAACGACGAGGGCCGCCGAATGATTCGGCGGCCCTCAGTCATTGTCGGGGTCGGTGTCGTGATGACACGGTGGTTCGGGCGGCTGGTACGGGCGTTCGTCGCCGAAGTGCACGGCCGTGGCGTGCGTGCCCCACTGTCGCGGGGCCGGGCCGACGAGCGCCAGGGACAGCCAGCTCATCAGCCGTGCTCGCGCATGCTCGAGATGGCGTGCAGTTCGAGGGCGGCGCGATCGTGATCGCGGTCGATGACGCCGGTGGATCCGCTGTGGCCCCAATCGGATTCGCGATGGAACGGTACGGCGCGGCCGGCGGCGGCGAACAGGGTGAAGAGTCGGCTGAACATGGCCTTCGCCTTGGGTTCGGTCTCGGTGGTGGCGTGCAGGGCGTGGAAGTGGCTGATGGTGGTCATGCGCATGCCTCGTTCTCATCGGTGGATTCGGTGCTGTCCCAGGCCATGGCGGCGTAGGTCAGGTAGCCGAGGGCGCTCATCGCGGTTCCGGCTGCGGTGATTGCGGTAAGGGCTTGCATGGCAGTAAGTTTTCTCTAATGCAGTTACTGCCAACAGTGGCAGTTCTGACATAGTTCGCAAATATCCCGCCAGTTAGGATGGGAACATGCTCTCGAAGGTCGCCGTCGTACTCAACGAACGCCTCGCCATGTTCGAATTCGGCGTCGTCTGTGAGGTTTTCGGGCTGGACCGGACCTCGGACGGGCTGCCGCTGTTCGACTTCCGGGTCTGCGGTGTCGAACCCGGTAAGCCGCTCGGATCCAGTTCGCCCGGTATCGCGGTGACGCCGCAGTACGGGCTGGAGGAATTGCGGGACGCGGATCTGGTGGCGATTCCGGCGTTCCCGTACTCCGCGGAACATGACATGGACCCGCGGGTGGTGGACGCGGTCCGGGACGCGTCCGAGCGCGGGGCCACCGTGCTGACCGTGTGCTCCGGGGCCTTCCTCGCGGGTGCGGCCGGACTGCTGGACGGGCGCAAATGCACCACGCACTGGCGGTATGTCGAGCAACTCGCGCGGATGTATCCGCAGGCCACCGTCGATCCGGATGTGCTGTTCGTGGACGAGGGCAATCTGATCACCAGCGCGGGCACGGCCGCCGGCATCGACGCGTGCCTGCATCTGGTGCGGCGCGAGCTCGGGAGTTCGGTCGCCAATGCCATCGCCCGGCGCATGGTGGTGCCGCCGCAGCGCGACGGCGGGCAGCGGCAGTTCATCGAGCGGCCCGTGGTGGATTGCAGTTCGGACAGTCTCAGCGAGACGCTGCATTGGATGGGCGAGAACCTGGAGCTGCCGCATACGGTGGAATCGCTGTCCGCGCGGTCGAATACGTCCACGCGGACGTTCGCGCGCAAGTTCGCGGCCGAGACCGGGACCACGCCGGTGAAATGGCTGACCGGGCAGCGGATTCTGCTCGCCAAGCAGCTGCTGGAAGACACCGACTTGGATTTGGAGAGTCTGGCGAATCGGTGCGGGTTCGGATCGGGGGCGCTGCTGCGGCATCACTTCCAGCGGCAGGTCGGCATCGCGCCCGCCGAATATCGCCGTCGCTTCGGAGGCGTGCGCACCGCTTGATCATGCGCGGGTGTCCGGACCTGCCGCGTCATGCCACCGCATCGTTTCCGCGCTCGAGTCGTGCCTCATCGGCTGGGGAGTGCGGGGTGTTGATACCGTGCTGACGTGTCGCACAGTGCTCAGTCAACCGATCGACCGCTACGGACGCTGGTGCTCGGTGGAGCCCGGTCCGGTAAGTCGGCTTTCGCGGAACAGTTGGTCGTATCGGAGGCGGTGCGGTACATCGCCACCGCGATACCGGATCCCGAGGATGCGGATTTCGCCGAACGGATTGCGGCACACCGGGTTCGGCGGCCCGGCAACTGGACCGTCGTGGAGGGCGATCCGGTCGACGCGCTGGCCCAGCCCGTCCCGTCGACACTCATCGACGATCTCGGCACCTGGCTGACGGCCCGCATCGATGCGCGTGGCGCGTGGGAATCCCCGCGCGGGACCATTGCGCCAGATGTCGACGCGCTGGTCGCGGCAGTCGCCGAATACTCCGAACGACTCGTCATCGTGAGCCCCGAGGTGGGCCTGGGCGTCATCCCCGCCACCCACTCCGGCCGCCTCTTCCGCGATGAGCTCGGTGCGCTGAATCAGCGCCTGGCTCAGCTTTGCGATGAGATCTACCTCGTGGTGGCGGGCCAGCCGCTGCGAATCAAGCCCGACCGCGCCTTTGCCTCCGCCGCGGCGCTCACCGATGCGGCCGCCACCGCGGACGCCCAGGCGACCGCGACCGCCAACGCGCAGGTCGCCGCCGTGCTCGCGACCGCGGCGGGAACCGCGGGACAGCATGCCGCACAGCCGGATTCGGCCGCGACGGACTCCAGCGCCGGTGTTGCGAGTTCCGCCACCGGGTCGGCGGACTCTGCCACCGGGGCAGCTGCGGCTTCCACCGCCGAGACCCACGCGACTTCGGCCGCCGAGACGGTTACGGTTTCCACCGCTGAGACCGTTGTGGTGTCGAGTGCCGTGGCGGCCGCCGCTGCGTCGGATCAGGCTGCCGCGCAGTCGGACCCGAGCGCCGATGGCGGGTTGAAACTCACCAAGCCCGTGCGGATTTCGTTCGGTCCGGTGCCGGGGCCGGATGGCGATTTCCTGGTCGCGGCGAAGGAGCGGCAGCTGGAGCTGACCAAACCGGCTGGGGCGCTGGGACGGTTGGAAGAGCTGGGGAACTGGGTCGCCGCCTGCCAGGGTGTGTGTCCGCCCAAGCAGTTCGAGCGTGCACGCGTGGTCGTGTTCGCGGGTGATCACGGTGTTGCGGCGCATGGGGTTTCGGCTTACCCCAGTGAAGTGACCGCGCAGATGGTCGCCAACTTCCTGGCGGGCGGGGCGGCGGTCAACGTGCTCGCGCGCTTGGCCGATGCCACCGTGCGGGTGGAAGACATTGCGGTGCAGGGCGATACCGCGCCGGAGATCTCGCGGCACAAGGTGCGCAAGTCCAGCGGCTCGATCGACCGCGAGGACGCGCTGACCGAGGCCGAGGTGCAGGCCGCGCTCGCCGCCGGCGCCGCCATCGCCGATGAGGAAATCGATTCCGGCGCAGACCTTCTCATCGCGGGCGATATGGGGATCGGCAACACCACCCCCGCCACCGTATTGATCGCCACCATCACCGACACCGAACCGGTCGTCGCTGTGGGTCGCGGTACCGGCGTCGACGACGCGGGCTGGATCCGCAAAACCGCCGCCATCCGCGATGCCATGTGGCGTGCCCGCCCGGTCGTCAAAGACCCGGTTGCCCTGCTGCGCACCGCAGGTGGCGCTGACCTCGCCGCCATGGCGGGCTTCCTCGCCCGCGCGGCCGCCCGCCGCACCCCGGTGATCCTCGACGGCGTGGTGGTGACCGCCGCCGCTCTCGTCGCCAACCAGCTGGCACTCGGCGCGAAGGAATGGTGGGTAGCGGGCCACCGTTCCAGCGAGCCCTCGCACACCGTCGCCCTCGAGCGCCTCCAGCTCGAACCGCTGGTCGAAATGAATATGCGCCTCGGCGAAGGCTCCGGCGCGGTCACCGCCCTCCCGGTCCTGCGCGCCGCCGTGGCCACCCTCGCCGAAATGGCGACCTTCGCCCAGGCCGGGGTCAGCACCGCCGACGCCGCAACCGAATCCGCCGGTGCGTAAAGCCGCGACGACGAAACCCGCTCGGGCGCTTGCGAAAGCGTCCGACGCGGGAACAACATTCGCTCCGCGATCACAGACGAAATCCACCCGCCCACGAGCGGGTGCGCTCATGCGGCGAGAATCAGCCGCATTCGGATGTGTCCGGCAGTGGCAGCTTGTCCTGGGTGGGCGGTCGCGTGCTGTTAGCGCCGAGGCCCGGCGCTCATGAATGGTGTGCGACTCGCGCTTTCGTGGTTGACGGTGTTGCCCGTGCGCGGACCGGATGACGTGGATCGAAGCGCGGCTGGTCGGGCCATTGGATGGGCACCCGTGGTGGGGACGTTGCTGGGCCTTGGTGCGGCCGGGCTGATGTGGGGGCTCGGTGCGGTTGGGGCGTCGTGGCTGCTGGCTGGGTTCGTGGCGGTGGCGGGGCTGGCGCTGATTACGCGGGGGATGCATATCGACGGGCTCGCCGACACTATGGACGGGCTCGGGAGTTACGGGCCGCCGGAGCGTGCGCGCGAGATCATGAAGAGTGGTGGGGCGGGGCCGTTCGGGGTGGCCGCGCTGGTGTTTGTGATTGGGATCCAGGCCGTTTCGTTCGCCGCCTTGGCTGATGCCGGGCGATGGGCGGGGATCGTGGTGGCGGTCGCGGTCGGGCGGGTCGCCGTGGTGCTGGCTTGCCGACGGGGGATCGAGGCCGCGCCGGGAGCGGGGTTCGGGGCGCTGGTCGCGGGGACTCAAGGAGCGATCGTCAGCACGCTCTGGGCCGCAATCGCGGTGGCGGCAGCGCTATTCACGGGAAACCAGTGGTGGATCGGGCCGCTCGGCGTGGTTGCCGCGCTAGGAGTGGCGGTCCTCTTGGTGCGGCACTGCGTGCGCAGATTCGGCGGACTCAACGGTGATGTGCTCGGAGCCGCACTGGAATTCGCCGTCGCGATTGCCGCCGGGGTCTTCACCCTCGGCTGACCGATCCCGTGCTGACCGGGGGATCGTTACCTGCGGTCTTCTATAACGGATTGCTTGCGTCACAATCCGACCGCCCAGTGGCCTCGAATATCTCGTGTTCGATATTGCCCGTGCCTGGGAGGCGGAGCCGAGTATGGCATTGCAGTTGGGTGTGCTCGTCCTGTTCGCGGTGGTCGCCGTAGCCGTCTTCCTGGTCGGTGATCGATTGCGCCCGGATACCTGGCGGCACAGTGATGACGAAGCTTCCAGCACGATGGTGCTGGATCTGGTGAATATGTTCTTCGCGGCCATCGTGGCCTTCATCGTCGTGATTCTGTGGCAGCAGTACGACAATTCGCACGCGCATACCGTGTCCGAGGCGAAGGCGCTGGTCTCGGTGTACGAGGCGGCCAATGATCTGCCGATGCAGGATCGCACCCAGATCCAGGGTCTGGTGCGCGATTACACCGAGCAGGTGGTCGGGTCGGAGTGGTCGGTGATGAGCAAGGACGCCAAGCTCAGCCAGGACACCCAGAACACCCTCGATGAATTGCGGGCGGCGGTGTCCGGGTTGTCCACGGCGGATCCGAACGTCAAGGACATTCAGGACAAAGCGGATTCGGCGCTCGACGCGGTCTCGGACGCGCGCTACGACCGCGGTATGGACGCCGCCTACCGGCTGCCCACCTTCCTCTACGTGGCGCTGTGGTTCGGCACCGGGATGCTGCTGCTCGGCACGGTGTTCTCCGGTGTGGTCGTCACCCGGCGCAGCACCATCATGACCGGCCTGTTCGGCGTGGTGATCGGTGCGGTGATTCTCGCGGTCTACCAACTGGATCGGCCCTTCGCGGGCGGAAACATGGTGTCCAAGGACGCTTTCGAACTGGCGCTGTCCAGGTATGAGCACATCGTCTCCGGCGGCTCCTCGAGCATTCTGCCGCGCTGAAGAGTAGGTAGTCATGAATAAGGGAAAGCGCGGCGGCGCAGGCAGATTCGCGGCAGCTCCGATCGCGGCGGCGTTCCTGGCGGTACATCCCGCCGCGGCCGTCGCCGATCCGGGGCTGCCGTCGATCGGTGAGATCATCTCCGGCAGTGCCGGTTCCGGTGGCGGCGCGGCTCCCATCGACGGGCCCACCGGCAGTTCGCTCGGAGTGGGTTCGGGGAGCAGCGATTCCGGCAGCAATTCCGGTATCGGGCTGGGCGCTTCGGGCAGCAGCTCCGCGAACGGCGGAGCGGCCTCGGGGAGCAGTTCCGGTAGGGACGGTGCGAAATCCGGTAGTTCACTGGGGGTGAACCCGGTCGCGGGCGGTGGTTATCTGAGCACCGGCAGTTCGGCCACCGGCAGCGCGGGCAGCGGCAGCGCCGCCGATCCGGCCGCCGCGGCCATCGCGCTACCCGGGTCCGGTTCGGCCTCGGATGCGTTTCGCGGTCAGGTGGCCGCTCCGAGCACGCTCGGCGAGACGCTGGGACTGGAGTCCGGCAGCGTGCTCACCGCCTGCGCAGGCAGCGCCGTATTCGGCAGTGCCGTACTGGGTCTCGGCCTGCTTACCGGCAGCGGATTCGGCTCCGGGTTGATCGGTCCGGGCTTCGTTCCCGGATCCAGTGGTCTGGTGGGACCGGGTTCCTCAGGCGCGGGCAGTGTCGTGGTCGGCAGTGCGGCGCTCGGTAGCGCCGCACTCACCTGTCTGCTCCTGCTGCCGGTCGCGCCCGAGATTCCCGGCATCCCGCTGCTCATTCCCTCGGCCATCGCACCACCCGCAGTGGTCGAGCCCGTGGTGGCTCCGGTGGTACCGCCCGTCGAGATCGCGGCGGTGCCGCCTGTGCCACCGGTGATCCCGGTCGTCATACCTCCGCGTCCGGTGGTGCTGGCCGCGCCGCCCGCCCCCGAGCCGGTGGACTGGAATACCCTGCAGATGATGACCGTCATGGTCATCACCATCCTCGCCGCCGCCCGCGCGAAGAACGCCCGCAGCCGCCGCGGCTGACCTACTTCTTGAACTTGGCTTCGAGTTCGGTTGCCGCGGTCTGCAATTCGGCGGGCGGATTGTTCTTGAAGATGCCCTGATAGCCGGTTTCGGCCTTGATCGCGGCCTCCACCTCGGGATCGTGATAGAGCTTGGTCAGCTGGAGCAGCTTCGGGTTGTCCTTATCGGCGGCCCGGGCGGCGAAGATATTGATGTACTGGGTCAGATCGGGCCGATTGGGGTCATCGGTGTAGATGACCTGCTGCTGCGTCAGCCCCGCGGGCTGGGCGAAGGTGTCGTCCACGAAGGCCGCGTCGACGCTCTCCAGCGATTGCGCGGTGAGCGTCGGATCGATGGTGGTGAGCCGCACCTTGGAGGCGGCCTTGTCGACGTCCTCGATCTTGGAATCCCAGCTCGCGCCGTTCTTCAGCACGATCAATCCGGCGGCGGCCAGGCTCAAGAGCGGCCGCACCTGGTTCGCGGGATTGTTGCTCAGGGTGATCTCGCCGCCCTGCGGTACCTCGGACACGTTCCTGTGCTTCTTGGAGTACAGCGTCAGCGGGTAGATCTCGGTCGCGCCCAGCGGAATCAGGGTGTCGTTATTGCGGGCGTTGTAGTTGGCCAGATACCGGATGTGCTGGAACTTGTTGAGGTCCACCCGCCCCTGTGACAGTGCGGGATTCGGCTGGTTGTAATCGGAGAAGTTCACGAATTCGACGGTGATGCCCGCGGCGGACGCCTTCTTCTTGAACACGTCCCAGTGCGGCTGTGCGAGATCGTTCACACCGATGCGCACCACACTCTCGTCGTGTTCCCGGCCACAGGCCGCACTCAGGGCCAGGCTCAGCAACAGCGGAATCACCAGGAGACGGCGCAATTTTCGCATTTTGGACAAGCTAGGCGATCGCATCGCGGATGCGGGAGTGTTTCGATCGCCCGGATCGCAATCATTGCTCGGGGGTTGCCGGAAGGGTTGGCTTATCAGGTTCGATTTTCGACGATCAAGTGGGAGCACGAGTGAAATTCCAACGGGTACTGGCGATCCCGGTCCTGGTTGCGGCAGTCGCGGGGCTGACCCTCACCGCGACGGCGTGCGGTAAGAACGATGACGCGGCGGGCAATGTGGTGCGCATCGGCACCACCGAGACCGATCCGCAGTGGGATGTGTTCGAGGAGCAGGCGAAGGCGCAGGGGATCACCCTGAAGATCACCCACTACTCCGACTATTCGCAGCCGAATGCCGCGCTGTCGCAGAAGCAGGTGGATGTGAATCTGTTCCAGCATCTGCAATTCCTCGGGCAGTACAACGTCGCCAACAACGATGATCTGACGCCGATCGGCGCGACCCAGATCGTGCCGCTGGGGCTGTACTCCAAGAAGCACAAGAGTCTGGCCGATATCCCGCAGGGCGGTGAGATCGCCATTCCGAACGATCCGACCAATCAGGCGCGGGCGTTGTTCGTCTTGCAGGCCGCCGGACTGCTGAAGCTGTCCGGTGACGTCAAGCAGCCGACCCCGGCCGATGTCGACAAGGGCGCGTCCAAGGTGAAGGTGACCGCGGTCGACGCCACCCAGACCGCGCTGTCGCTGGCCTCGGTGGACGGTTCGATCGTGAACAACACCTTCCTGGAGAAGTCCGGCATCGACCCGAATTCGGCGCTGTACAAGGATGATCCGAAGAATCCCGGCGCGGAGCCGTACATCAACGCGTTCGTCACGCGCAGTGCGGACAAGACCAATCCCACCTATCTGAAGCTGGTGGAGATCTGGCACGGGCCCGAGGTGCAGGCAGCGGTCGCCAAGACCTCCAAGGGGACTGCGGTCGAGGTCAAGCGCAGCGGGCCGGAGCTGGAGCAGATTCTGGCGCGGGTGCAGCAGACCATCCGCGAGAAGAAGTGAGCGGCAACGCAACCGAGAGCGCCGCTGTCGAATTCCGTTCGGTCACCAAGGTGTTCAACGCTGGCAAGCAGTCGCACACCGCGTTGAGCGAGATCGATCTGCGCATCGAGCGCGGGGAGATCTTCGGGGTGATCGGCTACTCCGGTGCGGGTAAGAGCACGCTGGTGCGGCTCATCAACGCACTGGAGCAGCCGAGCAGCGGGACCGTGCTCATCTCGGGTGATCCGATCACCGGGGTGCCCGAATCCCGGGTGCGGCAGCTGCGGCGCGATATCGGCATGGTGTTCCAGCAGTTCAATCTGTTCCGATCACGCACCGCCGCGGGCAATATCGAATATCCCCTGAAGGTGGCGGGCTGGCCACGCGCGCGGCGCAAGGCGCGGGTGGCGGAGCTGCTGGAATTCGTGGGGCTCACCGATAAGGCGCGCAGCTATCCCGATCAGCTCTCGGGCGGGCAGAAGCAGCGCGTCGGCATCGCCCGCGCACTGGCCACCTCGCCCGCGCTACTGCTGGCCGATGAGGCGACCTCGGCGCTGGATCCGGAGACCACCGGTGAGGTGCTGCGGCTGCTGAAGAAGGTGAATCGCGAACTGGGCGTGACGATCGTGGTGATCACCCATGAAATGGATGTCATTCGCGCCGTCGCCGACCGGGTGGCGGTCCTGGCCGAGGGCCGAATCGTGGAGCTGGCGAACACTTTCGACGTCTTCGCCGCCCCGCAGGCCACGCCCACCCGATCCTTCGTGGAGACGGTGCTGCACAACCGGCCCAATCCCGAAGAGCTGCAACGCCTCGGCGAGAAGCATCCGGGCCGGCTCGTCACCGTCGATATCGCCGATGAACGCGGTATCGGCGCGGCCCTGGCCACCGCCGCCAAGGCGGGCGTCAGCTTCGAGATCGTGTACGGCGGCGTGAGCACGTTGCAGGACAAGACCTTCGGCAGCCTCACGTTGGCACTGGATGGCACACCCGAGGCCGTGGACCAGGTGGCGCGCGAGCTGGAACGCGATGCCACCCACTCGGCCGGGCCGGGTGCGCGGATCACCGATAAGGCGGACGCGGCTGCGCTCGTCGCGGATGATCGGAGGTCGGCATGAGTTACGCGACCGTGCACGCGGATATGAATTACGCTGCGGTGCACACCGATTGGGACAAGCTGCGGCCCGTGCTCACCGAGGCCATCGGCACCACGATCTACCTGGTGCTGCTCACCTTCGTGGTGGGCGGACTGATCGGATTGGCGCTGGGCACGCTGCTGTACACCACGCGCAAGGGCGGTTTGCTGGCGAACGCGCCGATCAATCTGGTGCTGAATTTCCTGGTGAACGTGGTGCGGCCGATTCCGTTCATCATTCTGCTTGCGGCATTGGGCCCGGTGACGCTGGAGGTGGTCGGCACCACCATCGGCACCGATGCGGCGGCGTTCGTCATGATCGTGGCGGCCTCGTTCGGCATCGCGCGAATCGTCGAACAGAATCTGGTGACCGTCGATCCCGGCGTGATCGAGGCGGCCCGCTCCATGGGGGCCGGTCCGCTGCGCATCATCACCACCCTGCTGATCCCGGAAGCGCTGGGCCCCTTGGTACTCGGCTACACCTTCGTGGTCATCGCGGTGGTCGACATGTCCGCCATGGCGGGCACCGTGGGCGGTGGTGGCCTGGGTGATTTCGCCCTGGTCTACGGCTATCAGCGCTTCGATTGGCAGGTCACCCTGGTGGCCACGCTGATCATCATCGCGGGGGTGCAAGGCATCCAGTTCTTCGGGAACTGGCTGGCCCGCAGGGTTCTGCGGCGTTGAGGGGGTGGACGGCCCGTCACCTCGTCGGCGGGCCGTCCGCACCGAATCGCTACCGCGACTGCCGGATTCGGCCGGTCCGGCTGCCGCCGAACCGTTCGGCGAGTTCATAGCGCCGGGCGGCCTCGCGCTGTTCGCCGCGCGATGCCGCCAGATCGCCCAGGCGGGAGAACCAGTCGGATCGGCTGGCGGGGCCGAGGGCGTACAGCACCTGCCACAGCGGTGTGGTGCCGCCGGTGAACTCGTATCGTTCGAAGTGCTTGTCCAGCAGGCCGGTCAGATGTTCCCGCGCCAGTTCTCGGAACTCGTCGGATACCTCCTGCACCCCGGCGCGCACCGAATTCGCCAGCCACGCACCGAGTTCGGCATTGTCTTGCAGTAATCCGTTGACCGCGAACCAGGTTCGGGCGAATTCCGCCGCGATCGGCCGCGCGGTCCACACCTCGATCACCTGACGCCCGGCGGCCGGATCGATACCGCAGCGATCGGCGACATCGCAGAGCAGTCGCAGCGCGGTATCCGGTGCGGTGCGCGCGGCCTCGACCAGTCGTGTCTGCACGTTCGTCCGGTCGCGGGCCAGCTCGGCGTCGTCATCGCGTCCGAGCAGTTCCCGCACCGCCGTCAGTATCAGTCCGGTGCGCGCCTCGTACTCGGGTTCGCTCTCGGCTGCCCGTACGGCGAGTTCGAAAGCCGAAGGCCCCCTGGGTTTCACCGGTGTGCGTGGCGGCTCCGCCGCTTTGCCGGCGGGTTCCGCCGGTGGTTCCCCGCCGCCCTGTGCCCATCGCCATTTCACGCGCAAAACTCCTCCGGGGGGCTCGCCGACAGCTGTCGGAGATCGCTGCCCGGACCCCGCTCCCCTAACAATGCCCGACAATCTCCTTCGCCGAGCTATTCCCGGAAACACGGGTGCGTAACACCTCGCGCACGCGGCTGTGGCGGCCGCGGAATCGCCTCAGCGGTTGCGTTCCACGGCGATGGCGGCCTTGCGGGCGGCGACCAGGATGGGGTCCCAGACGGGGGAGAAGGGGGGTGCGTAGCCGAGGTCGAGGGCGATCATCTGGTCGACGGTCATGCGGGCGGTGAGGGCGACCGCGGCGATGTCGATGCGTTTGGCGGCGCCTTCGCGGCCGACGAGCTGGACGCCGAGCAGACGGCCGGTGCGGCGTTCGGCGAGCATTTTGACGGTCATGGGGGCGGTGCCGGGGAAGTAGCCGGAGCGGCTGGTGGATTCGATGGTGACGGTCAGGAATTGCAGGCCCGCGGCGTGGGCGTCCTTCTCGCGCAGGCCCGTTCGGGCGACTTCGAGGTCGCAGACCTTGCTGACGGCGGTGCCGACGACGCCGGGGAAGGTGGCGTAGCCGCCGCCGATATTCGCGCCGATGATCTGGCCGTGCTTATTGGCGTGCGTGCCCAGGGCGATATGGCGTTCGGTGCCCGAGACCAGATCCAGCACTTCCACGCAGTCGCCACCCGCCCAGATGTTCTCGTGGCCGCGCACCCGCATGGACAGATCGGTGAGCAGGCCGTCGTGCAGGCCGAGCGGAAGCCCTGCGGCACGGGCCAATTCGGTGGCGGGGCGCACGCCGATGCCGAGCACCACCACGTCGGCGGGGAATTCGGCGTCGGCGGTGGTGACGGCGCGGACGCGGCCGTCACCGTCGAGCAGCACTTCGGTGAGTTCGGCATCGCAGAGGACGCGAATGCCCATGCCGTCCATGGCTTTCCGGATGAGTGCGCCCATATCGGGATCCAGGGTGGCCATGGGCTGCTGACCACGATTGATCATGGTGACCTCGTAGCCGCGGTTGATCAGGGCCTCGGCCATCTCGACGCCGATATAGCCCGCGCCGACCACCACGGCCCGGCGGCCCGCGGTGGATTCGAGGGTTTCGATGAGCGCCTGGCCGTCGTCCAGGGTCTGCACGCCGTGCACGCCGGGGGCGTCGATGCCCGGAATGGGCGGGCGGATGGGTGTGGCTCCGGTGGCGATGACGAGTTTGTCGTAGTCGACCCAGGTTTCGGTACCGGCCTCGAGATCGCGCGCCCGCACCCGGCGGCCGGGGACGTCGATTTCCAGGACTTCGACGCGCATGCGCAGATCGATCTCGCGCGCCCGATGCTCCTCGGGCGTGCGCGCGATGAGCTCATCGCGGTCGGTCACATCCCCGCCCACCCAGTACGGGATGCCACAGGCGGAGAAGGAGGTGAAATGGCCGCGCTCGAAGACGATGATCTCCAGCTCTTCCGCCGATTTCATGCGCCGCGCCTGCGAGGCCGCCGACATCCCGGCCGCGTCCCCGCCGATGATCACCAGACGTTCAGTCATACCGATGACGTTACGTCGCCGGTCCGCCAGCGGGTGCGACCGCATGGTGGTAGTACTGGACGAATGAGCGCGAACGACCCCGATGCCGACAAGGTCCTCGAGTTGGCCGGTCAGATCTTCGACTTCGCACGCCAGGGTGACGCCGAGAAATTGGGCGCGTACCTGGACGCCGGAGTTCCGGTCAATCTCACCAATGAGAATGGCGACAGCATTCTGATGCTGGCCGCGTACTACGGGAACGAAGCGGCGGTTCTCACGCTGCTCGAGCACGGCGCGGATCCCAATGTGACCAATGACGCGGGCCAAACGCCTTTGGCCGGAGCGGTTTTCAAGGGTGAGAGCGGGATTCTGAAGGCGCTGATCGGAGCGGGGGCCGATCCCGATGCCGGAAGTCCCTCGGCGCGCGATACGGCGGCGATGTTCGATCGCACGGCGTTCCTGGAGAGCTTCCTGAACTAATACAGAATGGGCATCCGCCGGATAGCGGATGCCCATCGTGCTTCGTGGTCAGCGTTCGTGCGTCTCCTCCAGGACGGTGCGGC
This sequence comes from Nocardia sp. NPDC056000, assembly GCF_042269265.1. Lineage (NCBI taxonomy): Bacteria > Bacillati > Actinomycetota > Actinomycetes > Mycobacteriales > Nocardiaceae > Nocardia > Nocardia sp. NPDC056000. The sequence goes on along the minus strand of NZ_JBHJXS010000006.1, from coordinate 424,501 downwards.
CCAGCAGGGCGTAGCGGTCCGGATCACGGCGCTTGAGGTACTGCGCCGCGCCGATCCCGCCCACCACGATGGCCCCGACCAGCCACGGTGTCGCTCGCAGCACCAGGGAGCCCGATTCGCTGCCCGCCGCGACACCCATATTCACGATCAGCAGCCCGACCACCGCCAGCATGGCCAGCCCGCCCGTCAGCGGCGCGACGAAGGTGCGGAACCAGTGCCGGGTCTCCGGATGGTTCTTACGGAAGTACCACAGCACCGCGAACGAACAGGTCGACTGCACCACCAGGATCGCCATGGTGCCCAGGATGGCCAGCAGCGTGTAGGTGCCCGAGTACGGATCCTTGCCCGCGAGCCCGAAGCCCAGCACCAGCAGCGCCGCGAACACCGTCTGCACCAGACCCGCGATATGCGGTGAGCCGTGACCCGGGTGGGTGCGGCCGATGGTGCGCTGTAGCGCCGGGATGACGCCTTCGCGGCCCAGGGCGTACAGATAGCGGGCCGCGCAATTGTGGAAGGCCATACCGCAGGCCAGCGATCCGGTCATCATGAGCCACTGCATGGCGATCACGGCCCAGTGCCCGACGTAGGCGGTGGTGGGGTTGAAGAACACATCCATCGGGCTGTCCGACCCGGCCAGCTTCGCCGACTCCTCGATACCGTTGCCGGACATGGCCATCCACGACACCAGCACGTAGAACACGCCAACGCCGAGCACCGCGATCATGGTGGCCTTGGGGATGATCTTCTTCGGATTCTTGGATTCCTCGCCGTACATGGCGGTCGATTCGAATCCGACCCAGGACCAGAAGGCGAAGAACAGGCCGAGCCCCGCCGACGGACCGGCGAAGGCGTTCACCGGATTCAGCGGTTCGAACGAGAAGCCGTCCGGGCCGCCGCCGTGCACGGCCACCGCGATCGCCATGACCGCGAGCACCAGCACCTCGGTGCCGAGCAGCACCACCAGCAGCTTCTCCGCCACCGCGATGCCGAACCAGGTGCCGATGGCATTGACGCCGATCATGATGATCGCGAACACCCACCACGGCACGTGCACACCGAATTGCGCCCCAACGGTATTGGTGCAGAAGCTGGCGAAAATGCCGACCAGCGACGGTTCGAACACCATGTAGGCGAAGGCCGCCAGCAGGCCGGACGCCAGGCCGACGGTGCGGCCCAGACCGTAGGAGATGAAGCCGTAGAACGCGCCGGTCGCGGTGATGTGCTTGGACATGGTGGTGAAGCCCACCGAGAAAATGGCCAGCACCACCATGGCGATCAGGAATCCGGCGGGCGTGCCGGTCCCGGTGCCGGAGGAGATCATGAACGGCACATTGCCGGTCATGGCGGTGATCGGGGCCGCGGTGGCGACGGCCATGAAGACCACGCCGAGCAATCCGACGGCATTCGGCTTGAGGCGATGCACACCCGAAGCGCCGCTCACTGTTTCATCGGGTGCGGCCGGGGTTACCGGCGCTGCCTGTATTTGCTGGGTCATGAACTCATCTCTCTACGAACCGGTTTCAGAGCTATTGGGGAATTCAGTGGATCGAGGGCCGCGTACCGGACCAGGGCCGGGCCTGTTCTATCTGCGCGGCCAGGGATATCAAGCGCAATTCACTGTTCGGTGGACCGATCAATTGCGCCGATAGCGGCAGGCCGCCGCCGGAGAATCCGGTGGGAATGGCGGCGGCCGGATTACCGCACACATTCCAGATATTGGTCCAGCTCGCTGCCGGAAGGGATTTGAGTGCCGCTCCGTGGAAATCCATTCCGGTGAGCTGTCCGACCGGCCAGGCCGGACCGGGCGTGGTCGGAGTGATCAGCACATCGGCGGTATCGAAGAACGGCATGACCGCGCCGATCACCGCATCGGTGGCGGCGCGCGCCGCGCCCAGCGCGACCGGATTGTCGAAAGCCATTGCGTAGAGCGCCAATTCCTTGGTGCGCAGCTCCAGCAGCTCCGGATGATCGGCCCGGCGGGATTCGGCTGCGGGGGAGACCAGCCACATGGGCTCGAAGGCCGCGGTGATATCCGGATAGGCGGGTTCACCGTGAAAGACGTGATGGCCCAGCGATTCCAGCAGTCGGCCGAGCGATTCCAGCGCGGCGGCGGTCTCGGGATCCACCGTCGCGGCGAGGCTGGCGGGTTTCGTGGAGATGGCTATGCGCAGCGGGCCGGGCGGGGTCGCGGCCGCCGCGCTGAACGTGCCGTCCAGCGCGCCCGCACTGTAGATGTCCACGCCCGGAGTCGAGCCCTGAGTGATGTCGTAGAACAGCGCCGAATCCCCGACCGATCGGGACAGGCAGCCGATGACGCCCAGGTTGTTCCACAGTTCCCGATTCGGCGCGGCGCTCACCCGCCCCAATTGCGGTTTGAGACCGAACAATCCGCACCACGAGGACGGCAGCCGGATCGACCCGCCGCCGTCACCGCCCACACCCAGCGGGGCCAGGCCCGCCGCCACCGCGGCCGCCGTCCCACCGGAGGATCCGGCCGTGGAGCGGGATAGATCCCACGGATTGCGGGTGATGCCGTGCGCATCGGATTCGGTGAACGCCCAGATCCCGAATTCGGGCATGGTGGTCTTGCCCAGAATCACCGCACCGGCCGCGCGCAATCGGGCCACGACCGCGCTGTCCCGTGCCGCCGGAACCGAGAACGCCCCGCCGCCGTAGGTGGTGACGATGCCTTCGACGTGGTCCTCGTCCTTCACCACGATCGGCACACCGTGCAGTGGTCCGAGTCGCTCACCGCGCGCCTGCCGGGTGTCGAGGTCGGCGGCCTGGGCCAGCGCCTGCTGCCGCATCACCGTGGTGAAGGCGTTGAGCGCCGGATTCAGCCGATCGATCCGCTCGAGGAACAGGGTGGCGAGTTCGGTGGCCGATACCTGCCCGGCCGCTACCAGGCGGGCCAATTCGGTGGCCGGGGTGAAGGCCAATTCGGCCTCGGCGGGGGCCGCGGTGGCGGGAATCGCACGGGCCACTCCACCGGCCGTCGCTATGGCCGCCGCCGTTTTCAGCGCCAATCCCATTGCGGTGCGCCGCTTCACCGGAAGTCCCCTTCCGTATCGCGATTGGAGCGGCTTTTCTCGGCCACAGCTGATTCCGCCTTCCTGATCAGTGACAGGCACCGGAGTGAGATTCGGTATTTCGATCTACTCGGTGTTGCTGCGGAACCGTAGTAGGCGGCTGTAACGAGGGCATCGTGTCGCGGTGACCGCGAACGAGAGAATTGGGGCGGGAATTCTCTCACCCCGCGATAAATGGCCGTAACCGGAATTAACCTGCCCGACATCGGGATCGAGCACGCTGTGGGACTTCACGTCACAGCAGTAGAGAGTTGGATACAGAATGCCCGCGCCGACGCCGAGTCCGCCACTGGTGGTGCGGCGTTCCTCGCTACGCGGGCTCACTCGCCGCAAACTCCCGTTCCTGCCGGTGTTCGCGCAATCGGTGGCGGCCATCGCGCCGTCCGGAACCGCCGCTGTCACACCGCCTTTCGTGATCAGCGCGGTGGGCGGGGGCGCGAGCGTGCTGGCGTTCGTGGCGGCGGGACTGCTGGCGACCTGTGTGGCGCTGCTGATCCGGCCGATGGCACAGCGGCTCGCGGTGAGCGGCGGGCTCTATACGTATGTGGCGCAGGGACTCGGGCCCACCGTGGCGATTCCGGTCGGCTGGTCCGCGATTGTCGGATACGGCAGCGTGAGCGTGGCGGGACTGATCGCGGTCGGGACCTATGCGGGACAGTTCGCCGAGACCGCGGGGCTGAGCGGATTCGGTTCCACCGCGGCCGTAGTCGCGGTGCTGCTCATCGCGGCGGCCGTGGCGGTGCTGCTCATGGTGCGCGGAATTCGCGTCTCGGCGGGGGCCACGCTGCTGGTCGAATGCGTGTCGGTGGCGGTGGTGCTGGCGCTCATGATCTATCTGCTCACCCGGGGCGGTGGCGGTGCGGGACTGCCGCACGAGTACACCGAGCGTCCGGGCACCGGCAATCTCGCCATGAGCGCGGTGGTGGCGATCAGCGCGTTCGTCGGATTCGAGAGTGCGACCACGCTGTCCTCGGAGTCGTATCGGCCGTTCCGGTCGGTGCCGCGCACGCTGGTGTGGACGCCGGTCGCGGCGGCGGCCATCTACGTGGTGGCGGTGGTCGCGGAATCGATTGCGCTGGGCGGCGGTTCGGCGTTGAGTGCGGGCACCGAGACACCGGTGACGGATCTGCTGCTGCGGCAGGACGCCCGGGTGCTCGCGGCCGTGGTGGATCTGGGTATCGCCGCCTCGTTCTTCGCCTGCACCATCGCATCCACCAACGCGCTGGTGCGGGTGCTGTTCACCATGGGGCGCGAGCGCATCGCGCCCGCGGTGGTGGGGCGGGCGCATCGGCGGTTCCATACGCCCGCGCACGCCATCGTGCTGGCCATGGGTGTGATCACCGGCTGTGCGGTCGGCGCACTGCTGGCGGGCACCGAACCGCAGGACGGTATTCGATCGTTCCTGACGCTCAGCGCGCTCGGTTATCTCGGCAGTTATCTGCCCGCCTGTCTGGCCGGGCCCGCGCTGCTGCGGCGGATTCACGAATCCAGCCGGGCGCTCAATGTGCTGGGTGCGGTGACGGCGGTGCTGCTGGCATTGCTGGTGGGGGCGGCCGCGTTCTCGAATCAGAGCAACAATGCCGAACTGCTGACCGTCTACGCCGCCGTGCTGGGCGCATCGCTGGTCTACACCGCCTGGTTGCGGGTGTTCGCGCCGGATCGATTGCGCGGCATCGGTATCTACGATGAGCCGCGGCGCACCGATCTGCTCCAGACCGCGACGTTCCGGTAGTACGCGATGAAGGATTCGCGCCGCACGAACGCGGTCTCCAATTCCCTGGCCATTCTCGAGGTGGTCGCCGAATGCGGGGTCGGGGTGACCGCCAAGGAGATCGCACATCGCCTGGATATGGCACCGGCGACGGCGTATCGGCTGATCAACGCGCTGGTCGCGGACGAATATCTGGTGCGCACAGCGGATTTGCGCGGCTTCGGGCTCGGCGTGCGATTGCGCGGACTGGCGGGCGCGCTGAACACCCCGGTGGTGCCCGCCGCCGCGCGCGGGTGTCTGGACGAATTCCGTGCGACGACGCGATTCGCGGTGCACCTCATGCATTTCCGCACCGATTCGGTGCAGGTCGCCAATGAGGATCCGGATCATCCGGTGCCGGGGGAGCGCGAACTGGTCCGGCATCCGCATGCCTCGGCCGCCGGGAAACTGCTGCTCTCGACCCGGACCCAGTGGCGGGCAATGATTTCCGATCCGGCGCGGATCACCACGCACACCCATGTGGAGCATGCGGTGCTGGCCGAGGAGATGCGGGTCATTCGCGAGACCGGCTATGCGAGCGCGGTCAATGAACTGGTGCCGGGCATCGCCTGCCTGGCGTATCCGGTGTACAGCGAACACGGCACCGCCGAAGGCGCACTGTGTGTTTCGGGACCGAGCGGCCGGTATGCGGCACTGCTGGAACATGACGAATCGGCTCGTAAGTACGCGAAACTATTGGGCCCGCTGCTGTATTGACGAGTACGGCCGCTTACCGTGCGTAGCGGGTTGACCTGCGCCGTCTTCAATCAGCGCCGCACCACCAGCCCCGACCCTGACGCGAACCTTGGGCGGTAGGTCACGGGTGACAACACTGGCACCGATGGCCGGGGCGGGTGGGCACTCCAACAGGTGCCACAGCCGAATGGGGCACGTATCCGTCAGCGGCTGTGGTCACAGTCGTTGGTGTCATCAGTTTCAGGTGGAATCACCCGGATACGATGTCCCACTTTGGGACACTTGAAGGTGGAAGGCAGCAAACTACGGCGAGAGGGGCACCCGTGAGTCTGGCCGGCCACAGCATCCCGGTCGTGCGTGCGCGCGAAAGCTTCCTCAGCTCGGGCGATCTCCCCGTGGACGGGGTGTCCGGTCTGGTGTCGGCATCCTGGCGGCGATCGGTCGAGGCGGGCGTCAGCGATCTGTCGAATGTGCTGGATCGTGGCTACGTGGGCGATCTCGATCTACAGAGCCGGTTCGTCCAATGCGCGCTGCCCGTAATCGACCGCCTCGAACTGGAATTGAGCGATCTGCCGGTGAGTATCGCGCTCACCGACCGCAATTCGCGCGTGCTGCTGCGGCGCGACAATCAGCGACTGCTGGGCGGGCGGTTCGACACCGTGTTCTTCGCGCCCGGCTTCAATTACAGCGAGGGCGAGGTCGGCACCAATGGGGTCGGCACCGCGCTGGCCTCGGGCAAAGCCGTATTCATTACCGGCCATGAGCATTTCGCGGAGAACATCACCGTCTTCGCCTGCGCGGGCGCACCGATCCGCGATCCGCTGACCGGGCTGGTGCAGGGCGTACTCGATCTGAGCTGCCTGGCCACCGACGCCAGTCCGTTCATGCATTCGCTCGCCCAGCAGGCGGCGCGGAATATCGAGATCGAGCTGCGCGCCAGCGGATCCGTACATCAGCAGGCGGTGCTCGAACATTTCCTGCGGGTCAGCCGCACCGCGCGCGGGCCGGTGGTCTCCCTCGGCGGTGACGTGTTCATGAGCGATACCCGCGCCAATCAGCAACTGCTGCCGCAGGAGAAGGCGTACATCCGCGAAATCGCCTCCGGGCTCAGCGGATTGCGCGACAGCATGGTGCTCGACGTCGAGATGCCCTCCGGCCGCTCCGCTCGAGTGCGACCGGAAACCGTGACCGTCGGCGCGGATATCGCGGGTGTGGTGCTGCGGGTCGATCTCACCGCGCCGGAGCCGAGCGCCCGCCGTGCCCCGGTGAAATCGGTTGGCATGCCCGAGATCCCGGGTGATTCCGCCGCCTGGCGTCGCGTCACCGGCGAGGTGGTGGACGCGGCGCACACCGCCGCTCCCGTGGTGCTCACCGGCGAATCCGGCAGCGGCAAACTGGCTTTGCTCACCGCCGCCCACCGCCGCGCCTTCCCCACCCGCCCCCTGGTCGTCATCGACTGCCGCACCGACCCGGTCGCCCAGGTCCTGAAGGGCCTCGAAGCCACCCGCCTGCCCACCCTGGTCCTGGCCCACCTCGACGAATTCCCCGGCGACTACGACGATCTCGATCGCATCCTCGACGAACGCGGTGAACACGGCTGGCTGGCCGCCACCATGGCGCACACGAACACCGAATGCGCGCACGCGGTTTCGGCCGACGCCACCGGAAACCCCACCCCCTCATCCCCGCATACCCCCACCCCGTCATCCCGCAATGCTCCGACCCCCTCAGCCGGGAATGCTTCGCCCCCGTCATCCCGGCGTGCTTGTGGCCGGGATCCACACGCTCAATTGGATTCCGTCCTGCGACATTTCGACATCTCGGTCAGTGTCCCCCCGCTGCGGCATCGCATCGATGATCTGCCGCAACTGGTTTCGCATCTGCTCGGCGTGCTCGCTCCGCGCCGGACTGTGGCGTGCACCCCCGCCACCTTGCGGGTGCTGCTCGGCCACGATTGGCCCGGAAATATCGCGGAACTGCGAGAAGCGTTGCGTACGGCGCTGACTCGGCGGCCGGTGGGGGATCTGCGCGCGGAGGATCTGCCCGAGACCTGTTTCGTCTCCGGTGGGCGCAGGCTCACGCCCATCGAGGCGGCCGAGCGCAGCGCCATCGTGCGGGCGCTCATGCAGACCGGCGGGAATCGGCGTGATGCCGCGGTGCTGGTCGGGATCGCCCGGTCCTCGCTCTATCGCAAGATCCAGGCGTACGGAATCCGGGTGGGGCAGAAGCTCACCGGGTGAGCGCCTGCCCCGTCGGCTCAGAGGCTGACCGGGTACACCGGCTCCTGGATCTCCGGCTTGATGCGGTCCTCGACGAAGATGCCGTGCCACACCATGAACACCAGCAGCGTCCACAGTCGCCGCGAATGGTCGATCGGGCCGGTGCGGTGCGCCTCAAGCATGGCCAGGATCGCGGGCTTGTTCAGCAGGTGATCGGTGCCGGAGTCGGCGATCTGCTGGCGCGCCCAGTCGAACAGTTCCGGACCGCGCAGCCAATGCCGCAGCGGCACCGGGAAACCCAGCTTCGCGCGGTGCAGCACATGCGGCGGGACGATGCCCTCCAGTGCCTGGCGCAGCGCGTATTTGGTGGTCTCCTTGGTGATCTTCTGTTCGAACGGGATCTGCTCGGCGACCTTGAAGACCTCGGAATCGAGGAAGGGGACCCGCAATTCGAGCGAATTGGCCATGGTCATCTTGTCGGCCTTGACCAGGATATCGCCGCGCAACCAGGTGAACAGGTCCAGATGCTGCATGCGCGCGACCGGATCCATGGCGCGGTCCTGCACGCCGTAGATGGGGCCGGTGACATCCTGATGCGTCCACTCCGGGCGGAATTCCCGCAGTACCGAACGCAATTGGGCGTCATTGAAGCTGCGGGCATTGCCGTAGTAGCGGTCCTCCAGCTTGAGCGAGCCGCGATGCAGCAGGCTCTTACCGCGGGTGCCCTCCGGAATACGGTCCGACAGCAGGCCAGCGAGTTTGCGCACACTCTTGGGCAGATACTCGAACGGCTTGAGCGAGAGCGGCTCCCGGTAGATGGTGTACCCGCCGAACAACTCGTCCGCGCCCTCGCCGGACAGCACCACCTTGACGTGCTTGCGGGCTTCCTTGGCGACGAAGTACAGCGGCACCAGCGCCGGATCGGCGACGGGTTCGTCCAGGTACCAGACGATCTCGGGGATGGCGTTGGCGAAATCCTCCGGCGTCACCATGCGAATGAAATGTTTCGCGCCGATCGCGGCGGCGGTCTCGGCGGCCACATCGGCCTCGGAGTACCCCTCACGCTCGAACGCCGAGGTGAAGGTCAGCAGATTCGGGTTGTGCCGAATCGCGAGCGCCGCGATGGCGGTGGAGTCGATACCGCCGGACAGGAACGAACCGACGGTCACATCGGCGCGCATATGCTTGGCGACCGAATCCTCCAGCGCCGCCGCGATCTCCTTGTACCGGGTGTTCGCGGCGCCGAACGGCCGCACCCGGAACTGCGGATTGAAGTAGCGGGTGAAGCGCGGCTTCTGGCCCGGTTCGATCCAGGCGTAGCAACCGGATTCGAGGCGGCGGATGTTCTTGTGCAGCGTCTCGGGCTCGGGCACGTACTGCAGCACCGTGTAGTGCTCGAGCGCGCGCGGATCGAGGTCGTCGGAAAGCTCCAGCGCCGGAAGCAGTTCCAGCAGGCTCTTCTTCTCACTCGCGAACGCGGTGCCGCCCGGCCCGGTGGCCAGGAACAGCGGCTTGATGCCGAACGGATCGCGCGCGATGAACAGTTTGCCGGTCTCGGTATCCCAGATGGCGAAGGCGAACATGCCGCGCAGGCGTTTGGCGGCCTCGGCTCCCCAGTAGTGGAAGGCCGCGACGATCGCCTCGGAGTCGCCCTCGGTCGCGAACATCGGCTCATCGCCGAATTCGGCCTGGTGCGCGGCCTTCAACTCCTCGCGCAGTTCGAGGTAGTTGTAGATCTCGCCGTTGAAGGTGAGCGCGTATCGCTCCCTGTTCTCCGGCGGGCCCCAGCGCAGCGGCTGATGCGAATGCTCGATATCGATGATGGACAGGCGATTGAAGCCGAAGATCATGCGATCGTCGTTCCAGGTGCCCTTCTCATCGGGGCCGCGATGCCGCTGGCAGTGCAGCGCCTCGTACACCTGCGCCGCCGTGGTCTCGACCGTCCGCCCATCCGGGGTGGTCGCCGTCTGAGCCGTCAGAAATCCGAGCAGTCCACACACTGCGGGCAGAACCTCGTTTCCGGAGTAAAGGAGAGTCGCGCGTCGATACGCGAAACGTACTGTCCGAGTATGCCGCACGCGCGTTGATCGCGCCGCCAGAGGCCGTATCCACGGGTTATGAGGTTCTCGGAGTGTCGAAGCCGACCCCATCACAATGGTGTGCCCGGTTTGGTCTACGCTGCGTAGTACTCGGGAACTCCCGGGGCCGATCCTGCGTTGCGCGCGAACGGTCTCAGAGGTTCCCAGCGTGCTGTAGTTGTGTCGCCCGGCGGTAGGGAGCCCGGGCGATGCCAGTCGAATAGACGACCAGGAAGGCGTTGAGCGTGGCGCACAAGGCGAGCGAAGCGATAGGGGCACGACCCGCCCAGGGTCGGCGGGGCCGCATCCTTCGACGGGCCGGGCTGGCGGTGTCCTTGGGGATGACCGCGATGCTCGTCTCCGGATGCTCGATCGACAACCCGTGGCTTCGATTCGGTTGGCCCTCGGGCGTCACGCCGCAGGCCACCCGGATGCGCGAGCTGTGGACTTGGTCCGTCATCGCCGCTCTGGTGATGGGTGTGATCGTGTGGGGTCTGACCTTCTGGACGATCGCGTTCCACCGCAAGAAGGCGGACTCCCCGGAGTTCCCGCGGCAGACCGGTTACAACGTGCCGCTGGAGCTGAGCTACACGGCGGCTCCGTTCGTGATCATCGCGGTGCTGTTCTACTTCACCGTGGTGGTGCAGAACTACGTGCACGAGAAGGTCTCCGATCCGGATGTCGTGGTCGATGTGACCGCGTTCCAGTGGAATTGGAAGTTCGGCTACCAGAAGGTCGACCTCAAGGGCGGCGCTCCGGTGTACGACGGTGTCGATCACGTCCGTCAGGACATGAACCAGCAGATCAAGGACGAGTACGCGGAGCGCACCGAGGACGGTCACCCGCAACCCGGCCCGAACAACGGTCTGCCCGCGAATGACATCTCGTACCTGAACTACGACAAGATCGAGACCGTCGGCACCTCGAACGAGATCCCGGTCCTGGTCCTGCCGACCGGTAAGAACATCGAGTTCCAGCTGGCCGCGGCGGATGTCATCCACTCCTTCTGGGTGCCGGAGTTCCTGTTCAAGCGGGACGTCATGCCGAACCCGAAGCAGAACAACTCGGACAACATCTTCCAGATCACCAAGATCGAGAAGGAAGGCGCGTTCGTCGGCCGTTGCGCCGAGATGTGCGGCACCTTCCACTCCATGATGAACTTCGAGGTTCGCGCGGTTTCGCCGGAGAACTTCCAGAAGTACCTGGATGCGCGCAAGGATGGCAAGACCAACGCGGCGGCGCTGGAGTCCATCGGGCAGTCGCCGCTGGCGACGACCACCAAGCCGTTCAACACCAAGCGCGATGCGCGTGGCAACGAACTCGCCTCCGAAGTCAAGTGAGGGATGAACTGACATGAAGGTCGAAGCTCGCATCTTCGAACTGCTCGCGGTCTTTTTCGCGATCGTGGGCGTCGTCTACGCCTACTTCACCGCCCAGTCGCGCACCGGCGTCGAATGGGCCGGCACCACCGCCATCGTGCTGACGGCGGGTCTGGCGCTGATCGTCGGCACCTACTTCCGCTTCGTCGCCCGTCGACTGGACCTGCGTCCGGAAGACTATGAAGAGGCCGAAATCGTGGACGGCGCAGGCGACCTGGGCTTCTTCTCGCCCGGTTCGTTCTGGCCCATCCTGCTCGCGGGCGCGGGTTCCATCACCGCCCTGGGCTTCGCCTTCTTCCAGTACTGGCTGATCGGCGTCGGCGTGGTCTGCATCCTGGTCGCCGCGGGCGGTCTGGTGTTCGAGTACCACCTCGGCCCCGAAAAGCACTGATTCGGCGGTATCGAGTCGAACTACGAAGCGCCCCACCGGATTCCGGTGGGGCGCTTCGCGTTGTCCGCGTACTCGGCCGGTGCGGGCGGTATTTCGTGAGTAAACACTCACGCGTCGCAGCACCGGGTCCGGAGCCTGCGGGGCTAGCCTGGCAACATGTTGGCAACCTCTGAAGCGCAGATCGTGGCCCTGTGCAACCAGAAGGGTGGGGTCGGGAAGACGACCTCGACCATCAATCTAGGAGCGGCGCTCGCCGAGACCGGACTGCGCGTGCTGCTGGTCGATCTCGATCCGCAGGGCGCGCTGTCGGCCGGGTTGGGCGTGTACGTCAACGACCTCGAGCTGACCATCTACGACCTGCTCAGCCGGAACGCGCCCTCGGTCGACGAGGTGCTGATGAAGACCGGCGTCGAGAACATGCACCTGCTCCCGAGCAATATCGACCTCTCCGCCGCGGAAATCCAGCTCGTCAACGAGGTCGGCCGCGAACAATGCCTGGCCCGCGTCCTGGACCCCATCCGCGACCGCTACGACTACATCCTCATCGACTGCCAGCCGTCGCTGAGCCTGCTCACCGTCAACGCCCTGGCGTGCGCCGACGGCGTCATCATCCCCATGGAACCGGAATACTTCGCCCTACGCGGCCTGGCCCTGCTCACCGACACCATGGAAAAGGTCCGCGACCGCCTCAACCCCCGCCTACACCTATCCGGCATCGTCGTCACCATGTTCGACGGCCGCCTCCTGCACTCCCGCCAAGTCCTCACCCGAGTCAAAGAGGTCTTCGGCGACCGCGTCTACGACACCCAGATCTCCCGTACCGTCCGCTTCCCCGACGCCACCCTCGCCGGCGAACCGGTAACCACCTGGGCCCCCAAATCCCAAGGCGCCGACCAGTACCGCGCGCTAGCCGGTGAATTGATCTCCCGCACCGGGCAATCCGCGACTACGTAGACTTCGATCGTGACCGATCTCGCTGAATTCGCGCGGCTGATTGCCGGTGATCATGGGTTGTGTGTGGTTTCGACGTCGCGGGCGGATGGGACCATCCAGTCTTCGCTGATCAATGCGGGGGTGTTGGCGCATCCGGATAGTGGTGAGCCGGTGGTGGGGATGGTTTTGCGGGGTGGGACTCGGAAGTTGGCGAATTTGCGGGTGCGGCCGCGGATGTCGGTGGTGGTTCGGGTGGGGTGGGAGTGGCGCACGGTTGAGGGGAATGTGTGGATTGTGGGGCCGGATGATCCGGTGGCGGGGATCGATGGGGAGCGGTTGCGGGTGTTGCTGCGGGAGGTGTTCACCGCGGCCGGTGGGACGCATGATGATTGGGATGAGTACGACCGGGTGATGGCCGAGGATCGGCGGGCGGTCGTGCTGGTGATTCCGGATCGGGTGTACGGGAACGGGTGAGGTGATCACCAGCCGCCGTCGAAGAATGCGGTCAGGGCGGGTGGGGAGTCCGCGGCGGTGGCCGTGTTGACCACCGCGATGGTGATGGCGGCCAGTGATAACACGGTTGCGAGCGTGGCGAATACGGCCAGCGTGCGCCGGGTTCGTTTGTCGGACCCGGTTGTTCGGGCGAAGGCGCGCCAGCACAGTGCGCTCGCCACGATCGCGATGACGCCCGTGGTCGCGGCGATCACGGCCATGGCCGCGTGATATCTGCCGAAGTCGTCGATCATCACGCGCAGGGCGGGAGTGATCCGGTCCTCGGCCAGGTCCTGCCGGATCTGATTCAGGGTGGGCGCGAGATCGCCGCCGGAATCACCGACCGGCAGCATGGGCAGCAACGATGCGAAAGGTGCCGCCACGCCTTGGATATTCGCCATCACGGTCAGCAGCGCGAACAGCGCCAGCAGGCTCACGAACGTTCCGGCGGTGGCGAGCGCGGCACTGATTCCGGCGCCGAGCTCGGCGGCCCGCAGAAATGCCTTCCAAACCAGAACCGCCAGCGCGGCAAGCACTATCAGCAGGAGCCCGGCGATCACAGCCTTGGCAATGTGATACCGGAACCAATAGTCGACCGTATGTTGCAGGCTCGCCGGAAAATCCCCGGACCCGGACGCCCAGTACTCGGCAAACGCCTTCCGAAACGCATCCCGCAGGGCATTCTCATCGGAGAAATCGGCCGAGCCACTCGCCGCGAGCGTGCGCGGGGCGATGACCAGGGCCAGGCTCAGCGCCACAGCCAGGGCGACAAGGGCGACCAGAAGATGACCGGAGACGCCCGCGGACCGCGACCGGATCGCTGTGCTGGACAAGGAGATACCTCCGACCGGTGGGCTGGTGGGCGACGCGCGGTGCCGCAGAGCGGGCGTGCCCGGAAACCTCCTTCGCGAGCCTACAGATAGACGATTCGGGGCAGCTCAGAACATTTGTGCCCGTCCCGTTGTTATGGACGGCATGCGCATTGGAGAGCTGTCGCGGCTGACCGACACCCCGCCCCGTCTGCTGCGGTATTACGAGGAGCAGGGTTTGATCGCCTCGGATCGGTGCGCGAACGGTTATCGCAGCTATGACGAGGCGAATGTGGATCGGGTGGTGCAGATTCGGGGGCTGCTCGCGGCGGGGCTGCCGGTGCGGATCATCAAGCAGATCCTGCCGTGCTTGAAAGCGCCGCGCGATATCCATTTCGAGAATCCCACCCCGGAGATGCTGGCGACCCTGGAGCAGGAGTACGACCGCATGACAGCCCGCATCGCGGCGCTGGAACACAGTCGCGCCGCCGTCGCCGAATATGTCGCGACGGTGCGCCGCAAGGAGTTCGAGCGGTCCCTGCGGGTGGGCTGAAAGGCGGGGTGCCGCACTGCCCGGCACCCCGTCTCCCCTCATCGAGTGGAGCTGGCTCAGATGCCGAGGGCGTGTTTCAACCGGGTGGTGCGGGGTGACATGCCCGCGAGGCCCAAAAGGGCGCGGGGGAAACGGGGTTGGAGCTGGGCGGGCCGGGTGCGGATGGCGGTTTCTATCCAGTGCGCCGCCTCGCTCGCGTCCAGCACCGGTTGTTCGGTGAAGTAGGTCGGCGCGGTGGCGTCGATGCGGAAGGCCGGATAGTGCACGGCGGTGACGTGAATCCCGCGCGGGGAGAGTTCGGCGTCGGCGCACTGCCCGAAGGTGGTCCAGGCCGCCTGCGAGCTGGCATAGGACGCGAAATTCGGTGCGGCGCCGGTGGTCAGGCTCCAGGGGCCGACATTCACCACATGACCGGAACCGCCCGCGAGCATGGCGGGCAGCAGGCCCAGGGTCAGCCGGAGCGGGCCGAAGTAGTTGGCGGCCATGGTGCGCTGGTAATCGCTGAAGCGATCCAGCGATTGCAGGACCGGGCGGCGGGATGGGCGGCCCGCGTTATTGATCAGCACATCGATGCTGTCGAAATCGGTGACCAGCCATTCGACCAGCTGATCCACATCACCGAGCGCGGACAGATCGCAGCGATTCCAGTGCGCGCGCCCACCGGCCTCGATGATGTCGGCGCAATCGGCGGCCAGTTGACTCCCGCGGCGCGCGACGAGGAGCACCTCTGCGCCGTGGGAGGCGAGTAATCGCGCTGTGGCCCGGCCTATTTCGGAGCAGGCGTCGGTGATCACGATGCGTTTGCCCGCGATCGAATCGACGGCGGGACGCGGACGGCGAGCAGTGCGGAATTCCATCATGGACAGGCAACCTTCAGTCATGAATGAGCCGAACCATGCACCGATACCCCGCCGACAGTACCGATACCGTCCGCACCACCCGGCTGCTAGCCGATTGCTGGCGGTGCGGCGGAACACATTCTAATCGGTCGGGTCATAACGCCGGGCGCGTTCGGCCAGGCAGATTTCATCGATCGAGGACACGATGTCCCGCAACAGTTCCGAGGGCAGCGCGGCCGGGCGCAACCGGCAGGTGAAGGTGATGAAGCCATGATCTTCGTTATCGAGTTCGCGCAGGTAGTGCGAGCGCACCCCGTAGGTGAGCGCGGAAATCACGGTGAAGCAACCGGTTTGCTCACGATGCCCGGAGAACAGATCGTGCAGCTTGTGGAAGACCCTGGGGTAGGTCGACATCGGCGCGAACACCGAAATGCGGTATGCCGAACCACGTTCGGAGGAACTGATGACCGTATCGGCCAGGTACTCCGCATCGCGCAGCGTCAGCACCTTCGGAGCGAACATGAGCGCACCGGCCGCGGCATTGCGCACCGGCATACCGGCGCGCCCGCCCGCCGATGCGGCGATGGCGCCCAGCGACTTTCGAGCCCGCGAGCCGACCTCGCGCCGCGCGCGCAGCGACAGATTCGGCGCGGTCGGATGCAGGCTCGACCACTGCCCGAAGCGCACCGTGCCGAGCTGCACGGTGCCGGTGCCGACCGGCCGCGCCACCTTCAGCGGTGCGGTGTCCACCCAGCGCCCGACCTGGAGCATGGCCTCACCGGGTGACTGAATCTCCTTGTACGCCTGCTCCACGAAGGTGTCGAAGTCCAGGAAGCGATGCGCGTCCGTGGTGAGCCAGGTGCGGTCCTTGTCCACCTCGGTCACCCCGAGGGTGAGCGCGGTGATGATGCCGGTGCGCCCGCCGCCGCCCAGGATGCGGTGGAAGCGCTCGGTGTGATGATTGCGCCCGCAGGTGCCGAAACGCCCGTCCTGATCGACGTATTCGACCTCGACGACGTTATCGCTGAACATGCCGAAGCGATGCGAGGCGGCGCTGAGCCCGCCGACCGCCGCGAAACCGCCCGCGGTGATATCCCGGTGGTCGCCGACGATGGGCAGGCCCAAACCGTGTGCGCCCAAGGTGCGGTCGATATCGGACAGGCGCGCGCCCGCCTGCACCCGCACGGTGCGGGCGTCGGCGTCCACGACCTGGACCCGGTTCATCTTGCGCAGCGAGAGCACGGTGCCCTGTTCGGGCAGTGCGAGCTCTTCGTCCGGTCGCTCCCCACCGCGGATGATCAGCGGTTTCGTCGATTTGCGCGAATCCCGAACGGTACGAACCACATCCGCGGTGTCGCGCGGCAGGAACTCGGCCGGGAGGGTGGAGAAGGACGTGCTCATGGCGCTACAGCTAACCATAGTCGAGCCCGTCCTGCTCGTACTTGGACCGCCGTCTCAGTGTGCGGGCGTGAGACGCTGTGTGAACAGCACGTTTCCGGTCGCGTCGCACAGATTCACTGTGAGTTCGCGGGACTTGCCGTCAATGCTGACCTCGCCGAAATGCTGGTAGGCGCCGTCCAGCGGGGAGGCGTTCTGCACCGGGGGAGCGTGCACGAAAACGGCTTCCGGACCGAACGTTCCGTCCAGGGGGTTCGGGCCGAACGCACCGGCGTTCAACGGCCCGGAGACGAATTCCCAGAATTCGTCGAAGTCCTGGAACGCGGCGCGTTCGGGCGAATAGTGGTGCGCGGCGGTGTAATGCACATCCGCGGTGAGCCAGACGACGCCGGAAACCTTGTTGGCCTTGATGGATGAGAGCACCTTGGCGATCTCGGTCTCACGCCCCGAGGGCGCGCCCGGATCATTGTTCGCCGGACCCTCGAAAGCGGTGCGATCGGGCTGTTCACCATCTTTCACGACCACTCCGAGCGGCAGGTCGTTGGCCACGATTTTCCAGGTCGCCTTGGAATCCTTCAAAGCGCCGATGAGCCATTGGGTTTGGGCCGCGCCGAAAATCTTGCCGTCGGGCGAGCGATTCTCGTCATTGGTGTCCTTGTACGTGCGCATGTCCAGTACGAAGACATCCAGCAGCGGTCCGTAGGAGATCTTGCGATACAGCCGCCCGTCCACGGCCTCCTTGGGCTCCACCGGCATCCACTCGTGAAATGCCTGCCAGGACCGGGTGGCGAGCACATCCATACTGCGTTCGGTGTACCCCTTGGTCGGGCCGACCTGTCCGCCCGGATACCAGTTGTTGACCGTCTCGTGGTCGTCCCACTGCACGATCTGCGCCACCGAGGAATTGAAGCGGCGATAGTTCTCGTCGGTGAAGTTGTAGGCGAAATTACCGCGGAACTGATCCAGGGTCTGCGCCACAGCGCTTTTCGCCTCGGAGACGGTATTGCGCCAGATCCGGCCGTCCGGCAGCGTCACCGATTCCTTGAGCGGGCCGTCCGCGTAGATGGAATCACCGGAATGGATGAACAAATGCGGATCGCGCGCGGCCATGGCGGAGAAGATCTTCATTCCGCCGAGGTCGGGATTGATGCCGTAACCCTGGCCGACCACATCGCCGGACCACAGCAGTTTGATATCCGAGGCACCGGTCGGCACGGTGCGGAAAACACCGGTGACGGGTTCGGAGGTGGCATCGCCGTCGAGGGTGACGCGATAGTGCACCTGCTGTCCGGCGGGCAGGCCGTTCACCCGCACCCGGCCGGTGCCGTCGGTATCGGGGGTCAGCATGGGGCCTTCGAAACGCTTTGCGTCCTTGAAGGATTCGGTGGCAGCGGTCTCCACGATGAGCTTGGCGGGCTGATCCGAGCGCGCCCAGATGAGTGCGCCGTCCGAGCGGGGGTCACCGACCGCCACCCCGTGCGTCAGCTTCGGTCGCTGCTTGACCAGGGCGGGACCATCATTCGACGAGCACGCCGCGAGCGCCGGAGCGACGATCAGTCCGGCGGCCGAGGTGCGCAGTAGGGTGCGCCGCGAGAGATGTATAGCCATGTGGCCGACCTTTCATCAGCTAGCTCAACATCAGCTGAACTGTGCCGGACCGGTCCGCGAATGCTCGGCTACGGAGCGGCGTGTCGCGGCGTCGCGAGCTGGACCGATTGTCGGTCCCGCTCCGTATAGTCCGGAACATGAGTTTTCTGGGAGGGGTGTTCGGGTCGGCGCGAAATCGGTTCGGGGAGAAGGTGCTTGCGCAAGTCCTCGGCTACGAGGGCATTGATTCCGCCGAGTTCGACGCCGCCGCTTTCGAAGTGCGTTTCCGCTTCCGTGAATCCGGGCACGGCAAGTTGATGCTGGATACGTTGTACAAACGCTGTCAGGGGCAGCCGGACGCCGAACGCCGGCGCCGTGTCGACGATTTGATGGGGGAGTACCTCACCGAGAGCGCGCCCGACACCTGGGATGCGGTGGCGGGGCGCTTGCGCCCGGTACTGCGCGGGTCCGAGCGTTCCCGCATCGAATCGGAGGGGTTCGAGGGCCAGGATGTGATGGTGTGGCGGCCCGCGCTGCCGTATCTGATCGAGTTGGTCGTGATCGATATGCCCGCCACCATGCATTTCGTCAATACGCTCGATCTGGAGCGCTGGGGTGTGGACGCCGAACAGGTATTCCGCGCGGCACACGTGAATATGGCCGGGCTGGCGATGAATACGCTCGCCGCGTTCGAACCCACCACCACTACCCGGGTGCTGGAATTCGCCGATGACGACGGTGAGAGCTATGTCGGCTCGCTACCGCTGGTGGCGGGTTGGCTGGCCGGGGTCGCGACCCGCACCGGCACCCGGCCGATCGTGCTGATGCCCGGGCACCTCGGCATGTTCGTGGTGCTGGACCCCTCCGATGAGCAGCTCCCGGCCTTCCTGGAGATGGCCGCGAACAAATACGACGAGGCGCTACGCCCGCTCACCCCACTGCCCTACACCGTGGACGCCGAGGGCGATCTGGTGCCGCTCCAGGTGCCGCAGGGGCATCCGGCCTGGTCCGCGCTGCGCAGCGCCGAAGCGCAATTGGCCGCACACGCGTACCGCATTCAAACCGAATACCTGCGCGCGGACCGCTATCGCGAGGAGGCCGTCAGCGAGGTCATGCACGTGCGCGCGCCCGACGGCACCGAACACACCATGACGCCGTGGACCGACGGCGTCCCCACCCTGCTGCCGCACGCGCACTTCGTCTGCCTGGTGACCATGACCGGCGAGGTCTTCCGGGTCGCCTGGGAGGATGTCGCCGCTCACGTATCCCTCACTCCGGCCCCGGGTTTCGATCCGCCGCGCTACCGGGTGGAAGATCATCCGCCCGCCGCGGTCATGGATCGCCTACGCGCGCTGTCATATTGAGACGGTGTGGATCCCGGCCGAAAACGCGCCGGGATGACGGGCGTGGTGTCTGCGGTCCGGAGATGACGAGCGTGTTCGCGATGCGGTGCGGGCATAGCGGCGGGTCGGGCGGTGTGGCGAACAATGCATCGGATTGTGTCGCGGGGGTCGGCTAGGGTCGGGTTTTGTGGACAGGGCGCAGCTGACAGCTGAGATGGCGGACGGGGCCATACCCGAATTTCTCTACTTCTGGGGACATACCCGCCCCCCGGGGCACGAGGTCGGCAAGTGGGTGCTCAGCCAGTGGTGGCCGGTGGAATTCACCGTCGACGGCCAGACCTACGGCAGCGCCGAACATTTCATGATGGGCGAGAAGGCCCGCCTGTTCGGTGATGAGGAGATCCGCGCCAAGGTGCTGAACAGCGCCACGCCCGCCGATGCCAAACGGCTGGGCCGCGAGGTGCGCGGATTCGATCAGGACACCTGGGTGGCGCACCGCTTCGATATCGTCATGCGCGGCAGTATCGCCAAATTCGGGCAGCACGAACCCCTGCGGGACTTCCTCATCGCCACCGGCGACAAGATTCTGGTGGAAGCCGCGCCGCGCGACACCATCTGGGGCATCGGCCTGGGAGCCGAAAACCCCGCCGCCGCACACCCTTCCACCTGGCGCGGGGAGAACCTGCTGGGCTTCGCGCTCATGGATGCTCGCGAAGCCCTGGTCTCGGTGGCCTGATTCCACGCGGCGGTGCGGCTCGGGGCGGCGCATCGGTCAGCGGTTGTCGAGTTCGGCAATGCGGAAGGCCAGCGTGCGGCGTACCGCCGGGATGCGGGTCACCGTGCTGAGCAACAGGTTTCGCAGGTGCCGGGCGGGAGCCGGGCGCAGGGTCGCCATGCGCGTCACCCGATCGGTGAACGACACGACTCGCAACGCCACCGGGCGGCGGGTCTGCTCGTAGGTGTCCAGCAGCTTCGGCTCGCCGTGCACGGTGCGCGCCAGTACGTCACCGAGGAACGCGGCGTCCTGGATGCCGGTGTTCATGCCCTGACCGCCCGCCGGGCTGTGCACGTGCGCGGCATCACCCGCGAGGAAGACGCGATTGGCGCGGTACTGCTCGGCCACGCGGTGGTGCACGCGGAAGCGTGAGCTCCACAGCACCTCGTGCACCTGGACATTCGAGGCCGGGCGGCGGGCGGTCAGGATCGCCTGGATGTCTCGCAGATTCGGCTTCTCGGGTGCGTCGGCGAGGGTGGCGACGACGCGGTAGCGATCGCCGGTCTCATCGGGCAGCGGTGCGATGACGGTGACGCCCTCGGGGGACAGGTGCAGCGCCACCTGGTCTCGGGCGTCCGGCCAGGTCATCCGGACATCGGCCAGTACGAACGATTCCGGATAGCTCGCCCCGGTGAAGGCGATGCCCACGGCGTCGCGGACCTTACTGTGCATACCGTCCGCGCCGATCACGTAGTCCGCGCGCAGCGAGCCCGCGCCGTCCGGACCCGTGTAGGTCAGGGTCGCGCCGTTCTCGTCCTGGGTGAGGCCGGTGACCTCGTACGGGCGATGCACGCTGCCGCCCGCTTTCTCCAAGCGCGCCAACAGGATTGCCTCGGTGGTCTCCTGCCCGAGCATGAGCGTGTACGGGTACGCCGAAGGCAGCTTGTCGAAGGAGATCTCGACAATGGCGCGCTCACCGTCGCGCATGACGAAGTGCGGCACCACGATTCCGCGTTCACGCATCTCATCGGTGATGCCGAAGCGCTCCAGCACCTCGAGGGTGCGGGCGTGCACGACGGCCGCGCGGGAGGTGTTCGCGCCCTCGGCGAGGCGATCCAGCAGGACCACATCCACGCCCGCGTCGGCGAGTGCGATGCCCGCGGTGAGACCGGCCGGGCCGGCGCCGACGATGGCGACCGTGGTGGTGGCGGGAATGGCGTTCATATCGACTCCTCGATCTTGCCAACATTCGTTGGCCAACATCTGTTGACTAGAACGATATGCCCCGGTCGCAGGTACGTCAACACTTGTTGGCCAACAAATGTTGACCGCACCGGCCGGTCCGATCGTGTGCGCCAACGAGTGTTGGCCTACAGTTGTTGGCATGACCGCAGCACCCGCCCCGCGCCGCTCCGACGCCACCCGCGCCGCCATCCTGGACGCCGCGCGCCGCAGGTTCGCCGAGGACGGCGTCCGCAAGGCCACCATTCGCGCCATCGCCGCCGACGCGGGCATCGACCCGTCCATGGTCATGCGCTACTACGGCAGTAAGGAGGGCCTGTTCGCCGCGGCCGTGGACGTGCGCCTGGAACTCCCGGATCTCGCGGCGGTGCCCGAGGATTCGCTCGGAGAGCTGCTGGTGCGCCGGTTCCTGGAGATCTGGGAGGTGCCGCCGGGCAACGAGGTCATGCTCACCCTGCTGCGCTCGGCGGTCACCGATGACTCCGTCACCGAGCGGGTGCGGCAGATCTTCGCCGAACAGGTCATGCCCGCCGTACTGCGGCTCGGCGAGCCCGCCGACGCGCCCCGCCGAGCCGGGCTGATCGTCACCCAGATGCTGGGCATCGCCCTATGCCGCTACGTGCTGCGCATCCCCCCGGTGCTGGCGCTCACCCCCGACCAGCTCATCGCCGATATCGGCCCCACCATCCAGCGCTATCTGACCTCGACTCCCTGAGTCACTGACTGGGGCGGGATTCCGTTGCGAGAGCGCGGAATACGGCGGCGGTGCGGGTGCCGGGGGTGGCGCAGTAGACGATGATCCGCTGATCGGTATCGGAGACGTGCAGCACCTGGCATTCGAATTCGAGCAGCCCCAGGTCGGGATGATCGATACTCTTGTTGTGCCCGCGCCGTACCTCGACATCGTGTGAGTTCCACATATCGGCGAAACGCGGTGCGGTACCGAGTAATTCGGTGACCAGCCGGGCCAGCGCCGGATTGCCGGGATACCGCGCGTAGGCGGCGCGCAGATCCGCGACGGTGGAGCGTGCGAAGCGCCGGGTGGACTCGTCCGACCATTGCGGATGGTCCCCGGCCTGCAGGAACATCCAGCGCACCATATTGCGCTCATGGTCGGGGTGGTCGTCCAGATCGCCGATGAACGGTTTCGCGCAGCGATTCCAGGCCAGGATCTCGTAGGTGGCGTCGACCACGTACGCCGGGGAGCCGAGCGTATCGAGCATGATCCGGACCGACTGCGGCACAGTGCGATTGGGGCCGCCGCTGATCGGCGGATGCTCCCCGGCCAGCCGGAACATGTACTCGCGCTCATCGACGGTCAGCATGAGCGCCCGCGCCAGCGCGGAGAGCACCTGCCGGGACGGTTTCGCCCCGCGCGCCTGCTCCATGCGGATGTAGTAGTCCACCGAGATCCCCGCCAATTGCGCGACCTCCTGGCGGCGCAGTCCGGCCGCGCGCCGGTTCAGGCCGTCGGGCAGGCCGACATCGCTGGGCCGCAGGCGATTCCGTCGCGTCCGCAGGAATTCGGCCAGTGCGCTTCGATCCGCCATAGTCCCGAGTGTCCTCCTTCGCGGGCCGCGCTGGGTGGTACAACTTGGTCCTCCCGCCGCCACCGTCGCGGCACGATGCTTGGTTCATGACCACAGCACTCATCACCGGAGCCAATAAGGGCATCGGATTCGAAACCGCCCGCCAGCTCGCCGCTCGCGGCATCACCGTCCTACTCGGGGCTCGCGATAAGGATCTCGGCCAAGCCGCCGCGGACGCCCTGAAAGCCGAAGGCGCACAGGCGCATTTCGTTCAGCTCGACGTCACCGATGAGGACTCCATCGCCCGCGCCGCCGAATGGATCGATTCCGAATTCGGCAGCCTGGACATCCTGATCAACAATGCCGGAATCACCGGCGGTATGGACCGGGACGGGAAACCGTCCTCCACCTCGCTCGCGAATCTGCGGCGCGTCTACGACACCAATGTGTTCGGCGTCGTCGCGGTCATCAACGCGCTGCTCCCGCTGCTGCGCCGGGCCGAGGCCGCGCGCATCGTGAATGTCTCCAGCGAGGTCGGCTCGCTGGACATGATGCTGAATCCCGAGGGCCCGATGTGGCAGATGGCCTCCATTCCGTACCCGTCCTCCAAGACGGCGCTGAATATGGTCACCGCCATGTACGCCAAGGAACTGTGGGAGACCCCCATCAAGGTCAATGCCGCCAACCCGGGCTACTGCGCCACCGATCTGAACCACAACACCGGTTTCCGGTCCGCGGCACAGGGCGCGGAACCGTCGGTGTACCTGGCGACCCTTCCGCCGGATGGCCCGTCGGGTCAGCTCTGGGGCTTTCTGTGGGGTTCGGATGTCGAATACGGCCGACTGCCTTGGTAATCGAAAAAGGCACTCATGGCGGAACTGCCGCCATGAGTGCCCGGTAGAGCCGAAACTAGCGGACGACCTCGATGATGTCGCCATTGGAAACCCAGCGGTACAGGGTTTCCGCGCCCTCGGGAGTCATCCGGATGCATCCGTGCGACTTCTCTTCGATCGGGCCGATATGGGTGGCGATATCACCGTTGAAGAACACGGCCCACTTCATCTCGGCATTGTGCATGGTCGACCAGTGGTATTCCTTCTTGGACGCCACGTGGAAGACGCCGGGGGGAGTCTCGAATCCCGGGCGGCCGTGCGAAATGGGGGTCGGGCCGTAGATGACCTTGCCGTTCTCCATGAGCCAGGCCTCGTTCTCGGACAGGCTCATGCAGACGCGAGCGCCCGCGGTGGTGCAGGGCGCGACCACCGGCGCGGGGGCCGGCGGTTGAATAATGGCGGGGACGCCGGGGACATCGGGGCCGCCGGGCCATAGCGGTTCGGCCTGGGCGGTACCCGACAGGGCGAGACTCGCCGAGGCCAGACCGGTGAGGATCCCGGCCGTGCGATTACGGATTTGCTTGCCGCTCATGACGTTCCAACCTCGCTCATCCAGGGCGCAGCGCTGTACGCCGGTGGTTCGAGACCACCATTTTGGTCATGCACAGGAACTATCAGTGCATCTTATAAGCGCAAAGCGAGGATTCGTGCCGAATCGCCACGCTGGAGAATCGGCGTGTACACCGCAAAACGGATACTGTCCCGCTCGAAGCGGTTCCGAGCACGGGAGATCACCATGTGGGAGTACGAATTCAGCGCCGAGACCACGGTGGACGCGGCGGCGCTGTGGCGCAGCTGGTCGGACCCGAATCGGTGGCCGGAATGGAATCCGGGCATCGAAAGCTTCGAATTGGACGGGCCTTTCGCGGTCGGCACCACATTCCGGATGACCTCGCCGGAGGGTGACACCGTGGAGCTGCGGTTCGTCGAGATCATCGACGGTGAGCTCTGGTCCGACGTCTTCGTCGACGAGGATATCGAGGTCCGCACCGAACACCGGCTCACCGACCTCGGCGACGGCCGCACCCGCGTCACCTACCGCACCGAGATCACCGGCCCCGCCGCCGATACCGCGGGCCCCGAGATCGGCCCGCAGATCACCGCGGATTTCCCGGAGGTCGTCAACGGCCTGATCAAGCACGCGGGGGAGTCGGCGTAGCGCCCTTGCGCTCGTGCAGTAAGAGCAGCAGATAGGCCGCCATGCAGTGCGAATCGACGATCACGTTCTCGGCGATCATCGATTCCAGCTCATCGCGGGTGAACCAGGCCGCGCGCATATCCTGTTCGGTCGCCTCGCGCTCATGCTCGCCCTCGGTCAATCCGGTGGCGAGTACGACGTGGCCGTAGTGGTTGGCGGTCGCGGGCGCGGCCGCGAATCTGCCGAGGAATTCCAGCTTCTCGGCCCGCAATCCCGTCTCCTCGCGCAGTTCCTGGCGTGCCACCGCGATCGGATCGAAGCCGCTCGCATCGGGCACCGAACCGCCCGGAAACTCCCAGCAGCGCTGTCGCAGTGGATATCTGAACTGTTCCACCAGATGGAACCGCGCACCGTCGAACGGGATGATGAGCGCGAAATCGCCCTTGTCGATATGCGAGTAGATCCCCTGCTGCCCGTTGTCATGCCGAACGACGTCCTCGCGCAGCGTCATCCATCGATTCGAGTAGATCTCCCGTGAACTGATCCCTTCCATCCCTCGATCTTGGCCCATCGCGCGGCCGCGGGGGTTGACCTTGCCCCTAGGGGCAGCATTTACATTCGATGGCATGAGGATCGGCGAACTGGCCCGGCTGGCGGAAGTCAGCCCGAAGGCGATCAGGCGATACGAGGCCCTGGGCCTGGTGGCCCCGGCCCGCCAGGCCAACGGCTACCGCGAATACGACGAGGACACAGTCCGCGCCGTCGCCGAGATCCGCAGCCTGAACCTGCTCGGCATTCCGGTCGAGGAAACCCGGCCCTTCCTCGAATGCCTGGCCTCCGGCGGCGAGCACGTCGACGACTGCCCGGCCTCGCTGGCCGAATACCGCCGCGCCATCGCGGACCTGACCGCGCAGATCGACGAATTGACCGCGCGCCGCGACGGTCTCATCAGCCGGTTACAGGACGCCGCCCATCGCAATGCCGACCCCAGCCCGTTCTGAATCGAAGGAAAATCGTATGTCGCAGTCGCACACCGCAACCGGAATCATCGACGTCACCGATAAGACGTTCGAGCATGAGGTGCTCGCCCGGCCGGGGCTGGTACTGGTGGATTTCTGGGCCGAATGGTGCCCGCCGTGCCGGATGATCGCGCCGGTGCTGGACGTCATCGCGCGCGAGCGGACGGACAGCCTCACGATCTGCAAGCTGAATCATGACGAAAACCTGGGCACCGTAAGGGATTACCAGATCATGTCGCTGCCGACGCTGCTGCTGTTCCGGGATGGGGAACTGGTGCGGACCATGATCGGGGCGCAGTCGAAGACCAAATTGCTGGCCGCGATCGACGCCGCCGCCGGTAGTTAGTGGCGTAGGGCGGCTGTGACCGTGTCGGCCGAGGTGATCGCCGCCTCGGCCAAAGCGGTCAATTGCGCGGCGGGGAGTTGGGTGTCGGGGCAGACCACCAGGGAGGCGACCACGTCGCCGTCCGCGCCGAAGATCGGGGCGGCCACCGAGACCACGGCGTTCTGGTCGCCGAGTTCGTCGGGGAGGTAGTCGATGGTGATGAGTTCGGTGATCATATCGCTGAGGCGATGCCGCAGGGGGTCGGTGAGGGGGGAGTTGCGCAGGGAGGCAAGGGCTTCCAGCATGGGGGCGGAATCGTCGGCGAGACGTTCGACCGAATAGCCGCGGGCGCGGATGGCGTCCAGGACGAGTTTCAGGCGTGGCTGGTGGGCCGGTTCGGCGGCCGCCAGCCAGGTCGCGCGTGCGGGGGCGGGGGCCCAGGCGATGAATTCGCGGCAGACCGGCGGGGCGAAGGGGATATGGCGGCCGGCGCGCATCCACGGTACCGAGGGGGTGCCGATGACCTCGGTGATGACGATCGAATCGCCTTCGCGCTCGGCCAGGAAGGCGGGCATGCGATGGGTGTCGGCCAGGCGGCGAATCGCTTCCGCCGCCAGTCGCCGGAGCGGGAAGGCCGCCTCCGCGCGGCGTGCCACCGTCATCAATCCCAGGCCCAGGCAGTAGTTGCCGTCCGCGTCGCGGATGGTCCAGCCATCGGCGGTGAGCTGGGTCAATACCGCGTGCGCGGTGGCCCGGGACATGCCCGTTCCGCGCACGATGCGGGCCAGCGACAGATGTTCGGCCGGATGCCGGGACAGTAACTCGATCGTCTGCACCACGCGCCGGGTCGGCGGCGAGGCGCTCACCTCATCGGTGCCGCGGGTACCGGCCTCGGATAGCGCTGTGGTGGAGGCGATTTCAGTCAAGTCGTCCTCGGTGGTCGTCGGGTCGGCCGGGCCGCGTGCAATGAGGCCAATCTATCGCGAGTGGTGCGCGGCGGCGGGGTGTGGATCCCGGCCGGAAACATGCCGGGGTGACGGATGGGCCGCTGATCGGGCGCTGGGTATTGACCGGGACTGGTCGGGCGACCTATCGTCGGTGTCACATAATCGAACAATAGCGTCGAATATTCGACACCGCAAGTCTTTCGGGCAGATACGGCCTTCGGGAAGACGCGGTCGCGAAGATCGACGCGGCGAGTGAGTGAAGCGAATGCGCGCGGGATACGAGTTGTCGCACCTGGACGCCCTGGAGGCGGAGTCGGTGCACATCATCAGGGAGGTGGCCGCCACCTTCGAACGACCGGTGCTGCTGTTCTCCGGCGGTAAGGATTCGGCGGTCATGCTGGAGTTGGCGCGGCGGGCGTTCTGGCCCGCGCCGCTGCCGTTCCCGCTGATGCATATCGATACGGGCCGCAATTTCGACGAGGTGATCGACTTCCGCGATCGCACCGTCGAACGCCTGGGCGCACAGCTGCTGGTCGGCAGTGTGCAGGACGATATCGACGCGGGCCGGGTCACCGAGAAGGCGGGCGAATCCCGCAACCGGCTGCAGACCGCGACCCTGCTGCGCAGTATTCGGGAGCACCGTTTCGACGCCGTCTTCGGCGGCGCGCGGCGCGATGAGGAGAAGGCGCGCGCCAAGGAACGCGTCTTCAGCTTCCGCGATGAATACGGTGCGTGGGATCCGCGGGCACAGCGGCCCGAAGTCTGGAGCCTCTACAACGGTCAGCACAGCAAGGGCGAGCACATTCGCGTGTTCCCGCTGTCGAATTGGACCGAACTCGATATCTGGGAGTACATCGAGCGCGCCGAGGTGGCGCTGCCGCCGCTGTACTACGCGCACCGCCGCCTGGTGCTGGAGCGCGACGGAATGCTGTTGGCGGACAACAGGTTCATCGCCCGCAAGCCCGAAGAGGAACTCTTCGAGACCAGCGTGCGCTTCCGTACCCTCGGCGACGCCGACTGCACCGGCTGCGTCGAATCCGATGCCGCCACCCCCGGCGCGGTGATCGCCGAAACCGCCGTCACCCGCCTCACCGAACGCGGCGCCACCCGCGCCGATGACCGCATCTCCGAATCCGGCATGGAAGATCGCAAGCGAGAGGGCTACTTCTGATGCGCCGCAACCTTTTACGGCTCGCCACCGCGGGCAGTGTCGACGACGGCAAATCGACCCTCATCGGCCGCCTGCTCTTCGACTCCAAATCGCTGTTCTCCGATCAGCTCGACGCCATCGAACGCGCCAGCCTGGCGCGCGGTAACGGCGGACCGGATCTGTCACTGGTCACCGACGGCCTGCGCGCCGAACGCGAACAGGGCATCACCATCGATGTCGCGTACCGCTACTTCACCACGCCGCGAAGGAAATTCGTCATCGCGGACACCCCCGGGCATGTGCAGTACACCCGCAATATGGTGACCGGGGCATCCACCGCGGACCTGGCGCTCATCCTGGTGGACGCGCGCAAGGGCGTCTCCGAGCAGACCCGTCGCCACGCCTTCCTGTCCTCGCTGCTGGGTGTGGGCCACCTGGTGCTGTGCGTGAACAAGATGGATCTGGTCGACTGGTCCGAACAGCGATTCGAGGAAATCCGCGAGGAGTTCGCGGATTTCGCCACCAAACTCGATGTCGGCGATCTGAGCTTCCTGCCGCTGTCCGCGCTGCACGGTGACAATGTGGTCGATATGTCCACGCACACACCGTGGTACGCGGGACCGCCGCTGCTGCGTCATCTGGAGGAGGTGCACATCGCCTCCGACCGCAATCTCATCGACGCCAGATTGCCTGTGCAGTATGTGATTCGACCGCACGGCGAATCGCAGCGCAGTTATGCGGGCACCATCGCGGGCGGCATCTTCAAGGCGGGTGACGAAGTGGTGGCACTGCCGTCGGGTCGCACCAGTCACGTGACGGAGATCTGGGGTCCGGGCGGCAGCAAGATCGAAGAAGCCTTCGCGGGTATGGCGGTCTCGCTCACCCTCGATGACGAAATCGATATCGGCCGTGGGGATATGCTCGCCCGGCCCGGCAATCAGCCGCATCAGGATCGTGAGCTGGATGCCATGGTCTGCTGGTTCTCCGATACCGGCACGCTGCGCGCCGGGAACGACTACAGCATTCGCACCGCCACCCAGCACACCAAGGTGCGGGTCACCGAGCTGGACTACCGCCTCGATGTGAACACCCTGCACCGGCAGACCGAGGCGGAAGCGCTGGCGCTCAATGACATCGGGCGCGTCACGCTGCACACCCGGCAGCCGATCATGTTCGATCCGTACCGGGACAATCGCGCCACGGGCAGTTTCATTCTCGTCGACGACAGCACCAATCAGACGGTCGCGGCGGGCATGATCACCGCCCGCACCCCGGGCATCGCCGAGGCGACCAGCGATCGCGGACACCGCGCCACCGGCCGCCGCCCGCGCGCGAACGTGGTGTGGCACAACTCGGCCGTGGATCGCGGGCAGCGGTTGAGCCAGGGTATGACGCTGTGGCTGACCGGGCTGTCCGGCTCCGGAAAGTCCTCCATCGCGGTCGAATTGGAGCGACAGCTGATCGCCGCCGGTCGCCCGGCCTATCTCCTCGACGGCGATAACCTGCGGCACGGCCTGAACAACAATCTCGGCTTCACCGATGCGGATCGGCGCGAGAATATTCGCCGCGTCGCGGAGGTCGCGTCACTGTTCGCCGATGCGGGCACCATTGCCATCGTCTCGCTGATCAGCCCGTTCCGGGAGCAGCGCCGCGATGCGCGAAAGCTGCACGACGACAAGCGATTGCCGTTCAATGAGATCTTCGTTGACACGCCGATCGAGGAGTGCGAGCTTCGGGATCCGAAGGGTTTGTACAAGCGTGCCCGTTCGGGAGAGCTGCCCGAATTCACCGGCATCTCTTCGCCTTACGAGCGCCCGGAGTACGCCGAACTCACCATTACGCCCGATCAAGGCAACCCCGCCGAGATAGCCCGTCTTATCCGCCGAGAACTAGGAATCGCAGACGCCTGATGGACACCCCCAACATCGAACAGGCCGAACTCCCGCTGACCGAGCCCTTCCTGGCCGCGGTCGCCGAGGCCGAGAAGCTCATCGCCGCAGCGGATTTCATCCGCGACGAGCACGACCTCGCCGAGGGCTACGACTATTTGCAGGGCAGCATCGCCGCGGTCCTGCAACTGTCCCGCGCGCATGGCACCTCGCACCCGTACTTCGTGACCTCCACCGGCCCGTACACCAAGATGGGCCTGGATAACCCGGACACGCTGTACTACCACGCGAATGTGGAGCCGAACGGTGAGTACCTGCTCACCGGCGTGCGCGGCAATACCGTCGACCTGAGTTTCCAGGTGCTCAAGGGCGATTACACCGCCACCGATGTCCCCAATGGTGATGACGCCTTCGACGATCGCCGCCTCGATATCGCCGAGGACGGCAGCTACCAGCTGCGATTCGGCCCGCCCAAGGAGAATCCGGAGCCGAACTACTTCGTGCTCGGCGAGGGCGCGTCCATGCTCGCGGTGCGAGAGGTGTACGGCGACTGGGATACCGAGCGCAAGGGCTCGATTCGCATCGAGCGCGTCGACACCATCGGCACCGCAGCGGCCGAACCCGATGTGGCGGGTCTGCGCAAGCGCTACCGCGCCGCCGGTCGCATGCTGCTGACCCGGGTCAACACCTGGTTCAACTTCCCCAAGTGGTTCTATCTGAACCTGCCGGTCAACACCCTGACCGAACCCCGGCTCACCCCGGGCGGTTTGAGCACCCAGTACTCCTCGGTGGGGCATTTCGATCTCGCCGACGATCAGGCGCTCATCATCACGGTGCCGAAATCCGATGCGCCGTACCAGGGTTTCCAGCTCGGCAGCCGCTGGTACATCTCGCTGGACTACAGCAATCACCAAACCAGCCTGAATCACGCTCAGGCACAGGCGGATCCGGACGGCATGATCCGCATGGTCGTCTCCGCGCGCAACCCGGGTGTCACCAACTGGATCGAGACCACCGGCCGCCGCCTGGGCATTCTCCAGTTCCGCTGGCAGCGCGTGGCCCGTCCGATGACCGAGGCGGACGGCCCCACCATCGAACTGGTGCCGTTCGACAAGGTGGCCGAACGGCTGCCGCATTACGCACACAATCAGATCGACGAGGCGGGCTGGCGCGAACGAATCGCCAACCGCCAGCGCGCTTTCGCGGGAAGGATGCTCGGATGACCCGGCTCAGGACAGGACTGCTCGACGGCAAGGTCGTGGTGATGAGCGGTGTGGGCCCCGGCCTCGGCCGCTCCATCTGCCTCGAGGCCGCTGCGGCCGGTGCCAAGGTCGTGCTCGCGGCCCGCACCGAGTCCCGTTTGAAGGAGGTCGCCGACGAGATCGAGGCCGAGGGCGGCGTAAGCCTCAGCGTGCCAACCGATATCACCGATGAGGAGCAGGTGCGGAACCTGCTGGCGCGCACGGTGGAGACGTTCGGCCAGGTTGACGTGCTGGTGAACAACGCCTTCTCGGTGCCGTCCATGAAACCGCTGGCGCGCACCGACTTTCAGCAGATTCGCGACAGCGTCGAACTCACCGTGCTCGGTGGACTGCGCATGACGCAGACCTTCACCGACGCCCTCGCCGAAACCAAGGGCAATGTCGTCATGATCAATTCGGCGGTGCTGCGGCACTCCGAACCCCGCTACGGCAGCTACAAGGTCGCCAAATCCGCGCTGCTTGCCATGTCACAGACCCTGGCCACCGAACTCGGTGACAAGGGAATCCGTGTCAACACCGTTGCCCCCGGCTACATTTGGACCGATCAGCTGAAGTGGTACTTCGGCGAGATCGCCAAGAAGTACGGCATCACCGAGGAGCAGGTCTACCAGCAGACAGCGTCCAAAACCGATCTCAAGCGGCTGCCGCTGCCCGATGAGATCGCCCAGACCGTGGTGTTCCTGGCCTCGCCGTTCGCCAATGCCATCACCGGCCAGACCATCGACGTCAACTGCGGCGAATACCACGTTTGATGAGCAAGGAGTTACCACCCATGAGCGCACGCACCTCCGTCGGCACCGTCGAGGATCTGCACGCCTCGGCCACCCGGGTCTGCGGCCTCGAAGACTTCGGCGCGGACGACTACCTGGAGGGTTTGAGCACCCTGCTGGAGTCGTATCAGCGCGATGCCGGACTCACCGAGCTCGGCTCCAAGATGAGCCGGTTCTTCCTGCGCGGGGCGCTGGTCGCCCGCGCGCTCAGCGAAGCGTCCTGGAAAGCCAATCCGGCCTATGCCGAAACCCGGGTCACCAGGCCGATTTTCGTGACCGGACTGCCGCGCACCGGCACCACGGCACTGCATCGGCTGCTGGCCGCGGATCCGGGGCATCAGGCCCTGGAGATGTGGCTGGCGGACTTCCCGCAGCCGCGCCCGCCGCGCGACAGCTGGGCCGACAATCCGATCTACCAGCGCATCGACGCCGGATTCGCACAGCATCGCATCGAGAATCCGGAATTCATGGGCGTGCACTATATGAGCGCCGCCGATGTGGAGGAGTGCTGGCAGCTGCTGCGCCAGACGGCCAAGTCCATCTCGTACGAGTCGCTGGCCCATCTGCCGACCTACTCGCAGTGGTTGCGCAAGCAGGATTGGACCGACGCCTACACCCGGCATCGGAAGAACTTGCAGCTCATCGGGCTCGGCGATGAACGGCGCTGGGTGCTGAAGAATCCGAGCCACCTGTTCGCCCTGGACGCGCTCATGGCGGTGTACCCGGACGCGCTGATCATTCAGACCCATCGCGATCCGGTGACCATCGTCGGATCCTCGTGCAGCCTGTCCGATCAGGCGGCGCGCGGGTGGTCGACCACCTTCGTGGGGGAGACCATCGGCAAGTCGCAGTTG
Organism: Nocardia sp. NPDC056000; assembly: GCF_042269265.1. Lineage (NCBI taxonomy): Bacteria > Bacillati > Actinomycetota > Actinomycetes > Mycobacteriales > Nocardiaceae > Nocardia > Nocardia sp. NPDC056000. The sequence continues at coordinate 391,212 of NZ_JBHJXS010000006.1, read as the reverse complement.
GAGCTGTGGTCGCGCGGGCTGCGCGAATTCAACAGCGCCCGTGCGCGATACAACCCGGAGCAGTTCCTCGATATCGAATTCGATGAATTGCGGGCCGATCCCATGGGCACCGTCGAAAAGATCTACGGCGCTTTCGACATCGATTTCTCGGACTCCGCGCGTACGGCCATGGGCTCCCTCGATGAGGAGAGTAAGAGCGGTGATCGTAAACCCGTTCACCGGTACTCCCTGGCCGATTACGGACTGACCGAAGCGCAGGTCAGGGCGGAGTTCGAAAGCTAGGCACACCCCTCGTCCTTCCGGATATGGTTAGCATCACCTAAACCAGCTATGGTTAGCGTCGCCTAACCGTGGAAATGCGGTCTGGACTGGAAGGACGAGGGAATTGCGTAAGAATCTGATGCGGATCTCGGCGCTCGGCGCGGCCATACTGGTCGCCGCCGCGTGCTCGAAGTCGGAGCCCGCCGCCGACAACTATCCGGCTGCACTGGACGGTAACCACTACGCCCAGATCAACCTGGCCGCGGACAAGGACTCGTACAAGGCGCAGTTCACCTATCCGGACATGGTCAACGCCTGGGGCCTGGCCGATCGCCCCAAGGGTGCGGGCGGGCACTTCTGGGTCGGCGGCGGCGGATTCTCCTTCCAGTTCGTCGGTGACGTCACCAAATCCTCGGATCCCAAGTTCCAGAAGCTGTTTCAGGATCCGCTGAAGCTCGTCACCGTCCCCGGCGCGGACTCGGACACCTCCGATAAGAGCGTCGGCAAGACCACCGGCGTCATCTTCAATCCCGCGCCCATCACCTCGGACCTGTTCGTGGTGAAGGATCAGCCCGTCAGCTATGACGGCAAGGACGAAAAGCTCACCGGCTCCGCACGTTTCATCTTCGCCACCGATTCCGGCAAGATCTCCGCCTGGACCGAACAGGGCGCGGGCGGCGCGATCGTGCGCCACGACGGCCCGGCCAACACCGTCTTCGACGGTAAGGACAAGGGGATGCAGTTCTTCGGCATCGCCCTCACCCCGTCCGGTGACAAGCTGCTGGCCGCCGACTTCGGCGAGAACCCGCAGATCCGCACCTTCGACAAGAACTGGCAGCTGATCGGCACCACCGGCTACGCCAACCCCTTCGCCACCGGCGACAACCTCGACCCCGCCGATCCGGCCAAGGGTAAGAAGGTCAAGCCCGGCGATCCGGCTCCGTGGAACGTCACCACCATCGGCCAGCGCGTGTTCGTCTCCTACGCCACCACCAAGCCCGATGAGGTCGACGCCACCAAAATCGATGTAGGCGAAGAGGATTCCCTCGACAAGGCCGCCGATAAGGCCGCCGCGGGCAAGCCCGGCAAGGGCAAGGTCGCCGAATTCGACGCCACCGGCAAACTGGTTCGCACCATCGACGGCGACGACCGCTTCAACGCCCCCTGGGGCGTCACCATCGCCCCCGATTCCTTCGGCCCCCTCGCCGGAAAGATCCTGGTCGGCAACTTCGGCGGCCTCGGCCACATCGTCGCCATCGACGACAAGACCGGCAAGCCCGTCGACTACCTGCGCAACACCTCCGGCGCGCCCATCGAAATCCCCGGCCTCTGGGCGCTGATGTTCGGCAACGGTGAAAGCCTCGGCGACTCCGACGCCCTCTACTTCACCGCGGGTCCCGAGGACGAGAAAGACGGCCTCTTCGGCAGCCTCCGGCTCCAGTAGCAGCCAGCAGTAATACCAAGGCCCCGAGTCGATTTCGGCTCGGGGCCTTTCGCTTTGTATGAAAAAGATCAAGAACAAACGACAAAGACGCCCGGACAAGAAAAGAACAAGAACAAAGATAAAGACCAACAACAAGAACCAAACACTTGAGCGGCTTGGTTCTTTGGTCTTGGGAGGCGACCACGGCCAGTCACCCCGTCGGGTGCGTGAGGTGCGGGCGCGGGTTGCGGGAGAGCAAGTCGGGTACGGCAGACGGCGTGCCCAGCACTGCTTCTTTGTCCGGACTGCGGGAGGGCTGGAGCCGGACGTGGGGCACCCGGATTGAGGTGTGGGCATGCCTGGAGTGGTGCGGACATGCCTGTAGCACCGGCAGGAAGGCTCCTGACGGTGGATACAGGGGAGGGTGGAACCTATTGCCGGGCTGGGCAAGCTGGGCGAGGCAATACCCAGGGTCGCTGGCGCATCCGGTTCGGCGCGCACGCCCGAGCACGGGCGGCGGGCAACGGTGGCGTTGCCGGGGCGGTCGCCATCAACTCGTCCGGATGGTGCATGTGATTCACCTTCGGTGTCCGAGTCGGATCGATATGCGCGGGTGCGATCCACGCTGTCCGCCCGGCGAACTTCGAGCCTTTACCGAGCTTGATGGTCGTCCACCCGGTCGGGGTGTCATTCACCAACGCGTGGCAGTGATCGCAAGCCAGGGTGAGGTTTTCGATATCGGTCAGGCCGCCTTTGACGAACTCGGTCACATGATGGACAGCGGCCATGCTGGCGGGTGCGGTGCAACCGGGGCGGGTGCAGCCGCGTTCGGTGGCGATCAACGCCATCCGCTGGGCCGGGTTCGCCAGGCGGGCCCGACCGATGTGCAGGGGCATGTCCTCGCCGTCGGTGATGACCGAGAACGTCTTGCTCTTGCGGGCGGCCATTTCCAACGCCACAGCGACAGGCACAGTCCCACCGGTGGCCGTGGTGGCCACACCAGCGGCGCGTTCCACATCGTGGATGCTCATGGTCACGATGGTGGTGACCGGCAGCCCACGGTGCACGCCCAGGTGTGCTGGGTGGAAGTCCGGGTGCAGCAGCGCGAACAACGCATCGTGCTGGCGTTGCACGGTGGTGCGCATATCGCGCTTGGCAGCGGCCTTCACAACCTCGGGGTCGAGGTTCTCATCGACCACGAACGGGCTTTCGGGATCGGCCGGGTTGCACAGACCGGGCCGGGCGAGCTTGGCCAAGACCGCATCCATCGCGGCGCGGGCTTCGGGGGTCAACACCACGGTCATGGTGGACATCAAGTCGAAACCCTGTGGGCTCAACCGCATACTGCGCATACGTGCACGGTCTGCGTCGTCGGTGAGGGTGCCATCCGGGTCGAGGTGCCCCAGGATCCGGTCACCGATTTTGGGGAGCTGGTTCGGGTTCAACGCCCGAGCGTGCCGGGCCAGGTGTTCTTCGGCCAGGGCGCGGTCTTCGGCGGTGACTTGGTTGGGCAGCCGGTCCATGACCTGCCGGATCACGCGCACATGGTCAAGTCCGATCGCGCCTTCCTCTTGCGCGAGAGCGGTATTGGGCAGCACTGGCGCAGGGGTCGATACTTCGGCGTTGTCTCCTACACGCGGCCAGATCGCGGCCTGCTCGGCGCAGTGCCAGCGGTTCAGCGCGTCCCCGTGCGAGATCCGCAGTGTGTCTTGCAGGAACAGCGCCACCGAGCCTGCTCCGGCGCGCTTGGGCAGTGACCGTGAGCAGGTCTGCACGACCAAATCGAGTTTCATCGCGTCGAGTTTGCGGGTGGCGGTCTCGATCTGCTGCATCAATTCGACGATGTCGTTGTCCGATACCGGAATAAGCGGCTGAGAAACAAGGGAATCGATCGCAGCGGAGAGTGCGTGTGCACTGTCCGTGATTGCGATGTTCTCCCCTGAATTCATACCTCTATTCTACTCCCGAAAAACAAACCCCGAAAGCCGAATTGCATTGTGATTCAACAATATTCAGATAATTTCGCTTTTCATTTCTCGGCCCTTCTCTTGTTTCGTCCAGGCCCCGTCGCCTCCAGGGGCCTAACTTAGGTTTGACTAACCTAACTTCGGGAAGTAGCGTCCTGAGCACTGACTATTGCGAAGGAAGTGTCATGAAGAAGATCGTGGGCGCGTTCGCCGCCTTGGTTTCTGCTGGGTTGGTCACGGTGGGGCTTGCTGCGCCTGCGGTTGCGGATCGGTCGGTGCGGGATGCGACGGTCGCGGATTTGTATGTGCGGGATGCGGATCCGTCGTTGGACGCGCTGGCGGGGCAGTTTGCGGCGCTGTGGAATCCGAGTTTGCCGATGAGTGCGAAGGCTGAGGTCAGTTATCACGGGAACTCGGTCGCGCCCGCGCTGCAGGGGATTTTGTCGCAGGGTGGGGTGTATGACTTTCTGTCGATTCAGGAGCGGGCTACCTCGAAGAGCATTGCCGGAAACACCATGACCGCAACGCTTTCCGGGGTGATGGCGGGGTTCCCCGCCTCCAGTGGGACGTACAGCTATATCCGTGAGGATGGGCTGTGGAAGGTTGACTGGAAGGCCACCTGTGCCGGTATGGGCGGCTGCTCCGGTAATCCGGACTTCGGGTACTGAGGCGCGCTCGATAGCTGATGATCTCGGTTTCCGGTATTTCCAAGCGCTTCGGTGACAAGGTCGCGGTCGGCGATGTCAGTTTCGAGGCGGCGAGTGGTTCGATCACGTATCTGCTCGGGCCCAATGGGGCGGGCAAATCCACCACCATGCGCATGATCGCGGGGTTGACCACACCCGATGCGGGCACCGTGCGGATCGACGGGCAGTCGCTGCGCGGGCTCACCGAGCCGATGCGCACCGTCCGGTTCAATCTGAACACCTTCGCGCGCGATCCGCGGCATACCGCGACGCAGCATTTGAAATGGCAAGCGCGCCTTGGCGGTATCCCGGTGACCGAGGTCGAGCGGGTGCTCGCCCGGGTGGGGCTGACGGAGGTGGCGAATCGGCTCGTGGGGCGGTTCTCGCTCGGAATGTTGCAGCGGCTCGGGATCGCGAGCGCACTGCTGGGTGATCCGCGCACCATCGTGCTCGACGAACCGGATAACGGCCTCGATGTGGACGGCATCCTGTGGCTGCGGGAATTGCTGACCGGGCTTGCGGCACAGGGCCGTACGCTGCTGGTGGCCTCGCACAATCTGACCGAGGTCGAGATCACCGCCGATCGCATCGTGATCATGGGCCGCGGCAAGGTGCTGTCCGATGCGAGCCGGGACGACACCGTGGCGCTCGGCTCCGGCCCGCGACCGCTGGAGGCGGCCTACCTCGCGGTCACCCGCGGCAGTGTCGAATACGACGGCGCGACCGAACGGGTGGAGTCGTGAATTCGATGGTGGCGCTGAGCAATTCGGTACGAAGCGAACTGGCGAAACTCTCCCGCCGCAGCCCGCTGTGGTTCGCGATCGTGCCGCTCGCCGTACTGCTGCCGCTCGCCTTGAACGCGGGACTGGCGATTGCCACGGGCATGAACAAGGTCAACGGCAGCGGTGGCATGGACACAAATAACGCCGGGTACTGGGTGATGATCTTCTCGACCGTCATCCTGATGTCCGCCGGTGTCGCCTCGCTGAGCAATGAATTCAAGTACGCCACGGTGGAATTGGTGTACTCCGCACAACCCCGGCGGTGGCTGTTGCCGGTCGCGAAACTGATCGTATTCGGGCTGATCGCCGTGACCGCCACCTTTGTCACCGTGGTCATGCTGCTGGTGGCGTTTCCGGCCGTCTTCCCCGATGTGTGGGGCCGCGTCGACGCCACCTCCGCCGCCGGTCTCCGATTGCTCTGGGCCCTACCGGTTTTCGCCTTCCTCGTCAGTGCCCTGGGCATCGGCATCGCCGGACTGATACCGCGCCCCGGTGTCGTGGTCGGAGCGGTACTGCTCTGGAAGTTCGGCATCGAAGCCTTCTCCGCCCTGCTCCCGGTGAAGATCGGAAACGTGGTGCAGCAGTGGATGCCGTTCAAGAACGGCGAACTGGGCGCGGGCCAGTATCCGACGATTCACCCGATCTTCGGCGGGGCCAACGGTTCCCTCGCCTACTTCGCCCTCATCGCGGCGGTGTTCTTCGCGCTCGGAACCGTGGGCCTGTCCCGGCGCGATCCCACCACCGACTGATCCGGATTCACAACTGCGACAGGGCCGTCAGCAGCGGCAGGATGGTGTGCAGGAAATCGCCGGGGCAGGTGGTCTCCCCGCACACCGATTGCCAGTCACCGTGACCGGCGACAGCGGGTTTGACGGCGGTGACGCCGTTGGCCGGGTTCACGTAATTGATCTGGGCGAACGGATTGATGCCGAGCCCGGAGCAGAGGCGGGTCAATACGATGTCGAGGCTGTGCAGTGCGGCTTTGCTGGGCAGGGTGCGGCTGAAATCGCCGATCAAGCAGATGCCGATATTTCCCGAATTCGCCCCGCGCACATGGCCCGCCGTGACCACTTCGGCCCCGGGCTTCAGGTCCGTGCCCGGTTTGAAGATGGGCGCGTCGTCGGTGCCTGGGTGGCGGCCGGAGTAGATGACCCCGTTCGGGTCGATCATCAGGTGATAGCCGAGATCACCCCAGCCCTGACCGTCCGGATCGGGAAGGGCGTGGAAGCGGTAGACACCGCGAACTGTATCGCGGTAATCGTCATACTCCTGGCCGGTCGGGATCTGGGTGTGGTGCACCGTGAGCACCTGCGCCGGTGCGTATTCCGGCTCACCCCAGGTCTGCAATGTCTCGTCCGCACCCCAGCCGGAGCGGGTGACCGCCGGGAATCCCCAGGCGTAGGAGGTCGTCACCGGAGTTTTGAACGGCTGCGCGGTGGCCGGGGCGAAAATGCCCGGGAGCGTGACGTTCTCGGCGATCACGTCGACCTTGTCCGCACCGGCCGGAACCGGCACGATCTCGGACAGCTTGCCCGGCCGGTCATCGCGGCCGTGCGCGGTGCGGCGCACCGGAATCGGATCGGTCCACTTACCCGCCACCCGGAAGCGCACCGAGGCGGGCTTCGCGTTCGGCTCGATATCGCGCAGTGCGGTGAAAGCCGCACCCGCGCAATCGGTCCCCTCGGCCGGTGCGGCCCCTGCGCTGCCGCGCGCCCCGAACAGTCCGGCCGCGGTCAGCGCCGCCGTCCCGGTCAACAGTGTGCGGCGATCCATCCGAATATGCTGTGTCACTACCACCCTCGCTCTTTCGCGGATGAATCGTACGAAAGGGCAACGATTATTCCGCGACCCGCGCCGGGAAGCGCGCGGCGAGCCCGTCGACGAACGCGTTCAACGCCAATTCGAAACTCTCCGAATCGATTTCGTCCGCGCGGGCGCGCAGCAGATGCGCCTGCTCCAGATGCGGGTAGCGGTCCCGATAGACCTGCACGTCATCGACGAAACCCCGGGAGAACGATCCGATGGTCGCGCCCATCACCAGATAGCGGGTGGCGGCTCCGATCATGGTGGCCTCGCGGGGCGGCCAGCCCGCACCGACCAGCCCGCCGTGCACCGCGTCGGCGTGCCGCAGATTCTCCTCTCGTTTGCCCGGACCCGCGGCCAGGTAGGGCACGAAGTTCGGGTGCGCCACCAGTTCGGCGCGATAGGACCGCGCCCAGGACATGAGCCCGTGCCGCCAATCACCGTGCTCGAATTCGGAGGTGTCGACGCGGCTCATGATGCCCGAGGCGATGTCATCGAGGACATCGTCCTTGGTGGGGTAGTGGCCGTACAGCGACGCGGCCTGCACGCCCAGCTCGGCGGCCAGTTTGCGCATGGACAGATCGGCCAGGCCGTCGCGGTCGATGAGGGTCAGCGCGGCCTCGCGAATGCGTTCGCGGCTCAGGAGCGGCACCTTCGGTCTGGCCATAGTCGCAAGTTATCACCCGGGTCTTGAAAAACCGAACACCGTTAGGATAGCTTCGGGGTTATAAACCTAACAACGTTTGGTTAGGAGCTATCACAGATGGACTTCGAGCTCGGCGAGGCACAGCGCGAACTACGCGAGGTCGCCCGCGCCTGGGTGGACAAAGAGGTCGTGCCGTACGCCGCCGCATGGGATCGCGCCGAAGCGGTGGACACCGCCATCGTCGGCAAACTCGGCGATATGGGCTTCCTCGGCATCGAGATTCCCGAGGAGTACGGCGGATCCGGCGGCACCGCCCTGGACTACTGCCTGCTGCTGGAGGAACTCGGCCGCGGCGACAGTTCGGTGCGCGGAATCGTCTCGGTCTCACTGGGTTTGGTCGCCAAATCGATCAAGACCTACGGGAACGAGGAGCAGCGGCGGGAATGGTTGCCGCGCTTGACCTCCGGACAGGCGATCGGCTGCTTCGCGCTCACCGAGCCCGGCACCGGATCCGATGCGGGCAACCTCACCGCCAAAGCCGTTCGGGACGGCGATGATTGGCTCCTCTCCGGCACCAAGATCTTCATCACCAATGGCACCTGGGCCGATGTGGCGATCGTCTTCGCGCGCAGCGGCGGACCGGGGCCCAGGGGTGTGACCGCCTTCCTGGTGCCCACCGACGCGCCCGGATTCACCCGCACCGAGATCAAGGGCAAGCTCGGATTGCGCGGCCAGGCCACCGCCGAATTCGTGCTCGATCAGGTGCGCGTGCCCGACACCGCCCGACTCGGTGCCGAGGGTCAGGGCTTCAAGATCGCCATGGGCGCGCTCGACAAGGGCCGCATGGGCGTGGCCGCCGGATGTGTCGGCGTCGCGCGCGGCTGCCTGGAAGCCGCGGTGAAATACGCCGGGGAACGCGAACAGTTCGGTAAGCCCATCGCCTCCTACCAGCTGGTTCAGGAACTGCTCGCCGATATCGCCGTTGATGTCGAGGCGGCGCGGCTGCTCGCCTGGCGGGTCGCCGACCTGGTGGAGCGCGGGAAACCGTTCGGCACCGAAGCCTCGGTCGCGAAACTGTTCGCCAGTGAGGCCGCGGTGAAGGCCGCCAACAACGCCATTCAGGTGTTCGGCGGCTACGGCTATATCGACGAATACCCGGTCGCCAAATACCTTCGGGACGCTCGCGTGCTCACTCTGTACGAGGGCACCAGCCAGATTCAGAAGCTGCTCATCGGGCGCGCGCTCACCGGTGTCAACGCCTTCAACTGACCACTCACATTCGCTGACAAGGAGTTTCACCATGACTTCGAAGGTTGCATTCGTCACCGGCGCGGCGCGCGGTATCGGCGCGGCCACCGCGACTCGGCTCGCGGCCGACGGATTCACCGTCGTCATCGCCGATTTGGACGAGGCCGCCTGCAAGACCGCCGTCGACGCCATCGTCGCGGCCGGCGGTAAGGCCATCGCGGTGGCGTGCAATGTCGCCGACGAAGCCTCGGTCGACGCGGCATTCGAACGCGTTGCGGCCGAACTGGGTTCGGTCGACGTACTGGTCAACAATGCCGGTGTGCTGCGCGACAATCTGCTGTTCAAGATGTCCGTGGAGGACTGGGACACCGTCATATCGGTGCATCTGCGCGGTGCGTTCCTGTGCAGCCGGGCGGCGCAGCGGTACATGGTGAAGCAGAAGTCCGGCAAGATCGTGAACACCTCCAGCGTGTCCGCGCTCGGCAGCCGGGGACAGGCCAATTACTCGGCCGCCAAGATGGGGATTCAGGGGTTCACCCGGACGCTGGCCATCGAACTCGGCCCGTACGGGATCAATGTCAATGCCGTCGCGCCCGGATTCATCGTCACCGATATGACCGATGCCACCGCCGCGCGCGTGGGTGTCGATCCGGCCGAATTCCGCAAGGCCGCAGCCGATATCACCCCGCTGCGCCGCGTCGGGCAGCCGGAGGATATCGCCAACGTGGTGTCGTTCCTGGCCTCCGAGGACTCCTCCTTCGTGACCGGCCAGACCATCTACGTCGACGGCGGGCGCAAGCTCTAACGACTCTCGAGAGAGAAATCATCATGCAGAGAACAGTTTTCGACGCCGACCACGAAGCCTTCCGGAAGACGGTGCGCGCCTTCATCGAAGCCGAGGTCGCGCCCGTGTACGACCAGTGGTTCGAGGCCGGGATCGCACCGCGCGAGTTCTATTACAAGCTGGCCGAACTCGGCGTCTTCGGTATCGAGGTTCCGGAGGAATTCGGCGGCGCGGGTATCGAATCCTTCAAGTTCCAGAGCATTCTCATCGAAGAGGCCGCCCGCGCGGCGGTCTCCTTCGGCGGCTCCAGCGTGCACGTGGGGCTGTGCCTGCCGTATCTGAAGATGCTGGCCACACAGGAGCAGAAGGAACGGCTGCTGCCCGGTTTCGTGAGCGGTGAGATCATGTTCGCCATCGCCATGACCGAACCCGGCACCGGCTCCGATCTCGCCGGTATGCGCACCACCGCAAAGCTTTCCGAGGACGGCACGCATTACGTGCTGAACGGGTCCAAGACCTTCATCACCGGCGGCGTACACGCCGACCGGGTGATCGTGTGCGCCCGCACCGACGCCCCGCGCGCCGATGATCGCCGCCACGGAATCTCACTGTTCCTGGTGGACACCAAGTCCGAGGGCTACACCGTCGGCCGCAAGCTCGACAAGCTGGGCCTGCGGGTGTCCGATACCGCCGAACTCAATTTCACCGATGTGCGGGTACCGGTCACGGACCTGCTCGGCGAGGAGAACAAGGGTTTCTCCTACCTCGGCCTGAACCTGCCGCAGGAACGCCTGTCCATCGCCGTCGGCGCGTACGCGCAGGCCAAGGCGGCGGTGCGGTTCGCCAAGGATTACACGCGGCAGCGCAATGTCTTCGGACAGCCGGTCGCCAGTTTCCAGAACACCAAATTCGAGCTCGCCGCCTGCCAGGCCGAAGTGGACGCCGCCGAAGCCGTGGTGGATCGCGGACTCGAGGCCCTGGACGCCGGAACGCTCACCGCCGCCGATGCCGCGTCGGCCAAGCTGTTCTGCACCGAGGTGGCGGCCCGCGTGATCGACCGCTGCCTCCAGCTGCACGGCGGCTACGGCTTCATCAACGAATACCCCATCGCCCGGCTCTACGCCGATAACCGGGTCAACCGGATCTACGGCGGCACCAGCGAAGTCATGAAGATGATCATCGCCAAGGACATGGGTCTGTAACTTCAATCTCCCCGAGGTCTCCATGAACGCGACGCTCTCCCTGGCCAGCATCCTCGCCGAACCCGCGCGGCGACGACCCGATCACATCGCCCTCATCGAAGGGGCACAACGGATTACGTTCGCCGAGCTGTGGCGGCAGGCGCGGGAGCAGGCCGCCGCGCTCATCGAGCTCGGGGTGCGGCCCGGGGATCGGGTCGCGCTCATGGGGCCGAACACCACCGATTTCCCGCGCGCCTACTACGCCATTCTGGCGGCGGGCGCGACCGTGGTGCCGGTACACCTGCTGCTCACCGCCGATGAAGCCGAATACGTACTGACCGACAGCGGGGCCTCGCTGCTCATCTGCCACGAGATGGTCGCACCGGTCGGACAGGTCGCGGCCGAGCGTGCGGGAATTCGGTGTGTCGATCCGAAAGAGCTTGTCGGCGAGCCGATTCAGACTTTCGTCTCGCGCGGCCCGCTCGACACCGCCGTGGTGTTCTACACCAGCGGCACCACCGGGCGACCCAAAGGCGCGGAACTCAGCCATCTCAATATGGTCATGTGCGCGACGGTGAATGCCTTCGACGCCAATGACGTGCACCGCGATGACATCGCGCTCGGCGCGCTGCCGCTATTCCACGTCTTCGGTCAGACGGTGTCCATGAACTCGCACTGGCGGGTCGGAGCCACCCTCGTGCTGCTGCCGAGATTCGATGCGGCGGAAGCGATCCGGCTCATGAACGCCGAGAACGTGAACACCTTTCACGGCGTGCCGACCATGTACATCGGCATGCTGGAAGCCGCGAAGGAATTCGAGACCCTGCCGCACCTGCGGCTGTGCATCAGCGGCGGCGCGGCGCTGCCGCCCTCGGTGCTCGAGGAATTCGAGCGCGTCTTCGGCTCGTACATCCTGGAGGGTTACGGACTGTCCGAGACCTCACCGACCGCCTCGGTCAATCAGCCCGAACTCGGTCCGGAGGCGGGCACCGTCGGCCATCCGGTCTGGGGCGTCGAGGTGGAGATCGCCGATCCGGATGTGCGCGATCGCATCGAACTGCTGCCCGCCGGGACCATCGGCGAGGTCGTGGTGCGCGGTCACAATGTGTTCAGCGGCTACACCGGGCGACCCGAGGCGACCGCGGAAGCCGTGGTGGACAACTGGTTCCGCACCGGCGACCTGGGCACCAAGGATGACAAGGGCTATCTGCGCATTGTCGACCGCATCAAGGAGATGATCATTCGCGGCGGGTTCAATGTGTACCCGACCGAGGTCGAGGCCGCGCTGCTGCGGCATCCCAAGATCGCCCAGGTTGCCATTATCGGCGTTCCCGATGAGAACTACGGTGAGGAGATCCTGGCCGTGGTCGTGCCCGCCGAACCGGTCACCGCCGATGAGGTGATCGACTATGCCCGTGAGCATGTCGCGCGCTACAAGTACCCGCGCCGGGTCGAATTCCTGGACACGCTACCGCTCGGCCCCACCCATAAGGTCCTCAAGCGAGAACTGAAGGAGCGCTTCGCATGAGCGTCACCGATTTCGCCGACTTCGATCAACTGCGCGCCGCCGCCGGCACCGAAATCGGTGTCAGCGACTGGTTTCTCATCGATCAGCAGCGCATCGACCGCTTCGCCGAGGCCACCGGCGACCACCAGTGGATTCACGTCGATCCGGAACGGGCGGCGGCCGGACCGTACGGCCGCACCATCGCGCACGGATTCCTGACGCTGTCCCTGGTCGTGCCGATGACCGCGCAGGTGATGACCTTCAGTGCCGCGCGCATGGCGATCAACTACGGGCTCAACAAGGTTCGCTTCATCACCCCGGTGCCGGTGGGCAGCCGCATTCGCGGCCGCTTCACCCTGAACACCGTCACCGATATCCCCGGCGGCGTGCAGGCCGAGCGCACGGTCACCGTCGAAATCGAGGGTGAGTCCAAACCGGCCTGCGTCGCGGAGAGTATTGCCCGCTACCTGTCCTGAGGTGTGAATCGGTGTGGGAACCCCTCGCTCCCACACCGATTCACCGTGCGGGCAGCCAGGTGTCCGGATCGTCGATCGGGGTGCCGTAGCCGGGGCGGTCGGCGGTATCGGCGGCGTGCTCGGCCCAGGTGTAGATATGCAGTTGCAGGCCGTCGGGATCGTTGAAGACCAGTAGCCAGCCGATACTGGCCTCGATGACGGGGGAGTGCTCGACGCCGTGCGCGTCCAGATGCGCGGCCCAGCGCTCCAGATCGGCGGGACCGCGTGCGCCCAGGCTCACCGGGTCGAAATCCTTGCAGCCCTGTGCGGCGAGGGCGTTCTCGCGCAGGCCCAGCATCGACGCGCCGATACCGGGGAGTTCGCCCGCGGTTCCGCGCACCACCCCGTCGTCATCGGTGAACTGCACGGTCGGGCGGAAACCGAGCACGTCCCGATACCAGCGCACCGAGCGCACCAGATCGGTCACCGGGATCTTGATGTGATGAATGCCTGCCAGTTCGGGCATCGAAGTCACCTTCTCGAATTTCGCCGCAGTGGCACTGCGGTAGATATTGATAGGATGCTCCTCATGAGCCAACCGGTCAAGAGGACCTACCGAGCGGCCAAACGCGCCGAGACCGCCACGGCCACGCGCGCCGCCATCCGGGCGGCGGCGACCGGACTGTTCGTCGAATCCGGCTATGCCGCCACCACCATGCGGGAGATCGCGCGCCGCGCGGGGGTGGGGGAGCGCACGCTCTACGACGCCTTCCCGAACAAGTTCGAGTTGTTCCGGCACACGATCGGGGTGGCGACCGTGGGCGACGAGGAACCCGTCGCGGTGCTCGATCGGCCCGAAGTGCTTGCCGCGCAAACCGATACCGACGCGTCCGCCGCGATCGAACGCCTCATCGAGTACACGGCAGGACTTTTCGAGCGCGCGGGCGATCTCATCATGGTCGGCATCGAGGCGGGCGCGGCCGACGCGGCCATGCGCGCGGGCTCCGAGGCCGCCGAGGCGGACACGTACCAGACCTGGCTCGGGTTGACCCACAACCTCTTTCGCGCCGATGCGCTCCGGCCCGGACTCGATGCCGAAGCGGCGGCGGATATCTTCTTCGCGCTCGCCTCACCGCATGTGTTCCGGCTGCTGCGGCGGCAAAGAGGCTGGAGTGCGGCGCGATACCGGGAATGGCTCACCGAGGCGGTCACCGCACAACTGCTGCGCGAGTGACCGCCTCGGTTGCCGGGACTACTTGTCCGGGCCGAAAGGCTGTGCGGACAAGGGTGATTCATCCGGGGTCATGGTCGCCACCACCGAGATCCCGGCCGAACGGAAATTGCTGAGCGCGCGGGCGATATGGTCCGCCGAGGTGATCAGGATGGCGGCGTGCGCGCCGATCACCTCCATCAGCCGGGCCGAGAACGCGGCGTTCTGCACCGTCGAATTCGCTTTGGTCTCGGTGTGAATGCGCTCGGGGGAGATACCGCGCTGGGTCATCCAATCCGCCATGGCCTGCGCCTCGGTGACACCGGCCTGCGGATTGCCGCCGGTGAGGATCACCGGGGCCATCGGGGACAGCAGTGCCGAGACATAGCCCGCGTACAACCGGTTGATCAGCTCGGGGCGCATTTCGCCGTCCGGCATCAGGCCGTAGCCGAGCACCACGATGGCGGTGCTCGGGCTGAACATGGCGGGCAGTTCCAGCCCGGGCAGGTCCAGGCCCGGCACCAGCGTGGTCACCGAATTGAGCGCGCTCACAACGTCTTCGGTGATCCCGGCGATCGGCACGGCGGGCATGGTGATGGGCTGAGTGTGCCCCGGGACGGCCGTCGCGCCCGGTGCGGTCACGGTATCGGGACGTGCGGCGGTCACCGCCTCGGACTGCGCCGGAACGGCGACCGCATCGGTATCGGCCTGCGCCGGTGCGGCCCCCGCCGCGACCACCACGACGGTGGCCCCCGCGAGCAGGGTGCGCACGGCGAGCCGCGCGGTATTTCGGGAGATATGACGGAGAACCGGAACGGCCGGTAGCAGATCGAACATCGAAAACCCCCAGGGTAGCCACACTAGTGACTACTAGTCGGTTCACATTTCGATCCATGATCACCCGAATCGGCTGGCCGGGATGGGTTTTCGGAAAATCAAGCCCCGAATTCCGGGTACCGTCTCAGTCAGTGGGACCGAACGCAGACCGGCCGTGTCCGAACGCATCTGCTCGAACGACTCCGCCACCGAGCGCGCCAACCTCATGGGCGCT
The DNA here is from genome assembly GCF_042269265.1 of Nocardia sp. NPDC056000. NCBI lineage: Bacteria > Bacillati > Actinomycetota > Actinomycetes > Mycobacteriales > Nocardiaceae > Nocardia > Nocardia sp. NPDC056000. The sequence goes on along the minus strand of NZ_JBHJXS010000006.1, from coordinate 376,208 downwards.
CTGGCCAAGATTCACCGGGCCGCCACCGAGCTCCTCGGGGGTCCCATCGAGGAGCTGGGTGCGCTGCCCGACTGACGCAACCGGCAACATCGTCCCGGTGATCACCTAGAGTTGGCGCCATGATTACCGCGATCGTGCTGATCCACGCCGAGTCCGACCGCATTCCTGAGACCGCGCAGGAATTGGCGGATATCGACGGGGTGGCCGAGGTGTACTCCTGCGCGGGCGACGTGGATCTGATCGCCGTCGTGCGCGTGCGCGAATACGAGCGCATCGCCGAAGTGGTGACCGGGCGGATCAATAAGACCGCCGGGGTCGTGCGCACCGCGACTCATATCGCCTTCAAGTCCTACAACCGCGCTGATGTCGAAGCGGGCTTCTCCATCGGCGAGTAGCGGATTCAACCCGCGAATCGCTCCGTACGGACCGGATACGTCCGTACGGAGCGATGCGTCAGCGCTGCGGACCTCGGTACCTCAGCCGGTCTGTATGGATGCCCCGAGCGGGGTGGCGGACCGGCCGGGCTCGACCACATTGGTGACCCCGCCCTTGCATCCGGGTAGCAGGTACACCCGGACCTCCTGGGCGGTGTGGTTCACCACCGCCAGGCGGCGCGGCACCTTGCGGACGGTGAGGCATCCGGCCGGATCGCCGTAATCGTGCCCGTCCACGCTCAGCGTGCCGCTCGCGGTCTGGGTCAGTATCGGCGCGACCGGATGTGCCCCGCTCTCGGGCACCACCCCCAGCGCGGCCCCCGCCGCGAGCACCGCGCCGATCGTGAAAAAGCCCCGCCGCCAAGGTATTCCGTCGCGCCCGAACCGCACCATTGCCGCACATCCTCGACTAGGCCAGTATCGCGGTCAGCCGCACCCATCAGCGGGAAACCGCCTGCTCAACGCCAAAACTGTAGCGCCGTCACAAGCATCCCACCGGCAAACACGCCTCCCGGCAGTGATAAGGGGCGTTCAGTCCGAACCGAGCTGATTGGTGACGGTGACCCAGCGGTCCAGCAGATCCGCGGCCGCGCCGGTGTCGATGGCTGCGGCGACGCGCTCCAGGGCCGCGGCCAATCGCGGGTGCAGATCGTCCGCCGATGTGTCCGGGGTCAGTTCGAAGGCGACCACCGCGGCCGCCGAATTCAGCAGCACCGCATCGCGTACGGGGCCGGGCTCACCGGCGAGCATATTGCGGGCGATCACCGCGTTCATGGCCGCGTCGCCGCCGCGCAGCGCCTCCGGGGCCACCCGGGGAATGCCGAGTTCGGTTGGGTCGATGGTGGTTTCGAAGCTGCGACCGCCCGCCACGACCCAGGCGTCGGTGGTGTCGGCGGTGGTGATCTCGTCCAGGCCGTCATTGCCGCGCACGACCAATGCCGACGCGCCGCGATCGGCGAATACGCCCGCGATGACCGGGAGCAGATCGGCGAAGGCGCAGCCGATCAGGCCCGCGGTGGGCTGGGCCGGATTGGTCAGCGGGCCGAGGATATTGAAGACCGTCGGGATGCCGATCTCACTGCGCGCCGGACCCGCGAAGCGCAGGGACGGATGGAAGACGGGGGCGAAACAGAAACCGATGCCCACCTCGTTGACCGAGGTCGCCACCGATTCGGGGCCGAGCGCGATCTTCACCCCGAGCGCCTCGAGCACGTCCGCGCCGCCGCTCTTGGACGATGCCGCGCGGTTGCCATGCTTCACCACGGGAATTCCGGTGGCGGCCACCACGATCGAGGACATGGTGGAAATATTCACCGTGCCGGAGCGGTCACCGCCGGTACCGACGATATCGACCGCCGCACCCTTGTACGGCACCCGGCGCGCGTGCGAGAGCATGCCCTGGGCCAGGCCGCCCAGCTCCTCGGGGGTGGGGCCCTTCATCTTCAGGGCCACGCCGAAGGCGGCGATCTGCGCGGAGGTGGCGCTGTCGGTGAAGATCTCGTTCATGGCCCACGCGGCCTCATCGGTGGACAGATCATTGCCATCGGTGAGGATGCCGAGGATTTCTCGCCAGCTGCGCGCGCTCATTGCTCTTCCGTTCCCCCGGAAGTCCGGAGTGATGTCGGGGCCATCGGTGTTGTCGGAGCAAGCCTAGTGGGCGGGGGCTATTTCTTTTCCTTCGGCGGCACCGGCGACGGTTGCAGCGCATCCCAGCCCAGCGCCTCGCCGTCGTGGCGATGAGCCAGACTCGCCATCCGCGAGCGCTCCTGCGAACAGTGCAGGGCATCGAGCACCTGCACGCGCTGCAAGATCACATTCGACCCGTCTGCGGTATCACCGGGCGCGTAGCCGCCCTGTGCGGCGATGGCGAAGATTTCGGCCCGCCGCTCTTCGGGAATTCGCAGGTGATGCCGCAGCAGCACCGGCTGGTCGGGAGTCCAGTTCTCCGCGCGCGCCAAGGCGGCCGAACATGCCTCCGCGTCATCGAAACTCGACGCCACCGAGATGAGATCGGCGCGCCCGGGATCCAGTTCCGTTGTCCCGCCGCGTCGCAGCAGTCGCCGCACCCACTCCATGGTTCGAAAACTCCTCCGAAATAGGGCTCAGGTTTCTCTTACCTGGGCAATCTAGGTTGGTCCGTGACACGCCGAGCGCCCATCGAGAGGCTTGCTCGCCCTGCGGTTTCCGACACGTACGACGAACTTTCGTACCCCGCTATGTCTGTCGTACTACGACAAGTCATACTTACCGGCGTGACGACCGCAGTAGGGACCCCAGGATCGGCCATTACCCAGCGAGTGCATTCGCTGAACCGGCCCAACATGGTCAGCGTCGGTACCATCATCTGGCTGTCGAGCGAGTTGATGTTCTTCGCCGGCCTGTTCGCCATGTACTTTGTCGCTCGCGCGCAGGCCCACGGTAAGTGGCCGATGGAGCCGACCGAGCTGAACCTCAAGCTCGCCGTGCCGGTGACCGCAGTCCTGGTGGCCTCGTCCTTCACCTGCCAGATGGGCGTCTTCGCCGCCGAGCGCGGTGACGTGTTCGGCCTGCGCCGCTGGTACACCATCACGCTGATCATGGGTGCGATGTTCGTGGCCGGTCAGGGCTACGAGTACACGAACCTGGTCAAAGAAGGCACCACGATCTCCAGCACCGTGTACGGCTCGGTGTTCTACATCACCACCGGCTTCCACGGTCTGCACGTCATCGGCGGTCTGATCGCGTTCGTGTTCCTGCTGGTCCGCACCTCGCTCAGCAAGTTCACCCCCGCGCAGGCGACCGCGGCGATCGTTGTCTCCTACTACTGGCACTTCGTCGACATCGTTTGGATCGGGCTCTTCGCCACGATCTACTTCATCCGCTAACCACGCGGATCCAGTACCACGGCACAGCCCGCCGTAGGCACGAAGCTTCTGACAAGTCGGTTCCGTCTACTCCAAAGGGACACAGATGAGTTCATCTCCCCCGTCAGCGCCAGATCCCAGCGAGGGGATCGGCGAGGCCACCAAGACCCGCAAGCAGCGGCGCATGCGCCGCAAGCTCGCCGGCGGTCTGGTTCTCCTGATGGGCCTCGTCGGAGCCGGCTTCGCGGCATCGGCCCTGACCCCGACGGCACAGGTCGCCACGGCGCACGAGGACCAGTCCGCGCTCATCCGCGAGGGCAAGCAGATCTACGACACCTCGTGTGTCACCTGCCACGGCGCCAACCTGCAGGGTGTGCAGGATCGCGGCCCGAGCCTGATCGGCGTCGGCGAGGCAGCGGTGTACTTCCAGGTTTCCTCCGGTCGTATGCCCGCCGCCCGCAACGAGGCGCAGATCGTGCGCAAGCCCCCGAAGTTCGACGCCGGTCAGACCGACGCCCTGGGCGCCTACATTCAGGCGAACGGCGGCGGCCCGACCGTGCTGCGCGATCCGAACGGTGAGATCGCCCAGGAGTCCATCATCGCCGGAGCCGATCTCGGCCGCGGTGGCGAACTCTTCCGGATGAACTGCGCGTCCTGCCACAACTTCACCGGTAAGGGCGGCGCACTGTCCTCCGGTAAGTTCGCCCCGCCCCTGGAAGAGGCGAGCGAACAGCAGATCTACCTGGCCATGCTCACCGGCCCGCAGAACATGCCCAAGTTCTCCGACCGGCAGCTGTCGCCGGAGGAGAAGAAGGACATCGTCGCGTACATCAAGGACCGCATGGAGACCAAGTCCGAGGGCGGCTACGGCCTCGGCGGCTTCGGTCCCGCGACCGAGGGTCTGGCGATCTGGATCGTCGGCATCGTGGTTCTGGTCGGATCGGCCATGTGGATCGGATCCCGGTCATGAGCGAACAGGAGCGAAAAGGCATGGGGGACAACCCCAGCGAGAAGGACTTCACCGATGAGCAGCTCGACGCCATGTCGCGCGATGAGCTCGTCGAACTCGGCACCAAGCTCGACGGTGTCGACGTCGCCTACCGCGCACCGCGCTGGCCGGTGCCCGGCACCCGCGCGGAGAAGCGCGCCGAGCGCCAGGTGGCGCTGTGGTTCGCCATCTCCGGCATCTTCGGCGCCGCGCTCGTCGGCATCTACCTGTTCTGGCCCTGGGAGTACAAGGGTCGCGGCGAGGACGGCAACACCGCCTACACGCTGACCACTCCGCTGTACGGCCTCACGCTCGGTATCGCGGTGCTCGCCGTCGGTATCGCCGTGGTGCTCATCCGCAAGAAGTTCATCCCGGCCGAGATCTCCATCCAGGACCGCCACGACGGCCGCTCCTCCGAGGTCAACCGCCGCACGCTGGGTGCACAGCTGCAGGACGCGGTGGAGACCTCCACCCTGGGCCGCCGCAAGCTGATCACCCGCACCGCGGGCGCCGGCGTCGGCGTGCTCGGCATCGGCGCACTGCTGGTGTTCGCGGGCGGCATGATCAAGAACCCGTGGGCCAAGCGCGACAAGTCGCCGCTGTGGGTTTCGGGCTGGACCCCGGATTACGCGGGCCAGACCATCTTCCTGCGTCGCGATACCGGCCGCCCCGAGGACATCGTCCTGGTGCGCCCGGAGGACCTCGACGCCGGCGCCATGGAAACCGTCTTCCCCTGGAAGGAAGAATGGCGTGGCGACGAGCACGAGACCCTGCAGTCGCTGCGTGGAATCCGCAACGCGGTCATGCTGATTCGCCTGCGCACCGCGGATGCCGAAAAGGCCATCAAGCGTAAGGGCCAGGAGAGCTTCAACTACGGCGACTACTTCGCGTACTCGAAGATCTGCACCCATCTCGGTTGCCCGACCTCGCTTTTCGAGCAGCAGACCAACCGGATTCTGTGCCCCTGCCATCAGTCGCAGTTCTCCGCGACCGAGTGGGGTAAGCCGGTCTTCGGTCCCGCCGCTCGCGCGCTGCCGCAGCTGCCGATCACCGTCAATGCCGAGGGCTATCTGGTCGCCGTACACGACTTCCTCGAGCCCCTCGGCCCGGCCTTCTGGGAGCGTCGTTCATGAGCCAGGTCAACGAACTCGACGAGCGGTACCACGCTGCCGCATTCGTGAAGCGGTCGATCAACAAGGTCTTCCCGACCCACTGGTCGTTCCTGCTCGGTGAGATCGCGCTGTACGCGTTCATCATCCTGCTGCTGTCGGGTATCTACCTGACGCTGTACTTCGACCCGTCCATGTCGGAGACCGTCTACAACGGCTCGTACCAGCCGTTGCGCGGTGTCACCATGTCGCGGGCCTACGAGACCGCGCTGAACATCTCGTTCGAGGTGCGCGGCGGTCTGTTCGTGCGCCAGGTGCACCACTGGGCGGCACTGCTTTTCGCGGCGTCGATCATCATCCACCTGTTCCGCATCTTCTTCACCGGCGCGTTCCGCAAGCCGCGTGAGGCCAACTGGGTGATCGGCTCGCTGCTGCTCATCCTGGCGATGTTCGAAGGCTTCTTCGGTTACTCGCTGCCGGACGACCTGCTCTCGGGTACCGGTCTGCGCGCGGCCTTCTCGGGCATCACCATCGGTGTTCCGGTCATCGGCACCTGGCTGCACTGGCTGATCTTCGCGGGCGACTTCCCGGGCGAGATCATCATCCCGCGTCTGTACATCGCGCACGTGCTGCTCATTCCGGGCATCCTGCTGGCCCTGATCGCCGCGCACGTCGCGCTGGTCTGGTACCAGAAGCACACCCAGTTCCCCGGACCGGGCCGCAAGGAAACCAATGTCGTCGGCGCGCGCATCGTGCCGGTGTTCGCCGCCGACCAGGGCGCGTTCTTCGCCTTCACCCTCGGCGTCGTCGCGATCATGGGTGGCGTGCTGCAGATCAACCCGATCTGGAACCTGGGTCCCTACAACCCGTCTCAGGTCTCCGCGGGTTCGCAGCCGGACTTCTACATGATGTGGACCGACGGTATGGCGCGTCTGATGCCGCCGTGGGAGCTCTACTTCTGGGGTCACACGGTTCCGGCCGCCTTCTGGGTCGCGCTGATCATGGGCCTGGTGTTCACCGTGCTGGTGATCTACCCCTGGATCGAGAAGCGCCTCACCGGCGACACCGCGCGGCACAACCTGCTGCAGCGTCCGCGCGATGTGCCGGTGCGCACCGCGATCGGCTCCATGGCCATCGCGTTCTACCTGGTGCTGACCCTGGCGTGTGTCAACGACATCATCTCGCTGAAGTTCGACATCTCGCTGAACGCCACCACCTGGTTCTTCCGCATCGCCCTGCTGACCGTGCCGCCGCTCGCGTACTTCGCGGCCTACCGGTTCTGCCTGGGTCTGCAGCGCAGCGACCGGGCGGTGCTCGAGCACGGTATCGAGACCGGTGTCATCAAGCGCCTGCCGCACGGTGAGTACATCGAGATCCACCAGCCCCTGGGCCCGGTCGACTCGCACGGTCACCCGATCCCGCTGGAGTACCAGGGCGCTCCGGTGCCCAAGAAGATGTCCAAGCTGGGCTCCGCCGGTAAGCCCGGCACCGGCTCCTTCCTGTTCGCCGACCCGGCCCAGCAGCAGCTGGAGAACGTCGAGAACGCGCACAAGGAAGAGCACGACATGCTGGCCGCCCTGGAAGCACACCAGGACACCGCGGACAGTGGTTCGCACGGCCACTGAGGCCGAGCCAAGCTGTAAAGGGAAGGCCCCGAGTCGAATTCGACTCGGGGCCTTCCCCGTTTCCGCGCACCCCCGCGGCCGGTCCGCCGGTCTACACCGTGACCTCGGTATCGCGTTGTGGCCGTGCCGCTTCGGCGTTCAGGGTTTCGGTGATCTCCCGCGCCCAGTCGGCGGGCACCGCGCCGGGGCCGATGACCTGCATCGCCGCCATGACGGTGAGCAGCATGCCGGTTTCGAAGAAGCGGGTGACCAGATCCGGTGTGGCACCGGTCAATTGCTTGACCAGGGCGTAGATCTCGCCGTAGCGGGCGCGCACCGCGACGCCGATGGCGGGATGTGAACTCGCCGCCATACCGTGCAGCAGTACGACGACGAGTTCGCGCTCGTCCAGGATCTCGGCGTAGCCCGCGCTGAGCCCGGCGAGCAATTCCACCGGATCCGTTGTGGTGCCCCGGTTTTCGGTGATCGCCCGGAAGATCTCCTCGATGCGGTCGCAGACCCGGTGCACCGCGGCGAGGAAGAGCTGTTCCTTACTGCCGAAGAGGCGGATGACATAGGGCTGAGAGACCCCGGATCGGCGGGCTATGTCATCGGTGGTGGTTCCGGCGTAACCGGATTCGCAGAAGGCCGCCACGGCTGCGGTGAGCACCTGCTCACTGCGCTGTGCGGCGGTCATGCGAACTCTGCTCACGCGGCTTCCCGGATGGCCAGGCACAGGCTCAGCAGTGCGACGGTCTGGAGTCCGGCGCGGGCGTAGATGACGCTGTCCCAGCGCTTCTGGAGGGCGCGCGGGTCGAGGCCCGCGGGGGCGTCGCCCTGGGACGCGGCGGTGAGCTGCTTGTTGATCGGAGCGCTGACGCGGATGTAGATGGCCATCCAGATCGCCAGGAACGCGAATGCCAGCGCGGCCAGCAGGGTGACCTTCCTATCGCCGTCGATGAGCGAGGTCACCGCCGCCAGCCCGGCGGCGATCCAGCCGATCGCGCCGGGAATCGGCATGCGCGCGTCCGCGATTCGGTGCACATTGCCGATGGTCTGCACCAGTACGTTGTCATCGACCGCCGCGAGGGCGGGGCGCAGCACGATCGCGCAGAATACGTCGGTTCCGTAGACGACGGCGCTGCCGAGCACCGAAACCGTCAGCAGTCCTTCGGTGATGTTTCGCACTGTTCTTCGCTCCAAATCTTCAGTCGTCGAGCAGGCCGGCGACCAGGAGGCCACCGAAAAGACCTGCGGCAGTGAGGAGTTCCCAGGTGTCGGGGGCACCGGAATTGCCGGTGATGCGACGCTTGTTGAGCGTGACCGAGGCGTCGATGAGCTCGAGTCCCACGCTCAGTACGAACCAGTGCCGCACCGGATGACCCCGGTACAGCGAGAACAGGGTGCCGGCGCCGAGCACCAGGTCCCGGGCCCCAAACGCCCGGGACGGCAACGAGGACATCTTCTCGTCGTACTCGCCCGACCACGATTTGACCGTCTCCGCGGGGTTGAGCAGCATGCCGCTGCCGATCGCCACGCGTGCGGCGCCTTGAGCCCAGGCGGTGCTGCGAACCACCTGACGCAAGACTGTTTTCCCGTTGGCCATCCATCCAGCCTTAATCTCGTGTGCGCTGTGGCACGCCGTCGAATATGCGCACCAAGACTGTCACCGATGACTGGCCGGAACACTTGACGGAATCTTGATTCCGATGGCCACGGTTCCGCCCTCAGGAAATTTCGCGCAGATCGAAACTATCCGAGGCCAGCAGGGTGCGATGAATTTCCCGGAGCCGCGGCCCGGGTTCCGCGCCCATCATTTCCACAATGCGCCCGCGAGCTGTCCCATACAGTTCGAGCGCCTCCACCGTGCGCCCGGTTTGCATGAGGGCTTGCAAGAGTTTCTCTATCACGAGCTCGGAGTGTGGATTATTCGCCATCTCGCGGCGGAGTTCGGTGATCACCGCACTCGAGTTACCGATCATTATTTCCGTTTCGGCCCAATCGGTCATGGCATCGAGTCGTTCCCGGTCGAGCCATTCCCGGACCCGGGTCGCCCAGCTCCCGGAGATATTCGCGATCGGGCATCCCTGCCACAGATTCAGTGCTGATTTCTGCAGGAAAGCCCTGGTGCGAGGGTTGTTCTCCTGCCGGGCCTCACTCATCAGCGCATAAAACCGGTGCAGGTCGATACAGTGCGGAGAGATATCCAGCAGATATCCGCCGTTCTGGCGGACGATTCTGACGTCATTCGCGGAATTACAGCCTTCGTTCGCTTTCTCGAGAATGCGCCGCAGTCGGGTGACATACGTATAGACGACATTGCGAACATCCGAAGGCGGTGATTCATCCCATACCCGTTCGACCAATGTGTCGAAGCCGATCGGTGTATTGGGCTCCAAAAGGAGTGGAAGGAGCACTGCTCGTTGTTTCGGTGGACCGAGGCTAATCGGAGCACGTCCCGCATATAGGTCCAGTGAACCGAGAAGTTGAAATTCCATACTGCCCCCAACATAACAAGCCAATATTGAAGATCCCCCCCAGCGCAGTCGAGTCGCCGCTGATCTCAACCGTTAGCGATCCTATCACTGATAGCCGATCGTGTCCGGTCGTGATCTTGTGCGCTGCGCCGGGAGGGAGCTCGAAATAGCTTGTCTACCTTGGGTTTCAGGTAAACCTGTTAACTTCCCGTCAGTGTTGCCGGGGCGGACGCCGACTCTTCGGGCTGTGCCGCGGGCAACTCGTCCGCATCCGATTCCCGGACGCCGATGCGCTGGTGAAGCCGCTTCAGCGGTCCCGGTGCGTACCAGGCCCGCTCACCCAGCAGCCGGAAGGTGACCGGAACCAGAATTCCGCGCATCACGGTGGCATCGAGCACCACCGCGAGCCCCGCGGCGATGCCGAAGAACTTCGCGAAACTCACCGGACTGAGCGCGAAGGCGAAGAAGCTGATCGCGATCAGCACCGCCGCCGCCGAGATGATGCGGCCCGTGCGCCCGAGTCCCTCGACCACCGCCTCGCGGGTGCTCGCCCCGGCATCGTGCAGTTCCTTGATGCGGCTGATGAGGAATACCTCATAGTCCATCGAGAGCCCGAATGCTATGCACAGCAACAACACCGGCATCGACATGTCCAGCGGTCGCGGCGTGATGCCGAGCAGTCCGGCGCCGTGGCCCTGCTGGAAGATCAGGATCATCACACCGAAGGTGGCGGACAGTCCGAGCGCGTTCAGCAGCAGCGCCCGCAGTGGCTGAATCACGCTGCCGGTGAACAGGAACAGCACCACGAAGGTGGTCACGACCAGCAGCAGCAGTGCCCACGGCAACCGGGTGCCGATGGCGTGTTTGGTGTCGACCAGGGTGGCGGTGGTGCCGCCGACCAGGAAATGCGCGCCGTCCGGGGTGGAAGTGGCCCGGACAGTTCGCACCAGATCCTGTGCGGTGCCGGATTCGGGGTGGATATCGGCGTTCGGTGTCACGACCACCTGCTGCGCGGTGGGCGTGGCGAGCTGGCGCTGCGCCTGTCCCGCGGGTTGTCCGGAGACGAAAACCCCTGCGGGACTGTCGACTCGGGCCACGCCGGGCAGCAGTGAGAGTTTCCTGGCGTAGTCGTCGATCGCCACCACCGAGACCTGATCGGTGGTGACCGCGTCGATGGTCGCGGTGCTGTCGCCGCCGAACTGGGTGCGCAGCACATCGAGTGCGACGCGGCTGTCGGTGGTGGTGGGCAGTGAGCGATCGTCGACGGTGGCGAATTCGATGCGCAGCACCGGCGCGGCGGCCAGCAGCAGGATCGCCAGCACCGGAATGGCGGTGGCGACCGGACGGCGCATGACGGCCGCGGCCAGCCGGCCCCAGGTCCGCGATTCCTGCGCACTCGCGCTGTGCACGAAAGGAATTCGACCGGCGTCGATACGCGGGCCGAGCACCGCGAGCAGTGCGGGCAGCAGAATCGTGCCCGCCGCGGCCGCGATGACCGTGACCCCGATACCGGCCAGAGCCAGCGAACGCAGGAAGGTGGACTGGAAGACCAGCACCGCGGAGAGCGCGACCGCGACGGTGACCGCGCTGAAAACGATGGTGCGCCCGGCGGTTCGGACGGTATGGACCACCGCGTCCGGTGTGGACGTGCCGCGGGCGAGCTCTTCGCGGAAGCGGCTCACCGTCAGCAGCGCGTAGTCGATGGCCAGGCCGAGCGCCATGGCGGTGATGAGGTTGGTGGCGAAGATGCTCACCGGTGTCACCTCGGCGAGCAGGGACAGTTCGGCGAAGGTGCCCGCGATGGCCAGCAGTGCGATGAGTAGTGGCAGCACCGCCGACATGACACTGCCGAAGATGGCGAGCAATAGGATGAGAGTCAGTGGCAGCGCGATGGATTCGGCCAGCACCAGGCCCTTCATCACCGCGGTGTTGATGTCGTTGTTGACCGCGAGCGCACCGGCGGCCCGCACCGTCACCGCATCGCCCGCCTTGCCGAGGTCGTCCTTCACCACGGCGGCAACGGTTTTGGCGCTGGCGGTCTCGTCACCGCTGACGAAGGCGGAGATCAGTCCGTAGCGGCCGTCCTGTGATTTGAGCGCCGGAGTGCCGGTTGTCCAGTAGGACACGATGTTTCGCACTTCGGAGCGCTGCTTCAGCGCGGTCGTGACCCGGTCGGCGGCGGCCGCGACGGCGGGATCGTCGACCTTGCCGGATTTGGCCTCGATCAACAGCAGCAGGTTCGGATTGCCGTCCAGGTGCTGATCGATGAGCTGTTGGGCGTGCGTCGATTCCGCGTTGTCGGGGGCGAATCCGCCGGTCTCCAGTTTCGAGAACGCGGTGCCGGCCAGTGCCATTGCGGCCACGGCGATGATCCCGGAAAGCACCAGGACCAACCTCGTTCGCCGAACGATGAAGAGACCTAACCGAGTGAACATGGTGCGCTTCCTGTCGTTCGATCAGTAGTAGCTGAGCTATCGACCATTGAACATCTATCACTGATAGACAGTCAACCGTTGTCAGTATGCTGTTGTCAATGAAAGGAGGATCCGTGGAGCGAGAGGTCAAGGCCCCTGCGAGCAGCCCCAGCGGACGGCGACGCGAACGCGAGCGCGAGTACATGCGAAACCTGTTGCTCGACACGGCCCGCAGCATCGCGGCCGAGCAGGGTTGGCAGGCGGTCACCATCCGGCGCATCGCCGACCGCATCGAATACACCTCGCCGGTCATCTACCAGTACTTCTCCGGTAAGGACGCGCTGGTCTCGGAGGTGATGTGCGTCGGCTTCCGGGATATCGCGGACCGCATCGAGGCGACCATGAGCGAACCCGTCGAACGCCGCCTCACCGCGGTGGGCTCGGCGTTCTGGAATTTCGCGTTCGCCGCGCCCGAGCTGTATCAGGCCATGAACGGACAGGCCGGGGTCTCGTTCGACGGGGCGGAGATGCCGCCGGAGGTGGAGCGCGGGTTCACCGTGTTCCACGCGGTGCTGCAATCCATCGCCACCGATCAGGGCAAACGCCTGCGTGATCCGGCCGCGGCCGTGCACACCATGTGGGCGTATCTGCACGGTTTCGTCTCCTTGACGATGAGCGGCCGGGTGGCCGGGGGTGCGCGGCAGGGCGAGAAGTTCATGCTCGCCTCACTGGCGCCGCTGTTCGACGCGCAACTGTGCTGAGGTTCGGACCTCAGGACATGAAGGTGAAATCCGACGTCGCGGTGAATATCTGCGAGCGCGAATCCGCGCTCGGTTCGGACTTGGCCACCCAGTAGCGGGTGCCGAGCCGATTCCCGAACTCTCCGCCGGTGCCGTTCACGCCCAGCGTGATCGGCACGCCCGCGTAGGCGGTGGTCATATTGATCACGCCGAAGGAGTGCAGCGTGCCGCCGTGGAAGCTCATGGTGTCATCGCAGTACGAGTACATCTCCTTGGTGCCCGGATCCTGGAAGAAGACGGTGCAGTATCCGGTGGTCTGCCCGATGACCGGTCCATCCGGGGTGTCGTGGATGGTGTAGGAGTACGTGCCGGTCATCCCGTTGATCTCCAACGAGGTCATCTTCTCGAAGACGTGGACCGTGCGGTCGGGCTCGGCCTGGGCGCTCGGCGCGAGCAGCGCCGGGGTCGCCAGCAGTGCGGCGGCGAGAACTGTGGTGGTGATGCTTCGCATGCGAAAACAATTGCCGCGGTTACTGGTGCGCCGCCTCGAGGTCCACTCGAGTCAAGGTGAGTTCAAGGTTTCGTCCAATGCCGCGGTGTGATCCTCGGGCGCAGGAAACCGATGAACCGCAGTCAGGAGATCTTGATGTCAGAGGCGGACAAGGCGCTGATACGCCGCGTATTCGACGAGATGGCCAGCCAGGGCAAACTCGATGTCGCGTATGAGATCTACTCCCCGAAATACGTTGACCACCAGGCGTTCCCGGGTGCGCCCGAACGCGGGCCGGAGGGTGCGCACGCCTCGATCGGCCTGATGCGGACGGTACTGCCCGATCTCACCGTGCAGACCCATGAGATGAGCGCGCATAATGGCCTCGTCGCGTGCCATAACACTTGGTCCGGAACACATTTGGGGGAGGTCCTCAATATTCCGGCGACCGGGCAGCAGGTCAGCTTCAACGCGCTGGTCGTGTTCCGGGTCGACGCCGGGCTGATCACCGAGCGCTGGTCCATCGGCTTCGACGAGAATATGCGCCGCGCGCTCGGCCTGAAATTCAAATGGAGCTCGTCCAAGAGCTCGACTCCGCGGACAGGTGGAACGCTATGACACGCAAGGTGAGTCGCGTCGAGGAGTACGCGCAGTCGGCGGCCGAGGTGCATCGCGCGGTCACCACCCGGCAGTACTGGGTGGACCGGGTCGCCGAATTGGACGGTGCGGGAGCGGAATTGGTGTCCTTCGAGGTGACCGGCGACACCACCAAAATCGTGGTATCCAAGCCCGCGCCGGTCGGGCGGATGCCCGCGCAGGTCGCCAAGCTGATTCCGGATTCGGTGCGGCTGGAGGTGACCGAGTCCTGGGGTCCGCTCGCCGATGGCATCGCGCATGCGGAGATGGTGGCCGATATCGCCGGTATGCCCATCACGCTGGCCGCGAAATTCGTGCTCAAGGACGCCGGTGCGCGATCGACGCTGGATTTCGACGGCACGGTGGATGTGCGGGTTCCGGTGCTGGGCAAGGCGATCGAGGGCAATATCGCCACCGATGTGGGTAATGAGGTGACCCAGATCGCCGAGTACACCGAGACCTGGTTGACCCGCGAGCGGCAGGACAAGGCATGAGCGCGCCGATCGTCATCACCGGGGCGAGTTCCGGTCTGGGTCTGGCGACCGCGACAATCCTTGCGGGCAAGGGGATCCCGGTCATTCTCGGCTGCCGGGACGAGGGTCGCGCGGCGGCGGCGAAACAGCAGATCCTGACCGCCGTGCCCACGGCCGAGGTGGAGATCGTGATCATCGATCTGGCCTCGATCGACTCGGTGCGGCATGCGGCGCGGCAGTTGAAATCGCTCGCGGTGCCGCCCGCGGCGATCATCTGCAATGCCGGATTGCAGATCGTGGACGGGGTGCAGGAATCCGCCGACGGGTTCGAGATGACGTTCGCGTCGAACCATCTCGGGCATTTCCAGCTCATCGACGAGGTGATCGGGACGCTGGCATCGGGCGCTCGCATCCTGGTGGTGTCCAGTGACGTGCATCAGGGTCCGGCGAAATCGGGCGGCTTCCCCGCGCCCGAGTGGACCACGCCCGGTGAGCTCGCCGACGTCGAGGTGCAGCGCCGGACCGCGTCGAATCGCGGTGGCCGGGTGCGCTATTCGACCTCCAAGCTGGCCAATGTCTACTTCACCTATGAGCTGGCGCGGCGGGTGGCGGATCGCGGTATCACCGCCAATGCCTTCGATCCGGGGTTGATGCCGGAAACCCGGCTGTCCCGGAACTATCCGATGCTGATGCGCCGGGGCTTCCAGCTGATGACCCCGATCATCCGGCTGATGATGCCGGTCGCCCGTCCGCTCTCGCAGTCCGCGGACGATCTGGCCTGGCTGGCCACCGCCCCCGAAATGGCGGAGGTGACCGGCAGCTACTTCACCGGCCGCGACAAGGTGCCCAGCGCACCCGAATCGCATGACACCGAGAAGGCCCGCGAACTGTGGGAGGTCTCGGAGTCGCTGGTACGGAAAGCCTGAAGTCGTGGGGACGTCCCGTACGGGACGTCCCCACGCGTTTCTACTTCTTGGCGACGTTCATGTACGTCGAGGTGCTGTCCAGGCCCTGCCAGGTCATCAGGCTGCCGTCCTTGCGCTGGCCCAGAATGGTGAGCCCGCGCATCTTGTCCAGCTGGGTGAGGCCCGCGCCGGACAGGTAGCCGCGCATCTCGCTCGGCTTGATGAAGTCCTTGTACGCGTGTGCGCCCTTGGGGACGATCTTCATCACGTACTCCGGCATCACGATCATCATGAAGTACGAGACCGGCGTCCGATTGATGGTGTCGTACAGGAAGATTCCGCCGGGAGCCAGCACGCGCGCGATCTCGCGCACGGTCTGCGCCGGATCGGTCACATGCTCGAGCACATCCACACAGGTGACGATGTCGAACGCCCCGTCCGCGTAGGGCAGGTGCTCACCGACGCCGACCTGATAGTCGATGGTCTTGCCGGTCTCCTCGGCGTGCGCCCGCGCGACGGCGATGAGATTGGGGGAGGGGTCGAGCCCGCTCACCAGAGCGCCACGCGCACTGAGGAATTCGGTCGTGAAGCCGCCCGCGCAGCCCACGTCCAGGACCTTCTTACCGGTCCAGCTGTCGACGAACTTGTCGAAGTACGCGAACCGCGGGCCCTGAAAAGAGGCCAGGTTCTTCATATTCGAGTCTTCGCTCCACCATTTGTCGGCGAAGGCGCCGAAGAAATAGGGATCGGTGGCCGGCTCGGTCATGGGGTTTCCTTCCGAATTCACAGGGTGGTTCGCGGTCACGGGGCGGTCGGCACGGTGGCCCACCGTGCGGCATAGGAGATCTGGTCGCGTTCGGCAGCAGTGAACGCGAATTTCGGCCAGGCCAGGCGCATGACGAGCTGGCGCAGCTGGATGAGGGCCGGATTCTCCACCGCGCCCATCTGCCCGATGAGCCAGGCGGTGCGCTGCATTCCGGCGGTGCGCGGGATGCGCTGCTGTTCGTAGAGCCGCAGGGCCGATGGCACATCGGGGGTGGCGGCGAGTTCATCGGCCAGGATCATGGCGTCTTCGAGGGCCTGGCACGCCCCCTGCCCGATATTGAAGGTGATGGGGTGCGCGGCATCGCCGAGCAGGGTCACCCGATCCCGTCCCCAGCGCTTCTTACTGGGCCGCCGGTCGTAGACGTCACTGCGAATGATGTCCGACTCCGGTGTGGCGGCGAGGATTTCGCTCACGGGGTCGACCCAGCCGCGATGGCGTTCGGCGAGCAGCGCCTTCATATCCGGTTCGTTCGCCCCGCCCGCCGGACCATTGGCCACGCTCATCCAGTGCACGACGCCGGGGGCGACGTCGTAGTAGGTGAAGCGGGTACCGGGCCCGAAGAGCGCGTGGAAGGTGCCCGGGGGAATCAGGTCGTGGGTGAGCGCCGCTTTGCCGCGCCAGGCGATATAGCCGTTGTAGCGCGGCTTTTCGGCACCGTGCAGCCCGATGCGGACCGCACTGTTGATGCCGTCCGCGCCGATGAGCACATCGCCGGTGTCGGTGCTGCCGTCCGCGAGGCGCACGGTCACGCCGGTGTCGTTCTGCTCGAACGACACCACCTCCGCACCGGTTCGAACAACATTGCCGCTCAGCGCCTCTCGCAAGGCTCGGTGCAGGACCGATCGCTCCACGGCGATGGTCGGCCGCCCGTACTTCGCGGTGAACGATCCGACGTCCCAGGCCCCGAACACTTCGCCACGTGACGATGCGAATCGACAGATCTCCTGTGCCGGAGCGATTTTCAGCACCTCGTCGGCGACGCCGAGCTGGTCCAGGATCAGGGTGCCATTGGTCCAGATATGCAATCCGGCCCCGCCGTCCCGCAGCGTTTCGGAGCGTTCGAACACGATCGGGTCGAATCCCCTGTGCTGCAACGCCAGTGCGGCGGCCAGACCGCCGATCCCGCCCCCGGCGATCAGGACTCGGCGGGCCTGTGTCCCTACCATCTGCGCCTCCCGGCAATGTGTAGTGCGATGTCGGGTGCCAGCCTGGCCACCGCAGCTGGCCGGGCATCTCGAGGTTGTCTTGAATTCGGTCACGGTCAGTGGTCCGCCCAGTGAACTGCAAGTGGACCGCCCGGCACGCGATCCAGTGGGCGGCACAGTACCGCCCGGCATGCTCAGTTCCAGGCGCTCTGGAGAGGAGATCACGAGCGATGGGTATTGAGCTCGAGGGCCCGATTCTGGGCATGTTCCCAGGTCAGGGATCACAGCGTCCGGGGATGGCGACCGCCTTGCGCGCCGATCATCATGAGGCGGCGGCCGTCTTCGCGACGGCGGATGCCGTACTGGAGCAGCCGATCTCGCAGCTGTGCAGCACCGGCAGCGAGGAGGAGTTGCAGCGCACCGATATCACCCAGCCCGCCGTGGTCGCCACCAGCCTGGCCATCTGGGATGTACTGCGCGCCAGGGGCTTCGAGCCCGCGGCGGTGGCCGGGCACAGCCTCGGTGAGTTCGCGGCGCTGGCCGCGGCGGGGGTGCTGACCTATGAGCAGGCACTACTGCTGGTCGCGCGCCGTGGCGAACTCATGGCGCAGGTCGGGGAGAGCGTGCCGGGAGCCATGCTGGCGATCATCGGGTTGTCGGCCGAGCGGGTCGAGGAACTGTGCGAACAGGCCCCGGGCGCGGAGGTCGCGAACTACAACGAGCCCGAACAGACCGTGATCTCCGGCACCGCGACCGCCATCGCCGAGGTCGAGACCGCCGCGCTGGCCGCCGGGGCCGAGAAGTGCGTCCGCCTCAAAGTCGGTGCGCCCTTTCACTGTTCGCTGATGGACGCCATCGCCGCAGACTTCGGTGCCGAGCTGGATCGCCAGCCCTTCGCCGATCCCCGCATGACGGTCATCAGTTCGGTCACCGCCGCACCCCTGCGCTCGGGCGCGGAGGCGCGAATCCTCTTGCGCCGCCAGCTCAGCGGCAGTGTGCAGTGGGTCCGCACGGTTCGCGCCGCGCTCAATGGCGGCAGCACCACGCTGGTGGAGATCGGCCCGGGTCGTGCGCTCACCGGTTTCGCCAAACGCATTGCGCCCGAAGCCCAAACGCTCGGCACCGGCAATCCCAAGAACCTCGCCGCGGTGCTCGCGGCGCTGGAGAACGCTCGCGCGATCGCCTCCTGAACCACCGCTTCACGAATAACAGTTTCACCACTTCACGAGGAGTCCCTCATGTCCGAAATCAATTCCACCGTTATCGAAGCCGTGGCCGCCGCCCTCGGGCTCGACGACAGCGAGGTAACCCTGGAGTCGACCCTCATCGATGAGCTCGGCGCCGAGTCCATCGACCTGCTCGACATTCTGTTCCGCGTCGAGCGCAAGAGCGGCATCAAGGTGCAGGCCTCCGATATCGGTGACGCCATCCAGGGCGGTATCCCGGATGAGGAATTCGGCGATGAGAACGAGATCGTCACCGCGGCCGGCCTGGCCCAGTTGGCCAAGGTGATGCCGCAGATCGATGTCGAGGCGCTGGCCGGCAAGCTGCCCGCCGAGCGGATCATGTCGCTGCTGACCGTGCAGAACCTGGTCGACATTGTGATCGGCAAGGCCAAGGCCGCCGAGAATGCGGCCTGATATGGCTGCCGAACTCGACGGTCGGGTCGCGCTCGTCACCGGTGGGTCGCGGGGGATCGGGCGGGCGGTGGCATTGCGCCTGGCCGCCGCCGGTGCCCGGGTCGCGGTGAACTATCGCTCCGGGAGCGCCCAAGCCGAGGATGTGGTGCGCGAAATCGACGCGCGCGGTGGGAAAGCCATTGCCCTGGGCGCGGATGTCGCCGAGCCGGAGCAGGCGCAGACCCTGGTCGAGCGCACCGTCACCGAACTCGGCGGGCTCGACATTCTGGTGAACAATGCCGGAATCGCCAGGGACGGACTGATTTTCAATCTCGCGGAAGCGGATTGGGTCGAGGTCATGCGCACCAATTTCGGCGGCACCTTCAACTGCACCAAGGCCGCCATGGCGCATTTCATGGGTCAGCGCGCGGGCGCGATCGTGAATGTCTCCTCGGTGATGGGGGAGGCGGGCTGGATCGGCGAATCCAACTACGCCGCCTCCAAGGCCGCCATCAACGCGTTCACCCGGTGCAGCGCACTGGAACTCGCGCGATTCGGCGTCCGGGTGAACGCGGCCCTGCCGGGCTTCACCCCGACCGAACTGGTCGGCGGCCTGCTGGCCAAGGACGGCGGGCGCTCGATCAAACAGCAGATTCCCGTGCGCGAGTTCGCGAGTCCGGAACAGGTGGCCGAGGTGGTCGCCTTCCTGGCCGGACCGGGTGCGGCGTATATGACCGGTTCGCTGGTGCGAGTCGACGGCGGCGCGGGCGCCGCGCTCGGCCTCGGCCGCCCCAAGCTGTGAGGACTGTATGCGATTCCACCTGGTAGACCGCATCGAATCCTGGACACCGCATACCGAGATCCGGGCGCGCAAACTCACCTCGGCGGCCGAGGAGTTCTGGCGTGTGGGACCGGACGGACCGGTCATGCCGAAACCCCTTGTGCTGGAGGCACTCTGCCAGGCGGGGGCCTGGCTGGTCATGCTCAGCAGCGACTACGCCCGGCGAGCGGCGCTGCTGAGCATCGAGCACGTCGAATTCGAATCCGAGGTGTACAGCGGCGATGTGCTCACCATCGACGGCACGGTCATCTCGAATTCCGATGAGGTCGCGGTGCTGGACGGCACCGTCACCGTCGGGGAGCGGCGGGTGCTGACCGCCACCGGGGTGATGTGCGCGCTCATCGACACCGGCAAACTCGATGACCCCGAACGGGTTCGCCTGCACGGGGAACAGCTGCTCGGGGGTGCGCTGTGAGGCGGGTCGCGATCACCGGTATCGGCGCGGTGACGCCGCTGGGCAATACTGCCGTCGAGACCTGGGCGGGTCTGGCCGCCGGGCGCAGCGGCGTCGGCCCGCTCACCACCTTCGACGCGTCCACCTATCCGGCGCGAATCGGGGGACAGGTCAAGGACTTCCGCTGTACGGACCTGCGGGATCGACGACTGCCCGACGCGGGACGGTACGGCATCGCCGCCACCCGTGAGGCCCTGGCGCAGGCCGGGATCGGCCCGGGCACCTATGCGCCCGAGCGGATCGGCATAGCGGTGGGAGCCAGTGTCGGCCGCCCGGAATTGCAGACCGTCGTCGATGTCGCGTACCTGCGCGATCAGACCGGGGCCACCGAGATCTATCGGCACGCGCCGCGAGATGTGCTGTACCGCAATGCCAATATCACCCTGTCCGCGCTCGCGGTCGCGGCAGACGCGGCCGGGCCGATGATCAGCGTCAGCACCGCCTGCGCGGGCTCGGGACACGCCATCGGTGAGGCGTTCCGGGCCATTCAGGACGGTGACGCCCTCGCCATGGTCGCGGGCGGCACCGACACACTGACCAGCTGGATGGATGTGCTCGGCTTCGGACTGCTGGGCGCGCTCACCGTCGACTACAACGATCGGCCCGAAAAGGCTTCCCGCCCTTTCGAAGCCGATCGCTCGGGATTCGTGATCGGTGAGGGCGCGGTCATGGTGGTGCTCGAGGAGTGGGAGGCGGCGCAGGATCGCGGCGCGACCGTCCTCGCCGAATTGCGCGGCTACGCCTCGACCTTGAACGCGTACCGCATCACCGATTCGCCACCGGACGGCGGCGGTGCGATCAGCGCCATGACCGGCGCGCTCGACGATGCCGGAATCGCGCCCGCCGATATCGATTACGTGGTCGCGCACGGGACCGGGACGCCCGGTAACGATCTCTCCGAAACCATCGCCATCAAATCCGTATTCGGCGACAGCGCCGCGCGGTTGGCGGTCAGTTCGCCGAAATCCATGACCGGGCACCTGACTTCGGCGGCGGCCTCGCTCAATGTGCTGGCCGCGGTCGGCGCGCTGCGTACCTCGATCGTGCCGCCGACCATCAACCTCGATCGGCCCGATCCCAAGCTCGATCTGGACTACGTGCCCAATATCGCCGCCCATCGCGAGGTCGGTGCGGTGCTGGTGAACGCCTTCGCATTCGGCGGCACCAACACCTGCCTGGTCGTCGCCAAGCCACAGGAGCACGAATGAATCCGGCATGGGAACCGATCCTGGACGGGGTGCTGCTCGTCGAACCCGGACAGCGTGCGGTGACGGTCCGCAATATCCCGGCCACCCTGGCCATTTTCGACAGCCACTTTCCGCGCTTCCCGGTGCTGCCGGGGGTGCTGCTGCTCGACAGCATGATCGAGACCGCGAAATACGTTGTCGGCGAACCCGGTCCGGCCTGGCAGGCGAGTGAGGCCGGGGTGGTGCGCTTCCGGCACTTCGTGCAGCCGGGGGATCGTGTCATCATCGAGGCGACGCTGACCACCGCGCCCGGCACGTTCAAGGTGCAGGCCAAGGTCGGTGATCGGGTGGTCGCCACCTGCCGGTCGCTGCGCCTGAGCCCGGTCGAGGCGGTGGTGCCGGTATGAACGGGGTAGTCGTCACCGGTATCGGACTGATCACCGCCCTGGGCGAGGGCCAGGAACCGACCTGGCAGGGACTCATCGAGGGCCGCACCGGAATCGGGCCGATCGCGACCTATGACCCCGCATCACTGCACACGCGCCAGGCCGCGCAGTTGCGGGACTTCGATGTTCGTACTTACCTGGAGCGCAAGGCTCGCCGCTTCATGGCCCCGGTCGATGAAATCGCCGCTGCGGCAGCGTTGCTCGCGCTACGAGACGCGGGACTCGACGTGGCCGAGCTGGATCCGGCGCGCACCGGGGTGTTCGCGGGCGGCAACAAGGAACTGTGCCGCCCCGAAGGCGTGGTCGAGGGCGCGCTGGCGGTGCGCGGTGCGGACGGCCGGGCCGACTTCCGCAAACTCGGCGAGGTCGCCTCCTCGGTGTTCCCGCCACTGTTCTACGTCGAGGGTTTGCAGCCCGCCGTGCTGTTCTTCCTGTCCCAGATGTTCGGGGTCCGTGGGCCGAACGCCTATTTCCACGGCACCGCGGAGGCGGGAGCCAATGCCGTCGCCCGGGCCGCGCGGGCACTGCGGCGCGGTGAGGCCGATATCGCGGTCGCGGGCGGATTCGACGATCCGACCTCGTGGTGGCCGATGTCGCATATGGACACCATCGGGGTGCTGTCGGATCGAAATGATCTCGGCCCCTCGGCTTTCCGGCCCTTCGACCGGGATCGCTCCGGTTCGGTGCTCGGCGACGGCGCGGCCTTCCTCATTCTGGAACGCCGGGACGCCGCACTCGCGCGCGGTGCGCGCTGCTACGCCGAGATCGCGGGCTCGGGCCTGACCAACGACCGGCAGGCGCTCACCCCCGAACCGCACGGGCGGGCGCTGGCCGCGGCCATCACCCGGGCGCTCGACGATGCCGCCATGCCGGTCGATCAGGTCGGGTACATCGCCGCGCACGGCTGCGCCACCCGGCTCGGCGATGTCACCGAAACCCGGGGCATCCGAACGGCATTGGGGTCCACCGCCGACACCGTGCTGGCCAGCAGCGTGAAACCGCAGACCGGGCATCTGGTCGGCGCGGCCGGTGCGCTCAATATCGCCGTCGCCGCGCTCACCCTGCATCACGCGATCGTGCCGCCGACGCTGCACCTGGAAACCCCGGATCCGGACTGCGATCTGGACTGGGTGCCCAAATCCGCGCGCCCGGCCGCCACGCTCACCGGCGCGCTGGCGCTGGCCCGCGGGCTGGCCGGTCAGCAGGTGGCGCTCGCGCTGCGCCCCATCTCGTAGACCCGGAGGAACTCATGTCGAAAACCATCGACCGCATAGTCGTGAGCGGAATGGGGGCCGTCACCGCCTTCGGCATCGGCCTGCAACCGCTGTGGGAGGGTGCGCGAGCCGGTGCGGTCGCCATTCGCCCGGTAGCCGGACTGCCCATGGCCGGATACCGGACCAAGCTCGCGGGGGAGGTGCCCGAGGAGGTAAAGCCCTCGTACGCCGGGATTTCCGATGTCGTGCGGGAGCCGTCGCTGGATTTCGCGCTGGTCGCCGCCGAGGAGGCGCTGACCGCCAGCGGACTCGCGAAGCTCGTGCCGCCGCAGCGCTGGGGCGTGGTGTTCGCGACCTGCAACGGTGGATTGGTCAGTGGGGAACAGGCATTGCGCGCCGAGGCGAGCGGGCAGCCCGCACCGTTCGAACAGCTGCTGCTGGTATCACCGCAAACCATCGCCGAGGTGATCGGCGCGGCCTTCGGATTCGGCGGGCCGGTGCTGTCGGTGAACACCGCCTGCGCCTCCGGTGCGCACGCCATCGCGCACGCGGTGGAACTGCTGCGCGACGGGCATGCCGACGCGCTGCTGGTGGGCGGGAGCGATTCGCTGTCGGGGGTGACGTTCGCGGGATTCAACAGCCTGGAATCACTGTCGCCCAATCCGGCCGCGCCGTATTCGAAAGGGCGCGATGGTCTTTCGCTCGGCGAGGGCAGTGGCATGTTGGTGCTCACCCGGGCGGAGATCGCGGCGGCGCACGATGCGCCGGTGCTGGCCGAGGTGCTCGGCTACGGGCTGTCGGCGGACGGATATCACGCCACCGCACCGCATCCCGAAGGCGCGGGGGCGGCGCGTGCCATTGTCGCGGCACTCGCCTCGGGCGGTGTGCGGCCCGAACACGTCGGGTATGTGAACGGGCACGGCACCGGAACGCCCAAGAATGATCCGGCCGAAGTCGCGGCGGTCCGAACGGCTTTCGGCGATGGCACCTCGAAAACCCTGTTGAGCAGTACCAAATCGATGATCGGGCATCTGCTCGGTGCGGCGGGCGCGGTCGAGAGCATCGTGACCGTACAGGCGCTGCGGGAGCAAACCGCGCCGCCCACGGCCGGATTCCTGGAGGCCGATCCGCACTGCGCCATCGATGTGGTGCCCGGCGGCTCGCGGCCCCTCGACACCGCGGCCGCGCTGTCCAACAACTTCGCGTTCGCCGGGGCCAACGCCAGCATCCTGTTCGGACTGCCCGGCCGGATCGATATTCCGGCACCGGCCGATGAACCGATCGTCATCACCGGATTGGCCGCGCTCGGCCCGGACTGGAACACCATCGCAGGACTGCACACCGCCTACCGCGACTACTCGGCCGCGGACCGCAGGCCCGAACGGTTCGCGGCACTGCTCGGCAACCCCGAATGGGAACTGCCGCCGCGGGAACGGCGTCGCGTCGACCGGCTCGGCAGGTATGCCATCATGGCCTCCGCCATGGCGCTCGCCGATGCCGGACTGGCCGGGGCGGAGCGGCCCGCACCGCGCATCGGCGTGGTGCTGGGCACCGGGCTCGGACCGCTCGCCAGCATCGAGGAATTCGTGGTGCCGCTGGTCGACTCCGGGCCGGAGAGCGCCAATCCGGCGGTGTTCCCGAACACCGTCTACAACGCCGCCGCCGGACAGGTCGCCATGAAACTCGGGCTCACCGGCGTGACTTCCACGCTCACCGCCGCGCACGCCGCGGGTGCGGCCGCGCTGTGCGTCGCGCGCGATCTGCTGCGCCGAGGAACCGCTGATGCCATCGTGGTGCCCGCCGTCGATACCTTCTGCGCCGCGGCGCAAACCGCGTACGGACGCCTGCCCGCGTTCGCGCGGTCACCCGAATACATTCCCACCGAGGGCGGATACGGCATTGTGCTGGAACCGCTTTCGAAGGCGCTGGCGCGCGGTGCGGTGCCGCGCGCGGAATTCGCCGGATTCGGTATGGCCTCCGACGGTCGCGGCATCGGCGAATTCGATACGGACGGAGGCGGTTTCGAACGCGCCATGCGGGCCGCGCTGACGCATGCCGGGCTGACCGCGGCGCAGGTCACGCGCATCCAATCCAACGCGGCCGGGATCGAAGCCTTCGACACCGCCGAATTCGCCGCCATCGGAAGGGTTTTCGACAGCACCGAACCGTTCGTCGAAACACCGAAGCGGTGGCTGGGCGAACCGGTCGGCGCGGGCGCGCACCTGGCCATCGCGCTCGCGGCCGAACAGCCGCTCGACAAGCCCGTGCTGATCAACAGTTCCTCGCCGGGCGGCACCCATATCAGCGTGGTGCTGACCCCGGTGCGCACCGCCGACGACAGGAGTACATCGTGGTGACGATCGCCAGCACGGGCGCGTATCTGCCGGGCGCACCGCTCACGAACGACGATATGGCGGGGCTGTGCGGAACCCTGCCGCCCGAGGTGCTCGAGGGTTTGCAGGTGCAGCGCAGGCACTGGGCCATCGATCCGATCTCCGGCCACCATCTGGTCAGCAATGGGGAGATGGCGGAGGCGGCCGCGCGGCAGGCGCTCGACCGCGTCGGGATCGAACCCGGGGATGTCGAACTGCTGGTCATGTCGACCTCCAGCCCGGAATACCATCTGCCCGCGCAGGTCACATTCGTGCAGGCGCGACTCGGGCTGACGCGCTGCGCGGTGGTCGAGGTGCGCTCGGGCTGCGCGGGCGCGGTGCAGGCGCTCGATATCGCCTGGCGCATGCTGGAATCCGGGCGGTACGCCAATGCGGTGGTGATCGGCAGCGAGATCATCTCACCGCTGCTGTTCCCGTATCTGCGCAGCGGCGATCCCGAGGCCGTGCGGTTGCGGGATCGAATCTCGTTCTACAACTTCGGCGATGGTGCGGGCGCGGTCGTGCTGACATCCGGTGACGGCCCGGATCGATTGCACGGCAGCGTGAATGCCTGCATCGGCGGTGATCGCCAGCCCGGTATGCACATCGTCGGCGGCGGTACGCACGCACCGATCGCCGAACAGCTGGCCGCACGGCAGATGGTGCGATTGAACCTCGATGTCGTGCAGTCCGAGAAATTCGGGCCGACCGTCTTCGTGGAAGCCCTCGACGCCCTGCTGCGGGCGAGCGATCTGACCATCGACGAGATCACCGGATGCGTACTGCCCGAAGGCAACGCGCCCTACTTCACCGCCGAACTCGAATCCGCGGGCATGTCCGCCGAACAGTGGAAAACCGTGCAATCCAAGATCATGGAGAACCTCTCCGACGTGGGCGCGACCGGCTCGGCGGCGGTGCCCATCGCACTCGACGACGCCTGGCAGCACGGGCGCATTCGCCCGGGTGACAAGGTGCTGCTGCTCGGAATCGAAACCAGCCGTTGGATTTACGCCGGAATGGCGTTGACCTGGACAGCAGAGAAGAGCCCGCGATGACGATTCTGGTGGATGCCGCACAGGACAGCTATGACGTCGTGGTCATCGGCAGCGGGCTGGGCGGCCTGACCGCCGCGGCGCTGCTCGCGCAGACCGGGCGCAGCGTGCTGGTGGTGGAACGGCACAACCGGCTCGGCGGTTATGCGCACTCGTTCACGCATAAACGGCAGATCTTCGATTCGGCGGTGCATTTGATCGCCGGTGCCGAACACGGTGAGAGCGGATTTCCGAGCATGCTGCCGCTGCTGCTGGATTACCTCGGGGTCGCCGATCGGTGTGAGTTCCGGCAGCTGGATTCGCTGTACCGGGCCATGTTTCCCGGCACCAGCGTCGACATCCCCACCGGGCCCGAGTTTCTCGACGTCCACACCCGGCTCTTTCCGGAGGAGAAGCTGGGACTGCGCCGCCTGCAACGGCTTTCGACACAGCTGGCCCGCGAGGTGATGCGGACGCCACCGGATCTGCCGTCCGAGGATCTGCTCGCGGCCGGGCTGCCGCTGCTGCACGAATACCGGCATCGGACCGTCGGAGAGGTCTTCGATCAGCATTTGCGCGATCCGAAATTGAAGGCGCTGCTGGGCACGCTGTGGCCGTATCTCGGTGTGCCGCCCAGTTCGGCGGCCTTCGACACCTGGGCTCCGATGCTGATGAACTATGTGGATCTGGGCGTCTACTACTGCGTCGGCAGTTTCCAGAATCTGGTCGACGGCATCGCCTCGAGTCTGACCACCGCCGGTGGTGAGACGCTGCTGAAGACCTCGGTGCGGCGCATCACCGTCGAGAACGACCGCGTCACCGGGGTCGTCCTCGACAATGGGCAGCGCATTCGCGCGCAGACCGTCATCTCCAATGCCGATCCGCTCCAGACCTGCGACGAGCTGATCGGTGAAGCCGTTGTGGGACAGGAATATACGAAGCGACTGCGGGATATGCGCCCATCGCTCTCGGCGGCGGTGGTGTTCCTGGCCACCGATCTACCGCTCGAGGAGATTGACGTCGCGCACGAAACCTTCCTGTACGACCACTGGGATCACGACATCGTCTACGACCGCATGAATGCCGGTGAGGTGCCCGCGCTCGCGGTAACCGTTCCGACACTGAGTGATTCATCACTGCTGCGCGGGCGGGCCAAACACCTGGTGACACTGTCCACGCTCATCGCCTACGACGCGGTGGACTCGTGGCGGGCGCACAAGCCGCGCTATGAGCAGCTCATGCTGGAGAAACTCGAGCAGGTGATACCCGGGATCGGCGGGCATATCGACTTCGCCGAAGCCGGAACACCGCGAACCATGGAGCGCTACACGCTCAATCAGCAGGGCGCGATCTACGGCTGGGCGCACACCCCGGACCAGAGCTCGACCGATCGGATGCCGCATCGCGGGCCCGTCGACGGACTCTTCTTCTCCGGGCATTGGACCCAGCCCGGCGGCGGGGTGCTCACCGTGGTCAGCTCCGGCATCCAGACCGCCGAATTGGTCGCGGGCGCACCGGTTTTCGTACCGGCCTTCGATCGCATCGATCGCTTTCAGGCATCCACCAGATAAAAGGGGTATCGAATGCGCAGAGCCACAGCGGAACTGGCCGATATCAAACGACGCGTGCTGGATTGGCCGGATACGGCCGCCACCGCGGCCCAGCACGCCAAAGGTAAGCTCACCGCCCGCGAGCGCATCTCGATCCTATTGGACGAGGGGTCATTTCACGAGGTCGACGCATTGCGCAAACATCGCGCCACCGGCTTCGGATTGGAGAACCGCAAACCCCATACCGATGGCGTGGTCACCGGCTGGGGCACCGTCTTCGGCCGCACCGTCTTCGTCTACGCGCAGGACTTCCGGATCATGGGCGGGGCGGTCGGCGAGGCGCACGCGCAGAAAATCCACAAGATCATGGATCTGGCGCTGGCCGCCGGTGCGCCCCTGGTCGGACTGAATGACGGTGCGGGAGCACGCATTCAGGAGGGCGTCACCGCGCTCGCCGGATTCGGCGGGATCTTCCAGCGCAATGTCGCGGCCTCCGGGGTGATCCCGCAGATCAGCGTGATCCTGGGGCCGTGCGCGGGCGGCGCGGCCTACAGCCCCGCGCTCACCGACTTCATCTTCATGGTGCGCGAGACCTCGCAGATGTTCATCACCGGGCCCGATGTGATCGCCGCCGTCACCGGGGAACAGGTCACCATGAACGGACTCGGCGGGGCGGATGTGCACGCCGACACCTCCGGGGTCGCGCATTTCGCCTACGACGACGAAGCCGGATGCCTGCACGATGTGCGATACCTGCTGGCCATCCTGCCCGCCAACAATCGCGATCCGGCCCCCGTCGCCGACACCCCGGACCAGCCGGATCGGCGCTGCGAACGCGTCTACGACATCGTGCCCGCCGACGGCAACCGGCCCTACGATATGCGCACCGTGGTCGAGGAGATCGTCGACGACGGGGACTTCTTCGAGGTCCACGAGAACTGGGCCGCCAATATCCTGTGCATCTTCGCGCACCTGGACGGGCAGCTCGTGGGGATCGTCGCGAACCAGCCGATCGTGCTGGCGGGCGTGCTCGATATCGCCGCCTCGGAGAAGGCCGCGCGCTTCGTGCAGATGTGCGACGCGTTCAATATCCCGATCGTCACCCTGCTCGATGTGCCCGGATTCCTGCCCGGGGTCGATCAGGAACACCACGGCATCATCCGCCACGGCGCGAAACTGCTGTACGCGTACTGCAATGCGACGGTGCCGCGGATTTCGGTGGTTATGCGCAAGGCGTACGGCGGGGCGTACATCGTCATGGATTCCCGATCCATCGGCTCCGATCTGGCATTGGCGTGGCCGACCAACGAGATCGCGGTGATGGGTGCCGAGGCCACCGCCAATGTGATCTTCCGCCGCGAGATCGCCGCCGCCGACGATCCGGAAGCCCTGCGGCAGCAGCGCGTCAAGGAATATCGCACCGAACTCATGCACCCGTACTACGCCGCCGAACGCGGACTCGTCGACGATGTCATCGATCCCGCCGACACCAGAATCGCCCTCATACGCGGACTGGCGATGCTGCGGCGCAAGCAAGTCGGACTGCCGATCCGCAAGCATGGGAACCCACCGCAGTAGCTCCGCGCGAGCCGAATCACCCGAAATCACCCATATCGGCACTGGTAGTCTCCCTGTGCCCGAGGTCGCCATGTCGAATTCACGGTGGGCCTCGATCGGGATCTGGGAGGGAACCGAATGAGTGTGGACTGGGTACGCGCGGCCGAAACACTCGTGTGTGAAGTGCTCGACGATCACGCCGCGGACGTCGATCGCACCGGCAAGATCCCCGCCGCGCATTTCGACGCTCTCGCCGAACGCGGGTTTTACGGATTCCCGCTCTCCGAGGGCATGTCACCGGACATCCTCATCGATACCGCGGCGACGATCATCAGCGGTTGTCTCGCAACGGGTTTCGTCTGGGCGCAACACCTGGGAGCCCTGCGCGCCGTCGCCTTCAGCCCCGACGCAGCGCTGCGCGAGCGCTTCCTGCCCCGCATGCTCGCGGGCACCTACCGCTGTGGCGTCTCCTGGGCGGCGGCCCGCGCCAACCCCACCCTGTTCGCCGAACCCGTCGCGGACGGCTTCCTCCTCACCGGCACCGCCCCCTTCATCACCGGCTGGGACTACATCGACGCCGTCGCCACTGCCGTCCGCGTCCACGCCAGCGGCACCGAATCCGTTGCCACCCTGCTCATCCCGATCCACGACACCGCCGCCCTCACCGCCACCCGCCTCCCCCTGACCGCCGCCGACGCAAGCGCCACCGTCGCCCTCCGCTTCACCGAATCCTTCGTCCCCGACTCCACCCTGATCTCCATCAAACCGGTCGACGAATCCGCCCCCAACCCCCTCAGCGACTGGATCAACGGCGCCCTCTCCCTGGGCATCCTCATCCGCATCAACCGCTACCTGGCATCTCAACCGATCGACGCCACCCCCTACAGGGCCCAACTCGCCTCTCTCCGAACCAAATACGCCACCGCCCTCGGCAACCCCGCCCTGACCCACTCCCTCCGAGCCGAAATATCCCAAGCCGCCCTCACCGCAGCCGCAGCCGCCGTGGTAACCACCGGCAGCCGCTCCACCCTCACCCACACCCCCGCCGAACAACTCATGCGCGAAGCAACCTTCGCCCTCGTCTGCACCACCCGCACCCCCATCAAATCCACCCTCCTACAAGCCTTCACACCCACCGTCGAATCCTGACGTAGGGTTCACCGAGGTATCGAGTTGTGGAAGGTGTTGTCAGGGGTGGCATTCGAGCCTGGGACGGTGTTCGCCGGTTACACCATCAGAAAATTGGTCGGCTCCGGCGGAATGGGGCAGGTGTATCTGGCGCAGCATCCGCGGCTGCAGCGGCAGGTGGCGCTCAAGGTCGTCAATTCGGCACTGAGCGCGGATCCGAAGGCGCGGGCGCGTTTCGAGCGTGAAGTCGAAGTGGTGACCCGGCTCGAACACCCCAATATCGTTGCCATACATGACCGCAGCGGTCCCGGAGATCCGGTGCTGTGGCTGGCCATGCGCTACGTATCGGGCGGGGACACCGCCGAATTGATTGCACGCGCCGACGGCCGACTGCCCGCCGATCGCGCGCTGCACCTGATCACGGGAGCCGCACGCGGGCTTGGCTTCGCGCATCGCCAAGGGGTGCTGCATCGGGATGTGAAACCGGCCAACCTGCTCATCGAACAGATCGATGATCTCGAGCAGGTGCTGGTCGCCGATTTCGGAATCGCCCGCAGCCTGGACGACACTGCGACACGGTCGACGGTCATGGCCAGCCTCGCCTACGCCGCACCGGAACGATTCGAAGGCGTCCCCGTCGACCTTCGTGCCGACGTCTACTCGCTCGGTGCGACCTTCTACGAAATGCTCACCGGGCAAACACCATTCCCGCGATCGGATCAAGCCGCGGTATTCGCGGCCCACCTCACCGCACCACCGCCACGCCCGACCGCGCTTCGCCCGGACCTGCCCGGCGGCCTGGACGAAGTGATCGCCACCGCGATGGCGAAATCACCCGGCCACCGATTCTCCGACTGCATGGAATTCGCGACCGAGACCGAGCGGGCGCTCACTTCGTCGGATCGCGCCACCATGGTCAACCCCCGGCATCTCGTGCCGAAGCCGCCGGCTTCAGCGCCGCCGAAGTCCCCGGCGGCCGAACCGGCCGAATCAGGTAGCCCCGTGCGAGCGATCGTATTCATCGCGGTATCGCTCCTGATCCTGCTGGCTCTCGTCATCGCTCTGATTCGCGGCGTATCCAGCGCGGGCCACCGGCAGTCGATGGAACCGACCACCGCCGCGGGGGCAGCAATCGCAATGCCGATCAAAATCGCCCCCGTTCAAGGCTTCACGTCCGCGGTCGACTTCTGACGAGCGCCGCGGCGGATTACCGCCGGAACCGTGCGGCGGGGGCGGCGAGGATCGAGGGATGACCGTCGACTCGCTTGCCGTTTTGCAGAAGTTCTATGACGCCGAGGCTGCCTATGTGCGTGGGGATGCGGGGGTTGAGGGGATGGTTGTTTATTTGGCGGCTGATGTTGTGATGTCTCAGGCCGGGGTGCTGCCGTATGGAGGGGAGTGGCGGGGGGCTGAGGGGTTCGCTGAGTTCTTGACGGCTTTCGGGGAGGCTTGGAGTGCGTTGGAATTTCTCGAGCAGTGGTTTGTCGTGGAGGGGGATGTGGTGGTTGTGCACAGTCGGGGGCGATTGACGGCTCGTGCTACGGGGCGGGGGCTGGAGACGGAGTTGGTTCAGTGGATCACTTTTCGGGATGGGCTTATTGCTGGGTTTCGGCCGTTCTATCGGGATACCGCGGCGGTGCTGGACGTTCTCGGGGTGGGTTATGAAGGGGCTGGGCGGAGTCGGTGAGTTCCTGCTAGTTTTCGGGCCCGCATCGGGGCCTTGAAGGTTCGCTATGACGGCTGCGGGTCGTCGAGTTTGCGCGCGTTCTCCGCGCGTTCCAGCCATTCCAGCCAGAGGCCCGCGCCGAGGCGGGGTTCGGCGTAGCCGTCGGTGGTTCGGACTATTCGGGTGCCCGGTTGTTCGAGCCAGCGGACCAGGAGGCCGACTTCCTCCGGCAGTGCGCCGTGCAATGGGGGATGGACGGGTGGGTCGGCGGGGGAGTTGAGGCGGGGCGGGATGACGGTTTCGGCGGCGGCCGCGAGCCGGTCGACCGTCAGCATGGGGGAGATGCCGCGGGGCGCGTTGCCCGCCGAGGCGAGGCGGCCGTGGCGGATGATCGCGAACTGCCAGCCACCGGCTCCGTCGGGGTGGGCGGCTATCAGTTCGGGGATGCGGGTGAGGGCGGCGAGGCGCTGGGTGCGGCGCAGGGCCCGGATAACAGTGACCGTGCGGTCCCGCAGACGGGCTGCGGCCTCGAAATTTTCTGCGGTTGAAAGGAATTCGATTTTTTCCTGGATCGCGATCAGGATGGCGTCGCTATCGCCGGAGAAGAGGGCGCGGACCGCTTCCGGGGCGTGCGCGTACTCCTTTATATATAGGGGTCTGTTTTGGGCGCTCGCCGGGCAACCGCCGACCACGGCGGGCGGGCAATCGTGCGCGCCGTCGCGGGGGATGCGGGCGGTGCAGGTGCGCAGGGCGGAATTCTCGGCGATCGTGGTCGCCACCTCCATGGCATCGGCACGGGAGGTGAAGGGGCCGAGGGAGTCTCGGGCGGGGGTGCGGGACACCGCGAAACGGGGGAACGATTCGTCGGTGAGATTGAGCCACCACGCGCGCTGCGGAAATTTGGAGCGCCGGTTGTACGGCGGAGTGTGCGCGAGCAACAGCCGGAGTTCGCGCACACCCGCCTCGAGCCCGTGCGCACACTCGACATGATCGACTCGCGTTGCCAGCTGCACCATCTCGCGCATGCGCGGACGGGTGTCCGAACCGGTGAAATAGTTGCGGACACGGCGGCGAAGATTCACCGCGGTTCCTATATATAGGACTTCATCGGAGGGACCCCGGAAGAGATAGACCCCGGGGGTGGCCGGAAGGTCCGCCGCGAGAGTCCGTTTCGCGCGCTGGCGGCGCGTCACCTCCGGCAGATAGTCCAGCAGCTCGGTGAGGCTGTGCACGCCCTGATTGCCCACCCGGGCGATGAGCGCGTGCAGCACGTCCACGGTGGCGCGCGCGTCATCGAGCGCGCGGTGCGTGGGACGGGTCTGCGCGCCGAGCAGTTCCGCTATGAAGGACAGCTTCACCGAGGGGGCCTCATCGCGCCCGAGCACCCGCCGCGCCAGCCGCACCGTGCACAGCACTTGGAAAGCGGGCCAGGGCAGTTCGCAGCGCGCCGCCGCGGCGCGCAGGAAGCCGGTGTCGAAAGGCGCGTTGTGGGCGACCAGTACAGCCCCGGCCGCGAACTCCAGAAAACCGGGCAGCACCTGTTCGATGCGCGGCGCGTCGATGACCATCGCGGTGGTGATCCCGGTGATCTGCACGATCTGCGGTGGAATCGCGTACCCGGGGTTGATCAGGGTCGCGAACTCGCCGAGCACCTCACCGCCGCGCACCTTCACCGCACCGATCTCGGTGATGGCGTCGCCGTCCGGACTGGTTCCGGTGGTCTCCAGGTCCACGACCACGAACGTTGTGTCATAGAGCGGTGTTTCGAGCTCATCGAAGGCCAGCTGTTCGGACACGACCCGCAAGCGTAGGCCGGGGGTCCGACAGGTTCGAAGCCGTTACCCCCGGTAACGGCCCGATTTCATCGACCAGGGGAAATGTCGGAATTCGTAATCGAGATTTGCGGGGTGAAATCCCCAATTTGAGCAAATATGCAGAAATGTGGTCAGGGTCACATTGATTCATAATGTGGATCAATCCGAGCGAGTGTGACGCACTGTCCGGGTCAGTGTCCGGCGCGTGCTGGCACGGTGAGGATCGCCTCAGCACGGTTTGCAAGTCCGCCGGTCAGAGCCTGGTCGGGCAAGGCATCTCCGACCTGCTGTTATTCGGAATCTGTCCTGCAAGGAGGGGTCGTCACGACCCCTTCCCTACTGACTGGTAGCTCAGCGGAAGCTCCCGCCGAATTGGTCGCTGTTATCGTTTCGTGATTGCTGTGACTTTTGTCGCACCGAAATGTTGGCTTGTAACTATTTCGAGCCATCGTCCGTTGGGCGCAGCTTTACAAACCACCGTTATCGGCTCGTAATCTTCCTGAGACCTCGCGGAGTCCGACCCACCAAACCGGTGCGGCGTCGCGGGGCAGATTGGAAGTACCTCACCATGGCGACCAAGACCGTCAAGCGGGCCCTCTCGGCCGGTGCCGTCGGCGCTGCCACGCTGAGTGCGCTGCTGCTGCCCGCCACTCCTGCCTCGGCGCAGCCGGTGACCATCCCCGGCGTCGGAACCTTCGACGTCCCGGATCAGATCCAGCTCCCCGCCGGCATCCCCGGTGTCCCGGAATCGCTTCCGGTGCAGTTGCCCGCCATCCCGGGCGTCGAGATCCCGGCCGCCCCGGCCCCCGCTCCCCAGGTGAGCCCGCGCCAGCAGGTCGTGGACGCCGCCATGAGCCGACTGGGCGATCCGTACGTGTACGGCGCCGCGGGCCCGAACGCCTTCGACTGCTCCGGTCTGGTGCAGTGGTCGTACGCGCAGGCCGGAATCAGCCTGCCGCGCACCAGCTATGACCAGCTCAACGCCGGCTACGCCATCTCCGAGGACTCGCTCGAGCCCGGCGATGTGGTGTCGTTCTACGGCGGCAGCCACTCCGGCATCTACGTGGGCGACGGTAATGTCGTGCACGCCTCGACCTCCGGTCAGCCGGTCAAGGTCGCCCCGATCTCGTCCATGCCGTTCGCCGGCGCGCGACGAATCTGAATCGAAGATCCGCAGGTCGGATGACCTGTGAGCGAACGGCGACCGTAATGATTTCGTGTCCTGCTGGACACAAGCGGTCGCCGTTTCGTAATCTATTCGAGACCTTCTTTTCCAGCTCGGGGTAAGAGAACGGGACACGGCACCACGGTGGTAGCGCAACATCGCACGAAGAAACTCGTAGGTGGAGCCCTCACAGCAGGGGTACTCCTGGTCGGAGCCAATGGCATCGGACCCGCGATGGCCGATCCGGTCGCCGCACCGGCATCGGCCGGGGAAGCGGTGCAGCGCCTGATCGATCTGTCACGGCAATCCGAACAGCTCAACCAGCAGGCCCTGAACGCCCAGTCCGATCTCGACACCAAGGTCGCCGCCGCCAAGGACGCCGATTCCAAGGCCGCGGACGCCGCCACCGCATTGGATGCGGCGCGCTCCGAGATTCGCAGATATCAGCCGGTGATCGATCGCGCGGCCAGCTCGGCCCTGCTCGGTTCCCGTACCAACCGGCTCACCTCGCTGCTGGTGAGTTCCTCACCGCAGCAACTGCTCGATCAGATGTCCATCGTGGATTTCGTCGGTGCGCGCACCAATGATCAACTGAGCCAATATCAGAAGGTCAGCGCCACCGCGTCCGCGGCCGAGGCCGTTGCCCGCACCGCCGCCGATGCGGCGCGTGCGGCCAGCGACCAGGCCGATGCCGTGCGCGTCGATCTGGAGAACAAGCGCTCCTCACTACAGGGCTCCATGGCCGGGGTCATCGCGGCATGGGGTCAGCTCTCCGCGAGTGATCGCTCCGCCCTTGCCGGTTCGATGTTCCCGCCCGGCTTCGACCGGGATTCGCTACTGCGCGGGCTGGTTCCGGGCAGCGGCACCAGCGCATTGGCCGCCGGGCTCACCCGCATCGGCGCGCCGTATGTCTGGGGCGCGGTCGGCCCGGAACAATTCGACTGCTCCGGTCTGGTGCAGTGGGCGTTCCATCAGGTCGGCAAGAATGTGCCGCGCACCAGTCAGCAGCAGGCTTCCTACGGCACACCGGTCGATGAGAAGGATCTGCGGCCCGGCGATGTCGTCTTCTTCTATTCCGATATCTCGCATGTCGGCATCTACGCGGGCAATGGTTTGATGTTGCACGCCTCCACATTCGGAGTGCCCGTCCAGGTGGCACCGATGGGATCGACACCTTTCCACTCGGCGCGACGATTCTGACCAACACCACGAGGTGGCAATGAGCGCACTGCGGCAGGTACGCGGCTGGTTGTCGGCGAAACGACGGTTCCAGTTCTGCCTGACCCTGGTCATGGTGACCGGGTTGACCGCCGCCTGCGGTGCCCTGCTCATGCTGCCCAATTCGGTACTGCCCAAGATTCGCGCGGTGGTGCCCGGCGGCGATGCGCTGGTCGCCACCGATCCGCAGGTATCGGCGCTGCACCGGCTGATGGACTCCTACGGCAAGGTGATCTCCGAACCGGTGAACACCGGGGCGGGCAAAGTCGGTGTGGTGCTTGGACATCCGGCCCGCAGCGGCGATATGGACGTGCTCGCCGCGGAGTTGAGCGCGGCCACCACGGCGGTCAGCGCGGTCTGGGGTTCGGACTGGTCGCAGGCCCCGGTGGTGGTGGTCGCTTCCAGCCCCGCCGAATTCGCGGCGCTCACCAATGAGACCGGTGCGGTGCCCGCCGAAGTCGCCGCGGCCACGGTCGCCGATCCCTTTCATCCGGGTGCGCAACCGACGGGCCAGCGGGTGGTCTTCGGATCCGAAGCCGGACGGCGGCTCGGCCCGGACGGACTGCGCTCGGTGCTGCGTCATGAGCTCACCCATGTCGCGACGCGTGCGGTGACCGTCGACCGTTCACCGCAGTGGATGCTCGAGGGCTTCGCCGAATATGTCGCGCATCGCGGTATGCGCCAGCCCATCGAAGAGGTCGCGCCCACCCTCACCACGCGGGCGCGCGCGGGTACTCTTCCCGCCGATCTGCCTGCCGACGCGGCCTTCGAACCCGCCAGCGGTGAGGCGGCCGCGGTCTACGAACAGGCCTGGTCCGCCTGCGCTTTCATCGCCGATCAATTCGGCGAGGCCCAATTGGTCTCGCTCTACCGGCAATTGGCGACCGGCCCCAAGGACAACCCGGCCGTGGCGGCGATCGTGCAGAACACCCTGGCCATCGGGTATCCGGACCTGCTGGCGCGCTGGCATTCCTGGATCACCGCCCGCACCACCCCCGGCGCCTGACGCGACACGCCACTCTGCGGGGGTGCGAGGTTTCAGGCCGGGGCGAGTCGCGGCCGCCGGTGCAGTAGGTTGATCGCATGGGGCGAACGCTGCTGGTTACCAATGATTTCCCGCCACGACCGGGGGGTATCCAGTCCTACGTGCACGCGCTGGCCATGCAGCTACCACCCGATGAACTCGTGGTCTACGCGCCCCGCTGGAAGGGCGACAGCCACTGGAAGTTCGATGCGGAGCAGCCCTTCGAGGTGGTCCGGCATCCCACCACGCTGATGCTGCCCACACCGCTGGTGGCACGCCGCGCGGCGAAACTGCTGCGCGATGAACAGTGCGATCGGGTCTGGTTCGGTGCGGCCGCGCCACTGGCCCTGATGTCACCGCTGCTGCGCCGTGCGGGAGCCGAACGCATTCTGGCCTCCACGCACGGGCATGAGGTCGGCTGGTCCATGCTGCCCGGCGCGCGCCAGGCCCTGCGCGCCATCGGCGACAACACCGATGTCATCACCTACGTCAGCAAATACACGCGCCGCCGCTTCTCCGCCGCCTTCGGCGCACAGGCCGCCCTCGAATATCTGCCGCCCGCCGTGGATTCCGAGGTCTTCAAACCCGATCCGGCCGCCCGCGCCGAATTGCGCGAGCGCTACGGCCTGGGCGATCGTCCCACCATCCTGTGCCTGTCCCGGCTGGTCCCGCGCAAGGGCCAGGACGCGTTGATCGTCGCCATGCAGGACATTCGCAAGCAGATCGACGGCGCGGTCCTGGTCATCGCGGGCGGCGGCCCCTACGAACAGAAACTGCACACCCTCGCCGAAACCCTCGGCGTGGCAGACGATGTCGTCTTCACCGGCCGCGTCCCCGCTGCCGAACTGGCAGCTCATCACACCCTCGCCGACGTCTTCGCCATGCCCTGCCGCACCCGCGGCTTCGGCCTCGATGTCGAGGGCCTCGGCATAGTCTTCCTCGAAGCCTCCGCCTCCGGCGTCCCCGTGGTGGCGGGCAATTCGGGCGGCGCTCCCGAAACGGTCCGCGAAGGTGAAACCGGCTACGTCGTCAACGGCCGCTCCACCGCCGCCATCACCAAGGCCATCGTGGATGTCCTCTCCGATCGCGACGCCGCCGCCCGCATGGGCGAAGCCGGCCGCACCTGGGTCCAACAGCAGTGGCGCTGGGATCGCATGGGCGAACGCCTACGCGATCTACTCGACCCGCCGGTGCGCTCGACTCCGGGCATCACCTTGAACTGACCTCGGCCGAGCGATGAGAGGCGGAGGCGAATCGAGCGTGGGCGGACTCTGGGTTAGGCTCACCGCGTGAGCAGTATCCAGGTTGCCGACCAGACCTTTATCGCCGCGCCCGGCACCGTCGTCGGCGAGATGCTGGCCGATCGCGGCCGGTGGCGGCAGTGGTGGCCGGATCTGCAGTTGCAGGTGCGGGAAGACCGGGCCGACAAGGGGATTCGCTGGACCATCAGCGGGGCGGCCACCGGCACCATGGAGGTGTGGCTGGAACCCATGCTGGACGGGGTGATCCTGCACTACTTCATGCACGCGGAACCGCAGCGTCTCGAAGGTTTGTCGCCGCGGGATCTGCTGGCGCTCAATCGCACCCATCGGGTTGCCGGAAAGAAGATGTCCTTCGAGGTCAAGGCCCGGCTCGAGGCCGGTCGCAAGGCCGGGGTCGCCCCCGCGGCCGCGCAGTAGACCACTCGTAGTTCCGCCCCCTCCGAAAGGAAGCGTTGCCACCCATGGCCGATCGCACTCAACGGTCGATCGTGATCGACGCCCCCACTGATCGGGTGCTGGCCGTCATCGCGGACCTGGAGTCGTATCCGGAATGGGTCGCCGCGGCCCGCTCGGTCGAGGTGCTCGACAAATTCCCGGACGGCCGCGCGCGCACCGCGCGTTTCGTACTGGACGCGGGCGTCGTGAAGGACACCTACACGCTGTCCTACAACTGGCGTCCAGACGGTAAGGCCGTCAGCTGGACCCTGGTCAGCGGTGATCTGCAGAAGGCGCAGGACGGCAGCTACGAGCTGATCACCCTGCCCGAGGGCGGCACCCAGGTGGTGTACGAACTCACCGTGGACCTGAACATCCCGATGATCGGCATGTTCAAACGCAAGGCCGAGAAGGTCATCACCGATACGGCGTTGAAGGAACTCAAGAAACGGGTCGAAGGCTGACCGCGAGCAGGCCCGAGCGACCTGCCACCCGTGTGGAACTGTTCGTCGGCAAGGGTGGGGTGGGAAAGACGACGCTGGCGTGCGCGACCGCACTCGCCTACGCGCGCGCCGGACAGCGAGTGCTGCTGGCATCCCTCGATCAGGCCCATTCCCTCGGTGACGCACTGGGATTCCGGTTCGCGCATCAGCCGGGCAGTGTGCCCGGGGTGGCGGCGGTACAGCCGGGCCTGGATGTGATCGAAGTGGATTCCCTTGCGCTGCTGGAGGATCGCTTCCGCACCGTGGTGCTCATGCTGTCCGGATCCGGGCACGATCACGGAATCGATATCGGCGCACTGGATCCCGCCGAACTCACCGGCCTGCCCGGTGTACAGGAACTCCTGGCACTGCTGGAGATCACCGAATTCAGCAAGACCCGGCAGTGGGATGTGATCATCCTGGATTGCCCGCCCTCGGCGGATATGCTGCGCATTCTCACCGCCCCCGACACCCTGCTCGGCTATCTCGAACGGGTCTGGCCCGCGCATTCGCGCACGCTCACCGCGGTCGGCGGGGATCTGCGCCGCGCGGTGCTCGCGGTCACGGTGGAGCAGATCGTGGCCTCGGTGACCGCGGCCCGCGATCTCATCGCCGATCCGGCCCGCACCAATGCCCGCCTGGTCACCGCGCCCGAACAGGTCGCCGTCGCCGAATCCGCGCGGGTGCGCTCGGCCGCCGCCCTGCTCGGCCTGCGCCTGACCGCCGTCCTGGTCAACAAAGTGCTCCCGGAGACCGCCGCGCCCGACTACGGCGCGAATATTCATCCCGCCGTGCAGTGGTATTTCAACCGTCGCGGGGAACAACTGGATGTGATCGCCGATCTACGCAAACGCATGGGTGGCATTCCCGTGCAGGTGGTAACCCACGCCGGATCCGAACCCGTGGGCCTGAGCTCGTTAACGGCACTGTCCTATGCGGTCGATCCGAGTGGTAACTGGGTGGGACCGGGTCCGGTCCCTATGCTTGGCTCAGATGTGGACGGGATGCCGTTCGTTTCGGCCGGGCCGGTAGTGCGGCTGGAAGCGGGAACGGGTGTGCATTCGGTGTTCGCCATGCGCATGCATCTACCCGTGGTCGATCCGTCGACCCTGCAGCTGGGACGAGTGGAGGACGATTTGATCGTGGGAGCGGACGGGGTCAGGCGCCGGCTGCGGCTGGCGCCGGTATTGCGGCGGTGCACGGTCGAGGCCGCCGAACTCGACGGCGATCAACTGGTGATCCGTTTCCGTCCCGACCCCGAGGTCTGGCCGAAATGACCGCGACGCAGGGCCATCCGCGATCCGGCCACCCCGACGACAATTTCAGCGAATTCGCCGAGGAACTCCGATTGCTCGCCGAGGCCGTCCTCGAACGCGTCGAACCGGTGTTGCGCCGCACCGCCGCCGACGGC
Source organism: Nocardia sp. NPDC056000 (assembly GCF_042269265.1). Taxonomy (NCBI): domain Bacteria; kingdom Bacillati; phylum Actinomycetota; class Actinomycetes; order Mycobacteriales; family Nocardiaceae; genus Nocardia; species Nocardia sp. NPDC056000. The sequence continues at coordinate 335,248 of NZ_JBHJXS010000006.1, read as the reverse complement.
CGCACCCAATGGTCCAGCTGCGCCTGGTGCCCGGTGTGCGCGGCGGCGGCCGTGGTGCGCGGGGAACACCACGACGTGGTGGCGGCCATCGCCGATCACGGCACCGCCATCGTGACGGTGCTGCGCGAGGCGCTCGCCGGTGTCCCCGTGGAACCCGTCCTGCCACCGGATCTGGATCCCGAATCACCGGAATACCAAGCCTGGCTACATCATTCCTTCGGTCACGGCGCGGCCCCGGCCGATTCCGGTGCGCGGCCCGGCGATGACGCCGACGGATTCGACCACGCCGCAGGCCATTTCGCCACCGATGAAGCTCCGGATGCGGCCGCGGCTCGCGGCCGCGCCGCCGGAACGCATACCGGGGCGAGCGCCGCGCTGGCCGGGCTCATCGCCCGCTTCGCCGCGGGCGCACAGGGGATTCGGTCCGAACACGCACGCGCGCAGGCCGAAAGCGATCGAACGGCGGATCCCGCCGCGGGTCGCGCGGGCGCGGAAGGCGGCCCCGAGAGCGGAGCAGCCGCACCGGACACCGCCGCCCGCCGAGCGGGCGGCGACGCCTCCGGCACGGACGCGCAGAGCGGGGTGAGCGCGGGTCGTCGCGAGCGTGAGACCGCGAGCGGCAGCCGATCTTTCGGACGCGGGCCGGATGCGGCCGGGCGACCGGGGGATGCGAGCGAGCCGGGTCGCGGGCGGGGGGCGACGCGGGCAGGGTATGTCCCCATCGACGTGACCATCAAGGCATGAGGGGCGGTGGACAGGTGCCGCTGACTGTCGGAATCGATGTGGGCGGCACCAATATTCGTGCCTCGGTCGTGGACGGGGCCGGTGAGGTGCTCGATACCGTGACCGCCTCCACACCGCAGTCCGCGCGGGCCCTGGAGGACGGGCTGGCGCGAGTGGTGCGCGAACTGTGCGGCCGCCATGCCATCGGCGCGGTCGGCCTGGCCGTCGCCGGATTCGTCGACGAGGACCGTGCGACAGTGCGTTTCGCACCCCATCTGCCCTGGGAGGACGCCCCGGTAGCGCGGCGGCTCACCGATCGGCTCGGGCTGCCCGTGGTGCTCGAACACGACGCCAATGCCGCGCTGTGGGCCGAATACCGGTTCGGCGCGGCGGCGGGCGGGCGCAATGTGGTGCTGGTGGCCATCGGCACCGGTATAGGAGCCGCGCTGCTCATCGATGGGCGGCTGTATCGCGGAAGCTATGGCGTCGCACCGGAACTGGGTCATCTGCAGGTGGTGCCGAACGGCCGCGCCTGCGCCTGCGGTAAACGCGGCTGCTGGGAAAGGTATTGCAGCGGAACGGCTCTGGTGGATACCGCGCTGGAGATGCTGGCCACCGATCCGGTCCGTTCCACCATGCTGGCGCGCGACGCGGGCCGCGATCCCGGTTCGCTCACCGGTCGCCGGGTGGCGGGCGCGGCACAGGACGGCGATCCGCTGGCCCTGGACGTGATGGCCGATTTCGCGCGCTGGCTGGGTCTGGGGCTGGCGTTCGTGAGTGACATCTTCGATCCGGATCTGATCGTGGTCGCCGGTGGCGTGAGCTCCTCGGCCCCGCTGTTCCTGGACGATGCGCGCGACCATTACGCGGCGTCGATCACCGGTGCCAGGCATCGCCGCCTGGCGCGCATCCGGACCGCGCAACTCGGTGAGGCGGCGGGCATGATCGGTGCGGCCGAACTCGCGCGGGCCGCGCTCGAGGCGCAGCGTGATGCGGTGCCCGCGGGTCCCTCGGGTCGGTGACACTCCCGGGCGAATCGCCGTCCTTGACGTAAATACTCGGTGAACCGGACATATCGGGCAGTGGGCGGTTGGTCACCGGCTTGTCTCGGCGGTAGAGTCGCCAAAGAGAGTGTGGTGCCCGCAACGAGGCCGGTCCCGGGTATCGAAACAGGGGAAAGGACGCAATGTTCTACTGGCTGCTGAAGTTCGTCTTGGTGGGACCATTCATCTCGCTCATCAATCGACCCAAGGTCGAGGGCGTGGAGAATATCCCCCCGGATGGCGCCGCGATTCTGGCCGGTAACCACCTGTCGTTCACCGACTGGCTGTTCACCCCCCTCGCGAGCCCGCGCCGCATCACCTACTTGGCCAAGGCCGAGTACTTCACCACCCCCGGTCTCAAGGGTCGCCTGCAGAAGTTCTTCTTCTCCGGCACCGGGCAGTACCCGATCGACCGCTCCGGCGCCGATGCCGCCGAGTCCGCCCTCAACACCGCGCGCAAGCTGCTCGACGAGGGCCGCTTGGTCGGCCTGTACCCCGAGGGCACCCGCTCCCCGGACGGCCGCCTCTACAAGGGCAAGACCGGTGTCGCGCGCCTCGCCCTGGAAACCGGCGTCCCGGTGATCCCGGTGGCCCTCATCGGCACCGACGAGGTCTGCCCGCCCGGACCGTTCCGCTGGCGTCCCCGCAAGGTCACCGTGAAATTCGGTAAGCCCATCGACTTCTCGCGCTACGAGGGCATGGGCGGCAACCGCTTCGTCGAGCGCGCCGTCACCGACGAGATCATGTACGAACTGATGCGCATGGGCGACCAGGAATACGTGGACGTCTACGCCGCCAGCCTCAAGAAGAACGTGCCCTCGGGCACCCGCCCCGACGCGGACCGCATCCCCCAGACCATGGCGGGCTGAGTCACCTCAGCCAGACACGGGCCCCGAGAGCAACTCTCGGGGCCCGAGCCATATCCGGGGTACGGACTTCTAACTACCGCTGGTCGGCGGCCGCATCGCGCACGAGTCCGCGAACACGAGCGGGCACGGCTTCTGCAGGCTGCCCGTGGGCAGATTGAAGAACATGGTCAGCAGGTCGAGCACCGCGCTGCCCGTATCGCTCGTGTACACGAACTGCGCGTCAGCCGGACCGGCCGCGACGAACTGGGCGCTGTCGGCCGGATCGGGTGCGGTCGCGGTGGCGATCGCGGTGCCGCTCGCCACCGCCCCGGCGAGGGCCGTCATGACGACGGCGGTTCTGAAAGCGGGAAGCAGAGCGCGCATGAAGCGGGTCCTTTGATCGGGCTGCGATTTCACCCGCGACCTTTTCAGACCCCGATCCCGCTGTGACAGACCGCGTTTCCCCTGCCCCCGACGCCGGGGGCGGGTACTACCGCCGACTCAGAACGGATCGGCGGCCGCGCGGCGAATGACCTCGCGGGCCAGATCGCCGTGCAGGGCGTCGATGGGACGGCCCGGCAGCGAGGGGTCCTCGGTGTAGATCCACTCGAGGATTTCCTCATTGGTGTATTTGCCGTCGCGCATGACGGTGATCAACCCGGTGAGATGCTTGGCGATTGCTCCGTGGGAGTCGAAGAACTCCTCGGGGACGGCGATAACGCCGTCGCGGCGAACCGCGATCAGCTGATGTTCGCGCAGCATCTGGTGTACGCGGGTGACCGACTCGCCGAGCAGCTCCGCCACGTCGGGGAGGGGGAGCACGGTGACCGATTCCGGCAGGACATCATTGCTGTAGGGGATGGCACTCACGGGGATTACGGTAGTCGGTCGCGCCGCGTCCGCCGCATCACACCCCGACCCGACTACCATCGGGTCACAGTCGCACCGGGCGGCACGGAAGTCGGAAGGGTTGCAGTTGATCGGCCAGATGCTGGAAGGGCGCTACCGCATCGACGCGCCGATCGCGCGCGGCGGTATGTCCATGGTGTTCCGGGGGGTGGACACCCGGCTGGACCGACCGGTCGCCATCAAGGTGATGGACCCCAAGTTCGCCGCCGACCCACAATTCCTCACCCGCTTCGAATTGGAGGCCCGCGCGGTCGCCAAACTCAAGCATCCGGGCCTGGTCGCGGTCTACGACCAGGGTGTGGACGGAGATCATCCGTTCCTGATCATGGAACTCGTCGAGGGCGGCACGCTGCGCGAGTTGCTGCGCGAGCGCGGGCCCATGCCCCCGCACGCGGTGCGCGCGGTTGCCGAACCGGTGCTCGCGGCGATCGGCGTCGCGCACGCGGCGGGACTGGTGCATCGCGATATCAAGCCGGAGAACGTGCTCATCTCCGATTCCGGCGAAGTCAAAATCGCCGACTTCGGTCTGGTGCGCGCGGTCGCGGCCGCGAATATCACCTCCGACAGCGTGATTCTGGGCACGGCGGCGTACCTGTCGCCCGAACAGGTCACCAGCGGCAGCGCCGATTCGCGCAGTGATGTGTACTCCGCGGGCATTCTCATCTTCGAAATGCTCACCGGGCGTACGCCGTTCACCGGTGACACCTCCATTTCGGTTGCGCTGCAACGGGTCGAGAAGGATGTGCCGAGCCCGAGCCGCCTGATCGGCGGGGTGCCACCGGAATTCGACGAACTGGTCGCGCACGCCACCGCGCGCGAACCCGCGCACCGGTTCAGCGATGCCACCGAGATGGCGCGCGAACTACGCCGGATCGCCCGCGAATTGCAGCTACCGGATTACCGGGTGCCCTCGCCGACCGAATCGGCCGAACATCTCAGCGCGCGATACAAGGTCGCTACCCCGGCAGCGCCCGCGCGGCAGCCGCACACCCCGGCACCGGCCCGGCACGCACCGTACGGGGCCGCCGATCTCACCACGCGCATCCCGGCCGATCCGCCGACGCAGCACATTCCGCCGCCGCATCAGCAGACCCGGGTCATGACGGCCGCGCGCGAGATTCCACCGGACTACGCGCCGCCGACCACCCAGTACGACACGCGCGAACCCGAGCGCGCCAGACGCTCGGACCTGATCGAGGACCGCGGCAGATCCCGGCGCACCGTGATCATCTGGCTCAGTATCGTGGTCGCCCTGGCCCTGCTCCTCGGTATCGGCGGCTGGTGGGTGGGGGTGGGCAGATACTCGGCGGTGCCGTCGATCGCCGGGCTCGACACCCAGCGGGCGATCACCACGCTCACCGATGCGGGCTTCAAGACCGAGACCAGACAGAAGGCGTCGGACATCATTCCGACGGGCAATGTGGTCGGCACCGATCCGGCCGCCGGAACCAAGGTCACCAAGGGTTCGACGGTCGCGGTGCTGGTCTCCAGCGGTAAACCGAAGGTTCCGGACGTCAAGGCCGGACAGGATGTGAACAGCGTCAAACAGGCGATCAAGGATGCGGGGCTGACACCGGTCGATTCCGGCGAGATCGGCAGTACGGCCCCGAAAGGCTCACTCGCCAAGGTGGATCCGGCGCCCGGGACCGTGCTCCCGGCGGGGGCGAACGTGAAGGTCTATCGCAGTAAGGGTTCCGCGCCGATCAAACTGCCCGATGTGAGCGGCAAGACCGAGGATGAGGCCCGGGATGTGCTCACCAAGGCCGGAATCACGGTGCGGGACACCAGATCCGAGTTCAACACCAAGGTCAAGGGCGGTCAGGTGATCGGCACCGATCCCGCCGCCGGGGCCACCGTCGACTCCGGCGACGGGGTCACCCTGATCATCAACAGCGCGGTGGACGTGCCGAGTGTGCTCGGCTCCAATGTCGCCGCCGCCCGGGTCAAACTCGAAGGACTCGGCTTGAAGGTGACGGTGCGGCAGCTGGCTTCCAATGAGAGTTCGATCGTCATCTCGCAGAGCAGTCTGGGCAATGTGGAGGCGGGCTCCACGATCACCCTCGTCGCAATCCCTTAGGCAGATAACGCTGAAAGCGGTCGACCCCTGACGGACGAAAACGCGGCCCGGTCCCTATGGACCGGGCCGCGTTCTATTTCGTTGTGAGCCCGAGCGATTCGCTCAGCGCAGCATCTCCGCGACCAGGAAGGCCAGTTCGAGGGACTGCTGGGTGTTCAGGCGCGGATCGCACGCGGTCTCGTAGCGATCCACCAGATCCAGATCCGAGATGTCCTGTGCGCCGCCGAGGCATTCGGTGACGTTCTCACCGGTGAGCTCGATGTGCAGGCCGCCCGGATGGGTGCCGAGCGCATGGTGCACCTCGAAGAAGCCCTGCACCTCGTCGACGATGCGGTCGAAGTGGCGGGTCTTGTAACCGTTCGAGGTCTCATGGGTGTTGCCGTGCATGGGATCGCACTGCCAGATCACCTGGTGGCCGGTGGCCTGCACCTTCTCGATGATCGCGGGCAGCACCTCGCGCACCTTCTGATTGCCCATGCGGGCGACCAGGGTCAGTCGGCCGGGCTCATTGTTGGGGTCGAGGCGCTCGACGTATTCCACGGCCATTTCGGGTGTGGTGGTCGGGCCGATCTTGAGGCCGATCGGGTTGGCGAGCAGTTCGGCGAAGGCGATATGCGCGCCGTCGAGCTGACGGGTGCGCTCACCGATCCACAGGAAGTGCGCGGACAGGTCGTAGAGGGTCGGCTCACCGGTGGTGGGATGCGCGCTCAGGCGCAGCATGGCGCGCTCGTAGTCGAGCACCAGCGCCTCGTGCGAGGCGTACAGGCGGGCCGAGGACAGGTTCGGGTCGTTGACGCGACAGGCCTTCATGAAGGCGAGCGCGCGATCGATTTCGGCGGCGAGGGCTTCGTAGCGGGCGCCGGCCGGGGACTGGGCGACGAATTCGCGGTTCCAGTCGTGCACCTTGTGCAGATCGGCCATACCGGCGGAGGTGAGCGCGCGCACCAGGTTCATGGCGGCGGAGGCATTGGCGTAGGCGCGCACCAGGCGGGACGGATCATGTACGCGCACAGCGGGATCGGCGACCAGGGAGTTCACCATATCGCCGCGGTAGGAGGTCAGGCCGAGGGAGTCGGTATCGGAGGAGCGCGGCTTGGCGTACTGGCCCGCGATGCGCGCGACCTTCACGACCGGCAGGCTCGCGCCGTAGGTGAGCACCACTGCCATCTGCAGCAGGGTGCGGATATTGCCGCGGATATGCGGTTCGGTGTTGTCCGCGAAGGTCTCCGCGCAGTCACCGCCCTGCATGAGGAAGGCCTCACCGCGCGCCACCTCGGCCAGGCGCGCCTTGAGTTCCTCCACCTCGGCGGGAACGCAGATGGGCGGCACCGATTCCAGCACGGTGCGCATCTTGGCGGCCTGCTCGGGATCCCAGGACGGCTGCTGCAATGCGGTGCGAGCCAGCGCGTCATCGAGTCGCCGGCGTAGCTCGGCGGGCAGCGGCGGAAGTTCCGGCAGGCGATCGATCGGTACGTCGACGGTCCAGTTCACGAGTTCAGAATACGGACCGCGACAAACCGCTCGGACTACACCCAGGGCTGGATTACCCAACACCACGTGAACCGATCTTGACTTGCCTCGGCGCCGGGCCCTGACCCGCCCAGGCGAGCTGGCATCCGGGGAACATAGGCTGACTTGCTGGACGATCCAGTGAAACCGACCGTTAGGCAACCAGTTGATTCGCGCTCACCTCCGGCTCCGGCTCCGGCATCTACTGCCGGAGCCGGTGTTGAGGTCAGCTGGATTCATGAGGGGCATATCGCGCGATAATTTCCCGTGCCCACGCGAGCAGATCGTCAACGCGCTGACCGATCGGCTGTCTGGTCACCCACAATTCCAAATTTTCCGGACGATTGTCGCGTTTGTCACCGTTGAGGTGATGAATGTTCTCGCCCGGAAGGAGTTTCCTACCGAGAACGTCTTCCATGATCCAACGATGTTCCAATACCCAGCCGCCCTCCGGCGGGCGGATCATCCAATATCCGGAAGACGAAAGTCTGCGACCGTCCGCTCTGCTTGTTCTGCGTCGCCCGGGCGAGCCTCTCCCCGGTGCGGCGGCCACCGATCCCCATCGCCGAATCTGCGTCTGATGTGGACGACACACGCCCTTGGTCGGCGTGCCTGCACGTGTGCAACCGGTGACAGTGCACGGCGGATATCCGCGCTTGAGTTTTTCGAGGTAATGCCTGTTGCACAATTCTCCGGCAGAGCGCGGGCGGACAGGTTTGAAACATCCTTCCATGGTGCATTCACGTCCCATGCAATACCCCCACAATCGGTCTTATGGACGGATCCAATTCTACTTGAAAGGACACGGATCGCTTGAGGTATTTTTATGATTGCGAATTCATTGAGGACGGGGTCGTTATCGATCTTGTCTCCATTGGAGTCGTGAGCGAGGACGGCCGCGAGTTCTATGCGGTGTCAACCGAATTTGATGCCGAAAAAGCCGGTCCGTTTGTTAGACGGAATGTATTGCCGAAATTGCCGCCACCGTCGTCACCGTTGTGGCGCAGCAGAGAGAAGCTTCGCGAGGACCTCTACCGCTTCCTGATCCCCCGTCCCGGCATCGAGCCGGAGATGTGGGCATGGGTCGGCGCATATGACCATGTGGCGCTGTGTCAGTTGTGGGGCTCGATGGTTGATCTTCCGAACGCACTCCCTCGATACACGAATGAACTGCGCCAGCACTGGGTGCAGCATGGGCAACCGACACTCCCACCCATCCCGAAGGATGCGCACGACGCACTCGCGGATGCCCGGCACAACCTGGCGAAATTCGAGGCCATCGAGGCGCACCGCAGGCAGACGTCGGACACTCGGCGCGTGCACTGAGGAACTGCCCGTCCCCCGCTTCGGGGGCAAGGTAATCAAGGGCTGCGACGACAGGCTGAAAGCTGAAAACGTCTCGAGGTGAATTGCTTTCCGAGCAGAGGACACACCTTGATGCGTGCACTTGTTCCCGCCCTGCGTTCCGCCGTCGTGCTGACGGCCCTTGTCGGAGCGGTGGCGGGCGGTTCCGCGATCGCCGCCGCCGATGCTCCGGCAGGGGGCGCCGCGCCGGTCGCCAATCCGTACGGCCCCAACACCGGTAGCGCGGCGCTGGATTGGGGGACGATCTTCCTCGGCTTGCCCACCGGAAGCCTGCAACGGCCCTGCGTCCCGACCGGAAAGCCGTTCGGGAATTGCCAGCTGCTGGGCTGACACCGAACTCGGCGGCCTGTCGATCTGCGCCGGGCGGGCCTCCGGCATTCGGCGGTAGTGCCCGCCCCCGGCGTTGGGGGCAGGGGAAACGCGTTCTGTCACAGCGGGATACGGGTCTGAGAACGTCACGGGTGAATTTGCAGCCCGATCAAAGGACCCGCTTCATGCGTGCACTGCTTCCTGCCCTTCGTACCGCTGTCGTGTTGACGGCCCTTGCCGGGGCGGTGGCGGGCAGTTCCGCGATCGCCGCCGCGGCTCCCGTCGTCGGCTCTCCCACCGAGGTCGCGGCACCGGCCACGCCGATGCCCGTCGACAATCCATTCCCCGATACGGGTAGCGCGGCGCTCGATTGGGGGACCATCTTCCTCGGCCTGCCCACCGGGAGCCTGCAGAAGCCCTGCGTCCCGACGAGCAAGCCGTTCGGAAATTGCTCACCATTGGGCTGAGCTGAGTGGTGCGCTGGGCTTTCACCGAGTCTCGGCGAAAGCGAATTCCCTTGCGGCGACGCGTAGTCGGCGGTGCTGGGGGACCGTGGCGCGGCGGGTGAAGACGGCGTAGTCGGAGCGTTCGATTTCGTCGAGGATCGCGCCGTACAGGGTGGCGGCGGTGCGGATGGCGGGGCGCACGCGCGGGGTGAGCAGGTCGATTCCGGGGATGGCGCGACGGTAGATGCCCCGGTTCACCGCGATGAGGTGGGCAAGGGCCCGGCGGACTCGGGGGTCGGTGCGGCCGGTGTCGTTGCAGTGCTTCAGCAGTTCTTCGTCTACGCCGAAGGCCGCCAGTTCGTCGGCGGGCAGGTAGATGCGGCCGCGGTCCAGATCCTCGGCGATATCGCGCAGGAAATTGGTGAGCTGGAACGCTTCGCCGAGCGCGGCCGCCGCCGGTTCGGCCTCGGCGATGGGAACCACGGTGCCCAGCACCGGGAGCAGTTGCAGGCCGATCGCGGCGGCGGAGCCGCGCATGTACTCGCGCAGGGCGTCCATGGTGGGGTAGCGGTCGCGGTATTGCGGTCCGCCGGGGATATCCATGCGCATGGAGTCCAGGAACACCCAGAAGTGTTCGGGCGCAATGTCATACCGCGCGATGGTGTCGGAGACCGCGAGCAGGATGCGGTCCGCGCCACCGGCTCCCGGTGCGTGCGCGAGTCGCCCGCGTAGCTCGTGCTCGATCCGATCCAGTTGTGCCGCAGAGTGTTCCGCGCGCGTCGCCGCGGTGCCGTCGTCGACGATATCGTCGACCATGCGCGCGAATGCGTACAGCGCGTGCACGGCCGGTCTTCGTTCCGGCTCCAGCAGCCGGGTCGCGAGGAAATAGGTGCGGCCGTGTTCGGCCGCGATACGGCGGCAATCCCGGTATGCGAGTTGGAGTTCGGCCGAGCTCATGCCGCGCTGGGCGGCGCGCTCACGCTCGCCGGGGGATGGACGTGCGAATTCGCGCTGAGCTTGAGCGGGTCGATGGTGCGCAGCGATACCGCCGCCACCACGGCCGCGAAGGTCGCCAGCGCGACATGCCAGAAGCTGTACAGGCCGATGGAACCGTCCGGTTGGAAGACCAGCATCAGCCACGTACACAATCCGACCAGCACCTGAAGTGTGGTGGTGGACAGCGCGAATCCGGCGGCCAGCGCCAGCGGCCACGAGTAGTACCAGGGCAACGCGGCGGGGGACAGGATCACGATGGCCACGAACGCCACGGTGATGCCGAAGACCGCTTCCCGCTCGGTATGCCGGAACCGCCACCACGCCCACACCAGAATCACGACAAGCGCTATCGCGCACAGGAATCGGGTCACCGACAGCACCGATTCCATTCGCAGCGGCGTCACCCAGGTGGTCATATGCGCCATGATGGTCGGCAGCGACAGCCAGTTGATGATCTTCTTCGAACCGGACAGCGCGGTCAGCCAGCCGATGCCGACATCGGCCAGCGCCGACGCGGCGGCGAAGACGAGCCCGAAGACCGCCACACCCAATCCGGCGATCTTGGCGAACATCAGCGCGGGATGCGGCAGCTCGCCCTCACCCTGCGCGGCACGCCGCTCACGTTCGTGGATCATCCAGATCCACACCAGGAATGGCAGTGCGATACCGGCCGTGGCCTTCACGCCCACACCGACCGCGACGACCACGATTCCGGCCACGTGATGGTGTTCGAGCACCAGCGCGATACCCGCCGCCATCAATCCGACCATGAGCATTTCGTTGTGCACGCCGCCGATGAGATGGATCAGCACCAGCGGATTGAGCACCGCCAGCCACAGCGCGGTGGTCGGCCTGCCGCCGAGATGTTTGGTGAGATGCGGTACCGCCCACATCATCAGCGCCAGTCCGGGCAGCATGACCAGGCGCAGCGCGATCGTCCCCGCCACCACGTTATCGCCGGTGATGGAGGTGATGCCGCGCGCCAGCAGCAGGAAGATCGGCCCGTACGGGGCGGTGGTGGTGGTCCAGACCGGGCTCACATTGTCCAGCAGCACACCGGGATTCACCACCGGGCCGACCTGGTACGGATTGAAGCCGTCGCGCAGTAGCGCGCCCTGCGCCAGATACGAGTAGGCGTCGCGGGAGAACATGGGCACCGCGAAGAGCAGCGGGAAGATCCAGATGCCGACGATGGCGCGCAATTCGTTCAGCGTCACCTTGGCATTGGGGATCGTGCCGAGCGTCGCGCGACCCAGCCGCACCCACGCGGTGATCATGGCCAGCACACCGATCCAGACGAACACCGTCGACAGCGCGTACCCGTGCCCGAAGCGCAGCCACGACAGGTGCGCGGCCTCGAGCAGTGGATCGTTGCGGCGCACACTGCCCGCACCGAAACCGCCGAAGGTGATCATGACCGCGCCGAAGAAGCCGAGCAGTGCGGCTTTACCTTCGGGACTGCGCACGAAGTCGGCCCAGTTGCGCACCCAGCGATGCTCGGTGTTCGCGATGACGGCGGGTTGCGGGTCGAGAGTGGTAATGGTGACGTCCATATCGGGGGTCGGCATCGGTGGTCGTTCCCCCCGGAAAGGTCAGCGGCGCCCGCCGCAGTGGTTCAGGACGCGGTCAGTCTAGTGCTTGTGCGGCGGTGCCACCGCCCCGGCGGGGGAGGTTCCGGCCCGGGCATGTCGTAGATCACCTGTGATGCGGGTCGCGGCGAGTTTTCCGGACAGCAGCACGGTCGGCACGCCGACGCCGGGAACGGTGCCCGAACCCGCCAGAACGACATTGTCGCGACCCGGAACCAGGTTCCGGGTCCGGAAGGGACCGGTCTGGCGGAACAGGTGCGCGGCGGAGAACGGGGTGCCCGCGAGCATGCCCCTGTTCTTCCAGGTCTGCGGGGTGTCCACGATATCGATGCGGAAGTGCCGCGAAATGCCTTGATAACCGCGCGCTTCCAGGGTTTGCAGCAGTTCGCGCAGGTAATAGGGGGCCAGCTGATCCCAATTCAAGGGTGCGGCATCGAGATTGGGGCAGGGTGCCAGCAGCGACAGCGGCTCGTACCGGGTGGTGTCGGACAGGTGCCCGGCCTGGTCGATATGCGGTTCGACCCGGTCGATGTACAGCGCCGGATCGGTGAGGGCGGGGCGGGTGAGCAGCAGCGAAGGGTCCGTCATCAGCTTGCCCCGGCCCGGGCGGGCGGCGATCTCGGTGAAGGTGCGATCCCATTCCCCGCCGAAATCGATGGTGTGATGCGCCTGAATCGGCCAGGCGGCGGCGATATCGGCGGGAATGGTGCCGTGCGCGACCATGGCGGAGGGGGAGGCGCGCAGACCGCGGCGGCGGCGCAGGCCGAAAGCGGGTAGCGAGCCGATATCCGCGGTGAGCACGACCGCGTCACACGGGATGGTGCGGCCGTCGGCGATTCGGACGGCCGTCGCGCGTCGGCCTCGATAGTCGATACCGGCGGCCTCGGTATTCAATTCGAGTGTGCCGCCCGCATCGGTGAAGGCTCGTGCGAGTGCGTCGGCGATGGCGCGCATTCCGCCTTCGGGATACGACACGCCCAGGCAGGTATCCATATAGGGAATCGCGCCGTACACCGCGAGCGCCTGATTCGGTGCGGTGCCCGCGAACAATGCCTGAAAGCTGAACAGTCGCGACAACTGCTCATCGCCCATGAGCTTGCGCACGCGCGGGCCGAGCCGTCCGAAAGCGCCCAGCCGCACCAGCTTCAGCAGCGCGCCGCGCTTATCCGGGTACCGCACCATATCGAGCGGCGAATCGAAATTGGTGTCCATGAAATGCCCGAACTCGGATTCGTACACCCGCCGCAACCAGTCGCGCAGCCGCCGATACCGTTGTCCCGCAGCGGCATCGCGCACCCGGGTGACCTCGGCGGTCATCTCGTCCGGATCCGAATACACCCCGACGCTCGTCCCGTCGGCGAACCGCGCGCGATACGCCGGTGCGAGATCGATGATCCGCAGCCCGGCCGACTCGCGGGTCCGGCCGACCGCCGCCAACGCCTCGTCGACCAGTCCGGGTACGGTCAAAATGGTTGCCCCGGAGTCGATCTCGTAATCGGGACCGCGATACAACCCGACCCGCCCGCCCGGATGATCGGCCCGCTCCAGCACCGTCACCTGCCGCCCCGCACCCACCAGATGCAGCGCCGCCGCCAGCCCGGAGAGCCCCGCGCCCACCACGACGACCCGATCGGTAGGTCCCGCAACAGTTTTCATATCGGTACTGCTTCCTCGTCGGTATCTCATCCGCGCCGGGGGCAGGATCAGTAGGCGCGGGCCGTGGCCGCCAATGCCATGGATCGCAATTGCCGTTTGGCGTCGGCCGTCGCGGTGCTCGCGTCCAGGGCCTCGAGCGCCCGGTCGGTGAGATCGGTGATGCGCGCCTCGACCGCGTCCACCGCGCCGAGATCGGTGAGTATGCCGCGCAATTCGGCGACCTGCTCGGGGGTGACATCGGTGCCGAGGCTGCTGCGCAGCAGTGCGGCGGCAGCCGGTGCGGTGACATCGGCGCGGCTCAGCGCCTCCGCGATGAGGACGGTGCGCTTACCTTCGCGCAGATCGTCGCCGGACGGTTTACCGGTCACGGCCGGATCGCCGAAGACGCCGAGCAGATCATCGCGCAGCTGGAAGGCGATGCCGATATCGGTGCCGAATTCCCGGTACGCGGCGATCAATTCATCGTTCGCGCCCGCGAGCGCCGCACCCAGGTGCAGCGGTCGTTCGATGGTGTACGCGGCGGTCTTGAATCGGTTGATCAGCAGTGCGGCCTCGACGGATTCATCCCCGCCCGCCTCGCCGTGGATGTCCAGGATCTGCCCGCTGAGCACCTCGGTGCGCATGGCCGACCACACCGGCGCGAACCGATGCTCGGCGTCCGCGTCCAATCCGGCGCTGCGGGTCATGTCATCGGCCCAGGCCAGCGCCAGATCGCCGATGAGCACCGCGATGCTCGCGCCGTAGTGCGCGGAATCGCCCGCCCACGCGCCACTGAGATGCCGGGTCTCGTAATCCACGTGCACGGTGGGGAATCCGCGCCGGGTGCGCGAGGAATCGATGATGTCATCGTGAATGAGCGCGGCGGCCTGCACCAATTCCAGTGCGGCACAGGCGGTCAGCACCGCGTCGGCCTGCGGGTCGGTGGCATCGCGCCCCGCGCCCAGCCATCCGGTCCACGCGAACGCGGGCCGGGTGCGCTTCCCGCCGCGCAGTACGAAATCCTCCAGCGCTCGCGCCGCGTCGGCCACCACCGGCCCGAGCGGTGCGATGATCTCCTGCCGGGTGACGAAGAAATGCGCGAGTCGTTCCTCCACGGCGGCGACGAGCGATCCCGCGCCGACCGGCTGACGTGTCGGGGTACCGGGTCCGGCGGACAGAGGATCCTCCTGTGGTGGGGCCGCACCCTCGGCGCGACGCGTGCACGTCCCCGCCCGGGGTTCGGCGACGATTTCCGAGGCGAGCGCGAACGCTCGAACTCAGCTGAGAAGTCGCCGACCACCGACGCCGCGAGACCAACAGTGGCCCGCTCGGGGGTTCGCCCCGACTCTACCGAGCCACCCGGCACACCGACCCAACCGGTCAGGCGGTCCGAACCGTCCGGGCCGGGGTGTCGCCAACGCGGCGATGTGGTGCGGGTCGCTTCGGTGCCGGGGGCGAGGGCTTTGCGCTGGTCGTATTGTCCGCTTCGGTGCGGGAAATAGGTGTCGTCGCAGCGTGTGAGGCCGGGTCTCGGCAGGCCATCGGCTCGAATGCCCTTAAACTGGGGCCGTGAGTTTCGACAATGTACGGGGATATTCGACCCCTGGCCGAGTTTCCCGCACACCGCAAGGGTCCGGAACTCGCTCCATCATCCAGCAGCTCGGGCCGCGCCCGGACGGGTCGGTGCCGTTCTCCGTCGAATTCAATCCGCCGCGCGACGCGGCCGGTGAGGCGCGGTTGTGGCGGGCGGCACGGGAGTTCGAACGCCTGCATCCGGCCTTCGTGTCCATGACCTACGGTGCGGGCGGATCGACCCGCGATCGCACCATTCGGGTCACCGGTCAGCTGGCACGCGAGACCACGCTGCTGACCGTCGCGCATCTGACCGCCGTGGATCACAGTGTCGGCGAACTGCGTTCGATCGTCGGGGCGTACGCGGATTCGGGCATCCGGAATCTGCTGGTGCTGCGCGGCGATCCGCCCGGTGATCCGCTGGGGGAGTGGGTCAAGCATCCAGAAGGCGTGGAGTACGCCGAGGAACTGGTGCGCATGGTGCGCGATCTCGGTGACTTCCACGTGGGCGTCGCCTCGTTCCCGCAGGGGCATCCGCGGTCCACCGACTTGGATCAGGACACCGGGCATCTGATCGCGAAACTCCGTGCGGGCGCGGAATATTCGATCACCCAGATGTTCTTCGATCCGGAGCATTACTTCCGGCTGCGCGAACGCGTCGCCAAACTCGATCCGGCCGAGGGCGATAAGCCGATCATTCCCGAGCTCATGCCGATCACCTCGCTGCGCACGGTGGAGCGCGCGGTCGAACTCTCCGGCCGTGAACTTCCCGCCGGGGTCCTCGAGCGCCTCCGCAAGGCCGCGGGCGACGGTCCGGAGGAGAACCGGGCGGCCGTTCGCGCCGCGGGTATCGAGATCGCCACCGAAATGGCCCAGCGGTTGATCGACGAGGGCGCGCCCTGCCTGCACTTCATCACCCTGAACTTCGCCAAGGCCACCAGCGAAGTGCTGGCGAACCTCGGCTACACGGTCACTGCCGCTCCCGTGCACGCCTGATTGTCGCCCGGCATGCCGGGCGAAATGTCGGAATTGCACTGGTCAGCCGAGTAGCGTCCACCCTCGACCGCGATGTTGAGGAGCCCGCTATGCCCGTGTCACGCAATCTCGTCCGCATAGCAGGCGCGCTATCTGCCTGTGCACTGCTCGCCGCAGCCGGACCGGCAAACTCAGAGCCACCCCACCCCGTGCATCCCCCGGCCACGGCCGACGGCGGTGCGATATCGAACGACGGTGCGGTCACGGCGAACGGGCAGGGCGGGGTGTCGGCGAGCGGGACCGCCGATCCCAGCGGTGAGGGGCTCGGTGCCGCGCTCGCGCGGGGTGCGGCCGCTGCCATGGCGCACGGACTGAGTCCGCGGGACACCGCCGCGGCGGTGAGCACCATCGCACGCGCAACCCGGATCGCCGGGCCCTCCGACTGGTTCGCCGCCTACGGCGAAACCCTGGACGGGCTACAGCAATTGGGGGTGCAGCCGTTCCTCTACCCGACCGCGGCCCCCTTCTGTCTCGGCGGCACCGCGCTCGGTATGGCTCCCGCCGTCGCGGGCGCGATCCCCGGCCCGTGGCCCAAATACGCCGTTTCGATTCCCGGCCTTGATCTTTCGGCCGTGAAGGCGGGCCAGACCATGTTCGCCTTCGTCCCCTACGGTCTGAGCCCGGACGGTGCGGACACCTCCGGTATGCAGGTCGTCTGGTTCAATCTCACCTCGGGTAAAAGCGGTTTCGCCCCCATGGGCTCGCTCTCCCATGTCCTCAACGGCATGCTCCCGCCGCAGATTCCGAATGAACTGCGCCCCATGGTGGAACAGGCCGTCCACGACTTCTTCCTCAGCGCCCTACCGGCGGGCGGCGTCCGCGCCGTCCCCGTCGACACCGGCTCCGGCACCGTCCTGGCCACCATGTTCGGCGTCGTCAACAACGCGGGCCGCTCCTGCTTCTTCCTCCCCACCATCGGCATCACCCCGGTCCCGTAACCCGGGCCGAATACCGCGGTCCGTCAACGGTTGTCGTCGAGCTCCCGGCCCTTCCACACGAGCGCACCGGTCCGGTGTGCCCGATGCGATCGCACCGACAGGACCGCGTAGGCCGCCACCGACAACGGATGTGCCACCGCCGAAACAACATTCGCACCGGTGAGCCGCCCGCCGTCCTCACCGGAATGGGCCAGCAGCCTTCCGGCGACGGCGGCGGCGTACCCGAGGAGACCTATTCGGCGAACCCGTCCTCGCCCCGTCAGCGCGGCCAGGGGAGGTAGCCAGTAGGTGAGAGCGGCGTAGCCGCCGACGGCGATGCTGCCCGCGACTCCGCCGTAGGCCGTCCACAGCCAGCGGCGGTAGCCCTCGTCGAGTTCGCTTGCGCCCCGGTACATCCGGGTGGCGGCGATGTGGCCGCCCGCTGCGAGCGCGGTGTGGTGGCCATTGCAGCGGAGTTCGCGCGCGATGGCGAGGTCCTCGGTGATCCGATCGGCCACCGAGGCGTGGCCGCCGATCGATCGGTAGGCGGCGGCGTCGAACACCAGGAATTGGCCGCACGCCACCGCCATCGAGCGAAACGGCATCGCATTGCCCAGTGCGACAGGCAGTGTCGATGCCCAGGACCAGGCCAGTAGGGGCTGCACCAGTCGTTCGGCCGTCGTTTCGGCCTGCTGTGCGGGCCACGGGCAGACCAGACTCGCCCCGGTTCGGCGCAATTCGTGAATGCCCACCGCGAGTGCGCCGGGGCTCAGCCGCACGTCCGCGTCGAGGAAGATCAGGACTTCGGAATCGGTGCTGCCGTGCCCACTTTCGAACGGGCGGGGGGTGTACCCGCCCCCGGGGCCGGGACCGATCGGGTCGGCGACCCCGTCGAGATCGTCCGCATGGGTGGCCAACAGCGCGCACGCGGCGTTCTTGCCGGTCCAGCCGGGCGGGGGTGGAATATCGTTGCGCAGCAGCGTGAATCGGTGGTCCCCGCCGATGGCGTCGAGCGCCGCACGGTAGGTGTCATCACCGGAATCGTCGTCCAGTATCAGCACCCTGAGCCGTGGAACCCCCTGCTGCGCACGCAGATCCGCGATCAGATCGGGCAGGCGATCGGCCTCGTCGCGGGCGGGAACGCATACCGTGACCGGTTCGGTCACCTCGGCATCCCCATCCCGCAACTGCCGCAGCGTGATTCGGTTCACCAGTGCGGTGCCCGCGCCCAGGACGGCGAGCACCGTTCCGGCCCGCACCGCGAATTCCCAGGTGCGGTGGGTGTTCACACCCGCGTATCGCGCTTGGTGCGCAGCCAGCGCGCGGCGCGCACGTACTTCGGCGGATCCGGATTCCGGGTCATGTACGCCAGCACCGCGACCACCGCGGCCACCGCGAGGGTGATGCCGCCGACGATTCCGGCCCAACCGGCGAACGAGCGCGTATTCGGGTCGGAATAGCCGACTTCGGCGCGCAGCGTGGACACATCGCCCGCGGGCAGTTTCCACGTCACCACCGAATCACCCTCGCGGGTGCCGTTGGTGGTGGCCACGCGCGCCGGGAACGCCACGGTGAACTGCACATCCGAACCGTGCGGGGGCAGGCTCTTCAAATCCACGCGCCCGGTGAGGGTGACCAGATCGCCGACCCGGTTGAACTGCAGCGTGAACATGCCCTGCGTCTGATCGGACAGCGAGCCGAGCTGCTGTACCTCACCGAAGGTCAGATCGTCGAAATACACCTGGCTGCCGACATACCCGTCCTGCGAGTAGCTGTCGACGCGCACCTTGCTGGACAGTGCGTCGGGCGCTTTGAGCTGCGGCCCTTTGTCCTTGTCGTTCTGCGGTACCGCGGCGGCCACGATGCGCCCGGATACGCGGTCATTGGAGGAGACGCCCATCGACACCTGTACGCGCAGGCATCCGGTCAGCATGACCGCGAGCGCCGCGAACAGCATGACGGCTGATATCCGCATCCATCGGCGCGGTCGCCGAGTCTCCGGTTCCGGCGTCGCGGATTCGAGCGGGTCGTCTGCTGTGGAGGTGATCGGACTCGGCACGGCTCACATCGTGCCATGGCCCAGGGGCCGCAGTGTGATTCGACGGGCCATCAGCCCCCGAACCAGCGGAATCCCGAGCACCCCGAGCCCCGCGAACCCGTATATCGCCGATATCGGCAGTCCCAGGAACACCGCGTGCGCCAGCGCCGACCCGAGCCAGGTCCACAGGAATACCGCCACCGGCACCACCCGGGCCGCACCGGTGTCGATCGCGGTGCGATCCCACACCTCCAGCAGCATCGCCATCAAAGCGGCCACCGCCAGCCACCCCAGATAATTCGTCAGCGGAATCTGCCCAACCCCCGGTAACCCGGCCGCCCCGGACTTCCACTCCCACTGCCCATCCGCCACCATCTGCGGATCCAGAAACAGATCCCACCCCACCGCCCCGAGCATCGTGAGCCAAACCCGCGGCATCGGCAGCCGAACTCGTGGCACCGTGCGCGAAACCCACTCGCCCACAGCCGAACTCAGCAACCCCGCCACGATCCACACCGGATAGATCCCCCCGGTCCAGGCCAGCGGCACCACCAGTGGCACCCCCGCGACCTCCGGTCCCAACCGCCCCACGGCGTACTCGTACGCCCCGAACGGCACCCCCGTAGCCGTCCCCACCACTTCCGCCGCCAGCCCGATCCCCGACACGATCACCAAAAATCCGGCAGCCCACCGCACCCCGCGCGTCAACCCCGCGTGCACGAGCGCCGTCAGCGCCGACAAACCGACCACCGCAACGGTCACCCGATCCCGGGCCACCCCGTCCGTCAGCGGATAACTGATCTGCACCAGCACCAGCAGCACGGCGGGCAGCGCCGCCACCACGACCGTGCGACTCACCCGTCCGTGCGCGAGCAACTGCCCGTATCGCGCCCCCGCACGTACCGCCTCCCACGGTCGACGCATCCGGTTCCCCGAGCTTCGCCGCGTCGTTCCAGGTTCGGTACCCACGGCGATTCGCCGATCCCGCTCCGCTCCAACCGCTTCGACGTCCGACATCATCATCGAGTAACCGCCGGGCTGGGCAGCCGAGGGGGATCGCCCGTCCGGGACGCCTTCAATTCCCTCGGCATCGGTGGTGGTCCGACTCGATTCCATTCGTGCCGGGGATAGGTCGCCACTCATCGGCGGGGCAGGCGCAGTCGAGTAGGCCGCAGGTCGCGCTGGATCACGCGGGCGACGCTGCGACCGCTCGCGCCGGAGACGCCGCCGCCCGGGTGGGTGGACGCGCCAGTGAGATAGAGGCCGGGTGCGCCCGGGACTTTGTGGTGCGAGAGTTCGGGCAGGGGTCGCCACATGAACATCTGGTCCAGAGACATCTCGACGTGCATGACATTGCCGCCGAGCAGGCCCATTTCGCGTTCCAGGTCGGCGGGGGTCTGCACGAAGCGGTCGCGGACGGTGGCGGCGAAACCCGGTGCGTGCGCGTCGACTTCGGCGATGATGCGGTCGCCTTCGCGGTCGGCGTGGGCGCTCCAGGAGCTGCCGTCGGCCAATGCGTAGGGATGCCATTGCGCCCAGAGCGACAGTTGATGTTCCCCGGGCGGGGCGATACTCGGGTCGAGGGCGCTGAAACTCATGGCGAGCACGACCGGGCGCGGTGGCAGATCACCGGCGAGCGCGGCACCGTGGGCGCGGCGCAGGTGGCGGCGATCGGTTACGAGAAGTTGCAGGCCGTGGGCGGATTCGCCGGTTTTCGCGCCCGGGTACTCGGGTAGTGCGGTGGTGGCTGCGCGCACCACCATGCCGATGCCCGGGCCCACCCGGATGCGGCGTCGCCAGTCGTCGAGGGTGTCCGCGTCGAAACCGCCCTGCTCCAACAGTTTCAGCGTGGTGAGAATGTGCGATCCCGCGATCACGGTGTCCGCGTACAGGTTTCGCCCGCTCGCGGTCTCGACCCGCCAGCCCTTCCCGGACCGTGCCAGCGACACCGCGGCATCCCCGGGGTTGATCACCCCGCCATCGGCCCGCAATCGCGCCGCGAGGGCGGTCGTCAAGGCCCCACTACCGCCGACCGCCCGTCCGGGCGGCAGCGTATGCATGAGCGCCGCGAACCCGACCATGGGCGCGGAGCCGGGCTCGGACATGGGCGGCCCGGATTGCGCACCCCACCACGCCAGCGCCGCTTTGAGCCGCTCATCGTCGAAATAACTGTCCAGCAGCGCGTCTCCGCTCTGCAGGAACTCCCGCGACAGCGCGCTCCCGCCGCCTTTCGCGTCCAGCCCCCAGAACGACTTCAATAATCGTCCCGGAGTGGGTGCACCGGAAAAACTCCGCATGACCCGCGCGGTCCGCGGTCCCCACACCCGGACGAATTCTCGATAGGCGGCGGCATCGCGCGCCCCGCACGCGGCCGCGATGGACGCGCAGGTCGCCTCCACATCGCGATGGAACACGATCGGCGGCACGTCCACCCCGGGCGGCGCGGGCGCGAAAGCCCAAGGATCACAGTCGATATACCGCAGCCCGAACTTCGCGAGTTCGAGTTCCTCGATGATCCCGGTATGCCGGATCATGATGTGCGCCGACGATCCGCGATCCACCTGATGTCCGGGAAACCGCTCAACCGTCGACACGGCCCCGCCGAGCACGGTATCGCGCTCGAGCACCTCCACCCGATGCCCGTCCCGCGCCAGATAACAGGCCGCGACCAGTGCGTTGTGCCCCGACCCGATGATCAGCACACTCACAGCGGCAGCCGCCGCCCGAGCACCGCGAACTTGCGCGTGTCGCCCGAGAAGATGAAATGTCTGACAACGTCCCCGAATCCCTGCCGGCGATACAGCTTCCACGCCCGGTTCGCCTCGGCGTCGACCTCCGGGGTGGACAGCAGCACCATGCGCTCGGGCCGGTTCTGCAGCAGCCGGGTGAGCAATATCTCTCCGATGCCGCGACCCTGTGCGGCCGGATGCACATGCAGTTCGGTCAATTCGAAGTAGTTCGAAAGCAGTTCGCGCGCAGCGTGTTCCGGCCATCCGGTGCGCCGCATACCGCTGTACACCTGCTGATGCCACCACTGGTGCGCGGCACCGTGATACCCGTAGGCGATGGCCACGATCGGCGCGGTGCGCAGGTCCAGGCGCCCGTCGTCATCGGGTAGCACCGCCGCCACGGCCTGCCAGCCGGGCCGGGTGGTGTGCTCGGTCCACATGGGCGCGCGCTGATGTTCGGTACCGCGCGGATAGTCCATCGCCGCGACGTATACCGAGAGGGCGTCATGCAGCCGGACGCGCATGGTCGCCGCCGACAGATCGACGACGACGGGTGCGGGCGTGGTGTTGGGGGTGACGGCGGTCATCGGGCAGGCGCAGCTCTCGTTGGCGCGGACGGATGGTCCGACGATAGCGCCGTTCTCGCCTGGCGTTGCCGCGTGGTCGAGCGCCGGAACTTGTCGGTGGGTGTCTTTAGAGTCAGACTCAATTGAAACCTTCGAATACCTGTTCGATCTTTCTGGAGGCTCTTCTCGCCCTGAGGGGGTCCCGTGGAGTCGGGGTATGCGAGTGGGGAGGTACCCGATGTCCGGTAGAAACCAACGTCCGGCCCATCCCGGGCGCGCCGGTGAACTGCTACGGCGTGCGGACGGCCTGTTGATGCAGGCCGCGGGGGAACAGGATCCGGCCGAGCGCTTCCGAACGGCCTATCTGGCGGCATTGCGCGGGGCGGGCGCGGTGCTGGCGCTCACGGGCGCGGATCGCGCGCCCCGGGCGCGTTCCCGCAATGCCTGGGTCATGATGCAGGCCGCCGCACCGGAATTCGTCATGTGGGCCGACTACTTCAGCGCGCAGTCCGAAACGCGGGCCGCTTTGGAGGCCGGATTGCCCCGTCCGGTCGATGATCGGCGCGCCGACGAGTTCTCTTCGCGGGTAGGCGCATTCCTGCACGATGTGGAAGATCTGCTGGCCCAGGCATCACGATTGGGTCCCGGTACGGGCTGGGTTGCCGGAATGCTGGCATGACTATCGGCGAGTAGGTGGTAGGTACCTGATCGAACTCGTATTATTGGTGGCAGACAGCCGCCAACGTCGGCTATCTGTCGCTTACCCGGAGGCGACCGCCACCACCTAGTGCCGGGGGAGGTACCGTGCCACTCTCCGAGCACGAGCAGCGCATGCTCGAACAAATCGAGAGCGCGCTCTATGCTGAGGACCCCAAGTTCGCCTCGACGGTTCGGGGCGGACGCTTACGATCCGCCACCGGCCGGCGCAGACTTCAGTCGGCGGCTTTGTTCGTCCTTGGTCTGTTCCTGCTCGTGGCAGGCATCGCCGCGCCCATCAAGCTGGGCGACTTCCCGATCATCAGTTTGATCGGATTCATCGTCATGTTCGGCGCGGGTGTGCTGTTGCTGACCGGTGGCCCTGGGATGAAGTCCCAGGGTGGCCGCGGCAGTGATGGTCATCCGTCGTCGGGCAACGGTCCTGGCGGCGGCCAGGGCCGGCCGAAGAAGTCGGGCGGGTTCTCATCTCGTATGGAAGACCGGTTCCGCCGCCGGTTCGAGCAGGACAACTGATCGGTCCGCTCCTTACTACTAGGGGCGGCTGTTCGGCTAACTGAAACAAGAGCGACACGCCGTGGCGCCACACCGATTTGAGGTGTGGCGCCACGGCGTTTCTTGTGGAAGTTGAACGGCGTGTCGATGCCCTCCCGGCCTTCCCCACCTCCCCCCACGGGTTTCCCCCACGCTCACCCACACTCGCCGGAAATGCGCGCTATCTGCGGGTTTGCTGACTGTTGTCGGGTCCTGCCCGCCGCGTGCCGCGCGTGTCGGGGGAACTGCGGGGAAAGTTCCCCACCCGTGTGATAGCTGGTGTGACCTGCGAAGTTCGCCAAGCGGGGACCGAGATCACCGCCGCTTTCGATTGAAAGTGGGGGAAAGTGGGGTAATGTGGAGCGCGCACTACAGGAGGCCGAACAGTCGAGAGGGTGATCCGGTAGGAGGTGCTGGGACTTGTTCCTCGGTACCTATACCCCTCGACTGGACGACAAAGGGCGACTCACGTTGCCTGCGAAGTTCCGGGACGATTTGGCGGGAGGGTTGATGGTCACGAAGGGTCAAGACCACAGCCTTGCCGTGTATCCGAAGGAAGAGTTCACCGCGCTCGCGCGGCGAGCCGCCGCCGCGTCCCGAAGCAATCCGCAGGCTCGCGCGTTCGTCCGGAACCTGGCCGCCTCCTCGGATGAACAGCGTCCGGACGCACAGGGACGCATCATGTTGTCGGCTGAGCATCGTCGCTACGCGAACCTCTCGAAGGATTGCGTGGTGATCGGCTCGGTCGACTTCCTCGAAATTTGGGACAAGACGGCGTGGGAGAGCTACCTCGCCGAGCATGAGGAGGATTACTCGCAGGCCAGAGACGAGTCGCTGGGCGGAATTTTCTAGCCCACAGCGAGGCGAGTGCCCTGCGGCCTCTGCCCGACGCGGACCCTGACGTACTTCCCCAACGCCAGGTGCCGCGCTTCGGTCAGAGACCCTGGGGCATTGGCCATCGATTCAGTGCTTAGTCCGAATCGCAAGCGACCCGTCAGCGGCCGTGCGACGAATGTGAGGTCCGGGAGGTCGAAGGTGCACCCAGGCAATGACGGCCCCCGCCATGTCCCGGTTCTCCTCGATCGCGCCGACGAAATCCTCGGTCCCGCTTTGGGTCTCGACGGAGCCGTCTATGTGGACTGCACGCTGGGCCTCGGTGGTCATGCCGAACACTTCCTGCGCACCTACCCCAATATCCGCCTGGTCGGACTCGATAGAGATACCGAGGCGCTGAAACTGGCGGGGGAGCGACTAAGCCCGTTCCAGGACCGAATCACGCTGGTGCACACCAGGTATGACGGTATCGCCGACGCCCTCGAAGAGGCCGGGCTGCCGCCTACCGGTTCCGTGCGCGCGATTCTCATGGACCTCGGCGTGTCCTCCATGCAATTGGACGAGGCCGATCGCGGTTTCGCCTATTCGATCGACGCCCCGCTGGATATGCGGATGGATTCCAGCACCGGCCCCACCGCGGCCGATGTGCTCAATACCTACAGCCACGGCGATCTGGCCCGGGTGCTGAAGGTCTACGGTGAGGAACGCTTCGCGGGCAAGATCGCCTCGGAAGTGTTGCGCCGCAGGCAGAAAACACCGTTCACCACCAGCGCCCAGCTGGTGGAGGTGCTGTACGCCACCATTCCGGCCGCGGCCCGCCGCACCGGCGGTCATCCCGCCAAGCGCACGTTCCAGGCGTTGCGCGTCGAGGTGAATCGCGAGCTGGAATCCCTCGAAGCCGCGGTGCCCGCCGCGCTGGACGCGCTCGCGCCCGGCGGCCGGATCGTGTTCATGAGCTACCAGTCCCTGGAGGATCGGGTGGTCAAGGCGGAGCTGGCCAAGCGCACGGCTTCGCGCACCCCCATTGACCTGCCGGTCGAATTGCCCGGAATGGGACCGGAATTCAAGCTGCTGACCCGGGGCGCGGAAAAAGCCACCGAGCAGGAGATCGAAGACAATCCGCGGGCCGCTCCGGTGCGCATGCGGGCGGCGGAGCGTATCGCAGGGGAGGTTGCGCAATGAGCGGGCAAGTGCGGAATCGGCGAGCGGACACGGCCGGGGAGTGGCGGGCAACGCCCGTCCGGGAATACCGGACTCGGAGGTGGCACGCACGCCCGTCGTGGAACGGGGCCGCCCTATGACCATCAAGACGCAGAGCACCGGCCGGGGGGCGCGCCGGGCACAGGCCGCCGAACACGTGAAATCGGGTGCGGCACAACGCGCCTATGCCCGCCGTAAGAGCCGGGAGCGCGCGGAATTGCCGCCGGTGCTGCGGCGGATGGGCGGTGCGGACGCACCGCGTGGCCGCATGTCGTTCGTGGCCACCATTATCGCGCTGCTGGGCTGCGGGCTGGCGCTGACGCTGCTGCTCACCACCCGCGCCACCGAGGACAGCTATCAGCTGGGCGCGGCCCGGCGCGGCAATGAGCAACTCTCCGATGAGAAGGCGGCCTTGCAGCGCGAGGTGGAAGCGGCCGATTCGGCCCCCGAATTGGCCCAGCGCGCAGCCGAACTCGGCATGATCCCGGCCAAGGATCCGGCCCGCCTGGTGGTGGGGCCCGATGGTCAGGTCATCGTGATCGGTGAGCCCAAGCCCGCACAGGGCGGTCCGGTGCCGCCGTTGAACACCACACCCTCGGCCCCGCCCCCGACCGCGCCGCGTGCGGTGCAGACCCAGGGCGAGCGTCCGGTGCCGGTGACCACGACACCGCCGACCACCGCGCCCAATCCGGCTACCGCGCCGCAGAATCCGGCGTCGCAGTCCCCGGCGCTGCAGGCCGCGCCGAATGGAACGCCTCGATGAGTTCTTCCCGCGCGGTGCGCGGCGGTCGTGATTCCGGCCGGGGACGGGCGGCCGCCGCGCGCAGCCGATCCGGCTCCGGCCGTGCGGGTTCCGGACCGGGGCGCAGCGCCAGACCGCGCACCGCCGCGGGTATGGACGGCTCCACGCGATTCCGGTTCGGGGTGGGCCGGGTGCTCATGCTGCTGGCCCTGCTGGTGACCGCGGGCCAATTGCTCTGGATCCAAAGCTTTTCCGCGCCCATGCTCTCGGCGCAGGCGGCCAGTCAGCGCACCGTGAAGTTGCCGGATCCGGCCAAGCGCGGTCCGATCACCGATCGCTACGGCAATTCGCTCGCCTTCACCATCGCCGCGAAGGCGCTGACCTTCCAGCCGGTGAAGGTGCGCAAGGATCTGGCCGAGGCGCATGACAAGGATCCGAAGAAGCCGGAACCGGATGATCGCCTGCAGGCCATCGCGAAATACATTCACGACAAGCTGGGCAACGCGGCTCCGGAGAAGGATCTGCTGACCAAGCTGCGCAGTGATGAGCCGTTCGCGTATCTGGTGCGCAATGTGGATCCGCGCATCGCGGCCGATATCAATCTCCAGTTCCCGGAGGTCGGCACCGAGCGCCAGGATATGCGTGAGTATCCCGGTGGTTCGCTGGCCGCCAATATGATCGGCGCGACCGGCTGGGACGGGCACGGGCAGATCGGCCTGGAATCGGCGATGGACGCGATCCTCGCCGGTTCGGACGGTTCCATGACCTACGACCGCGGTTCGGACGGCGCGGTCATTCCGGGCAGTTGGCGTGATCAGGTGCCCGCGGTGAACGGTTACGGCGTCGAGCTCACCCTGGATCAGGATCTGCAGTACTACGTGCAGCAGCAGGTGCAGCAGGCCAAGGATATGTCCGGTGCGCAGGCCGCGTCGGCGGTGGTGCTGGACGCGCATACCGGCCAGGTGCTGGCGATGGCCAATGACAACACCTTCAATCCCGCGATGGGCCCGCAGTCCTGGGCGCAATCGGATCTGGGCAATCCCTCGGTGGCCGAGGTGTACGAGCCCGGTTCGGTGAACAAGATCGTCACCGCGGCCGCCGCCATCGAATACGGACTCACCAATCCCGATGAGGTACATGAGGTTCCGGGCGCGATCAGCCTGGGCGGCGTCACCGTGCACGATGCCTGGGAGCACGGGGTGGCCCCGTATACGACGACCGGCATCTTCGGTAAGTCCTCCAATGTGGGCACGCTCATGCTGGCTCAGCGCGTGGGCGAGGACCGCTATTTCGACATGCTCAAGAAGTTCGGCCTGGGTCAGCGCACCGGTGTCGGCCTGCCCGGTGAGAGCGCCGGCGTACTGCCGCCGCGTGATCAGTGGTCCGGTTCGACCTTCGCGAATCTTCCCATCGGCCAGGGTCTTTCGATGACGACGCTGCAGATGACGGCCATGTACCAGGCCATCGCCAATGACGGCGTGCGGATTCCGCCGCGCATCGTCAAGGCCAAGATCGCCCCGGACGGCCGTCGCACCGAGGAGGAGCAGCCGGACGGGGTCAAGGTGGTGAGCCCGCAGACCGCGCAGACGCTGCGGCAGATGTTCCAGGCCGTGGTGCAGAAGGATCCGCGCGGAATCCAGTCGGGTACCGGCAGTCCGGCGGCCATCGAGGGCTATCAGGTGGCGGGTAAGACCGGTACCGCGCAGCAGATCGATCAGAAGTGCCGGTGCTATTCGACCGACCGCTACTGGATCACGTTCGCCGGTATGGCCCCCGCCGACAATCCGCGCTATGTGATCGGCATGATGCTCGACGCACCCGTGCGCAGCTCCGACGGCAGCGGTGGCGGATCGGCCGCGCCGCTGTTCCACGCCATCGCGTCCTGGGCGCTGCAACGCGATCGGGTGCCGCCGTCACCACCGGCCAAACAGCTGATTCTGCAGGCGAGTTAGAGCGGATAGGCGATGGACGTGACGTACACCGCGCCCGGCTCGCGCCGGGGCGGGTGACCGAACTCCGGCGTGCCGATCGCACGGTGACCGAACACAGGTAACCTGACACGTCGATCCGAGTCCGAGTACCGGATTCGCACCTATGACCTTCGATGAACACCGTCCCGGAGAGGAGCTTCGTGCCCGCGCAAGACAGTCCGCAGGTACTTCGGCCCGCCGCACCGCCGGTGACCGCCCTGCGCACGGTCGCCGAGCTCACGAACGCCCGTCCGGCCGGTGCGGCCGGAATTCCGGCGGATGTGCAGATCACCGGTATCGAGCAGCGTTCGAACGCGGTCCGGCCGGGTGATCTGTTCACCGGTCTGGCCGGTGCGCAGGCGCACGGCGCGCGTTTCGCGCACGATGCGGTCGAGCGTGGTGCGGTCGCCGTGTTCACCGATCCGGCGGGCGCGGAACTGATCGGCGAGATCGGCGTGCCGGTGCTGGTGCACGATGCCCCGCGCTCGGTGCTCGGCGAATTGTCCTCGGCCCTTTACGGTGATCCGTCTCGCACGCTGCGCATCATCGGCATCACCGGCACCTCGGGCAAGACCACCACCTCGTATCTGGTGGAGGCGGGACTGGCCGCGGCCGGATTCCGCACCGCGCTGATCGGCACCATCGAAACGCGTATCGGCGGGCAGCGGGTGCCGTCGGCGCTGACCACCCCCGAGGCCCCGCAATTGCACGCCATGTTCGCCGTCATGGTGGAGCAGGGTGTGCAGGCGGTCGTCATGGAGGTCTCCAGTCACGCGCTGGCGCTGGGCCGGGTGGATGGGGTGGCCTTCGCGGTGGGCGCGTTCACCAATCTCTCCCAGGATCACCTCGACTTCCACGCCGATTTCGAGGATTACTTCGCCGCCAAGCGCCGCCTGTTCGTGGCCGGTGATTCGGCCGTCGTGCCCGCCGCGACAGCGGTGCTGTGCATCGATGACGAATGGGGCGTCCGGCTGGCCGGTGACGTGACCGTGGCCGCGCTCGCGGACGGCAGCCCGGAACTGGTGACGGTGACGACAACCCCTGGCGTACAAGCGGATTGGGTGGCCGGTGTGGCCGTCCCGGGCGCGGCGAGCCAGCGGTTCGAGGCATCCGGCCCGGGCGTGAAAGCCGATGTGAGCCTGCGGCTTCCGGGCGCGTACAACATCGCCAACGGGCTGCTCGCACTCGCCGTCTGCGCCGCCGCCGGAGCCGAAGTCGGCACCGCCGCAGCGGCTTTGGGTGAAGTCGATGTGCCCGGCCGGATGCAGCGGGTGGAGCGCGGACAGGATTTCCTGGCCGTGGTCGACTACGCGCACAAGCCCGCGGCCATCGAATCGGTGGTGGCGACCCTGCGTGCGCTGCTGGCCGAACAGGGGCACGGACGCCTGGCCGTGGTGGTCGGCGCGGGTGGTGATCGCGATGCCGGTAAACGCCCCCTCATGGGTGCGGCCGGAGCGCGCGGCGCCGATCTGCTCATCATCACCGATGACAATCCACGCAGTGAGGAGCCTGCGGCCATCCGCGCCGCGGTCCGTGCCGGAGCCGATGCGGTTGCGCCGGATGAACGCGGAGAGGTCCGGGAGGTCGGGGACCGGGCGCAGGCCATTGCCGCCGCCGTCGACTGGGCGCAACCCGGCGATGTGCTGCTGGTCGCGGGCAAGGGACATGAAACAGGGCAGGAGATTTCGGGAGTGAAGTATCCGTTCGACGACCGCGAGGTGCTCGCGGCGGCCTTGTCGCGAAGGACGAGGGACCTGACACATTCATGATCGAGATGACTTTGCGGGAGATCGCGGACATTGTCGGCGGCACGCTGCACGACGTCCCCGACCCCGATGCGACGGTCACCGGAGCGGTCGAATTCGATTCGCGCCGAATCACTTCCGGTGACCTGTTCCTGGCGCTGCCGGGTGAGAAGGCCGACGGTCACGATTTCGCCGAACGCGCGGTGGCGGCCGGAGCGGTGGCCGTGCTGGCCGCGCGCCCGGTCGGTGTCCCCGCCATCGTGGTGACGCCGCAACCGCATGCCAGCCGCGCCATCGCGCTGGCGTACGACACCGACGGTTCCGGTGCGGCGGTGCTCGGCGCGCTGGCCAAGCTGGCGCGCGCCAGCGTCGATCGGCTCGCGGCGGCGGGCACGCTCACCGTGGTGGGTGTGACCGGTTCGGCGGGTAAGACCTCCACCAAGGATCTGCTGGCGGCCGTGCTGGCCCCGCTCGGCGAGGTTGTCGCCCCGCCCGGATCGTTCAACAATGAGCTCGGCCACCCGTGGACCGCGCTGCGCGCCGATGCGAATACCCGCTATCTGGTGCTGGAGCTCTCCGCGCGCGGACCCGGACATATCAAGGCGCTCACCGAGATCGCGCCGCCCGCGGTCGGCGCGGTGCTCAATGTCGGCACCGCGCACCTGGGCGAATTCGGCAGTCAGGAAGTCATCGCCCAGACCAAAGGCGAACTGGTCGAAGCCCTTCCGGCCGACGGCCTCGCCGTGCTGAACCTCGACGACCACCTCGTCGCCAAGATGGCCGCACGCACACAGGCCCGCGTGGTCACCGTGGGTATGGCCGCGAACGCCGATGTGCGCGCCACCGACGTCCGGATGGACGAGCAGGCGCGGGCCCGATTCACGCTGCACCACAACGGCGAATCCATCGAGATCCGACTCGCCGTGCACGGTGAACACCAGGTCGGCAACGCGTTGACCGCCGCGGCGGTGGCCCTGAACCAGGGCGCGTCGCTGGAGACGGTGGCGCGGGCACTCTCCGGTGCCAGCGCCGCCTCGGCCCGCCGCATGGATGTGCGCACCCGCCCCGACGGCGTGACCGTCATCAACGACTCCTACAACGCCAACCCGGATTCGGTGCGCGCCGCGCTCAAGGCGCTGGTCACCATGTCCCGCGCGGCCGGTGCGGACGGGCAGGGCCGCGAGATCGGCCGCCGCCGCAGCTGGGCCGTCCTCGGCGAAATGGGTGAGCTGGGCGACGATTCGGTGATCGAACACGATCGCATCGGCCGTCTCGTCGTGCGCTTGGACGTGGACCGGCTCATAGTGGTCGGGACCGGGCGGCCCTCGCACGGTATGCATCAGGGGGCGGTGATGGAGGGTTCCTGGGGTGAAGAGTCGATACTGGTGCCCGACCTGCGAGCCGCGATCGAGATTCTCGACGCCGAACTGGAACCGGGTGATGTGGTGCTGGTGAAGGCGTCGAAGTCGGTGGGGCTCTGGACCGTTGCCGAGCATCTGCTGGAGGCCGCGCGATGACTCAGATTCTCTTGTCGGCGGCCATCGCGCTCGCCGTCTCGATTCTGCTCACCCCCGCGGTGATCAGCTGGTTCGCCAAACAGGGCTTCGGCCAGGAGATTCGGGTCGACGGCCCGGAGAGTCACAAGGCCAAGCGCGGCACCCCCACCATGGGCGGCGTGGCGATCCTGGCCGGTATGTGGGCGGGTTACCTTGGCTCACACCTGATTTCGATGAGCTACGGCGAGCCCGGCCCGTCGGCGTCCGGTCTGCTGGTCATGGGCCTGGCCACCGCGCTGGGCGCGGTCGGCTTCCTGGACGACATGATCAAACTGCGCAAACAGCGCAATCTCGGGCTCACCGCGGCGGGCAAGTACATCGGACAGTTGGCCTCGGCGGTCATCTTCGGTGTGCTGGCACTGCAATTCAAAGGCGCGAACGGGTTGACCCCGGCCAGCAGGCACCTGTCGTACACCCGCGATATCGCCACCGTGTCGATGAGCGTGGTGGTCTTCCTGCTGTTCGTCAGCCTGGTGGTGGTGGCCTGGTCCAACGCGGTCAACCTGACCGACGGCCTGGACGGTCTCGCGGCCGGTTCCATCTCGCTGGTGCTGGGCGCGTACATGATCATCACCTTCTGGCAGTGGCGCAATGCCTGCACCACGCATCCCGAGGCGGGCTGCTACAACGTGCGCGATCCGCTGGATCTGGCGCTGGTGTGCGCCGCGGGTGGTGCCGCGTGCATCGGCTTCCTCTGGTGGAATGCCGCGCCCGCCAAGATCTTCATGGGTGATACCGGTTCGCTCGCGCTGGGCGGTCTGCTCGCGGGCCTATCGGTGACCACCCGCACCGAACTATTGATGATCGTGATCGGCGCGCTCTTCGTCGCCGAGGCCGCCTCGGTGATTCTCCAGGTGGCGGTATTCCGCACCACGCGGAACCGATTGTTCAAGATGGCGCCGTTCCACCACCACTTCGAATTATCAGGGTGGGCGGAAACCACGGTGATCATCCGGTTCTGGTTGCTGGCCGGCATGGCGTCGGCGATCGGTCTGGGCCTGTTCTACAGCGATTACCTCTCCGCGGTCGGGTGAACATCTGATGGTCGAACATTCTCCGAGGGTCCTGCGTTCGCCAGGCCCCATGCTCGAATTCCTGCGCGGTCGTGACGTGCTCGTCGCCGGTTGGGGGGTGTCCGGGCGCTCCCTGGTGGAGCCGCTGCAGGACATCGGCGCCCGCCCGGTGGTGACCGACGGCGGCGGTAAGGCCCTGGCCGAGGCCGCCGAACTGGGCTTGCAGACCGCGACCACCGCGGATCTGCTGGAACCCGATGCGCTGCAACGGTTCGCGCTGGTCATCACCAGCCCGGGCTGGCGGCCCGATTCCCCGATACTGGTCTCGGCTGTCACCGAGGGCATTCCGGTGTGGGGCGATGTCGAATTCGCCTGGTGGGTCGATCAGGCGCGCATCTACGGTCCGGTGCGCAAATGGCTGGTCATCACCGGCACCAACGGCAAGACCACCACCACGCAGATGACGCATTCGATTCTGCGGGCCGCCGGGATTCCCAGCGTGGCCTGCGGCAATATCGGACTGCCGATTCTCGACGCGCTGCGCCGCAATCCGGGACCGCAGGTGCTGGCGGTGGAACTGTCCTCGTTCCAATTGCATTGGGCCCCTTCGGTGCGACCCGAAGCCGGTGTGGTGCTGAACGTCGCCGAGGATCACCTGGACTGGCACGGCGGGCTCGACGCCTACGCCGCCGCCAAGGCGCGTGCGCTCACCGGCCGCGTCGGCGTGGTCGGCCTGGACGATCAGGTCGCGGCCGCGCTGGCGCGAAAGTCCAAGGCGCGCCGCACCGTCGGCTTCCGCATCGGCGTGCCCGCCGACGGTGAACTCGGTGTGGTGGACGGCAAACTGCTCGATCGCGCCTTCACCAAGGCCGCGATTCTGGCCGAGACGAGCGATATCAGCCCGCAGGGTCCGGCCGGTGTCGCCGATGCGCTCGCCGCCGCCGCGCTCACCCGATCCATCGATGTGGCACCGCAATTCGTGAAAGAGGGATTGCAGGAGCACAAGGTCGGCCCGCATCGCGCCGCACACGTGCGGGAGTTGTGCGGTGTCGATTTCGTGGACGATTCCAAGGCCACAAATCCGCATGCCGCGCGTTCCTCGATCCTGGCGCACCAGTCGGTGATCTGGGTGGCCGGTGGTCAGCTCAAGGGCGCGAGCGTGGAGGATCTGGTCGAAGAGGTCCGCGAACACCTCGTGGCGGCCGTGCTCTTCGGCGTCGACGCCCCGGTGATCGCCGCCGCACTGGCGCGACACGCGCCGGATGTCCCCGTGGTGGAGCTGAATTCGGGGGACGATGCAGGGATGGGTGACCCCTTCACCGAAATCGAACCCGAAGCGGTGATGGCCCGCGCGGTCCGCGTGGCCGCGGGCTATGCCACCCGAGGCGACACCGTGCTGCTGGCTCCGGCCGCGGCATCCCTGGACATGTTCGCCGACTACACCCACCGGGGGCGGAGTTTCGCCACCGCGGTGCAGGCCCTGGACGAGAAGGACATCGGGAGATCGGAATGACGGGGCCGCGCCGCGCCGGAGACAGGATGCCGTCCCGAACGGCGCAGACCCCGGCGCGTGCGGCCACCGATTCCGGTCGCACGGCCAAGGATTCGGCGGCGACCGCGCGGTTCCGCAACACCTGGTTCGCGGCCTGGCTGGCACGGCCGCTGGCCTCGTTCCATCTCGTGGTCGCCATCGCGGTGCTGCTCACCGTGCTCGGCCTGGTGATGGTGCTGTCCGCGTCCAGCGTGGAATCGTATGCCGTTGGCAAATCGGCGTATTCGCTGTTCATCCAGCAGGCCATGATGGCGCTGTTCGGCGCGGTGCTGTTCTATATCGCGCTGCGGATTCCCATGCGCGTGATGCGGCAGCTGTCGTTCCCGGTGTTCGCGCTCTCGGTGGTGCTGCTGGTGCTGGTGCTGATTCCGGGCATCGGCCTGGAGGTGCAGGGTTCGCGGCGCTGGTTCGACCTCGGCTTCGTCTCGGTGCAGCCGTCCGAGATCGCCAAGGTGACCCTGGTGGTGTGGGGCGCGCATCTGCTGGCCTCGCGGCAGACCGAAAGGGCCGGGTACAAGGACATTCTGATGCCGCTGGTGCCCGCCGGGCTGCTGGTGTGCTTCCTGGTCGTGCTCGAACCGAACCTGTCCACCACCATCGCGCTGGGCATCGTGCTGTCCGCGCTGCTGTGGTTCGGCGGGCTGCCGCTGCGCATGTTCGTCACCATCGCGGTATCGGGTGCGGTCGCGGCGGGCATTCTGGCGCTGTCGGCCGGATATCGCTCGGACCGCATGCGCGCGTTCTTCAGCCCCGGCGATGATCCGCAGGGCATCGGCTATCAGGCCCGCCAGGCGCTGTATTCGCTTGCGGACGGCGGAATCTGGGGTCGCGGGCTCGGACAGTCCCGGGCCAAGTGGAGCTATCTGCCCAACGCGCACAACGACTTCATCTTCGCGATCATCGGCGAGGAGCTCGGCTTCCTCGGATGTGCTTTGGTGCTGGGGCTTTTCGCGCTGTTCGTGTACACCGGCCTGCGCATCGCCACCCGATCGGTGGATCCGTTCATCCGGCTGCTGACCGCCGCGGCGACCACCTGGATCACCGGGCAGGCGCTCATCAACGTCGGCTACGTGGTCGGACTGCTGCCGGTGACCGGACTCCAGCTGCCGCTGGTGTCGGCGGGCGGTTCCTCGCTCGCCATCACCCTGCTCATGTTCGGCATCATCGCCAATGCCGCCCGGCACGAACCCGAGGCGGTGGCGGCGCTGCACGCCGGACAGGACGGCCGCTTCAGCCGCCTGCTGCGCCTGCCGGTGCCCGAAATGTATTCGCCCGCACGGGCACAGGCCGCCCGCGCGCGCAGCACCGCCAAAGCCAAGCCCAAGCCGAAATCCGGTGTGAAACCCGCACCGCAGCGCCGCGCGCTACCGCCGTCGGGCCGGGGCCGCTCCGAACCGCCGCGCCGCCGGTCCGTAGATTCCGATACCGCCCGGCGCACCAGCCGCTCCACCGAATCGTGGCGCAGCACCCGGGCCTGGGAACCCAGCTATCCGACGAAACACGATAGGGACAGGGGACATTCGAGGTGACAGTGGAGCGGCCGCTCTCGGTGATCGTGGCGGGCGGTGGCACCGCGGGACATATCGAACCCGCCCTGGCGGTCGCCGACGCGCTGCGCCGTCACGACCCGGCCATCCGGATCACCGCACTGGGCACCCAGCGCGGCCTGGAAACCAAGCTGGTGCCCGAACGCGGATACACCCTCGAGCTGATTCCCCCGGTGCCCCTACCCCGCAAGCCCACCGCGGACCTGCTCCGCCTGCCGGGCCGAGTGCTGGCCTCGATGCGCCGCACCCGCGACATCATCGACGCGGTCGACGCCGACGTCATCGTGGGCTTCGGCGGCTATGTCGCCCTGCCCGCCTATCTGGCTGCCGGACGCGGACTTTCGCCGTTGGCGTACCTGCCGGGGCGCGGTCGCGCATCGGGCAGTCGAGCACGCGGGCGGCGTCAGGTACCCGTGATCGTGCACGAGGCCAACGCCATGGCCGGTATCTCCAATAAGATCGGCGCGCGCGTGGCCGCCAGAGTGCTGGCCGCGGCGGCGAATTCGGGCGTGCACGCGCGCGGTCGGGGCGATGCCGAGGTTGTCGGTATCCCGGTGCGGTCGGCGATCACCACACTGAACCGTCCCGCGCTGCGGGCGCGGGCGCGCGAGCACTTCGGCCTGCCCGCCGAGGGGCCGGTGCTGCTGGTGTTCGGCGGGTCGCAGGGGGCGCGCAGTCTCAATGAGGCCGTATCGGCCGCCGCGCCGCAGTTGACCGCGGCCGGGATCTCGGTGCTGCACGCGCACGGGCCGAAGAACAGCCTCGTCCTGGACGGGCTGCACGAGCCCGCGAAATACATTGCGGTGCCGTATCTGTCGCAGATGGCGCTGGCCTATGCCGCCGCCGACGCGGTGGTGTGCCGCTCGGGTGCGATGACCGTCGCCGAGGTGTCGGCGGTGGGGCTGCCCGCGTTCTATGTTCCGCTACCGCATGGCAATGGCGAGCAGGAGCTCAACGCGCGGCCCGTTGTCGCCGTCGGCGGTGGCAGAATCGTGGCGGACGCGGAGCTGACTCCGAAATACGTGATCGACGAGGTGATACCGCTGCTCAGGGATATGGATCGGCTGACAGCCATGGGTCGCGCGGCGGCGGACGCCGGACATCGCGACGCCGCGGACGAGGTAGCGCGAATTGTGCTGGAGGTGGCAGGTCGTGACTGAAGCAGCCGATACCCAACAGGCCGTGAATACGCCCGTCGAGCAGCAGACAGACCTACCGGAGCTGCTGCGCCGGGTGCATATGATCGGCATCGGCGGGGCCGGAATGTCGGGTATCGCCCGAATTCTGCTGTCCCGCGGCGGCATGGTGTCCGGCTCGGACGCCAAGGAGAGCCGCGGCGTGCTGGCACTGCGGGCCCGCGGCGCACAGGTGCGCATCGACCATGACGCGAGCGCCCTGGACCTGCTGCCCGGCGGCCCGACCGCCGTGGTGACCACCTTCGCCGCCATCCCCAAGACCAATCCCGAACTGGTGGAGGCACATCGGCGCGGCCTGCCGGTCCTGCTGCGTCCCGCCGTACTGGCCGAGCTCATGCAGGGCCATAAGACACTGCTGGTCTCGGGCACACACGGTAAGACCTCCACCACCTCCATGCTGGTGGTGGCGCTGCAGCACTGCGGTGCGGATCCGTCCTTCGCGGTCGGCGGCGAGCTGAACGAATCGGGCACCAACGCCCATCACGGCACCGGCGGCATCTTCGTGGCCGAGGCCGATGAGAGCGATGCCTCACTGCTGCAGTACGCGCCGGATGTGGCCGTGGTGACCAATATCGAATCCGATCACCTGGACTTCTTCGGCACCGATGAGGCGTACACCAAGGTCTTCGACGATTTCGTCGATCGCCTGCAACCGGGCGGCCGCCTGGTGGTGTGCCTGGACGATCCCGGCTCGCTCGGCCTGGCCGAACGCTCGGTGGCCCGGCTCGCCGACGATCCGCGCGGTATCGAGGTAATCGGTTACGGTTCCGGCGATTTCGCGGGTGTGCCGATCGGCGCGCACCTGCTGTCCTGGGAACCCCGCGATGTCGGCGGTGTCGCGATCTTCCAGCTGTCGGAGGAGCCCGCGCCGCGCACCCTGCGACTCTCGGTGCCCGGCCGCCATATGGCCCTGAACGCGCTCGGCGCACTGCTGGCCGCCCGCGCCGCCGGAGCCGATATGGGCGAAATCATCCAGGGCCTGGAGGGTTTCGGCGGTGTGCACCGCCGCTTCCAGCTCACCGGCCGGGAGAACGGCGTGCGCGTCTTCGACGATTACGCACACCATCCGACCGAGGTGCGCGCGGTGCTCAGCGCCGCCGCCGAACTGGTGGCCCAGGAGGCCCGCGATGGCGCGCGCTCGCGCCCGGGCCGGGTGATCGTGGTCTTCCAGCCGCATTTGTACAGTCGCACCGCCACTTTCGCGACCGAGTTCGGCACCGCCCTCTCGCTCGCCGACGAGGTCGTGGTGCTGGACGTGTACGGCGCGCGTGAGGAACCGCTGCCCGGGGTGAACGGTGCGCTGGTGGCCAATTCGGTCACCAAACCCGTGCACTATCAGCCGGATATGTCCCGGGTGGGCCGTCAGGTGGCCGCGCTCGCGCGTCCCGGCGATGTGGTGATCACCATGGGCGCGGGCGATGTCACCATGCTGGGCAGCCAGATTCTGGACGGTCTGCGCGCGCGACCCTCGCACGGGCGGTGAGCGGAGATGAGCCCGGGTGGGGGAGCGAAGGACTCGGCTGACGGCTCCGGCCGCAAGCGGGGTGCGGTGGACGCGGCGCACGACGCGGACGACCGGGCGGACGAGCCTGCCGCCGAAGAAGATTCGGCGGTGCGCGCGGCCCGGCGCGCCCGGCTGCGCCGCGGCCGGTCCCGGGAGGATTCGACGCTGCTGAACTCGTGGCGCTCACCGCGGGTGCGAATCGGCGCGGCGATCGGCCTGGTGCTGATCCTGGCGCTCGGGATCGCGGCCTGGTTCACGCCGGTGCTGTCGGTGCGCACCGTGCGCGTCGACGGACTGTCCGTGGTGCCGGAAGAGCAAGTGCTGGACGCACTCCAGGTGCCGGACGGGTTGTCCATGATCCGTCTCGATACCACCGCCATGGCCGAACGGGTGGCGCAGTTACCCAAGGTCCGCAGTGTGCGGGTGCAGCGCGAATTCCCGTCCACCGTGCAGGTGACCGTGGTCGAGCGCACCCCCGTGCTCTACTACGACGCCCCGGACGGCCCGCATCTGCTCGATTGCGACAGCGTGGAATTCGCGATCGAACAGCCCCCGGGCACCGCGCCCAAACTCGTCACCGACCATCCCGGCGGCAATGATCCGGCCACCCGCGCGGCCGTCGCGGTGATGGCGCTGGTGCCGCCGAGCCTGGGCGTGGGAGAGGTTGTGGCCAGATCGGTTTCGGATATTGCTCTCGAGTTGCGAGATGGGCGTACCGTGCTGTGGGGTGGGACCGGTGATTCACAGAAGAAGGCGGCGGTGGTGGGACCTCTACTCACCCAGCCCGGCAAGGTGTTCGACGTTTCGAGTCCGAATCTCGTCACGGTAAAGTGAGCGATACCCATTGGGCCACCGAAAGTTTCGGTGGCCTGCAGGAACGCTCCAGCGCCGTCCCGGCACCGGAGGGCAACCGTCCACGATACGATGCCAGGTGGACCGGACGAGGTGGATCACACAAGATTCTGATTCTCGTCTCGGCGCGCCTGCGCCCGTAACGCGGTGGCTGCGAATACCGTTCCGCACCAGTCGGATACTTGACATAAGGCTAAACCTATGGTTGAGGGTTCATCGAACCGAGACCATCCGGAACTGGCATACGGCGAGCATCCGTTAGACGACAAGCTTTTTGGATCTAAGGAAGGCGAGAGCCCATGACGCCCCCGCACAACTACCTTGCTGTGATCAAGGTCGTCGGCATCGGCGGCGGCGGCGTGAATGCCGTCAACCGGATGATCGAACAGGGACTCAAGGGAGTCGAGTTCATCGCGGTCAACACCGACGCGCAGGCGCTGCTGATGAGTGATGCGGACGTCAAGCTCGATGTCGGTCGTGAATTGACTCGTGGCCTCGGCGCCGGCGCCGATCCGGAAGTCGGCCGCAAGGCCGCCGAGGACCACAAGGACGAGATCGAAGAGGTGCTCAAGGGCGCCGATATGGTCTTCGTGACCGCGGGCGAGGGCGGTGGCACCGGCACCGGTGGCGCCCCGGTCGTGGCCAGCATCGCGCGCAAGCTCGGCGCGCTCACCATCGGCGTTGTGACGCGGCCCTTCTCGTTCGAGGGCAAGCGCCGCAGCAATCAGGCCGAGGCGGGCATCCAGGCGTTGCGCGAATCCTGCGACACCCTCATCGTCATCCCGAACGACCGCCTGCTGCAGCTCGGCGACGCGGCCGTGAGCCTGATGGACGCGTTCCGCTCCGCGGATGAGGTGCTGCTCAACGGTGTTCAGGGCATTACCGATCTGATCACCACCCCGGGTCTGATCAACGTCGACTTCGCGGACGTCAAGTCCGTCATGTCCGGCGCGGGCAGCGCCCTGATGGGCATCGGCTCGGCCCGCGGTGAGGGCCGCTCGGTGAAAGCCGCCGAGTCCGCCATCAATTCACCACTGCTGGAAGCGTCCATGGACGGCGCGCACGGGGTACTGCTCTCGATCGCGGGCGGTTCGGATCTCGGCCTCTTCGAGATCAACGAGGCAGCCTCGCTGGTGCAGGAAGCAGCCCATATCGAAGCGAACATCATCTTCGGTACCGTCATCGACGATTCCCTCGGCGATGAGGTCCGAGTGACGGTGATCGCGGCGGGTTTTGACGGAAGCGGCCCCGCCCGACGCATCGAGCCCGCCGTAGGCCGCACGGGCGCCACCACCACCTCCAGCTTCAATACCGCCCGCGCCGGTGAGGTGGCCCGCACCCCGGACTACACCACCGCCCGCACTCCCGAACCGGCTCCGGTCCGG
The DNA here is from genome assembly GCF_042269265.1 of Nocardia sp. NPDC056000. Classification (NCBI taxonomy): domain Bacteria; kingdom Bacillati; phylum Actinomycetota; class Actinomycetes; order Mycobacteriales; family Nocardiaceae; genus Nocardia; species Nocardia sp. NPDC056000. The sequence continues at coordinate 294,598 of NZ_JBHJXS010000006.1, read as the reverse complement.
CAGGAACCCGCCCCGGCCCCGGTGGCGCAGAACCCGCCGCCGTCCTCGGGTCGCGGCCCGGCCCCCTCCTACGAATCCCCGCGCCCGGCAATGGAACCCACCGTGGCGAACAATTCCCGCAGCCATATCCAGCCCCCGGATGCCGACGACGATGACGTCGACGTCCCCTCCTTCATGCGCCGCTGACCCGAGCGCCGCAAGGCGATAACCGCGCCCGCCCCCATCCGGAGGCGGGCGCGTTCGTTTGCCCGGGTGGGCCCGCTCGGTGCCGAGTACCGGTCTCGCCCGCTCGGATGAGCCGCGGGGCCGCGCGGGTGGTGATGACCACGCCGTCTCCGGATGGGTTGCGGGGAATTGGCCACTACTCTCGGAGGTATGACTTCTGCGGGCACGACGTATCGGACAAGACGAGTTGTCACGGCTCGGGCGGGCGGCTTCTCCCAGGCCCCCTATGACTCGTTCAATCTGGGCGACCACGTCGGGGATGATCCGGAAGCCGTGCGCCGCAATCGGGTTCGGCTCGCCGAGAGCATCGGGCTCCCGCCGGAGCGGCTGGTGTGGATGGAACAGATCCACAGCCGCAATGTGACGGTGGTCGACGGCCCGCGGGCCGAGGCGGTTCCCGCCACCGATGCGCTGGTGACCACTCAGCGCGATCTGGCGCTGGTCACGCTGAGCGCGGACTGTGTGCCGGTGCTGCTCTCCGATGACGAGGCCGGTGTGATCGCGGCCGTGCACGCGGGCCGGATCGGCGCGCGGATCGGGATCGTGCCCAAGGCGATCGAGGCCATGGTCGAGCTCGGCGCGCGGGTGGAGCGGATCGGCGCGTTCCTGGGACCGGCGGCCAGCGGCCGCCAGTACGAGGTGCCCGCCGCCATGCGCGCCGATGTCGAGAAACATCTGCCGGGCAGTGCGACCACCACCGTGCGGGGTACCCCGGGTCTGGATCTGCGCGCGGGCATCCGGCGGCAGCTGGAAACCGCCGGCGTGAGCGCCGTGGCCGTGGACCCGCGCTGCACGATCGAGGACAAAGCGCTCTTCAGTCACCGCCGCGGCGCGCCGACCGGCAGACTCGCCGGTGTGATTTGGATGGCATCGGAGGGAATTGCAGAATGACCGAGAATCCCGCCGCCGCAACCGGTTCCGCAGTGGCGCAGGAGTCGAAGCTCACTTCCGCGCCCGGTCGTGTCGCGCAATTGTCGGCGGCGCTCGAGGGCCTGACCGAGCGCATCGCCGCAGCGTGCCGGGCCGCGGGCCGTGCACCGGACAGTGTGCGACTACTGCCGGTGACCAAGTTCCACCCGGCCTCGGATATCGAGATCCTCTATGGCCTCGGCCTGCGTGAGTTCGGTGAATCACGCGAGCAGGAGGCATCGGACAAAGTGGCGCAACTGCGCCACCTGTCGCAAATACGCTGGGAATTCATCGGCAGATTGCAGCGCAACAAGGCGAAACATGTTGCACGCTGGGCGGATACCGTCTACTCGGTGGACAGTGACCGGTTGGCGAGCGCCCTGGATTCGGGGGTCCACACGGCCCTGGAAGCGGGGGAGCGGACGACCCCCTTGCGCGTCCTGCTGCAAGTGAGTCTCGATGCCGATCCGGCGCGCGGAGGTGTCTCGGACAATGCCATGCTCACCCTCGCGAATCAGGTCGCCCAATCGGCATCGTTGCAGCTCGCGGGCCTGATGGCGATCCCGCCGCTGGACGCCGACCCAGACGCCGCATTCGAGCGACTCGCCCATATGCACGACTCACTTTTGGCGGAACATCCCCAGGCCAGAGAGCTGTCCGCGGGCATGTCAAGTGATTTGGAGGCCGCGATACGCCACGGATCCACCTGCGTGCGTGTCGGTACCGCTTTGATGGGCGCTCGACCGATAACCTCGGCGTAGCAAAGAAACCTCATCAGTCACATATGAAACATATGCTTGGTGGCAGACGAGGACTGAGCAGGACAACACCCCAGGCCAACCGGGGCCGAAGGAAGGTCGACCAGATGAGCACGCTGCACAAGTTCAAGGCGTACTTCGGCATGGTTCCGCTCGAGGACTACGAAGACGACTATGTCGAGGACCGCGGCCCCCGTCCGGCCGTCGACGAACGTGCCCCGCGCCGGTCCCGGGCCTACACCGAGCGTGACTACGACCGGTATGAGCACGAGCGCTACGACGACGAGCCCGGTTACGCCGAGCCGCCGCCGTACAAGGCGCCCTACAAGCCCGCGTACGGCACTTCGCGCCGCGACGAGTACGCGGACGAATACGCGGATGACCGTGAGCGCGAACGTGATCGCTACGACGCGCCGCGTCGCCCCACCCGTATCGACACCGCCCCGTCCAGCCGTACTCGTTCCATGGGTTCCGGCGGCGCCTCGATGGTGCGCGGCACCACGCGCGGCGCGCTCGCGGTGGACCCGGAGGCCGAGCGGCGCATGGAAGAGTTGCGGATGGAGGAGCGCCGGCTGGAACAGCAGCCGCCGCGCCGTTCCGCGATCTTCGAGGACGGAGGCCCCTTGTCCAAGATCACGACGCTACGCCCGCGCACCTATGCCGAAGCCGCCATCATCGGCGAGCGTTTCCGGGACGGCACCCCGGTGATCATGGATCTGGTCGAGATGAGCAACAGCGATGCCCGCCGCCTGGTGGATTTCGCCGCCGGTCTGGCGTTCGCGCTGCGTGGTTCATTCGACAAGGTCGCCACGAAGGTGTTTCTGCTCTCGCCCGCCGATGTGGATGTCTCCGCCGAGGAGCGCCGCAAGCTGGCCGAGAACGGTTACTACAACCAGAAGTAAGCTGTCGCACCGGCTTTGTGATGATCAGCGCCGGTGTGACAGTCGTTAACGGGGGTTGCGAAGCGGTCGCCAGAGCCCGCCCAGTCCATTCACGGCCTATCCGCGGCCGGTCGGTGACGGGTGTGAGCGTGCGGCCGCGCGCGGGGGAAGATCCGGCGGAACTACGCCGAAAACCACACTGTGACCGGCGCGATCGGTGATCCTATTTTGCGCGGCACTGTTTCTGAGGCAGAGTGAACACTGTGGCCTTGTTCCAGGTGTTGAACCTCCTGCTGTTCCTCTTCTGGCTGCTGCTCATCAGCCGAGTCATCGTCGAGTTCATTCGCAGCTTCGCGCGGGACTGGCGGCCCACCGGGTTCGTCGTGATCATCCTCGAGGCGATCTTCACCATCACGGACCCGCCCGTGAAACTCCTGAGGCGTTTGATACCCCCAGTGAATCTTGGGGGAATTAGGCTGGATCTGTCGATAATGGTCCTGCTTTTCATCGTGTTCATCCTCATGACGATCACGGGCCAGCAGGGGCAGCCGTTAGCTCATGTGTGACAGAATGAGCGGAAAGAATGCTTACCCAGATCTACCGCTAGATCTCCAACGAAGCGTGAAGGGATCGTTCCATGCCGCTGACCCCTGCCGATGTGCACAACGTCGCGTTCAGCAAACCACCGATCGGGAAGCGCGGCTACAACGAGGATGAAGTCGACGCCTTCCTCGACCTGGTCGAGCAGGAGCTCTCACGCCTCATCGAAGAAAACGCAGATCTTCGCCAGCGCGTTGCCGAATTGGACGCGGAACTGGCTGATGCCAAGAAGAATCGCGGTCCTGTCCAGGCTGTGAAGCAGCCGCCCGCGCCGGAGCCCGTCAAGGCCGCTCCGATTCCGCCGCCGGCGCCCATGCCCGTCGCCGCGCCGGTCCCGGTCAAGGCCGAGGCCCCCAGCGCGGACGCGAATCTACAGGCCGCCAAGGTGCTTTCGCTGGCCCAGGAGATGGCCGATCGCCTCACCTCCGATGCCAAGACCGAGGCCGAGCAGCTGCTCGCCAATGCCAGAGCGAACTCCGAGCGACTGGTGGGCGATGCCCGCACCCGTTCCGAGGCGATGATCGCCGATGCCCGTCAGAAGGCCGAGGCCATGCTGTCGGACGCGCAGACCCGCAGCGATTCCCAGCTCCGCCAGGCCAAGGAGAAGGCCGACGCCCTGCAGGCCGATGCCGAGCGCAAGCACACCGAGATCATGGCCACCATCACCCAGCAGCGCAGCGTGCTGGAGAGCCGGATCGAGCAGCTCAAGACCTTCGAGCGCGAGTACCGGGTGCGCCTGAAGTCCTACCTGGAATCGCAGCTGGAAGAGCTGGAGAACCGCGGTTCCGCGGTCCCGGTCGACGGCGGCGAGTTCGGCGAGGGCGCTTCGGGCAACGGCGCACTCCTCAAGGGCGGCAAGTAGAGTCGTAATCACGGCCATTGGTGCCGCGCTCCCCGTTCGGTGAAACGGGAGGTGCGGCGCCGCCACCGTTTCCATAAGAGGGGTGGTGACCATGCTCGTGATGACGCTGGCTCTGGCAGCGGTGGGCTTCGGCCTGCTGGTGACAGCCCTGACCACCGGTTCGGTGATCTGGGCCTGGGGCTGCATCATTGTGTGCGTGTTAGGCGCGGTGTTACTGCTGGTCAGTGCGCTGTCGCTACGTGAACCGGAGGAAGATTCGCAGTCGCGCCCAGGCGGGCGGCACGCGAAGCATTAGACGGGCCGGAAATATCCACTGGACCTGCCCGGTTAGAATCGACACAGTATTGCGGCGTTGATCCGGCCATCACCGGGGAGTCTTCGGAAGAACAGCGTGAGCAGCCGTTTCGGGTGTGCGCGCCCAGTAGAACCGAACGGGTGAGCCCGTCACAGCTCATAACGAGAGGTCCGGTCCGCAGCCGGACAAGCGGGGTGGTACCGCGGTATCGGCGCACCGGCGCCGTCATCGTCCCCGTGCCCACCGGGTCCCCGAGACCCACTGGCACGAGGAGCTGACGCCGAGATGTCCGGCGAGACCCCGACCCCCAACGCCTACCCTCGCGTCGAGCTCAGCTCCGTGACCGGGCAGGTATCGTTCCCCGAGCTCGAGCAGCGCGTGCTGGACTACTGGGCCGCCGATGACACCTTCCGCGCCAGCATCGAGAACCGTTCCGATGCAGAGGAATTCGTCTTCTACGACGGTCCGCCCTTCGCCAATGGGTTGCCGCATTACGGTCATCTGCTGACCGGATATGTCAAGGATTTGATCCCACGATTTCAGACGATGCGCGGTAAGAAGGTCGAGCGGCGCTTCGGTTGGGACACTCATGGACTGCCCGCGGAAATCGAAGCGGAGAAGCAGCTCGGTATCACGGACAAATCACAGATCGATGCCATGGGTCTCGCGGAATTCAATGCCGCGTGCAAATCCTCGGTTCTTCGCTACACGAACGAGTGGCGAAACTATGTGACGCGACAGGCACGTTGGGTCGACTTCGACAACGACTACAAAACCCTCGACCTCGACTTCATGGAATCGGTCATGTGGGCGTTCAAGTCGCTCCATGACAAGGGTTTGATCTATCAGGGTTTCCGGGTGCTGCCGTACAGCTGGTACGAGCAGACGCCGCTGTCGAATCAGGAGGCGCGCCTCGATGATTCGTACCGCATGCGCCAGGACCCGGCGGTCACCGTCGATATGGTGCTGTCGGTTCCGGCCGAGCATCCGCTCGCGCAGCTGGACGGCGCGAACGCGCTGATCTGGACCACTACGCCGTGGACCCTGCCGTCCAACCTCGCCATCGCGGTGCATCCCGATGTCACCTACGTGCATGTGCGCGCGCAGGACGGTAAGCGATACCTGCTTGCCGCCGAACGTGTTTCGCACTACACCCGGGAGTTCGGCGAGGAGCCCGAGGTGCTGTCCGAGCACTCCGGCGCGGCGCTGGCCGATCTGCGGTACCAGCCGCCGTTCGACTTCTTCGTGGGTCACCCGAACGCGCATCGCGTGCTCAACGCCGACTACGTGACCACCGACTCCGGTACCGGCATCGTGCATCTCGCGCCCGCCTTCGGTGAGGAGGATATGGATGTCTCCACCGCCAATGGAATCGAGATCGTGCAGCCCCTGGACGCGGGCGGCAAGTTCACCTCGATGGTGCCGCCGTATCAGGGTCTGATGGTGTTCGACGCCAACCCGGTCATCATCAAGGACCTCAAGGCCGCCGGAAAGCTGTTGCGGCACGAGACGATCGAGCACTCGTACCCGCACAGCTGGCGTTCGGGTCAGCCGCTGATCTACATGGCGGTGCCGTCCTGGTTCGTGGCGGTCACCAAGTTCCGTGATCGTGCGCTGGAGTTGAACCAGCAGATCAACTGGACCCCGGAACATCTGCGGGACGGCCAGTTCGGCAAGTGGCTGGAGAACGCGCGCGACTGGAACATCAGCCGTAATCGCTTCTGGGGCGCGCCGATCCCGGTGTGGGTGTCCGACGATCCGCAGTACCCGCGCGTGGATGTCTACGGTTCGCTCGATGCGCTGGAGCAGGACTTCGGCGTGCGTCCGGCCGATCTGCACCGGCCCGGCATCGACGATCTGGTGCGCCCGAATCCGGATGACCCGACCGGCAAGTCGATGATGCGCCGCGTGCCCGAGGTGCTGGACTGCTGGTTCGAATCGGGTTCCATGCCGTACGCGCAGGTGCACTACCCGTTCGAGAACAAGGAGTGGTTCGAGGGCTCCGGCGATCAGGCCGCGCACAGCCCGGGCGATTTCATCGTCGAGTACAACGGCCAGACCAAGGGCTGGTTTTACAACCTGCATGTGCTGTCCACCGCGCTGTTCGATCGCCCGGCGTTCAAATCGGTTGTGGCGCACGGCATCGTACTGGGCGATGACGGCCTCAAGATGTCCAAGTCCAAGGGCAACTACCCGGATGTCTTCGAGGTCTTCGACCGCGACGGCGCCGATGCCATGCGCTGGTTCCTGATGGCCTCGCCCATCCTGCGCGGCGGCAACCTCATCGTCACCGAGCGCGGTATCCGCGAAGGCGTCAGCCATGCGCTGCGCCCGCTGTGGAACGCGTGGACCTTCCTGAACCTGTACGCCTCGACACCCGGTGTGTGGCGCACGGATTCGCAGAACGTGCTGGATCGTTACATCCTGGCCAAGCTGGCCGCGACCCGCGATGTGATGACCGATGCCCTGGAAGGGCTCGATATCGCCACCGCGGCAGAGGAATTGCGGTCCTTCGCCGACGCGCTCACCAATTGGTATGTGCGCCGGTCACGTTCGCGGTTCTGGGAAGAGGATCGCGATGCCATCGACACCCTGCACACCGTGCTGGAGGTCATCACCCGGCTGGCCGCGCCGCTGCTGCCGTTGATCACCGAGGTGATCTGGCGGGGGCTCACCGGCGGTCGCTCGGTGCACCTGACCGATTGGCCGAGCGCGTCCGAGCTGCCCGGCGATCCGGAACTGGTCGCGGCCATGGATGAGGTGCGCGTGGTCTGCTCCACGGTGCTCGGTCAGCGCAAGGCGCAGAATCTGCGTGTGCGCCTGCCGCTTTCGGAGCTCACCGTGGCGGCCGAGGATGCCGAGCGGCTGCGCCCGTTCGCCGATCTCATCGCCGATGAGGTGAACGTCAAGAAGGTCGATCTCACCACCGATGTGGCCTCGCACGGCCGTTTCGAACTGGTGGTGAACGCCCGTGCCGCCGGACCGCGCCTGGGCAAGCAGGTGCAGACGGTGATCAAGGCGGTCAAGGCCGGGGAGTGGAGCGAGGCCGCCGACGGCACCGTCACCGCCGCCGGTATCGCGCTGCTGCCCGAGGAGTACACCCAGCGCCTGGTGGCCGCCGAACCCGAATCCACCGCCGCGCTGCCCGGCAATGCCGGTCTGGTGGTGCTGAATTCGGTCGTCACCGAGGAACTCGAGGCCGAGGGCTGGGCCCGCGACCTCATCCGCGACCTCCAGGAGACCCGCAAATCCCAGGGCCTGGACGTCTCGGACCGGATCACCGTGATCCTCGAGGTTCCCGCCGACCGCAAGGGCTGGGCCGAAACCCACCGCGACCTGATCGCCGGTGAAATCCTCGCCACCACCCTGACTTTCGGGGACGCGGGCGCGGAAGCCGCCGAGATCGTCGGCGGCGTCAAGGTTTCCGTCACCAAGGCCTGACGGCCGGATAGATCGCAAGGGGCGCAGCCATCGCGGCTGCGCCCCTTCGCCATCTCGGGACAGGCCGGAATGTCCCGCGCGGGATGGAGGTTGCGGAGTTGAGGATGGGTTGGGCCGTCGCCCGGCCCCGCGGCGTCAACTCAGGTATGTCACCTCAGGGAAGGAAGTCCCGCATGAGCTCCAGCCCCACCGCCGATGATCGTTTCCAGCGTGGTTTGGAGGTGCTCGATCAGGTCGGTGGCCCGAACGGTCGGGCCGTGGTGAACAGTCTGGCCGATATCGCGCCCGACCTGGGCAGGTTCGTGGTCGAGTTCGGGTACGGGGATATCTATTCGCGGCCCGGGCTGACGCTGAAGCAGCGGCAGATCATCACCATCGCGGCGCTCACCGCGCTCGGGCACGCCGCACCGCAGTTGCGCTGGCATATCGACGGCGGGCTCACGGTGGGACTGACTCCGGCCGAGGTGGTCGAGACGATCATCCAGGTCGGGGTGTACGCGGGTTTCCCGGCGGCGCTCAATGCCATCACGGTGGCGCGGGCCGCCTTCGCGGATCGGCCGGAGGCCGGAAATCCGGTGTCGGAGTCCGATATTCGGCCCCAGGAGACCGGGGAGGAGCGCTATCAGCGCGGTCTGGCCAAGCTCGATGAGGTGGATGGCGATGCGGCCGAGCACATTTTCGCCGCGCTCGCGGACACCGCGCCCGACCTGGCGCGCTACATCGTCGAATTCGCCTTCGGCGACGTGTATTCGCGCACCGGCCTGGATCTGAAGACGCGCGAGCTGGCGACCGTCGCCGCATGCACCGCGCTCGGCACCGCCGGTCCACAGCTGCGCGTGCACCTGCACGGCCTGCTCAATGTCGGCGGCACGCGCGAGGAAGCCATCGAGGCGATCATCCAGCTCGGCGGCTACGCGGGTTTCCCGGCGGCACTCAATGCCATCACCGCCGCTCGGGAGGTGTTCGCCGCCCGCGAGTGAGGTGACTCTCGAGACTCGCCCGCCGGATACCCCTTGTGAAGCATGTGACTGATGAGATAGAACAGCAACTTTAGAGCTAACGTTTAGCTTTATGGTGTTTTCGAGATGTATCGCTAGTTCCAGTCGTAAGCGCTGAATCTCACGTCACACCGGGCAGCGTGGCCCGTTTGCAGGTTGATTGCTTGCTGAGTGTCGTGCCTTCGGCGTGGTTGAGCTGAAGGGCGAGTGCATGACACGAAGACTGCTGTGCCGAACCGCATCGTTTCTGACGACTGCCGCGGCCTTGACTCTCACCGGCGCGCTCTGGGCGGGCGCGGCGCACGCCGATACCGGATCCGCCGCCTCGGGTTCCTCCTCCGGCAGCGGTAGCGGTTCCGCCTCCGGAAGTGCCAGTGGCTCGGCACAATTGCCGATCACCAGCCCGCGCGCCATGATCGCGCTGGGACTGGCGCAGACCCAGACCGGTAAGCCCTATCGCTGGGGTGGAGTGGGCCCGGACGCCTGGGACTGCTCCGGTCTGGTGCAGTGGGCGTTCCGCAGCGTCGGCATCGATATGCCGCGCACCACCTGGCAGCAGGCCGAGGTGGGCCTGGAAGTCCCGGTCGGGGCCGTGCAGCCAGGTGACGTGGTGATTCTGAACGGCGATGCCTCACATGTGGGCATCTATGCCGGCGGCGGGAATGTGCTCAACGCCTATGACTGGGGTGTCCCGGTCGGGCTGAGCCCGCTCTCGCAGTTCGAGATCTACGATATCCGCCGCTTCTACTGAGAGTTGTTACTCCACAACCAGTTCCACCGGGATATTGCCCCGGGTGGCATTGGAGTACGGGCAGACCTGATGGGTGGCCTCGATGAGTGCCTGTCCCTGCTCGTTGCGCAGATGTTCGGGCAGTTCCACGCGCAGTACGACGGACAGGCCGAAAGCGCCGCCTTCGAGGGCGTTCAGGCCGACCTCGGCGGTCACCGAGGCGTCCTCGGCGTCGAGCTTCATGCGCTTGGAGACCAGCTGCAGCGCGCTGGCGAAACACGCGGAGTAACCGGCCGCGAAGAGCTGCTCGGGATTGGTACCCGCGCCGTCGCCGCCCATTTCCTTGGGGCGGGCCAGGGTGAGATCGAGAATGCCGTCATCGGTGTACGAGCGGCCGTCGCGACCGACCGAGGTGGCGACTGCGGTGTAGAGGGGTGCCATGACTGCCTCCTAGACAGACTAGTCTGTTCACGTGCTCCTTCAGAGTAGACAGGTCTGTCTGCTATCGTCAAGGGTATGAGTGCAGCCCGCGAGAGATTGTTGGAGACCGCCACCCGGCTCTTCTATGCCGAGGGCATCCACACCGTGGGCATCGACCGCATCATCGCCGAGGCGGGCATCGCCAAGGCCACCTTCTACCGCCACTTCCGGACCAAGGACGACCTGGTCGTGGCCTATCTGGTGCGCGAATACGACCGGCAGCGCGAGGTTTTGGAGTCGGTGCCCGGTGACGGCGCGGACAGTATCGTCACCATTTTCGAGAAGCTCGGCGAACTCAGCTGCGGCCCGGGTTTCCGGGGCTGCCCGTTTCTCAATGCCGCCGTGGAGTTTCCGAATCCGGAGCATGCGGTGCGCGAGGTGGTGCGGGACTATCGCGACTGGTTCCGCGAACTCATGGCCGAACGGCTGCGCGCCGCCGGTCACCATGAGGTGGACCAGGCGGCGCGCGCATTGCTGCTGACTCGGGACGGCGTGGCCGTCAGCGGGGGAGTGGGCGATACCGAGACCGTGCGGGCCGGGGTGCGAACGGCGTTGGCGCAGCTTGATATTCGCCGCTGAACCTCACACTCCGACGGTTTCCTCCATCTCTTCCTCGGCCTCCTCCACGGCTTGGGCCGCCGGTTCGGCCACCGCCGCATGCTTGGGAGCCGTTGCCGCCTGGCGCTTTTCGGCATAGGCGGCCGCGATCATCAGCACCAGCCCCGCGCCGAACCAGGCGAACAGGCTCAGCAGTCGCGAGTCGAAACCCGCGCTGTCGAAGTACAGCAGGCTGCGCGCGCCCTCCACGAAACCCGCACCGTTCCAGAAGGAGTGGAGTGCGCCGAAGAAGTTGTTCTGCAACCACGGGGTGTAGACGCCGCCCGAGGTGGTGAAGTTGAGCATCACGAAGACCACCATCATGGCGAGCGTGGTCCAGCGCTTGAGGAAGGTGTGCGCGCCGATGCCCACGGCGAGAATGCCCGCCGAGTAGAGCCAGGACATGGCCCAGATGGCGGCGCTGTCGTGATCGACCACGTGGAAGACCGGTCCCGCGAGCGCCAGTCCGATCAGGCTCACCAGCAGCGAAGTCACCAGTCCGATAAGACCTTTGATCCACATGGACAGTCCCGCGCCCGCCGCGCCGATGGCCGCGACGCTGCCGTACGAGCCGATGCTCAATGCCACCAGCAGGAAGAAGATGCCCTGTCCGGTGGGATCGCCGGAGGCGGCGGTGGTGACATCGGTGATGGTCAGCGGCACACCCTGTTTCGCGGTGACCTGACCGAAGACCGCTTCTGCGGCCATGGCGGTGGTATCGGATCCGGCCTTGGCGACCAGCACTTCGGGATGCTGTGCGTCGGGCACGAACGCGCCCGCCAGATCGCGATTGCGCAGCTGCGCCACCGCATCGTCGCGGCTGGGCACGGTGATGACGTCGAGCGCGCTGCCACCGGTGTCCTTCAGCGTCTGTGCGAGCACCTTGACCTGTGCGCTGTCGCCGACCACGGCCACGGCGAGGTGATTGGGTTCGGGCTGGTGGAACGCGCCCAGATACGCGAGTCCCATGCCCAGGCACATGAGCAGCGGGGTGAGCAGATGGGTGGCGACGTGCCGGATCTGATGCGTGGCCATGGAATCTCCGAACGGTTGGTAAATGCAACTATATGAGGTTGTACTATACAACTATGGAGACCGAGCCGGAATTCCCGGGTGCCGCGACCGCCGATACCGCTCGTGCGGACGCCATCGAGGTGATCCAGCGCGAACTCACCGCCTTCGCCCGCCGCGCCCGCGGTCGCGCCGCCGAATTGCATCCGGAGCTCTCGCTGGTGGCGTCGAGCATTCTGGATCTGGTGATCGAACGGGACGGCTGCCTGGCCAGTGAGCTGGCCGGACATTTCCATCTCGACAAATCCACCATGAGCCGTCAGGTCGCGACCCTGGAGCGGCTCGGCTATCTGGAGCGGGAGGTGGATCCGGCCAATCGGCGCAACCACATCCTGCACGCGACCCCCGAGGGTCGCCGGGTGGCGACCGCGGCGGCGCGCACCCGGGCGGCGGCATTCGAGGAACGCCTTCGGGATTGGGATGATGCCGACATAGCTCGCATGGCGGACTATCTGGTCCGCTACAACGCCACCGACGAGTAGTTGATGAGTAAACGAAACCGATTGGAGTTCAATTGATTTCGGCTCTCTCGCGGACCCGCCCTGGCTAGACTGACCCCCGTCTCGCCGGTCGGGGCGAGATCTTCCGTCGGAGGGTGGGCTCATGTCCCATGGGTCGAACGGTCTCGCGATGACGAGCGGTCGCAGGGTGGTGACCACCTGCGCCGGGGTACTGCTGCTCATCGCCGCCACCGGCTGCGGCGCATCCGATGACACGGCGGCGGCGCGCACCACCGGCGCGCACACCGCGCCCGGGACCGTCGCCAAACCCGGTTCCCTGGAAGGCTTCTCGACGCCCGAGAGCGTGCTGTTCGCCGGGGACCGCTGGTTCATCTCCAATGTCGGCGCGACAGCGGATGCCACCGGCAAGGACGGCGACGGCTATCTGACCGAACTGAATTCGGCCGGTACCGTGACCGCGCGGCGGGCCATGCCGCGGCCCGGCGATCCGCCGCTGAACGCGCCGAAAGGCTTGGCGCGCACGGACAATCGAGTATTCGTCGCCGATATCGATCGGGTCGTCGGCTACGACGTCGATACGCACGGGCAGGTGTTCGAGGCCGCGCTCGGCGGCGGGGAACCGGCGCTGCTCAATGATCTGGCGCTGCTGGATTCCCGGACGCTGCTGGTCACCGATACCGTGCGCGGCAGCGTGTTCCGGCTCGACCTGGAGACGAAGCGGTTCGATCCGATCGCCACCGGGCTGCCCGGGGCCAATGGCATCGCCCTCGACGCGACCGGCAAGGTCGCCTACGTGGCCGGTGTCGGCGCGGATTTCGGCGGCGGTGACGTATGGCGTCTGGATCTCGCGCAGAACCCGGTGATACCGCAGCGCATCGGCGCGATTCACGGTGTGCTGGACGGGCTCGCCGTACTCCCCGACGGCACCCTGGTCGTCTCCGATTGGGTGGTGAGCGGGGGCGATCAGCCCGGCCGGATCACCACCTACCATCCGGACGGCGTCGAGGTGTCCCCGGTGAAACTGCCCGAGAACCTGCACGGCCCAGCCGATTTCACCGTCGACGCGGCGGGCCGGAATCTGTGGGTGCCCGCCATGCCGGACAATCGCGTGGTGATAGTCCCACTGCCGTAGGTATTTACAGCTCCAGCCCCTTGGCCAGCACCGGCCAGGAGGCGCGCAACGCGTCCTCCCAGTAACCCCACGAGTGCGTGCCCGCCTGGCTGATCTCGAAGGTCGCCGGGATATCCAGTTCATCGAGTTTGACCTGCAGGTTCCGGGCGCACCAGTCGCTGGCCGCCTCCAGAATGCCGCCGACCAGCAGCTGCTGCATGATGCCGCCGTCGGCCGGGCCGAGGCTGCGCACATCGGAGAGATTGTCGTGCCGTCCGGGCAGGCCGCTGCCATTGGAGATGTAGAGCTCGAGTCCGCGCAGATCCTCGGCGTGCACGTACGGATCGTTCTCCGCCCATTCCGGATCGGTATCGGGCCCATACATATTGGCGGGATTGCCGCCGCCGATGGACACCACCAGCTCGGCGAATTTACGCCCGATGGGATCGCTGATCTGCGCGCATCCGCTGTACGCCGCGACCGCGCGATACAGGCCGGGCTTGGCGATCGGCAATTGCAGCACCGAGGTGCCGGACATGGACATGCCGACGATGGCGCGTAAACCGTTGGTGCCCAGGGCCCCGTCGATGAGCGGTGGCAGCTCCTCGGTGAGGAAGGTCTTCCACATGTTCACGCCGAGCTTGGGATCGGTTGCGCGCCAGTCGGTGTAGTAGCTGAACGCGCCGCCGATCGGCATCACCACGTTCACGTTCTTATCGGCGAAGAACTGGGTGGAGTCGGTATTGCGCTTCCAATTGGCCGTATCCTGGCCGCCCCCAGCGCCATTGAGCAGGTACAGCACCGGGCGCGGCACCGAGGCGTCGGCGGGACGCTGCACCTCCACCGTGTACTCGGCGTTCATGGCCTCCGAGTACACGTGCAGGGTGAGGTTGTGCGCGTCCCGGATCTCGAAGCGGGTGATGCGCGAGCCGTCCTCGGAAACCGGTGTGGCAGCGAGGGTCGCGTGGCTCGTGATCGGATCCGGTGGGGCCGCGTCAGCCGTTCCCGCGCTGAGCGCGGTGCTGATGACACAGGTCACGGCGGCCAGCGCCGCCATCCGGATACCTGTTCCGAACATGAGCGTACTGCCGCAACGCAAAACCGAACTCCCACACTAGCCCAGCAAGATCCAGTGGGGATGATCGTGGTTTGTTGCCCCTATGTTTCACGTTTTGACCAATTGGACGCTGGCGTGTTTGTGACGCGCGCCTACTCCTTGACGAGCTGACGCAACAGCGGACCGTACTCGGGATGCGCCAGCGCGGAGGCGAATTGGGCCACCAGATAGTCGGCCGGATTGCCGGTGTCGTACCAGGTACCGCGAATGACCTGGCCGTACACCGGATTCGAGGCCGCGAAGATATTGATGGCGTCGGTGAGGTAGACCTCGCCGGTGCGGTGCGTGTACCAGTTGTCCACCTGGCGGCGCAGTTCCGCGATGATGCCGGGCGTCACCACGTATCCGCCGATGGCGGCGAAGCCGGACGGTGCGTCCGCGGGCTTGGGCTTCTCGATCAGGCCGCTGATCCGCATGAGCCCATCGGCCTGGGTCTCCTCCACGACAGGGACGCCGTAGCGCTGTGATTCGGCGGGGTCCATCGGCACCAGTGCCAGTACGGGCGCGCCGGTCTTCTCGTAGGCGTCGATGAGCTGCTGGGCGCGCGGCACCCCGGCGACGAAGACGTCATCGGGCCACAGCACCAGCATGGGTTCATCGCCGAGGGTGCGGGCGGCGTTCAGGACGGGCGTGCCATTGCCGTACGGGCCGTGCTGATCGAGGTAGGTGATGTGGCCCTGGCGGCTCAGCTCGCCGACCTCCTCCACCGCGTCGGCGTAGGCGGCCTTACCGTCGGCGCGCAGCTGTGCCACCAATTGCGGGTTGGGCCGGAAGTGGTCCTGGATCAATGACTTTCCGCTGCTCACCACGATGGTGATATCGGTGATGCCGGAGTCCACCAGCTCACGCACCGTATGTTCGATGACCGGCTTATCGCCGACCGCGAGCATTTCCTTGGGGATCGCCTTGGTCAGGGGCAGCAGGCGGGAGCCGATGCCCGCCGCGGGAATCACGGCCTTGCGAATCGTCATGACATCCATCCTCACACACCGCCTCGGCCGTACCTGTCGGTAGTGGCGCGTAGATTCCCGAGCGTGAACACCTCTGCCCATCCCGCGCCCGAGCGCATCGTGCCTGGTCGTGGCGCGCTCGCCGGTGCGGGCGGGGTCGGCGTGCCCGGTGCGGGCGGCGGGGCGGATTCGCAGCAACCCGGGAGCGGCCGCACAGCGAACGATCAGCGCGGGCGGCGCTGGGTGCTGCATATGGATATGGACGCCTTTTTCGCCTCGGTCGAACAGTTGACCAGGCCGACGCTGCGCGGGCGGCCGGTGCTGGTCGGCGGTATGGGCGGGCGCGGCGTGGTGGCGGGCGCGAGCTACGAGGCGCGGGTGTTCGGGGCGCGCTCGGCCATGCCCATGCATCAGGCGCGGCGGCTGGTGGGTGCGAACGCGGTGGTGGTGCCGCCGCGCGGGGCGGTGTACGGCGAGCTCAGCGGGCAGGTGTTCGAAACCATGCGGTCGCGGATTCCGGTGCTGGAGACGCTGTCCTTCGATGAGGCGTTCGGTGAGCCCGCCGAATTGGCGGGGGCCACCGCGGGTGAGGTGCTCGAATTCTGTGAGGAGTTGCGCGCGCTGGTGCGCGAGCGCACCGGTCTGGTGGCGTCGGTGGGCGCGGGCAGCGGTAAGCAGCTGGCCAAGATCGCCTCCGATTTGGCCAAACCCGATGGGGTGCGGGTCATTTCGCCGGGGGAGCAGCAGCGCTTCCTGGCCGCGCTGCCGGTGCGCCGACTATGGGGCATCGGCCCGGTCGCCGAAAGTCGTTTGCGCACTTTGGGAATCGAGACCGTGGGCGCGCTGGCGGCGCTGCCGGAGACCGAGGCGTCCTCGATTCTGGGCGGCGCCATGGGAATCGCGCTGCATCGGCTGGCGCGCGGTATCGACGATCGCCCGGTGGCCGAGCGCGCGGAGGCCAAGCAGATCAGCGCCGAGACCACCTATGAGACCGATATCGTCACGCTGCCGCAGCTGCGCCCGGCCATCGACGCCATGGCGGTGTCGGCGCATCGGCGGCTCACCGCGGACGGGCGGGCCGCGCGCACGGTGGTGCTCAAACTCAAGCGCCGGGATATGAGCATCGTGACCCGGTCCTTCACACTGCCGTACGCCACCGAGGATTTGGCCACGCTCACCGCGGCGGCGCAGCGCTCGGCCATCGATCCGGTGGAGTTGGGGCCGATTCGCCTGGTGGGTGTGGGTTTCGCCGGGCTGTCCGAGATTCGGCAGGAATCGCTGTTCCCGGAATTGGATCAGGCCGTGGACAGCGGTGAATCGGTCTCGGAGGAGCCGACTTTGGGCATTGCCGCGGGCCCGGTGCCGGAGGTGCCGCCCGCGACGCGCTCGTACGCCAAGGAGAGCTGGTATCCGGGTTTGGATGTGGCACATCCGGACTTCGGGCACGGCTGGGTGCAGGGTGCGGGCCACGGGGTGGTGACGGTGCGCTTCGAGACCCGGTCCACCGGTCCCGGCGCGGCGCGCACCTTTTCGGCCGAGGACCCGGCGCTGACGCGGGCCGACCCGCTGCGCAGCCTGGAGTGAACGACACTTCCGCTGGTGGGCCGTGTTTAAGGGACGAATGCGCCAATTATGAGGATTCGGACTGAAAGTGCGTCGCAGCGTGTTCGGAGGCCGATTCTCACGGATCGCGTTGGTAGCCTCTGTGTCGTCGTGCAGCGTCGCCGATGGGGTTGCCACGCTGTCACGTAGTCGAACGGACCTACTCGAACGCAAAGGACGAGCAGTTGAAGTTTCAGAAGACTGGACGTATCGCGGTCGCCACCTTGGCTGTCGTGACGGTACTCGGGCTGTCGGCGTGTGGCGACGGTGACAAGAAGGAGTCCACCAAGCCCACCAAGACCTCCACCTCGCAGACCACCGCCGCCCAGAATTACCCGCCCGCTCCCACGGCCGCGGACCTGAACGCCCAGCTGCAGAAGGCCCTGGACCCGGCGATTCCGGATGCCGAGAAGCTGGACATGATGCAGGGCGTGCAGGCCGATCCGAGCCTGCCCTCGCGCATGATCGAGGCGTACAAGCAGAACCAGGCCACCATCACCGTCACCGGTGTGACCGATCTGGGCAATGGCACGCTGACCGCCGACGCGCAGGTCGCCGTTGCCGGTGGTGCGCCGCAGAACGCCGTGGTGCCCTTCGTCGCCGAGGACGGCAAGTGGAAGGTCCAGAAGGAATGGATCTGCAACATGCTGTCGCTGGCCAACCAGACCTCCCCGGCCTGCACGTAGTTCTTCCCGAAGCGAGCCCGTCGTCCCGTCCGGACGGCGGGCTCGTTCGCTGTGCGGGACAGGCGATTCGCGCACTGTTCGCGCCCGGTGCGGGGATGGTAGGACGGACGCATGGTTTCGACATCGCGATTCACCAACCGGGTCACCGAGTTGCTCGGCGTGGACATTCCGATCGTGCAGGCGCCGATGGGCTGGATCGCGCGGTCGCGGCTGGCCAGTGCGGTGAGCAATGCCGGGGCGCTGGGGATCATCGAAACCTCCTCGGGGGAGCTCGATGTCATCCGGCAGGAGATCCTGGCCATGCGGGAGCTCACCGACAAGCCGTTCGGGGTGAATATCGCGCAGGCGTTCGTGCGGGATCCGGGGATCGTGGATTTCGTCGCCGAACAAGGGGTTTCATTCGTCACTACGTCGGCGGGCAGTCCGACGAAATACACGGCGTCGTTGAAGGCCAACGGGCTCACCGTATTTCATGTGGTGCCCAATCTGGAAGGTGCGCTGCGCGCGGTCGACGCCGGGGTGGACGGGCTGGTGGTCGAGGGCGGTGAAGGCGGGGGATTCAAGAGTCCGCAGCCGGTGTCCAGCATGGTGCTGCTGCCGTTGATCGCCTCCAAGGTGGATGTACCCATCATCGCCGCGGGCGGTTTCGTGGACGGTGCGTCCATGGCGGCGGCGTTCGCGCTCGGCGCGGAGGGGGTGCAGATGGGCACCCGCATGGTGTCGGCGGCGGAGAGTCCGATTCACGACAACTGGAAGCAGGCGGTGCTCGCGGCTCGCGAGACCGATACGGTTTTCCTGAATCGTCATGCCAAACCGGCACTTCGGGCGCTGCGCACCGGTCGCACCACCGCGCTGGAGTTCGATACCGACACCAATGCCATGGCGCTGTTCGGCAATGCCATGGAGCTGTACTTCGGCGGCGATATGGAGGCGGCCATTGCTTTGAGCGGGCAGGTCGCGGGCCGCATCGATACCGTCGAACCGGTGGCGGAGATCATCGAGCGGTGTGCGCGTGAATGCCTGGACATCATTGCCGCGCTGGCGCAGCGGTATCCGGGGCGTCAATAACGCGTCAACGCGGGATGCGTTGGGCCGCACAGGATGTCAGGGCCGCGTTAATTCCGGCTCGGATGTCTTTTCGGCACCGTTCATCTCATGCGATCGTCCTACTCCGGTCGAATGCGGTGGAGGAGAAGCGGTGGCAGCCAAGGTTGGGGCGAGTGCGAGCCGATTGCGCGGGGCCGCGGGGCAGATGGATGAACTGAACCTGCGCGTCGCCGGAATCCTGAACAAACTCGAGAACTCGTTGTCCGCCAAGGGTTCCGCGTGGGGGAACGACGGCTACGGCGCCACCTTCGCCGAGGGGGATCAGGGCTACAACGCCGCACACGCGAACCTGAAATCCGGATTCGCCCAGCTGGCAGGCACATTCAAGTCCTATGCCGACGGACAGCGGGACGCCGCCACCCTGCTGGAGAAGAACGATCACCGCGGTGCTTGCGGTCTCGGCGGGGCGTAGCGGCCTTGGGCTTCGACCTCCCCGATGTACTGGGCTGGGTCGCCGGATCGGACTGGCCCGAAGGCGACGAAGACCGGATGTGGGCCATCGGCGCCGATTGGCGAACCGCCGCAGCGGAAATCCGCGATCTGCTCGATGCGGTGACAACGGCCAAGTACGCCACCCTCGCCGCCTACCCCTGGGGTGAAGGCATCGAGGCGATCGCCGAATCCCTCGATCAGCTCGAACACGGTCCCCGATCACTCGAGGAGTTCGCCGGGATCCTCGACACGGTCGCCGACGGGGCCGATGCCCTCGGCACCGAGATCGAGTACACCAAGATCCTGGTCATCAGCTCCCTGGCCATGCTCGCCATCGAAATCGCCGCCGCATGGGTGTTCCCGCCCACCGCCCCCGCCGTGGAAGCGGTCGCCATCGCCACCACCCGCGTGGCCATCCGCCAGCTGGCAGGGCGCGCGATCAGCGAAATCGCCCGCGAGACACTGAAATTGGCCGTCGCCGCCCTCACCAAATTCACCATGAAACACGTAGCGATAAGCACGGCCCTCGGCGCGGGCCAAGACCTGGCGATCCAACTCGGCCAAATGGCCGCCGGTCACCGCAAAGAGGTCGACTGGACCCGAGTCGGAGACACCGCCCTCACCGCCGCAGCCGCGGGTGCCATCGGCGGCCCCGCGGGCGACCTCCTCGGCAAGGGCGCAAAACACCTCCCTCTCCCAGACACCCGAATCCCCAACATGTTCCGAGGCGCAGCCGTCGGAGCAGGCGCGGGCATGATCGGCGCGGTAGGCGCCTGGGGCGTAGGCGGCGCCCTCAACGGTTTCACCTGGGACCCCCGCCTCCTCACCAACGGCGCGGCCTTCGGCGCCCTCACCGGCGGCACCAAGGGTTTCCGCCACCCCGCCGCCGGAGCCCATCCGCTCGGCGCTCCCCGGTTCAACACCCCCGACACGGCCAATCTTGGCGGCCCCGACGGCTCCACACCCCACCCGGCCCCCGATATCCGCACTCCGCCAGCGGAACACCAATCCCGGCCGGAATCAGCAAAGGGAGCCGAACCCGTCCCGAAACCCATCGAACCGGTGAGGGAGCCCGAGCCTGAACGGCTCGGTCTCGATGTCGGCGACTCCCATCGATCACCATCACCCGCACCTGTCTCGGCCGCGCCGGCCGCTGCTTCGCAATCGGCCGCTGGTGCCGCGCCGCACACTCCGCTCAGGCCGTCCGGTGAATCCCGGCATCAGCCGACCACGCCGAAACCGGTCGAACCTTTGAATTCGCCGCGCCCATCGACTGCCGAAGGGGGATCCCCGCCTCGGCGGTCGCGGGCGGGTATACCCGATATTCGGTTCGCGCCGAATGGGCATGAGTACGACACGACGTCGAAGATCCCTTACACCCCAAGGTATTTCGGTCTGTCGCCGATCGCGGACTACGCGGCCCCCGATGCTCCCGACCGCAGCTTTTGGGTACCGGGTCCGGGTGCCGAGTCACCGCCCGAGCCTGTCCCGGTGCCGGACCCCGAGCCCGCCCCGGTTCCCGCACCCCGGCCGGATCCCGGGTTGCCTCGGCTGTGGGATGGGCTCGGCTTCGGTTCGTTGCTCGGTGAGCTGGGTGGTGTGGCGGCGGAGGTGTGCCGGGATGGGGAGGGGTTGGTGCTGCGGGTGGGGGATGCGGTGATCGGGTTGGGGGAGGAGGCGGTGGTGGAGTGGGCGCGGGATGGTGGGTTTGTGCGGTTTGCGGTGGTTGTGGCGGGTGTGACTGCGTTCGAGGTGCGGTATCCGGGAGGTGCGGACGGGGTGGATATGGGGTTGTTCGTGCAGGATGTGGTGCGGGTCGCGCGGAGTGCACGGTGACTGTGGAGCGGGTTATCAGGAACGCCCCTTAATATCTGCGATCGTGACCGACGTGATGGAGAAGGCGGGGCAGGATTCCGCCGGTAGTGCTGGACCCGATTCCGATCGACGAAGATACGGGGGTTGGGAACGGCCGGTCGCTCTGATCGCGGGGTTGATCGCCGTGCTGGCCGCCATCGCGGTGCCGGTATTGCCGGTCAAGGTGGATGCCGCGACACTGTCCTGGCCGCAGGGGGATTCGGCCAAGAGCGTGGAAGCGCCGCTCATCTCATACGCGCCCTTGACCTTCGACGCGACCATCCCGTGTTCGGCTGCGGCGCAACTCGGTTCGCAGGGCGGGACCCTGCTCGCCACGGGGCCGAACGGCGCGCCGAATCGCGATCGATACGGGTTCGCGGCGCATGTGACCGCCGCCACCACCGATGCCGAAGGCATCGTCACACCCGGCAAATTCGAAGCGGTACTGCAGGATCAGACCCTGGTGAGCGTCCCGATGGACCAGCTCCCGGCCAACTGCGTACTGACCGTGCACACCGAAATGACCCGGGCCACCGCGATTCTCGCGGGTTCGAATGTGTCTCCCGTCACACTCGACGGAGACTATCGCCCGCAGCTGGTCGGCTTCTTCACCGAGTTGCCCGCCCCGGACGGCGTCACCGCCACCGCGAAACTCGACAGCCGCTTCTCCGCGCATCCGACGCTGATCAAGCGCATCGCCCTGTGGACCGCCGTACTGGCGACCCTGCTGGCCCTGTTCGCGCTGCACCGCCTGGATCGCCTGGACGGCCGTCGCGCCCGCCGCTTCCTGCCGCAGCGCTGGTGGTCGTTCTCCGCCGTGGACGCGTTCGTGCTGGGCACGCTGCTGCTGTGGCACTTCATCGGTTCGACGACCTCCGATGACGGCTACCAGTTCGGTATGGGCCGCACCTCGATTCACGCGGGCTATATGGCGAACTACTTCGCGTACTTCGGCGTCCCCGAAAACCCGGTCGGCACACCGTATTACGACCTGATCGGCCGGCTCGCCGAGATCAGCGTGGCGAGCCCGTTCGTGCGCCTGCCCGCGCTGCTGGCCGGTTTCATCTGCTGGCTGGTGATCAGCCGCGAGGTGATTCCGCGCCTGGGCGCGCGGATTCGCCGCAATCGGGTCGCGGTGTGGACCGGTGCGCTGGGTTTCCTGACCATCTGGCTGCCGTACAACAACGGTCTGCGCCCGGAGGCCATGGTGGCGATGGGCGTACTGCTCACCTGGGTGTCGGTGGAGCGCGCCATCGCCACCCGCCGCTTGCTGCCGTACGGCATCGCGATCGCCATCGGCGCGTTCAGCTGTACGGTCGGCCCGTCGGGCGTCATCTGCTTCGCCCCGCTGCTGGCCGGTATCCGCCCGATGTGGCGGGTGCTGGATAACCGGGCTCGGGCGTTGAGCAAGCCGGTTCCGGAGGGTGCGAGCGCGCTGCGAGTCCTGCGCACTCGTTTCGTCGCCTATCTCACCCTGGCGACCCCGCTGGTGGCCGCCGGAACCGTGGTGCTGGTCGCCATGTTCGGCGTGGAAACCCTCGCCGCCATGTTCGAGATGAAGCGCGTGCACAATATCGTCGGCCCGAATGTGAAGTGGCCGGACGAATATCTGCGCTATCAGTACCTTTTCATGGTCTCCATCGACGGTTCGGTGGCGCGCAGGTTCGGCATGTTCATGCTGTGGCTGGGCATGGCCGCATGCGCGTTCGTGCTGCTGCGCAAGGGCGGCCGGATTCCCACGGTGGCGTCCGGTCCGGCGCGGCGCGTGCTGGGCAGCACCGTCGGCGTGATTCTGCTGATGATGACGACCCCCACCAAGTGGACGCACCACAATGGCGTCTACGCCGGTCTGGCGGGCGTGATCGGGGTGCTCGCGGCGGTTGCGCTGGGCCCCAAGGTAATGCGTTCACCGCGCAACCGGGCGCTGTTCGCCTCGGTGGTGGCTTTCGCGCTGGCGCTGACGTTCTCCAGCATGAACGGCTGGTGGTACGTCTCGAATTTCGGCATCCCGTTCAATGACAAGCCGCCGCTGATCGCCGGTATCGGGGTGAACAAGCTGTTCCTGGTGCTCGCGCTGCTGTTCCTGGTGCTGGCCGGGTGGTGGCATGTGCGGGCTCCGGAACCCGCTGCCCCGCATCGTATTTCCCCGCGCGCCTGGCGGCTGGCGGCCTTGTCCCCGCTGACCATCGCCGCGGCGCTGATGGTGCTGGTCGAGGTGGGCTCGTTCGCGAAGGCGGCGTATTCGCAGTATCCGGCGTTCTCGCTGGCGCGCTCGAATACCGCCGCGGTACTGGGTCAGCCGTGCGGTATGGCGCGAGATGTGCTGGTGGAGACCGATCCCAACGACGGCATGCTGACGCCGGTGAACGGTGACGTCTTCGGTACCTTCACCGCGGATGCCAAGGGCTTCAGCCCGTCGGGCGTGGCCTCGGATATGCGCGCCGACGATGAGGTCGACACCAGCGCCATCACCACCACACTGACCAACAAGTCCAGTGACAGCGAATCCGGAACCACCACCACCGCACTGCCTTTCGGTTTGAATCCGGCCAAGGTGCCGGTGCTGGGCAGCAATGGCACGAGTGAGTCGGTCGCCGAGCTCACCACGGGTTGGTACCGGTTGCCCGCCGCGGCCGATCGCAAGGGCATTGTCGCGATCACGGCGGCCGGGCGAATTCGATCGGTGGATCAGTACGGGGTGGTCACGCCCGGCCAATCCGTCGAAATCGAGTACGGCACAGCCGATCTGGAGCCGCAGGGCCGGATCACGCCGATCGATATCGGTCCCACGCCGACCTGGCGCAATCTGCGGATCCCGTTCACCGAGATCCCGTCCGATGCCACGGTGATCCGCATTGTCGCCACCGATCGCGATCGGGACGGCAAGCAGTGGGTCGCGCTCACCCCGCCGCGTGTCCCGCAGACCCGCATTCTCCAGGATCTCATCGGCTCACAGCAGCCCGTACTGCTGGATTGGGCTGTGGGCCTGCAATTCCCGTGCCAGCGCCCGTTCGATCATCACGTCGGCATCGCCGAGGTGCCGGGCTATCGCATCCTGCCCGACCGCGGCGGCGCGCATGACACGAACCTGTGGGAGAACCATGACGGCGGCGGCCCGCTGGGCTGGAGCACCATGCTGTTGCGCCCGCACACCCTGGCCACCTACCTGAACCAGGATTGGCGGCGCGATTGGGGTGAGCTGCAACAGTTCTCCCGCATCGACGACACCGCGATCACGGGCCGCCCGGTCATCACCCCCGAAACCCATTCGGGACTCTGGACTCCGGGTCCGATCAATGTGAACGGCTGGAAGTAGAACGGTCCGCCCCCGCTGAATCAGCGGGGGCGGAACTGGTTTCGGGGTCAGGGCGCGGGCCGGCCGCGCAGTTTGTTCACCTGGGCCGTGGTCAGCGCGGTGAGCTGTTGCGAGTCCGGCTCTTTCGCGCCGGACATGGAGAACTGCACGACGGTCGCGCCGACCAGTGACACGGTCACCGCGGAGTACAGCGTCAGGCCCTGGCTGGTGGTGTGCACCCGGAATGCGAAGGAGGCGTCGCCGGAGGTCGGCTGATCCAGTCCGCCGACCTGGTATTCGACCTTGGTGCCGTCCGGATCGGTGCTGGAGTAGCTGGAGCAGGCCCGTAATAGCGCCTGGACCGAGGAGAAAGCCTGCGCCGCTCCGCCGTTAGCGTAGGCCGCGGCGTCGATATCGATGCTCTCGAAATCCGGTCCGCCGTATTGCGCGGCGGCCCGGGTGGCGGCATTGGTGGCCTGTTCGGCGATGGGCGCGAGCACCTTCGCGCACTGCACCGGATTGGTGCCCGCTCCGGCCCCGGTGCTACTGCCGGTCGGCGGATCCCCGAGCGAGGTGTATCCGGACGGCAGCTGCGTGGCGTCCAGCAGCCCGTTGCGCAGTCCCGTCACATCCGGCACCGGTGCGTTGCTGGGCACGGTCGGCTGTACCACCGGGCCGAGCGTGGGCAGTGCGGGCGCGGAATCATGTGAGCCGCAGGCGGACAGCGCCACGGCGCTCACGCCGAGCAGCGCTACCATCGCGGTGCGCCCGCGCGGCCGATTACGGAGGTTCACGCCGCCATCATGCCCGGCCGCCGGCCCGGGCGTGTCAGGCGCCCCACTGCACCTGGGTGCGCAGCGTCTGGCGGAGCGTGACCGAGCTGTGCGGGTCGCGGTAGGCCTGGTTGCCGCCGACTTCGACCGAGCCCGAAACCGGCAGCGGCATACCGAGATCCACGGTGATCACGCCGGTGCCGCGCATGAGGTAGTCGATGATCTCGAGTTGTCCGGCCTCATTGGGCAGATGCCAGACCGTCGATTTCGGCGTCTGCGTCACATCGAGGTGGATGGTGAGCAGACTGCCCTCGCGGTGCGTGAGCGTCGCGGTGGTGACCTGTTCCAGCGGCACACTGCCGGAAACCTGTTGCCGCACCGTCCATACCGCGCCTTCGCCGACGGCATCGTCCGGGAACGCGATGGACTGGTAGACGGCCTGATAGAACGCCTGCTCGAGCGCGGCGCGCGCGGCATCGGAGGTGGCGGCCTTGGGCGCGAGGCGCAGCGCGGTGATCGCGCCGAGTTCGCTCATATCGAGTCCGGCGCGCGAACCGTCAGCGGGCAGTAGCGCTTTGGCGAGCGCGGGATCGGGTGAGGTGACCGTGCCGAGGGTGAGCTCCACCCCGTCGGTCCCGGCCTCGGCGGTGAGCGGAATGGTCACCGCGGGCGGGGAGAAATCGCGCACGGCCTGCGTGTCGATCTGCTGTTCTATGTGATGGTCGGTGCGCAGCGTGACCTGCTGGGTGGTGCCCGGCGGCAGCGTGGGCCGCAGCGCCGAGCGCGGTTCGGCGCCGGGATCGAGCACCGTGGTGGTCACCGCCGCGATGGGCATCGTGACCTCCTTACCGATGCCGAGCGGTTCCGCGCTGTCGGATTCGGTGGTGGTCTCGGAGCGGTCGCTGCAGCCGACCCCGAAGGCCGACAGGGTGACCGCGAGCACGATGAGAAGGACGCCGGATCGGGTGGCGCGCTGTCCCGGCCGGGCGCGGCCGGGGGTACGGGTACAGCGTGCGGTGGCGTTCGCCGAACCGGGGGATGAAGACAACACCGTCACGTCGAACAGGTTACGGCCACTTCCTGATAATCAGCTTGGGATGCGGGCGCGCCGTCCGGCCATCGGGCACGGAATGGCCATAGGGAATGATGTCAAGGGTGAGTACCGACCGGCCGCGCGAATCCGGCGCAGACGAACCAGACGAGTCGCCAGCAGATAGCGCACCCCTCGGCACCCCGGCAACGCCGAATCCGGACGCCGTCGCGAAGCCCGCGGCCCCCGAGCCCGCGACTCCCGCTGCCGCCGAGTCCGCGATTTCCGCTGCCGCCGAGTCCGACACGGCTGCGGCCCAGCCGCTGCGGTTGCGCACGCTGTTGATCGTGGCCGCGGTACTGCTCGGCCTGGACCTGCTGACCAAATGCCTCGTGGTCGCCAAGATGACCCCGGGCCGCCCGATCCACATCATCGACGATGTGGTGCGCCTGACCCTGGTGCGCAATCCGGGCGCGGCGTTCTCGATGGCGACCGGTATGACCTGGCTGCTGACCCTGGTCGCCGCGGCCGTGGTGATCGGTGTGGTGCGGATCGGCCGCACCATGCGCTCGCTGCCGTGGGCGATCGGGCTGGGCATGGTGCTCGGTGGCGCACTGGGCAATCTGATCGATCGCCTGTTCCGCGCGCCCGGCCCGCTGCAGGGTCACGTGGTGGATTTCGTGGCGGTCGGCTGGTGGCCGGTGTTCAATGTCGCCGATTCGGCGATTGTCTGCGGCGCCGCACTACTGGTGGCGTTGACGGTGTTCGGTTTCGAACCTGATGGCACGCGTGCGCATCGGCACGAGGAGGACGAGAGCGCGGAGGAGAAGACCGTATGAGGGAAACCCGCAGTATGCCGGTGCCGGATGGTTTGGACGGCATGCGTGTCGATGCCGGACTGTCCCGTTTGCTGGGCCTGTCGCGCACGGCGGTCGCCAGCATGGCCGAAGAGGGTTCGGTGCAGCTGGACGGTGTGGCGGCGGGCAAGTCCGACCGGTTGAACGCGGGCTCCTGGCTGGAGGTCGAATTTCCGGAGCCCAAGCGCGAACTCGTCGTCGAGGCCACCCCCGTCGACGGTATGAAGATCCTCTACGCCGATGACGATATCGTCGCCGTCGACAAACCGGTCGGCGTGGCCGCGCACACCGGTGTCGGCTGGTCCGGCCCGACGGTGGTCGGTGGTCTGGCCGCGATGGGCTACCGCATCTCCACCTCCGGCGCGCATGAGCGCCAGGGCATCGTGCACCGCCTGGACGTCGGCACCTCCGGCGTCATGGTGGTCGCGCAGTCCGAGCACGCGTACACCGTGCTCAAGCGCGCGTTCAAACAGCGCACCGTGGACAAGCGCTATCACGCTCTGGTGCAGGGTCATCCGGATCCGAGCAGCGGCACCATCGACGCCCCGATCGGCCGCGCGCGCGGTAACGACTGGAAGTTCGCGGTTACCGCGGACGGCCGTCCCAGCGTCACGCACTACGACACGGTCGAGGCCTTCCAGTCGGCGAGTCTGCTCGATATCCATCTGGAAACCGGTCGCACACACCAGATTCGCGTGCATTTCTCCGCCGTCCGGCATCCCTGCTGCGGTGATCTCACCTACGGCGCGGATCCCCGCCTGGCCGAACGCCTGGGCCTGGAACGCCAGTGGCTGCACGCCCGTCAGCTCGGTTTCAATCATCCGGCGGACGGCCGCTGGATCGAGATCACCAGCGAATACCCCGCCGATCTGGAGCACGCTCTGGAAGTCTTGCGCACGCACTGAGTCACGAGCACAAGGAGTTACGCGTGCAGATCGGCCGGGCGGTCAGCGCCCTCACCGATGATGTCCGGGCGCGGCGGGTCGCGGGCTGGTCGGCGGCGGTGCTGCTGGTGATCTTGATCGTGCTGCTGGGCTGGGCGATTCCGCCGCGCAAGGGCATTGTCGCCACCGATCGCCTGGGACCGGAGAACAGCGAACCGGTCGACGGGTATCTGGCCCGGGCGCGGGACACCTTGAGCGGCGGCGATACCGCCGAGCATTGGGCGCTGATCTCCTTCACCGAGGGCATTTCGGCCGATCACCTTCCCGAGTACAGTGGCGGCCTGCGCATTTCGGACGCGATCTACCATGTGGCGATCGACCGGGTGGCGACCCCGGTGCTGGATATTCCGCTGCCCGCGGGCGAAGCCGCCGCGCTGGGGTCCCAGCGTTCGGCCGCGGCCGCGGTGGCTGTGGCGCAGGCTTACAACGACCGCGACGTCCGCACCAATGCCGTGGTCGCGGCCCGACTGCGCGCCAATTGCCCCTGCCTGGTGAGCCTGGTCGTGCACGGCAACCTCGAACAGCTCCGAAACCTGGCTGCCCGCCCCGGAATTCGCGCGGTGGAGGCGCTGCCCGCCGATGCCTCCGCGGCCGTTTTCGCCATCGCCCCGCTGCTTCCCGAACAGCGGGATCTCGCCGATGCCGGTCCCAATGACGGCCCCGTCCCCGATAACTGAGATCGCCCCTGCCGGTCGGTAGGTGAGTGCGGTTAATGATCAGCATAGGGTTTGCTGGACCGGGGATTCCAGCAAACAATTCGAGTGAATATTTCATTTCGAATCTTGTTGGTACTGCTAGGTATTGAGTACCGAGGGGTATTCTTCAGAGGTTTACTGGGGGAATGCTTTGGGTACGCGTAATTCTCGCGCAAACCGGGTACAGGCCGTCGCGGGCGTGTGTAGCGTCTGGAACTCGAAAAGGCTTATCTGACAAAGCGGTGACGCGTGATCGGTATAGACGGCTGCCTGCAGCGCATCATGGATATTCCAGGTGCGCGCAGTGTGACGCTGGTAGATGGTGCGAGCGGGCTCGCGGTAGCGGGGGCGGGCCGACAGGACCCCCTCGATCAGCACGAGGATGCCGCTGCTAGCACCGATGTGGTGCGCGCGGTGCTCGGCTGCCCGGCGCTGGCGAGTGGCTCGGACGGTGATGACATCTCGGAGATCATCGTCTGCGGCACTCGCGGGTACCACCTGTTGAATCTGATCAAGGGGGACTTCGACGGACGACTGTTCGTCCATGTGCTCTTCGATGACGAAACGGGAAATCTCGGTATGGCTCGTTTCCGCCTGCGCGGAATTCTGGCCGAATTCACCGAGGGCGGTCATGAGCGCTGAACTCGCAAGTGAATTGCGGAGATTGGCTGCGGAAGGCTCGACGGGAGTACTGCACGCGGGGGATGGCGCATTCCATCTGGCCGAGGGTACGATCGCCTGCGCCGATTGCCGCCGGACTACTGGGCTCGATCGCCTGGTGGTCGAAGCGGGTGTGGCGACCCCCGAGGAGTGGCGGCGGGCCGAGACCGGAGATCTCGGTCCGCTGCTGCATCGGCCGCAACTCGAAACCTTGGCGCTGCTCTCGGTTTTCGATGCCGCCTACTTTCTGCTGGCCGCTCCCGCCCCCGCGGAATTCCAGCCCGCGCCCGCGCATTGGCTGGCTCCGGTCTGCAAGGTGGCACCGCCCGCCCTCGTCGAGGAGTGCTCCCGCCGTGGCGATCCCGAGGCCGGACCGTGGCCGGTGACGCTGGTCGATCGCGCCCCCGTGGTCCCGGCCCGCCGCATTCCGAAACGCCGCGTCATGCTCACCGGCGGTCAGGCCGAAATGCTCGCCGCCGCCGACGCGCGCCGCAGCATCACCACCCTGGCCGAGTATCTGGGCCGCACCACCTACGGCTGTCTCACCGCCGTCCGCGAACTCACCGAGGCCGGGCTGATCGAACCGCCCGTGCGCCTCACCGCCCCGCGCCACGCCGCCGACGCACAGGTCGCGCCGTTGATCGCGCTGAACGCGCGCCGGGCGGCGGCGGATCGCCTGCCGCCGCTGGCACTCGGCGGACCCGGATCGGATCCGGAACCGGCGGCCTCGCAGCCGCCCGCACAGCTTCCCCGCCGCCGTGCGCGTTCCGGGGCAACGACTCCCGCTCCGGAACGCTGGAAACCCATCGACCGTGAAGTGCTCGTCCGCGTCCGGGCGGCGCTGGAGGAGCTGGCATGACCGCACAGCGGCCGCGTTCGATCAAACGGATCAGGCCCGGCGGACGGAATGGGAGGCGGCCTTGGAGGAGCTGGTGTGACCGCGCGCAGGAGGCGGCTCGGCGAAATGATGGGAAGAAGGATGACAAAGGTGGCGATCTCGCGACCCGAACCGAATACGGTGCTGCTGGCACAGCTGAAGTTGTTGCGCGACAGCGTACCTCGGCTGACCGGCACCCTGGTGGCCTCCACCGACGGGCTGCTCATCGCACACGATCTGCCGCCGCATATCGAACCCACCGGCATGGCCGCGCTCACCGCCTCCCAGCTGTCGCTCTCGCACCGGCTGGCCACCACCGCGCACGGCGGTGGCTTTCACGAGGTCGTGGTGCACGGCTCCGGCGGATACGTGGTCATCTATGCGGCCGGTTGGACGGCCTCACTGACGGTTTTGGCGGGTCCGGAGGTGAATGTGGGCCGCCTGCATCTGGAATCGCGTCCGGTGGCCCGCGCCATCGCCGATCAGCTGACCGAATTGGCGAACAACGTCAAGAAAACCCCGAAGAGAAACACCGATTGAAAGGAACTGCCATGTCCAACATGGATATCGCACTGAAGGACATGATGGTGATCGACGGCGCGGTCGGCGCCGCCGTGGTCGACTACAACAGCGGGATGGCGCTCGGCATGCTCGGCAGCTCCAAAGCCCTGGATCTGCAGGTCGCCGCCGCCGGCAATACCGAGGTGGTGCGCGCCAAGATGCGCACCATCGATCAACTCGGCATCAATGAGGATATCGAGGACATTCTGATCACCCTCGGCGCGCAGTATCACATCATCCGACCCATGACCGGACGAAAGTCCAAGGGCCTGTTCCTGTATCTCGCCCTGGACCGGGGCCGCGCCAATCTCGCGATGGCGCGGCACCGCCTGCGGGGCATCGAGGAGGAGCTGGAGGTCTAGCGCCGCCCGCTATTTCGCCGCGCTCGTGGTCGCCGGTTCGGTGGCGGCGGGTGCACTGGTCGCCGGTGCCGTGGTGGCCGGCGCGGGGCTCACGGTGGTCGTAACCGCGGGGGTCGCAACGGTTGTCGTCGCCGCGACAGTGGACGGCGCGGCCGAGGGGGCGGACGTTATCGGGGCGGGGCAATCACCGCCGTGTCGTTCACCCTCGAGATTGATCTCGGCATTGGAGCGCGGGTCACCCGCGTAATTGATCTTGTCCGTACATTTCACGTAATGATCGGTGCCGAGCGGGGTGCCCGGGCCCGGATCGGGCGCGGGGCCCGGCTCGTCGATCGGCGCGCCGCCCGGCTGCTGCTGCGCCTGCGGTCCCGCACCGCCCGGCTGTCCGCCGCCCGGTTGCGCCGCACCCGGATTCGCGCCGGTGGTGGTGCTGCTGGCCGCGGCCGCGCTCGTGGTGGTGAGCGCCGGTGAACCCTTGACCGTGATCGGCCCCGAGGTCGGATCACTCGAACATCCCACGATGAGGCCGAGCGCCGCGGTGGTCGCGAGCAGCGTGACCGTCCGACGGATCGTGCGCGGGCGGCTGGTGTGCGTCATGGGGTGGTCCTCTTCTTCCGCCGCGCACGCCACTCCGCCCGACCGGAAGTGCGCGGCAACATCTTTCGCTGATTCCGGCATGGGGGCGGGCACGGACAGACCCGGCGGTACACCCCCGGACTCGACACTATGGGCGGCCGCATCCGGGCACCATCGGACATCTGCCCTAATCCTTGACGGGCACGCACCCGTCAAGGAAGCGCAACCATTCCCGGCCGCGGCACGAGCGCTGTCGCGTGAGAGCTACCGTGGCAGCAGAGCTGTCCGTGCGAGAGTGAGGGCAGCGAGCTCATCGAGAGGGGCTGGGAACTGATGGAACTGACCGCGGAGCAGGCGGACCGGGCGGCCGGGGTGCTGCTGGGTACGGCGGCGGGTGATGCGCTGGGCGCGGGTTACGAGTTCACCCATCCCGGGCCCGAGGTGGTCATCGAGATGAAGGGCGGCGGCAGTTTCAACTGGGCGCCGGGCGAGTGGACCGATGACACCTCGATGGCGATCGCCATCGCCCGGGCGGCGGCGCGCGTGCCGAATCTGCACGAGGAGGCCGGACTCGACGCGGTCGCGGCCGAATTCCTGATCTGGTGGGATTCCAAGCCCGCCGATATCGGCATGCAGACCAGGCAGGTCCTGCAGTGGCGCAGCCCGACCGGGCGCGAGATGCAGGTGCGCGCGCACGATCTGGAGGGTTTGAAGGCGGGCAACGGTTCGCTCATGCGCACCGCGCCGGTGGCGCTGGCCTACCTCGACGACGAGGAGCACTGCGCCAAGGGCGCGGCCGTGGTCAGCTCGCTCACGCACTACGATATGCAGGCCATGCAGGCGTGCAAACTGTGGACCTGCGCCATCCGGCACGCGGTGCTGTACGGCACCTATGACGGTGTGCGCGAATCACTTTCGAAGGTGGACGCGGGTTTCTGGGGACCGCTGCTTGACAAGGCCGAATGCGGTGCGCCCGCGGACTTCCCCAAGAACGGCTGGGTGGTGCACGCCCTGCAGACCGCGTGGTGGGCCATTACCCACGCCGACACCCTGCCCGCCGCACTGGAACTCGCGGTGCGCGCGGGCGGCGATACCGATACCACCGCCGCCATCGCGGGCGGCCTGCTGGGCGCGCGCTGGGGCGCGTCGGCGATTCCGGCGGAGTGGCGCGCCATGCTGCACGGGTACCCGGGCTATCGGGAGGCCGATCTACTGGCTCTCACCGACGCCATCGTCAATCGATAGCGCGGCGGTGTAGAGGGGCTCGGCGGGCTGAATCCCTCAGTCCGCCAGGCGAACTACGCCGTCCAGGTAGCGGCGGCAGCGGCCTGCCAGGCGGACTCTGTCGCCGCTGAGGGTGCAGCGCAGTGCGCCGCCGCGGGCGGAGAGCTGGCGCGCGGACAGGGTGGTGCGGCCGAGTTCGCGACTCCAGAGCGGGGTGAGTTGCGCGTGCGCGGAGCCGGTGACCGGATCCTCCGGGATGCCCTGTCCGGGTGCGAAGAAGCGGGAGACGAAATCGGATTCGGCCCCGGCGGCGGTGATGATCGCCCCGCGCGGCATCTTCGGAAATGCCGCGAAGTCCGGATGTGCCTGGCGCACTTCCTCTTCCGAGGTGACCAGCAGCACCACATCGGTGCCGTCGTAGGCGCGCAACGGCTTGACCCCCAAGGCCGCGGCGAGTGCGCGCGGAATGTCTTCGCGCACATCGATCTCCACCGAGGACACCGTCGGCAGATCCAGCACCAGATCATCGCGATCGCGGTCGACGCGGAGCCAGCCGCTGCGGGTGTAGAAGTGCACGCGATCCGCGCCGGGATGCATATCGTCCAGAATCTGCGCCGCGGCGGCGAGCGTGGCGTGCCCGCACAGGTCGACCTCGGTGGCGGGGGTGAACCAGCGCAGATGGAAGGCGGGCGAGTTGTCCGGTGCCGCACCGGCCTCCGCGGGTAGCGCCGAAGTGTAGAAGGCGGTCTCGGCGAGATTGTTCTCCTCGGCGAGATGTTGCAGCAGTTCATCGGGCAGCCAGCACAGCAGCGGCATGACCGCGGCGGGATTGCCCGAGAACGGTGTGTCGGCGAACGCGTCGATCTGATGCAGCAGGACCTCCATGGGGCACAAGGTACCCCGCTGGTCAAAAAAGGTCCGGGACAAGGCAGTTCACCGGCGAGCCAAACCATGCGACCAGTTTGGATGTTTAACAGAACGGCGGCGCACCGCATCGGTGCGCCGCCGCCGTGACTCGGAATGCGGTGAAGATCAGTCGTTTTCGCCGGGGGAGCCGGGCAGCAGATGCGGTGTCTCGCCCTGCAATTTGGCGCTCACCCACCACGCCACCTCCACCAGCACGATGCCGATCGCACCGCAGATGATCGCCGAAGTGGTGAGCGCGATATTGCTCGGATCCAGTTTGAAGAAGTGCCGGGTGAACGGCACCGCGAACAGAATCAGGTATCCGGCAACGGAACCCGCGATGAGCAGCATCTTCCACCTGTTCCACGGCCGCGCCACGATGGCCAGCACCCATACCGCGATGATCAGCAGCGTGATGAGCGCGGTGGTGCCCGCCTGCACCTTCGCGGTCTCGCCCGCATCGGGTCCCTTGTACGCGATCAGATACGCGATGAAGGTCATCACGCCGATCACCAGACCGGACGGAATCGCCAATCGCATGACGCGCCCGACGAATCCGGTGCGCGCGCGTTCGTTGTTCGGCGCGAGCGAGAGGATGAACGCCGGAATGCCGATGGTGAACCAGGCCGCGATCGTCACGTGCCGGGGCAGGAACGGATACCCGATCGCCTTGTAGTGGAAGATCTGCGAACCGATGCCCGCGATGCCGACCAGGAAGGCCAGCACCACCGAGTAGACGGTCTTGGTGAGGAACAGATTCGAGACGCGCTCGATATTGCCGATCACCCGGCGGCCCTCGCCGACCACGTACGGCAGCGTCGCGAACCTGTTGTCCAGCAACACGATCTGCGCCACCGAACGGGTGGCCGGGCTGCCCGAACCCATGGCGACGCCGATATCGGCGTCCTTGAGCGCGAGTACATCGTTCACGCCGTCACCGGTCATGGCGACGGTATGCCCGCGCGATTGCAGCGCGGAAACCATGGCGCGCTTCTGATCCGGGCGCACCCGGCCGAAGACGGTCTTGTGATCGAGTACGTCGGCGAGTTCGTTCTGATCGGTCGGCAGCTTGCGCGCGTCGACCGGATCGTCACCGCCCGCCAGGCCGAGCGAGGCCGCGACCGCGCCGACGGAGACGGCATTGTCACCGGAGATGACCTTGGTCGCCACATGCTGCGATTCGAAGTATTCGAGGGTTTCCTTGGCATCGGGCCGTACCCGCTGCTCCAGCACCACCAGCGCGGCGGGTGTCACCTGACCCGGCGCGTCGGCCGCGTCCACCGGCCGGTCACTGCTGGCCAGCAGCAGTACGCGCAACCCCTTGGCCCCGATTTCCTGTGCGACGGCGGCGGTTTCGGAATCGGAGTCCAACAGCACATCCGGCGCGCCGAGCAGCCAGTTGCCATGCTCCCCGTAGGAGAACCCGCTCCATTTCTTGGCCGAGGAGAACGGCGCGATCCCGGTCGGCTTCCATCCGGGCTTATCCGGGAGCGCCTCGGCGATGGCCGCCACGCTCGCGTTCGGGCGCGGATCGTCACCGGCCATGGCGGCGAGCACCTGCCGCAATTCCTCGGAGGCGGTGGATGATTCGCCCTCGGGCGCGGATCCGTCCGCGGCGATGGCCCGAATCTCGCTGAGCCGCATACCGTTCTCGGTGAGCGTGCCGGTCTTGTCCGCGCACACCACGTCCACCCGTGCCAGACCCTCGATGGCGGGCAGTTCCTGCACCAGGCACTGCCGCCGCCCGAGCCGGACCACGCCGACCGCGAAGGCGATGGAGGTCATCAGCACCAGGCCCTCGGGCACCATCGGCACCAGCGCCGCGACCATGCCGTTGACGGCGGGCCGCCAGGATTCCTTACTGGAGACCAGCTGGTTGTAGATGGACAGCAGGCCCGCCGGGATCAGCAGGTAGGTGATGACCTTGAGAATGGTGTCGATGCCATTGCGCAGTTCGGATTTGACCAGGGTGAATTTGCTGGCCTCATCGGCGAGTTTGGCGGCGTAGGCGTCCTTGCCGACCTTGGTGGCCCGGTACGCGCCGCTGCCCGAGACCACGAAGCTGCCCGACATGACCGGGGCCGCAACGGTTTTGTCGATCGGATCGGCTTCACCGGTGAGCAGTGATTCGTCGACCTCGAGCAGTTCGGCTTCGATGACCTCGCCGTCGACCACGATCTGATCGCCGGGTCCGAGCTCGATGATGTCGTCGAGCACGATCTCCTGCGGTGCGACCGCGGTGGCCTTGCCCTCGCGCCGCACCACCGGTTGCGCCTGGCCGACGATGGCCAGTTCGTCCAGGGTCTTCTTGGCGCGCAGCTCCTGAATGATGCCGACCGCGCTGTTCGCGACGATGAGCAGTCCGAACATGCCGTCGATGATCGATCCGGTCGCGATCACCAGGACGAAAAGCACGCTGAGGATGGCGTTGATGCGCGTGAAGATATTCGCCTTGACGATATCTCGCACCGAGCGGGAGGCCCGCTCGGGAACATCATTGGTGAGCCCGTCGCGCCGTCTTTGCTCCACCTCCGCTGAGGTGAGCCCGGTCGCGGGCGTCGCTGCCTGTGCGGTGATCGACATGATTCACAGCCTAGAGGTTTGCGTGCGGTTAGCCGGGTTTGCCCAGGTAAGCCGGAAGCGCGTCGGCGAGCGGGACTTATAAGGCGAATATCCGATAGTCGCCTGGTCGTTGCACAGGCTAACGTTGATGGGTGCCAGACAGACCCGCCGCCGCCCAGGCGGATGCCGCGCGATCCAGCCGTGTCAGCACCGGGCGCTCGGCGGGTCAGGTGGGCGTCGCCTTCGGATTCGGCGCGTACTTCATGTGGGGCCTGTTTCCGGCGTTCTTCGGCCTGCTGAAATTCGCGAGCCCCGTCGAGGTGCTGGCCGAGCGGATTCTGTGGACCCTGGGCGTGGCGCTGCTGCTCCTGCTGATCTCCGGCCGACTGCGCGAGTTGCGCGGTATCGATGCCCGCACCTGGTGGCTGGCGGCGGCGGCTTCGCTTGCGCTGTCCATCAATTGGGGCGTGTACGTCTACGGCGTCATGTCCGAACAGGTCGTGCAGTGCGCGCTCGGCTACTTCATCAATCCGCTGGTGACGGTTGCGTTCGGCGTCATCATCTTTCGGGAGCGGCTGCGCCGGGTGCAGTGGCTCGCACTGGCTCTGGGCGCGACCGCGGTGATCGTGCTGACCATCGACTACGGCCGCCCGCCGTGGATCGCGTTGATCCTGGCCTGTTCCTTCGCCACCTACGGCCTCATCAAGAAGGTGATCCGGCTCGATGCCCTGCCCGGCCTTGCCGCGGAAGGTATTTCGGCCGCGCCGTTCGCCGTGATCGCCGTGGTGGTGCTCGCCGTCACCGGTAACGCCACCTTCGGTTCCAGCGTCTCGCATTCGGCGCTGCTGATGATCTCCGGCCCGGTCACCCTGATACCGCTGCTGTGCTTCGCACTGGCCGCACCGCGAGTCCCCTTGTCCACCATGGGAATCCTGCAGTATCTGACCCCGGCGCTACAGCTGACCTGGGGTGTGGCGATCGGTCACGAGGATATGCCCGCCTCGCGCTGGGCCGGTTTCGCGCTCATCTGGCTGGCCCTGGCCATCTTCACGGTCGATGCATTGCGCCGCGGAAGACGAGCCAGCGCATAGCCGCGTACATATAGATGCCCTCGCCGATGCCGCCCGCCACCCGGGCGAGCTGATATTCGACGCCGATGGTGGCCAATCCGCTGGTGACGCCCAGGATGAAGACCAGGTAGTTCACCACGACCACGACGACATAGATGGTGAGCTGCGGTCCGACCGCGGCGTGCGAGGAGAAGTTCAGCGTGCGGTTCAGCACATAGCTCAAACCGAACGCGGTGATGTAGCCGGTGGTGACCGCGACCGGCAGCGGTGTGCCGAGGGTGCCGTGCAAGAGGGTGAGCACGATCATGTCGGCCGTGAAGCACACCGCGCTGATCAGCAGATAGCCCACGACGGTCGGTGGCGCGAAGCGTTCGAGCCCGAACGGCAGGCGGTCGGAGATGCCCGCGCACAGGCGGTGGAACCAGGTATCGGGCAGAACCTTGTGCACGAGATCAAGATGCCATCGCGAGATGGCGGCCAGGTTAGCGGCGAGCCAACTCGACGCCGGGTAGTATAAGTTCACACTTATATAAAGGAGGATGATATGGCCCTGCTCGAAGACCCGATCGCCGTCGCCGGACTGGTCGTGCGCGAGGTGCGGACCGGTGCGCGGGACGGTAAGCCGACCCGCACCGCCGTCGCCCGCCGCGTCTACGCCACCGATCAGGCCGATCTCTGGGACGCGCTCACCAACCCGGAACGGCTGCCGCGCTGGTTCCTGCCGGTGACCGGTGAGCTGAAGCCCGGCGGCCGCTATCAGACCCAGGGCAATGCGGGCGGGCTCATCGAGGAGTGCGAGGCTCCGGAGCGCTTCGCGGTGACCTGGGAAATGGGTCCCGTCACATCGTGGCTGACCATCGGCCTCACCCCCGACGGCGATGGCACCGCATTGGAACTGGTGCACGAGGCTCCGGTCGACCCCGAATTCTGGACGCAGTACGGCCCGGGCGCGGTCGGCGTCGGCTGGGATCTGTCGCTGATGGCCCTGGGCCTGCACATCGACTCCGGCGCATCGGTGGATCCGGCTGCGGGACTGGCCTTTCCGACCACCCCGCCCGGCATCGAATTCGTGAGCGCGGCCGCCGAGGGCTGGGCCGCGGCCGCCATCGCCGACGGTGACGATCCCGTCGTAGCCCGTGCGGCGCGGGACAATACGATCACCTTCTACACGGTCGAGCCGGAGGGCAGCGCGGAATCCTGATGGCCACATCCCCGGCGAGAATCTTCGACGCCCTCGGCGATCCGGTGCGCCGCTTCATCCTGGAACTGGTGGGTGCGGGCGAACTCCCCGCCGGGGCGATTGTCGCCGCGGCGCAACGGTTCACCTCGATTTCGCAGCCCGGGGTCTCCCAGCATCTCAAGGTATTGCGCGAGGCCGGACTGCTCACCGTGCGCGCCGAAGGCACCCGCCGGATCTACGCCATCGATCCCGAGGCCACCCGGGCGGCCCGCGAGTGGCTCGCGGCGCTGACCGTGCAGCCGTTCGCGCAACCGCTGGACGCGCTCGCCACCGAGATCGCGCGCGGGCAGCGGGAGCGCCGGAATGTGCATCCGGGCAAGAGTATTCGCGATGAACCTCCCGGCCGGGACGCCCGCTACGGCTGACCGGCGTCCGAATATCGAAGTGCCCCGTGCGGATCCCGCATCCCCCTCATCGGATGCGCGGTCGCACGGGGCTTTTCGGATCGGGCGCTACTGCGCGGCGGGCCGCAGCGCCTGTTCCACGAACCGATTGGTGTAGGTGGCATCGAGATCGATGCGATCCCGCACCGGCTTCACATTGCGCGAGTACTGCCCCAGAATCCGCAGCACGTTCTCCGCGCCTTCGCGTTTCATCAGCCCGTCACCGTTGAACATGCTGATCGAATCGCCGACCGACTTCACA
Source organism: Nocardia sp. NPDC056000 (assembly GCF_042269265.1). Lineage (NCBI taxonomy): Bacteria > Bacillati > Actinomycetota > Actinomycetes > Mycobacteriales > Nocardiaceae > Nocardia > Nocardia sp. NPDC056000. The sequence continues at coordinate 255,154 of NZ_JBHJXS010000006.1, read as the reverse complement.
TACAGCGCGGGATCGCCGCCCGCGTACTGCGATGGCATCTTCGCCGCGATCTCCTGCGGTGAATGCGCCTTGATCCACTGCAGGGTCTGCACGAACGAGGTGACCAGCTTCTGCACGATCTCCGGATGGCTGTCCACGGTCTCGCAGCGCATATACAGCGAGGCGGCCGGATACAGTCCGCCCAGCGCGGCCCGGGTGCCCTGTTCATTGCGCATATCGATGAGCACCTGGGCATCACCGGAGCTGACCATCTTGGCGACGGTCGGATCGGTGGTCATGCCCGCGTCGATGCCATTGTGGTTCATACCCGCGATGAAGGTCTGTCCCGCACCGACTTTCACCCGCGTGTAGTCCGAGGTGCTCAGGCCCTCCTGCCCGGCCAGCGCCTGGGTGAGGAAGTCGGTGGAGGATCCCAGCGAGGTGACACCGAGGTTGCGACCCGCGAAGTCCTTGGGGGAGCGGATGGTTCCCGCGTCCGCGGTGGACACCAGCTCCACTTCGCCCGGCACATCGGCGAATTGGACCACGGTGCGCAGGCATTGATCCTTGGCCTGCAGATCGATGGTGTGATCGTAGAATCCGACCACGGCCTGCACATCGCCGGTGAGCAGCGCGGTTTCGGCGGTCGCGCCGGACTGTTCGCCGAGCAGTGTCACATCGATGTCATTGCGTTCGAAATTGCCGAGCTGCTGGGTCAGCATGGCGGGCAGGTAGATCACCTTCTCCAGACCGCCCGCCATGATGGTGAGCTGCGGTCGCCCGTTCGCGGTCGGAATGGTGCGCGAATCACGACAGCCGGTCGCCAGCAGCAGCGAGGAGACGGCGAGCAGAATGAGCGCCAGGCTCTTGCGGTAGCGCATGCTCACATCCCGCCGTGGCCCGCGGCCGCCTGCGACGGACGCCATTTCAGCAGGCGTCCCTCGGCCAGGCCGATGATCCACTCCGCGACCAGCGCCACCACGGTGATGACGATCATGCCCGCGTAGATGCCCGCCGCGTCGAAGGTGCCCTGCGCGTTCGAGATGAGCAGGCCCAAACCCTTGCTGGCACCGGCGTATTCGCCGACCACTGCGCCGATGAGCGCGAAACCGAAGGCGGTGTGCAGGCTGGACAGAATCCAGGTGGTGGCGCTCGGCAGCACGATCGAGGTGAGCACCTGGCGCTTGGACGCGCCCAGGATGCGGGCATTGTTGATCACATTGCCGTCCACCTCGCGAGCACCGGTGAAGGCGTTGAAGAACACCGCGAAGAACACCAGCACCACGACGGTCGCCACCTTGGAGCTCAGGCCCAGGCCGAACCAGATGATGAACAGCGATGCCAGCACGATGCGCGGAACGGCGTTGAGCGCCTTGATGAATGGCGCGAGCACATCGGCCCAGTACCGGCTACGGCCCAGCAGCACACCCAGCACCACACCGGCTACGGTGCCGATGACGAAGCCCAGCACCGCTTCCTGCACCGTGGTGTAGAGCTGCAACCAGATGGATCCGAATTGCGTGCCCTCGGTGAACCATTCGACGAGCCGGTCCCAGATGAGCGAGGGCTTGGAGTAGAAGAACGGATCGATCCACAGCGAGGCGGTCAGCTCCCAGGACCCCAGCCACAGCACGACCAGCAGGGCGCGCAGGCTCCAGGTGCGAATCTTGTTCTTGCGCGCCTGATTACGCACCCGGGTGAGGATCTGCTCCTCGGATTCGAAAACCGGTGTGGCGGCGACATTCTGCGGCAGGACATCAAGCGACACGGGAGGCTCCCTTACTACGTGCCGCCTCGACCTGATCGCGCAGCGTTTCCCAGATTTCCTTGTAGAGATCGCGGAACTCCTCGGTGAGCCGCACCTCCTCGACATCGCGCGGCCGCTCCAGGCTCACCGTGAAATCACCGCATACCGTTGCGGGAGAAGCGGTCATGACGACGACCCGATCGGCGAGGGCGATGGCCTCCTCCAGGTCGTGCGTCACGAAGATGACCGCCGCGTTCGTCCCGGACCACACCCGCAGCAGTTCGTCCTGCATGAGCTGACGGGTCTGCACGTCCAGCGCGCTGAACGGCTCATCCATGAGAATGATCTCGGGATCGTTCACCAGCGTCTGCGCCAGCGACACCCGCTTGCGCATGCCGCCGGAGAGCTGATGGGGGTAGTACCCCTCGAACCCGGCCAGCCCGACCGTGCGCACCCAGGCGGCGGCGCGCTCGCGGGCGGCCTTCTTGGGCACGCCCCGGAAGGCCGGGCCCAGGGCCACGTTGTCCAGCACCGTCTTCCACGGCAGCACCGCGTCCTGCTGGAACATGTAGCCGACGCCGTCCGGAATGCCGCGCACATCCGCGCCGCGCACCAGAGTCCTTCCGGCCGAGGCGGGTTCGAGTCCGGAGACCAGCGACAGCGTGGTGGACTTGCCACAGCCGGTCGGGCCGACCACGGCGACGAACTCGCCGGGCGCGACGGTGAAGTTCAGGTCGCGCACCGCGGTGTGAATGCCACCGTTCGTCCCGGGGAAGCGCTTGGTCGCGCCCCTGAGCTCAATCAGCGGATCTGTCATTGCCACTCCTGTATTCCTGCCGCGTCCCTGCGGCGTTGGACAGAAGTTACGTGTCCCGGGTCACACCGGACCCGGTTGTGCGCGCTACCCGCACAAGCAGCGATTCGGACGTTTCGCGCATTCTGCTCATGCGTTTGCCGGGGGTTCTCTACACTGTCGCCCGTGTTCTCGCTCGGCCCCCGCTCGGTTCGTCTCCGAACCCAGATCGTGCTGTTGCAGGTCGCGGTGGTCGGATTGACGCTGGGCCTGGCATTCGGCGTATTCGCGTACGTCAGCGGACAGCGGCTGTCGGGGGAGTACGGCGAAAGGGCGCTTGCCATCGCGCGCACGGTCGCCTCGGATCCGGTGGTGCGGACCGAGGTCGCACGTTATAGCAATTCCGCATTGCCGACCGGACCGCAACTCGAAGACGAGCTCGCCGAGGGCGAATTGGCGCATATCGCCGATGACGCGCGCTTGCGCACCGGAGCGTTATTCGTGGTCATCACCGATGACGCGGGCCTGCGGCTGGCGCATCCGGACCGCACCCGGCTCGGCGAGATGGTCAGCACCGACCCATCCAAGGCGCTCGCCGGCGGTGAGGTGGTGATTCGCGAACACGGGACGCTCGGTGAATCCGTGCGCGCGAAAGTGCCTGTGCTCGAACGCGGTACCGGTCGCGTGGTCGGTGAGGTGAGCGTGGGCATCTCCACCACGGCCGTGCGCGAACAGCTGCTGCGCGATCTGCGCCGGGCCGGACTGCTGATCGGCGGCGCACTGCTGGCGGGTATCGCCGGATCGGTATTGCTGGCTCGTCGCTGGCACGGGCTGACCCTGGGCCTGGAACCGTCGGAACTCGCCGAACTGGTCCGCGAACAGGATGCCGTGCTGCACGGCATCGGTGAAGGCGTGGTCGCCGCCGATGCCGCCTGGCGCGTCACCGTCAGCAATGACGAGGCCCGCCGCCTGCTCGGCATCACCGCCGCCCCCGGCGCGGATATCGACGCCATCGGCCTGACTCCCCGTGTGCTGCAAGCCTTCCGGTCCGCCGACGGCCAACCCGTGCAGGCCGCGGTGGGGGAGCGCATCGTCGTCGTCACCGCCCGCACGGTCACCCGGGACGGCCGCCCGCTCGGTGCGGTCCTGAGCGTCCGCGACCGCACCGATGTGGAATCCCTTACCCGCCAATTGGATGCGGTCCGCTCCATGAGCACCGTGCTGCGCGCCCAGCGCCACGAATTCGCCAACCGCCTGCACCTGCTGAGCGGCCTGCTGCACACCGGCCGCTCCGGTGAAGCAGCGAACTACCTCGACGAGCTCCTCGGCTCAGGTCCCCTCGGTGCGGCCCTGCCCGGCATCGACGCCGTCGCCGACCCCTACCTGCAAGCCTTCCTATCCGCCAAAGCCGCCCATGCCCGCGAGAAGGGCGTCCACCTCCGCCTCGGCCCCAACACCTGGGTGACCGCGAATCTCGCTGCGCCGGTGGATGTCACGACGGTGCTGGGGAACCTTCTCGACAACGCCATCGACGCGGCGGCCGAGCAGCTCGTCACTGATGGGGGTGCGCAATCCACCGCTGTCGGTGGTTCGGTGCGAGCGAGCGCCGATGCGGTGATCACCGAGCGCGGTCACGAACCGGGGGATGATCCGGACGTATCGCCGGTCGTCGAAGTGGAGTTGGTGCAGGAGGGCGACACGCTGCACATCGCGGTCGCGGACAGCGGTGCCGGGGTGACCGCGGAATTGGTGGATTCGATTTTCGTAGAAGGGGTTTCGACGCGTTCCGGCGGGGATGTACCCGGTGGGCGCGGGGTGGGGCTGGCGCTGTCCCGTCAGGTGGCGCGGGCGCGCGGGGGCGAGGTTCGGCTCGCGCATCCGGGTGGCGTCGCCGCGAGTACCGGGGAATCCGGTGCGGGGGAGTCGGCGGAATCGGAAAGACCGCTGCGGGGAGCGGAGTTCATTGCCCGGTTGCCGGGTGTGCTGATCGAGGGAGAACCGGCGTGGGCCGCGGAGAACTGAAGGTCCTGGTGGTCGACGATGACTTCCGGGTGGCGAATATGCATGCCGGAATCGTCTCGGCGCTACCGGGATTCACTGTCGGGGCGGTCGCCAACACCTTGGCCGCCGCGCGGGCCGAGATCGAGCGGGCCGCGTTCGATCTGGCGCTGGTCGATGTCTATCTGCCCGATGGTTCCGGGGTGGAGCTGGTGCGCGAGATTCGGTTCGACGCCATGATGCTCACGGCCGCAACCGAATCCGAGACGGTGCGCGGGGCGCTGGCGGCGGGTGCGCTGGGCTATCTGGTGAAACCGTTCGATCATGCCGCGCTGGCTGCCCGGCTGGCCGGATACGCCCGCTATCGCCGCATACTGTCGGCCCCGGAGATCGGGGCGGCCGAGGTCGATGCCGCGCTGCTGGCGCTGCGGCCCAGTGCGCTGCCGAGCAGTGCCGCATCCCAGGCGGCGGCGGTTGCCTCGCCGACGAAAGACCTTGTCCTGCAAGCCGTCCAGCGGGCCACCGCGCCCATGTCCGCCGCGCAGGTGTCGGCCGCGATCGGTATTTCGCGCGCCACCGCGCAGCGGTATCTCGCTACGCTGGTGGCCACGGGGGGTCTGCGCATGCAGTTGCGCTACGGCAGCACCGGGCGTCCCGAACAGGAGTATTCCGCCCCTGTCTGAAATGTCCATATATCACTATCCTGCAAACGGATGGTGCACCCCGTCACCGTCCTGGAAGGAAATATCCTCATGCGCAATCGTTTCCGTGCCGGAGTCCTGGCGAGCGCCCTGCTGCTCGCGCCGCTGGCCGCCGTCGCCACCGCCTCCGCGGTTCCGCTGGAACCGGCTCCCGCGCAGAATGCCGATGTCGCGGGGCAGGTCTGCGTCCAGCAGTTCCCGCAGAGCGTGATCTGCCTGCTCAGCACCTTCTCGGCCTCGGCCTCCGCGCAGAAATAAGGGCGTCCCGAAGTTAGCCGATCCGCCGATCGTCCTGTGATGCCTGTCACATGAAGGTTGGCGGATCGCGCTTTTCGCGGCTAACTTCGAGGGTGTGGCGGTGCTCCTGTCGGCCGACTTGCACCGGTCCAGGGTCGGGATCGCCACGGACACAGGAGAATTCCGATAACTATTCAGTTCAACCACACCATTGTCGCGAGCAAGGACAATAGGGAAACCGCCGAATTCTGGGCGGATATCCTCGGGTTGGAAGTCGGTGAGGAGTGGGGTCCATTCATCGCGCTGCCCGTACACAACGGCGTCACCTTCGATTTCGCCGTCAGTCCGCCTGATATCCCGGGCGGCCTGCACCCCACGCACTACGCCTTCCTGGTCTCGGAGGACGAATTCGATTCGGCCTTCGAGAAGATCCAGGAGCGCGGTCTCACCTACTATGCGGATCCGCGCATGCAGGGCGTGAACGAGATCAACCACAATGACGGTGGGCGCGGTATCTATTTCCTGGATCCCAACGGCCACTACATGGAGCTGATCACCGTTCCGTACGGCGGCTGGCCCACGACGTAGTACGCGGCGAGGGGCGTCGGCGATCTCACGCCGAGATCGCCACGCCCCGTGACAGCGCGCCCATGAATTTCGGGGCCATCTTCTCGTAGAAGCGATCCACTTCGCGAATCTCGAAACCCGAATCCTCGATCATCGCGCGAATATCGCGATTCAGATTGCAGCCGCCGAACAGCGTCTGCTGCACCGGATTCAGGCGATGCTGCCATTTCTGGACATCGGCATCGGGTGCGAGTCCGTGTTCGACGAAATGCAATGTGCCGCCGGGCACCAGCACACGCCGCAATTCGGCCAGCGCGGCCTGTGCGTCGGGAATGGTGCACAGCGTCCAGGTGGACAGCGCCGAATCGAAACTATTGTCCGCGAACGGCAGTGCCTGTCCATCCAGTCCGGCTCGCTCGACGGGGACGTTCGCGGCGGCGACCCGCTTGCTTGCCATTTGCCAGCCGCGATCCACCGGCTCCACCGCGGTCACCGAGTCCACCGCGCCCGGATAGAACGGCACATTGCGTCCCGATCCGAACCCGATCTCGACCACCCGCCCGTGCAGGCCCTCGCAGGTCTGCTCGCGCACCGGATCGAGCATCGCCGATCCGCACGACAGATCGATGATCCGGGGGAGAACCTGGTTCTCGTAGATGCCCATACGCTCACTCTTCCAAGGAAATATCCGGTGCGCCAGGGCGCTAGCGCTTGGGCGGGAAGCGCTGGGTCAGCCACGCGGTGTACATATCCAGCACCGCCGGATCGATGGTCGTCTCGATGGTCCCGTACTCGGAGACCAAACCGGTCTTGGTCGGCTGCATCAAATGGTTGAGGCCGTCGAAGACGTGCACGGTGGCATCGGGATCGGCGGCAAGCGCGGTGCGCGCCGGACCTTCGTTCTGGGCCGATGGCACCTGCAGATCCTTGCCGCCGTACACCGCGAGCACCGGAATCCGCAGCGCCGAAAGCGCCGGGGCGGGATCGTAATTCACCAGTGCCAGCATGCTCGGTGTGATGGTGCTGTCCAGCACGTCATCCTTGCTGCGCTGATCGGCGGGCAGTGAATCATTGTGCGCGTGCGCGTATTTCCGCGCGGCCTCCACATCGCCGCCGCGCATCACCTCGGTGAGTCCGGTGATGTAGGCGACCTGCGCGTCGACCTGTTCCTGGGTCGCACCGCCCGCGGCCAGGATGAGGCGGTTCTGTTCGATCAGCACCTCGGAGCCGCGCACCGACGGGCCCGCCATCAGAATCGCGAAGGCGATACCGCTGTCCGGCTTGGCCGCGGCCAGTGGTGCGAGGTAGCCGCCCTCGCTGTGGCCCAGCAAACCGATGCGTTTGCCGTCGATCTCCGAACGGCCGCGCAGGAAGCTCACTCCGGCGGCCACGTCATCGGCGAGCTGATCGTAATTCGCCTGATCGATCTTGCCGCCGGTACCGCCGACACCCCGATCGTCGGTGCGCAGCACGGCATATCCCGCACGCGTCAAAGTGTCCGCGATCAGCAGGAACGGTTTGTGCCCGGCGATTTCCTCATTGCGATCCTGCGGTCCGCTGCCGGTGATCAGCACGACGGCGGGATGCGGTCCGGCGCTGCGCGGTTCGGTGAGCGTGCCCGCGATGGTGATATCGCCGCTGCGATAGCTGACATCCTCGGAGTTGTACGGGAACGGCGGTTTCGGCTCCTGCGGGCGATTCAATCCGGCGATCTTGCCGCGCGTCATATTCAGCGGGAACGTCGCGCCGGACTGGCTGAACTCGCCCTTGATGGTGTCCGACCCCTTGTCGAACTTGCCCTTGAACGATGGCGTGCCCGGGAATCCGGTGATGGTCCACGCCACCTGATCCGGATCGGTCTTCACCTCACCCAATTCCTGCGCCGTCACTCCCTGCAGCGGAATGTCGATGGTGGCCTTGCCATCCGGGGTGAAGGTGACCCCGACCGGCAATGGCTGATCCGGGATCTCGATATTTCCGTGCCAGTCCCCGGGGACCCCGGCCGGTGTCGCGGGCGCGTCGTTCTTCGACGCGCAGCCCGCCACCGCCACGGCGACCACGACCAGCACACTCAGTGAAAGAGACCGCAGGGCTCGCATGCCGCCCAGCGTACGCGGGGGTCACACCCGCATTACCGATTCGACACCCCGCATAACCACTGGGCATTCGCGGGTAACTCTCGCCGCCATCCCATTGCCCGGCGCGCCGCGCGCTTCTACCGTGGATCGATGAGCAACGTCGCCATCGCCCACGATCTCGCGGATCTACCCACCGGCGTGGGCGGTTACGCGACCCCCGAATTCGGTCCGCTGGTACGGACTTTCGCCCGTTTCATGGGCGGGGTGCCCGGTGCGGGCGGTGCGCTCACCGTGCATCTGCGCGGTGTCCCGCTGGTGGACATCCAGATCGGCGAATCCGCGCCCGGCACCGCCTGGGACGCCGATACCGGCGCGATCGTGTTCTCCGCCACCAAAGGCATTGCGGCGACGGTCATCCACCGCCTCGCCGATCGCGGTCTCATCGACTACGACACCCCGGTCGCCTACTACTGGCCCGAATTCGCCGCCAATGGCAAAGAGCGAATCACCGTGCGCCAGCTGCTCTCCCATCGCGCCGGGCTGTCCGGCCTGCCGGATATCGCCGCCGGGCTGGACGACATCCTCGATCACCGGCTGATGGAACGGCGCCTGGCCGCCGCCAAGCCGGATCATCTGCGGGGCACTCCGACCTACCACGCCCTCACCTACGGCTGGCTGCTCGCCGGTCTGGCCCGGGCTGTCACCGGCCGCGGTATGGCCGAACTCTTCCGCACCGAGGTCGCGGAACCCCTGGGCACCACCGGCATCCACCTCGGCAGGCCACCGGCGGGTGCGGCCACCACCGCCGCCACCATGCACGGCGGCCGCCTGGCATTCGTCGGCACCACCTATATCTCGCTGGTCCTGGGCCGCGCCTATTCGTTCCCCGGCGCACTCGGCGCTGCGTCCCGCGCACTCTTCCTCCCCGGCCTGGAGGACTTCCTCGAGGGCGACACCCCGCCCATCCTCGACACCGAACTCCCCGCCGGAAACGGCGTCTGCACCGCCACCGGCCTGGCGACCCTCTACGGCGCACTCGCCAACGGCGGCATGCACAACGGCCGCCGCTTCCTGTCACCGCAAACGATCAAAACCATGCGCCACATCGAGACCTACTCCCTCGATCACGCCCTGTTCTACATCCCCATGCTCTGGCATATGGGCTACCACTCCCTGCCGATCCCCGGAGCCCGAGCCGGTTTCGGCCACATCGGCCTCGGCGGTTCCTTCGGCTGGGCCGACCCCAACACCGGCCTCTCGGTCGGCTTCACCCACAACCGCCTCTCCCTGACCGCCCTCTACACGGACCAACTGGCCTCGGCATGGGTGCTGCCGCTGGCGGTGCGGGGCGCTCGATCAACGCGCCGCACCGCCCAGACCCCGGCCCGCCGAGCCGCCTGAGAGCCCTTGCCGAACAAGGGAGTTCAGCCGCGGAGATCCTCGATCCGCAGCGTCGGGCAGTAGCGGCGGATGGTGAGGGCGATATCGTCGACCGAGACCGAGAGGGTCTGCGCGGTGATGGTGAGCGGGCTGTAGCCCAGCGCGGTATTGCTCTGGGCGAGGAGCCGGCCCGCCGGGGAGAGCCCGGCGCTGTGGTTCTCGATGTGGTGCGGGAGTACCTCGAGGGCGTGCTGACGGCCCGTGTGGCGCAGCCGGATTCGTTCGATCTCATGCCAGCCGAGGCTGCGATTGCGGAAGGCCAGCCCCTGGAAGGAGATTGTCAACTGCGGGCTGCGGCGCACGAATTGCACTCCGAGCAGCACGGCGCAGAACCCGAAGAACAGCACCGCGAGCGCACCCCAGATGACCGCCTTCACCCCGCCGAACGCCACCATCGAGATCCCGGTGATCACCAGCGCCACCGCGCACAGCAGCGGAACCAGCAGGCGCGATTGCGAGATGTAGTAGACGGTCGAACCGTCCGTGCTGCGGTCGGACGGCGACATACGAATTCCCTTTGCTCGAACGAGTTCAGTGCGTGATCATCCGCCACCGAGCGCGCCGGTTCAAACGGGGAAAGCCGGGCGCGGCAGACTGGGGGCGTGCAGCTTCCTGTCGGTGCGGTGATTTGTGCGTTTATCGCGGCCCTGTTGTTCGCGGTGTCGGCGGTGGCGCAGCAGAGCGCCGCCGCAGAGGTGCCCGAGGGTGAAGGGCTGATGCGGGCGCTGGTCCGGAATCCGCGATGGTGGGCCGGGATGATCGGGGACGGTGGGGGATTCGCGTTCCAGGTGGCGGCGCTGGCGCTGGGTTCGGTGCTCATCGTGCAGCCGATTCTGGTCAGTGCGCTGGTGTTCGCGTTGCCGATGGCGGCGCGATACAGCGGGCGCAAGACCACGGCGAGCATGTGGGCCAACGCCCTCGCGCTGTCGGTGGCGCTGGCGGTATTCCTGATCGTCGGCGATCCGACCGAAGGGCTGGACAACGCACCCTGGCATCGCTGGCTGTGGCCGCTGGGACTGGTGTTCGGGGTGGTGGCGGCGGGGGTCATCGGCGCGCGGGTGGTGAAAACGCCTGCGCTGCGGGCGCTTCTGCTCGGCGGTGCGGGCGGCACACTGGTGGGTGTGTCGGCGGCCTTGACCGCCAATGTGACCCGGTTGTTCGGGGAGTCGATCAGCTCGGCGCTGACCAGCTGGGAGATCTACGTGCTGGTGCTCACCGGAGTCGGGGGCGTGTACCTGCAGCAGCGCGGGTATCAGGCCGGATCGCTCGCCGCGTGTCTTCCGGCGTTCACGATCGCCGAACCGCTGGTCGCCGCGTTCGTTGGAATCACCGTGCTGGATGAGCGGTTGCGCAGCGGTCCGGTCGGCACCGCGTTCGTGATCGTGGCCGTCCTCGTCATGTGCGTCGCGACCGTCGCGCTCTCGCGGGCGCAGGCGGGCGAACCGCTCGAAGTGTCCGATTCCGCACCGGTTTCGCAGCCCTGAGAGTGACCTTGAACACGACACGCGCAAGGCGAAACGCCGTACGCGCAAGTCACGTCCGCGTGCCTTCGAAACCAGTCGGTGGGGGCGCTTAGGATGTCTGCGTGTCAGCCTCGTCGGGATCATTCGTCCATCTCCACAACCACACCGAGTACTCGATGCTCGACGGCGCGGCGAAGATCACGCCTCTGTTCAAGGAGGCCAAACGGCTGGGCATGACCGCCGTCGGCATGTCCGACCACGGAAACATGTACGGCGCCTCGGAGTTCTACAACTCCGCCAAGGCGCAGGGCGTCAAGCCGATCATCGGCATCGAGGCGTACATCGCGCCCGAATCCCGCTTCAACACCAAGCGCGTGCAGTGGGGCGATCCGTCGCAGAAGAGCGATGACGTCTCCGGTTCGGGCGCGTACACCCATATGACCATGGTCGCGGAGAACGCGCAGGGGCTGCGGAACCTGTTCAAGCTCTCCAGCCTCGCCTCCATCGAGGGTCAGCTCGGCAAGTGGGCGCGTATGGACGCCGACATCATCGCCGAGCACGCCGCGGGCATCATCGCCACCACCGGTTGCCCCTCCGGCGAGGTGCAGACCCGCCTGCGCCTGGGCCAGGAGCGCGAAGCCCTCGAGGCCGCCGCCAAATGGCAGGAGATCTTCGGTCCGGAGAACTTCTTCCTGGAGATCATGGACCACGGCCTGTCCATCGAACGCCGCGTGCGCGAGGGCCTGCTCATGGTCGGCCGCGAGCTGGGCATCCCGCCGCTGGCCACCAATGACTGCCACTACGTGCACGAGACCGATGCGGGCAATCACGAAGCGCTGCTGTGCATTCAGACCGGCAAGACGCTCTCGGACCCCACCCGGTTCAAGTTCGACGGCTCCGGCTACTACCTCAAGTCCGCCGAGGAAATGCGCGCCATCTGGGATGACGAGGTCCCCGGCGCCTGCGATAACACCGTCCTCATCGGCGAGCGCGTGCAGTCCTACGACGAGGTGTGGGCCCCGCGCGACCGCATGCCGATCTTCCCGGTGCCCGAGGGCGAGACCCAGGGCAGCTGGCTGCGGCACGAGGTCATGACCGGTCTGCATCGCCGCTTCCCCAACGGCATTCCGCCGGAATACCTGCCGCGCGCGGACTTCGAACTCGACGTCATCATCGAAATGGGCTTCCCGGCCTACTTCCTCATCGTCGCCGACCTCATCACCTACGCGCGCTCGGTCGGCATCCACGTCGGCCCGGGTCGTGGTTCGGCCGCCGGTTCGCTGGTCGCCTGGTCCATGGGCATCACCAATATCGATCCGATCCCGCACGGGCTGCTCTTCGAGCGCTTCCTCAATCCCGAGCGCGTATCCATGCCCGATATCGATATCGACTTCGACGATCGCCGCCGCGGTGAAATGGTCCGCTACGCCACCGAGAAGTGGGGCAGTGACCGCGTCGCACAGGTGATCACCTTCGGTACCATTAAAACCAAAGCGGCGCTGAAGGATTCGGCGCGCGTCCAGTTCGGTCAGCCCGGTTTCGCCATCGCCGACCAGATCACCAAGGCGCTGCCGCCGCCGATCATGGCCAAGGACATCTCGGTCTCGGGCATCATGGATCCCGAGCACGAGCGGTACAAAGAGGCCGCCGAGGTCCGCGAACTCATCAACAACAATCCGGACGTCGCCAAGATCTACGAGACCGCGCGCGGCCTCGAGGGCCTGATCCGCAACGCGGGCGTGCACGCCTGCGCGGTCATCATGTCGTCCGAACCGCTCACCGACGCCATCCCGGTGTGGAAGCGCGCCCAGGACGGCGCGATCATCACCGGCTGGGACTATCCGTCGTGCGAGGCCATCGGCCTGTTGAAGATGGACTTCCTGGGTCTGCGCAACCTGACCGTCATCGGCGACGCGCTGGTGAACATGAAGGCCAACCGCGGTATCGACCTGGACCTGGACACGCTGCCGCTGGAAGACGCCCCCACCTACGAATTGCTCGCTCGCGGTGACACTCTCGGCGTCTTCCAGCTCGACGGCGGCGCCATGCGCGATCTGCTGCGACGCATGCAGCCGACCGGCTTCGAGGACATCGTCGCCGTGCTCGCGCTGTACCGCCCCGGCCCGATGGGCATGAACGCCCACAACGACTACGCCGATCGCAAGAACGGGCGGCAAGAGGTCAAACCGATTCACCCCGAGCTCGAAGAGCCCCTGAAGGACATTCTGCGTGATACCTACGGCCTGATCGTGTATCAGGAGCAGATCATGCAGATCGCGCAGAAGGTCGCCGGATACTCCCTCGGCCGAGCCGATATCCTGCGCCGCGCCATGGGTAAGAAGAAGGCCTCGGTCCTGGAAGCCGAGTTCGAGGGCTTCGAAGCGGGCATGGTCGAGAACGGTTTCTCCAAACCGGCCGTGAAAGCCCTGTGGGACACCATTCTTCCGTTCGCCGGATACGCGTTCAACAAATCGCACGCCGCCGGCTACGGCCTGGTGTCGTTCTGGACCGCGTACCTCAAGGCCAACTATCCCGCCGAATACATGGCCGGTCTGCTCACCTCCGTCGGTGACGACAAGGACAAGGCCGCGGTCTATCTGGCCGACTGCCGTCGCCTGGGCATTCAGGTGCTGCCGCCGGACGTCAATGAATCCGAGATCGAATTCGCCTCCGTCGGCGGCGATATCCGCTTCGGTATGGGCGCGGTCCGCAATGTCGGCGCGAACGTGGTGTCCTCGATCATCGCCGCGCGCAAGGAGAAGTCGAAGTTCACCGACTTCTCCGACTATCTGAACAAGGTCGACGCCGCCGCCTGCTCCAAGAAGGTCATCGAATCCCTCATCAAGGCGGGCGCTTTCGATTCACTCGGACATCCGCGCAAGGGTCTGCTGCTGGTGCACTCCGATGCCATCGACGCGGTCATGTCGACCAAGAAGGCCGAGGCCATCGGCCAGTTCGACCTGTTCGGCGGGCTGGACGACGATGATTCGATGGCGAGCGTGTTCAATGTGAAGGTCCCCGACGAGGAGTGGGAGACCAAACACAAACTCGCCCTGGAGCGAGAGATGCTGGGCCTGTACGTATCCGGGCATCCGCTCAACGGCGTCGAACACGTGCTCGCGGCCCAGTCCGACACCCAGATCCCGACCATTCTCGACGGTGATGTCAAGGACGGTCAGCAGGTCACCATCGGCGGCATCTTCGCCAGCGTCACCCGCCGCGTCAACAAGAACGGCCTGGCCTGGGCGTCGGCGCAATTGGAAGACCTCAGCGGTGGTATCGAGGTGCTGTTCTTCCCGCAGTCCTATTCGGTCTACGGCATGGATGTCACCGAGGACGCCATCGTACTGGTGAAGGCGCGCGTCTCGGCCCGCGACGATCGCATCTCGCTGATCGCCAATGACCTTGTGGTGCCGGATCTTTCGTCCATCGGCGTGGACAAGCCGATGTCGGTGGTCATTCCGACCCGGCTGTGCACCCCGGATAAGATCAGCGCCCTCAAGCGGGTGCTCAGCAGCCATCCGGGCACCGCGGACGTGCACATCCGCCACGTCGGCTCGCGCGAGCGCACCACCGTGCTGAAAGTCGCTGACAACCTGCGGGTTTCACCGTCCTCGGCGCTCATGGGCGATCTCAAGGCACTGCTCGGCCCCGGCTGCCTGGCGGGCTGAGCCTCCCCGGTTTTACCTGATCACGGCAGTAGGGTGCCGGTAGGCACAGCCGTGATCAGGACCGGAGAGGATGTCCGAGGTGGCTTTTCCGCGCGCTCGACTACTGGCCGCGCTCGCGGCCACCGGCCTGCTCGTCGCCTGCGGGCACAGCGGCCCGCATTCGGTGGTGACCACCTCGCAACCCCGTGCGGCCCGCAGCATTCCGCAACCCCAGGGCGCGCCGTCCGCCCCCAATGCGGTCACCGCCACCCCGGACGGTCTGCGCTTGCGCGGACAGCCGTGGTGGCCCAGCGGATTCAACGGCCCGCAGCTGGCCACCGATTACGCCGTCAATTTCGGCTGCGGGGCCGAGGTCGATCTGGACGCCTTCTTCCGCGCCCTGCCGCCCAACAGCCTCACCCGATTCGCGCTCTTCCAGGCGTTCGTGGTGAACAAGGACACCGGCGAACTCAACTTCAAACCCGCCGACGTGGTGTTCTCGGCGGCCGAGAAGTACGGGCAGATGGTGCTTCCCGTGCTGGCCGCGCAGACCGGCGATTGCGGTGACGAGGTCTACAAACAGCGTCAGTGGTACGTGGACGGCTGGACCAAACTCATCGAGGTGCCCGGACGTTCTGTCATGAGCTACCGGGATTGGGTCAATACCGCCGTGGCCCGCTGGCGCGGCTCCCCGGTGCTGGCGGGCTGGGAACTGGTCGGCGAACCCGAACCGAGCAATTGCGACCACAACCGCTGCGATCTGCGGCATCGCACCTGCCCCGCGGACGCCGCCCAGGTACTGCGCAAGTTCATGGACGACG
Source organism: Nocardia sp. NPDC056000 (assembly GCF_042269265.1). Lineage (NCBI taxonomy): Bacteria > Bacillati > Actinomycetota > Actinomycetes > Mycobacteriales > Nocardiaceae > Nocardia > Nocardia sp. NPDC056000. Next base: position 239,680 of record NZ_JBHJXS010000006.1, on the reverse strand, counting down.
CCGGGGATATCGTGCGCACCCTGGATCCCCAGCGCCTGCTCTTCGCCGGATACGTCGGCGGCAGCCAATGCGGTATCGCCGGGGACGCGTTCAGCGTACCCAGCGGATCGCGCAATGTGGACGTGACCGAATTCCACGACTACACCGAGGACGGCAACCCGCTCCCCGGTGACGCGGCCAATGGTCTGGCCCGTCGCATCGCGCAGTCCCGGGAACTCGGAAAACCCTTGCTGGTGGGGGAGATCGGCGAATACGCCGGTTCCTGCGACACCCTGGAGAAGCGCGCCGAGATCATGGTGCGGCGCATGGACGGTCAGCGCCGGGCCGGTACCGCGGGCGCGCTCATCTGGGCTTTCGTCCCCGATCCCCGGCATGACGAGTGCACCTACGATGTCGGTCCCGATGATCCGCTCTGGCCGGTAGTCGCCCAGCACACCACCCTCGGCCAGTAATCAGCTGCCGATCACCCGGTACAGCCGCCAATCCGGCTGTCCCGCGCCGTCATTGGGGATCTCCAACTCCAAAGTGGCGATCTGCGCGCCGTTCTCGTACATGCTGGGATAGCGCCGGTTCACCGCGTCGGAGGTGCCGCGACCGGAATTCGGCACCGCCAGAATGTATTTCACCCCGCGATCCAGCGGCCGGTTCAGCACCCGCACGAAATCGCGATCCGAGGGGATGACGAACCGATCCGGCTTCTCCGAGGCGACCAGCACCGCGAACCCGTACACGGTATCCATCACCACCGCACCGCGCGGCAGGTCCAGTGCGTCGAGGTATTCGGCCAGCCGCCGCTCGGTGCGGAAGGTCGCGGCGATCCGCACCTCATCGTTGTATTTGGCGGACACATTGTCCGGGTTCGGGAACAGCACCGCCTCGAGCGAATACTCCTGCACCGCCATCAGCTGATTGTTCATGCCCAGCACCGTGACCGGCAGCGCCGCGATCAACAGCACCGCCGCCAGCGCCGCGCCCGCCAGCGGCCGCCAGGCGCGGGAGGCGATCAGCGGTGCGGCAGGCTCGCGGTCCTCGTACTGCCCGGCCCGCTTGGTCGGCGGGAAACCGTGCGCGGGCGCGATGAGCAGGGTCAGAATCGCCGCCAGCGGAATCGCCGCGATATAGAACCGCAGGAACGCGAACGTGGAACCCATTGCGTAACTGAGCATCTGAAACGCCAGCACCGACCCGAACAGCAGCAGCGGCACCGCCACCTGCCAATCCCGCCGCCGAATGCCCAGCGCACCCGTGATCGGAATCAGCAGCGGCAGCAGCGGAGCCAGAATCAGCATGGCCCCGAGCGAATACTGCATCGCCGCGATCGGATTCCCGGGCCCGCCCGCCCCCGACTGCGTCAGAATCGCGGAATTGCCGTACTGCGAGGTGAATTGCTGAAACGCCTGTCCGGTGATCAGCCAGCTGGTCCCCGCCCACACCACGAACGCCAGCACCACCGGGGCCGTCACCAGCACCAGATCCATTGCCGCCCCGGCGAATCGATGGTCGGCCGCGCGCCGCCGGTAATAGCTGAGCCCGAACACCAGCACCGCCGCGCCCATCGCCGGGGCGAGTGCGTCGTATCTGGTCAGATATCCCAGCCCCAGCGCGATACCGGTGGCCACCAGATCGTGCACCCCGTCGGTGCGCACCCAGCGCATCAGCCGTCGCGCCGCCCAGCACAGGCAGAACAGGAACAGCGCCTCGCTCATCCCATTGCCGCCGTAGAACACCACCATCGGATTGAGCGCGAACACCAGCGTGATGACGATGCGAAGCCACTGCGGCGCACCGCGATCCCCGCCGATACCCCACACCATGACCACCGCGCCCGCCATGAACAGCGAGGTCATCAGCACCCCGGACAGACCCCACCGGGTGATCCCCGCCGACCACTGCGCGAACGCCACGAACGGCAACTGCGCCAGCGAGGTGAGCGGGGTGAATACGAATCCGATGGCGGACAGATGCGGATCCCGGCTCAGAATCGCGGCCTGGGTCGCCGCCACCCGGCTCAGCGCGTCACCGCCCAGATAACCGCGCCCCGCGGTGAGCAGCACACCCACGCACAGATACAGCACCGCCGATACCGCGAAGATCACCCGGGGTGTGCGCACCGCGGTCATTCGGCCGTCTCCTTCGCGGTGCCCAAACCGTGAAAAGTCTTCTCCCAGTACGACGGATTGCGCACCAGCTGCCAGCACCCCTTGGTCGCGGCCACTGCCATGAGCACCCAGTAGGCCGGGGACAGCAGGCACGCCCAGAGCAGATCCGGCCGGCCGTTCTCCCGGCATGCGATCAGATTCATGTACACCGTCGCCGCGTTCCCGAGCACCAGTGCGATCAGCGCCGGGAAGTACACCGCCGCCGGGAACAGCTTCTCGATGAGCCAGGGCTGCCCGAAAATCCAGGTGAGCGTGACGAACCAGAACAGCAGATTCAGGCAGGCGATGATCGGCGTCCCCGCCAGGATCAGGGTGAACCGCAGGAAGCTGACCGGGCCGATCTTGCGCCACAGCTGGACCGGCCGCCGCGCGTGCACCAGCCAGCTCTGCAGGTAGCCCTTGTACCAGCGCGAGCGCTGCCGAATCCAGTTGATCGGATCCGGATTCGCCTCCTCCAGGGTGGTGGAATCGATGACGGCCGTGGAGTAGCCGCGCGCCGCGATCCGCACCCCGAGATCCGCGTCCTCGGTGACGTTGTACGGATCCCACGCCCCGATATCGATGAGCACATTGCGCCGGAAGTGATTCGAGGTGCCGCCCAGCGGAATCGGCGCGGCACTGCGCATCAGCCCGGGCAGCAGGAAGCCGAACCACAACCCGTAATCCATGGTGAACCAGGCGGTCAGTAGATTCTGCCGGGCATTGTGGAACGCCAGCTTGGCCTGAACGCACACCACCGAACGCGGCAGACCCCGGAACGCCGCCACCACCCGCCGCAATTGCAGCGGATCGGGAATGTCCTCGGCGTCGTAGATGGTGACGATATCGCCGGTGGCGGCGTGCAATCCGTAGTTGCACGCCTTCGGCTTGGTGCGCGGATCGGCGGCGGGCACCAGCACGATGGTGATGTGTTCGCTTCCGGCCGTGCCGATTCCGGCCGCGCGGGCGGCATCGATGGTCGGCGCGTCATCCTCTTCGAGCAGTAGCAGCGCCTGCATCCGATCGCGCGGATAGTTCAGTCCGTTCAGCGCGGCGATGAGATCACCGACCACCTCGGGTTCGCCGTAGGCGGGCACCAGGATCGTGTACGGCGGCAGCTGATCATCCGAAAGTGCCAGTGCCTCTTCATCACTCACGGTGAGAATGGCATCGCGCGCCATACCGCGAGTGAAGATCAGCACCCGGTCCACGATCACCGCGATATACCCCAGCGTGCACACCGCCACCAGCACGGTCAGCGTCGTCAGCGGCGCGAAGACCGCGCACACCAGCACGATCAACACCGCGGCGATGACCGTATTGCGTTGCCACGGCAGGAAAGCCACCGAGGCCGAAGCCATCGGATCGTTCTCGCGCAAACCCTGCACGGCGGTGCGCAGCGCATGCTCGCGCTCCTGCGCGGTGGCCAGACCCGGTAGCTCAGCGCTCATTCGCCGCCCCCAATCGCACCATCTCCCGGCCCACCGAGATCAGCATCTCGCCGTCCTTGAGCTCGAGATCGACATCGTCGAGATCGGAATCCGGATCGACATTGACCGCGTTGCCGCGCAGGAACTGGTGCAGCAGATTGTTCAGATTGCTGACCGCCCACGGCTCGGGCTGCGGGAAGGCGGCCTCGGGCAGGTGATTATCGGCCGCGATCAGACTGACCCGCTCCGCTCCGCCCGCACCCTGCCAGTTCCAGCTCAGAAAGCTCCAGCTGAGCAGCCGCTGATCATCGAGGACGGTATTGAGCCGCGCGGTCACCCCGTACCCCAGATCGACCTGCCTGCCCGCGGTGACGCGCGGCTGGATCAGCTCGTACATGGTGAACTGCGGATACCGATCCACATTGTGCGGACTGTCCGAGCGCAGGATATCGACCATGATCCGGCGTCGCCGGGATTCCTTGTCCCACTCCGGATTACCGCGCTCGGCCCGAATCCGCTGCCGCACCCAGGTGGTGTTCGGACCGTAATACCTGGAGGCCCAAGGGTATTGGCGCTCACCCAGCAGGGTCCAGCCGCCCGGTATGGCGGGCGCGTGCGCGATCACCAATCCCGGAATGACCGGACTCGGAACCTTGTACTCCTGCGGCACCGGAATCATCGCGAACAGGGCCGCCGCCACGATCGCGGTCACCGCCGCACTGCGCGACTGCGCCGCCGTGAGCGGGCGCACCGGCCGATTCAACGGCCGCACGTGCGACCAGCCGCGCTGATCCAGATACATGATCGCCGAAACCGCGAACACCGCCGTCACCGGCGGAACCAGTTGGTACACAAGCTGATGCGCGTGCGGGAACACGATGGCCAGCAGCGCCAGCACCAGTGTGCCGACCCCGATCGCCCCGGCCGCCGCCGCCAAGGCCCGCTGCCAGGTGCGCCCCGCCGCGATGGCGGCGGCGATGGTCGCGAACACCAGTGCCGCCATGCCCTCGGCCAGTTTGGTCGCGCCGAACAGCACCGCCATGCCCCGGTAGAACCACGGGAACCCGGCCAGGAACAGCAGCCAGGCGGGCCAGAACCGGAATACCGGCCGCAGCCCGAACATCAGAATGCTCACACTCATCAGGAACAGCGGCGCGGCAATGAGATCCAGGTGCAGCACCTCGTACTCGTACCGGTACCGCAGCACCAGCAGCCCCTGCAGCGCCGCGGTCAGTGCCAGCCCGAGCATGCCGACGATAATGTCGGATTGCCGGTCGTAGATGGGCAATTCATCCTGATGCCGCAGTGCGATGCCGATCGCGGCGAACAGTGCCAGCACCGGCAGCGCGAAGACGAAACCGATATCCGAGCCCTGCCGCACATCCTCGATGAGCTCGGCCCACAGATTCCAGAACGCCCCCACCGTGCAGGCCAGCACCAGCGCGAACCGCGCCACCGTGCGCCACGGTATGGCCCGCCACCAGTGCGCGGACCGCGGGGGAGCCTCCAGGGTGGCCGTCATCGGAGTCAGCGGGTGCGGCGACGGCGCAGCAGAATGACGATCCCGGCGAGGACGCCGACGCCCAGCAGCGCGCCGCCGGTGATGGCGAGCGTGCGCGCCAGCGGAATTCCGGAATCGTCGCTCGCCGCGGCGGCGGCCTCGGCCTTCATCGAGGCGGCGGGATCGAAGAACTCCGGATCCCGATCACCCGCCTGCAACAGCACCGGCCCGGCCATGCGGAAGGACCGTTCCGGATCGGCCACCAGCCAGTTCAACAGCCGATCCAGATGCTGGGGAGCCTGCGTCGAGGTCGCGATCACCACCGTGCGGTTTCCGCTCCAGGTGGCCTGTAGCGAACCGAATTCGATCGGCGGCGACAGATCGATCCGCGACCGCAGATACGCGTCATCGCCGTACACCGTGAGCGTCTCGCCGTGCCGATCCAGCGGCAGCGTAATCGATTCCGGCACAGCGCCGTTCGCCGCGATCAGCACCACCGGCAGCTTGCTGCGCACCGCATCGTCGAAGGACACCAGCTCCGGCCGCAACGGCACCGAGGTCAACCGCTGCGCGGCGATCAGCACCTGCGCGGCCCGCACGGTATCAGCGAAACCGGGGGTCTGCAATCCCACCTGCACTCGGGGCAGCAGCGACTGCGGTACCGAGCCCAGCCCGCCCGGCACCGGCGGCTGCGCGAGCTCACCGCGCACCTCGCCGTCCGGATCGATGGTCAGGGTCACCGGCTGCTCCAGCCCGCAACCGTGCGTGAGCCCGGCCTGCTGCAGGGTCACCGATACCGTGGTGAACCGCGCCAGCAGCTCATCGGGGATGGTGATCCACTGGTTGAACGCCCCCGAGGGCTCCACCGGCCACGCCGCGATCTGACGGTTGCCGATGGTCACCGCGAGCTGTCCGTTCAAGGTGTCCGGCAGCGGAGTGTGGTTGCCGTGCAGGTGAACTCGCACACCCTTGGACGGACGGCCGAGCCGTGTCTGATCGATCGCGAAATCCACCCGCACATATCCGATGGCGGTGGCGCTCAACGCGCCCTGCCCGAGTTCCTGCAAGGTCGTGGTGTCCGGGGCCAGCTGCGGTGCGGCGGGCAATCCCACCGCCGTGGCGGCCGATGCCATCGCCGCTTTCGCCAAATCGCTGGTGAGCAAACGGATCTGGATCGGCAGCGACTTCTCGTCACCCGACACCGTCAGCACCGGCGCGGGGCCACCGCTCAACCGCACACCCGCGTCCGAACCCTCCCGCACCACGATCTGCCGTTCCAGGAAGGCGGGCGGATGATCGGGAAGCGCTGTGCCGGAATCGATTCGGCGGATATCCACCGCCACCGGCTGCCGGGTGTACCGCGCGGTCACCGCCGTACTCAGCGCCAGCACCGCGGCGCTCTCGGTGGTGCTCGGATTCGCGGGCACGTACAGGGTCAGTCGTTGCAGCGCGGGCGGCAGGAACTCCGCCACCGTGGTGGGCTGCGCCTCCTCGCCGAAGTAGACCACCGACGCATCGGACAGCGTCGCGGGCCTGCCCATCCAATCGTCGACGCAGATGCCGGGCTCCGGTACCAGTGACGAGGTCAGCGTCACGGTCACCGCATTGTTCTCCACCTCGGCCCCGAGCAGCGAAATGCGCACCGGCGCACGGGGATCCGGCGGCAACGTGACCCGATCCAGGAATTTGTCACCGGACCGCGCGTCCAGGGTCGCCCGCGCCACATTCGGCGGCAACTGCACCGTTCCGGTGATAGCGGTCGGCGCGAGACCCGGCAGCAGCGGCAGGGTCAGCGTGACCTCGTGCTCGCGCCCGGGGAACTCCAGCGATTTGCCCATACCGAGGCCGGGCAGTGCGATCGGACGGTCCGCCGGTTCGGCGTGGACCACCACCGCCGGCGCCGCCGTCACCGCGAAAACCGCTGTCAGCAAGGCGAACGCAGCGCTCGCCGCACGCAAACTCATGAAATGGTCTCCTGTGTGGGTGCGCGCGCGGCGCGCTTACAGCCAGGTCGGATCGCCGAAAACGCCGCCGCTGTCATCGACTTCGGCGGATTTGGCGTAGAGATAGGTGTACTGCCGGATCGACACCGGTCCGGTGCACTGATTGACCGCGATATGGAAATCGCGAATCACGATCTGCACCTCTTTGCCCGGCAGCAGATCCTTGTCCGCGACCGGAATATCCTTCACCTCGCCCGGGCTCAGGTTGACGCTCATCGGGACCTGGATATTGGGTCCGATCACCGCGAGCCCGAGGCCCGGATCCGGCACGATGGGGATATTCGCGGTGGGCGCGTAGACCTGCGGAATCGCGCCGAGGTTGCCATTGAGCAGGTTCACCGAACAGCCCACGTGATACCCGGTCTTGAGCTGTCCGCCCGCGACCCCGTCGACCCGCCCGTACGCCACATTGCTGACCAGGGCCTCACGCGTGGTGCCGACCTGATTCAGCGGTGCGATCCGATTGACCGATTCGGTGCGATTGCCGACGGTGAAGCTGCCGAAGGGTGAGGGATAGGTCCGCTCATGCGCGGGCATGGTGATGACATCGGCCTGGGCGGAAGGCGAGGAGCACAGCGCGATCCCGCTGGCGAGTAAAAACATCCCGAACGGTTTCGACCGCATGGGAAATTACGGTAATAGATGAAACGCATGACCGACCCGTAAGACACGGGCAACCAACCGCTCAGTTCGTGTCGGGCAGACCGTTCCGCACGATCGCGACAACCCAGCGAATCGCCATCACGGTCGCACCGGCAAGTACCGCGGTCTGCGCGGAACCGGTGACGAGCAGCAGAATCAGGGCGATGACCAGCCCGGCCGCGAGGGCCTCGAGCTTGAAGAGCGGCCAGGCCGTGCCCGCGATATTCACGGTCGCGACGCGCACGGGGATGCGATGCATCTGCGTTGGGTGAACCACTGCCATGTTCAAAGGCTACCCGCAGACTTAAAGTTCGGGCAAACGAACTTTCTGTCGGGAACATAACAACATCGGGAGGTGTTACCTGCGTCATGCCACTCACTGGAGAATACGAACCCAGCACCTCGGATTGGGCCCGCGAGCAGGCCGATCTCTACGAAGGCTCGAACGGGGCCGAAGGCGGCACCCTGCAGGGCAAGCCGATCATCCTGCTCACCACACGCGGCGCCAAGAGCGGCAAGCTCCGCAAGACCGCTCTCATGCGTGTCGAACACGAAGGGGAGTACGCGGTCGTCGCCTCGCTCGGCGGCGCGCCCAAGCACCCCGTCTGGTACTGGAACATCAAGGCCGATCCGCACGTCGACCTGCGCGACGGCGCGGTGGTCAAGGATTACACCGCCCGTGAGGTCACCGGCGAGGAACGCGATCTGTGGTGGAAGCGCGCGGCGGAGGTGTGGCCCGATTACGACAACTACACCAAGAAGACCGACCGGGTGATCCCCGTCTTCGTGCTCACCGAGCGCGACTGAGTTTCCTCCCATTCACCCGATACGCCGACCGGCATCCCCCGGTCGGCGTATTGCCGTCCGGCCCGCGTCAGTAACATGTGCCGGGTGTCGGATCCGCTTGTAGTCGCAGAGAAAGTATCCAGTCACGTGCCCGAGTTGAGCGCGGACGAAATCGATGCTGCCGCGAAGCGAATTTCCGAGATTATCGAGCCGACCCCGCTGCAGCGAATCGCGCGGCTGTCGGCGGACAAGGATGCCGAGGTCTACCTCAAGCGTGAGGACCTCACCGCCGTGCGCTCCTACAAGCTGCGCGGGGCCTACAACCTGATCGTCCAGCTCAATGCCGCCGAACGCGCCGCCGGCGTGGTCGCGGCGAGTGCCGGAAACCACGCCCAGGGTGTGGCTTTCGCGTGCAAGGCGATGGGCATCCACGGCCGCATCTACGTCCCCACCACCACCCCCAAACAGAAGCGCGATCGAATCCGCGTGCACGGCGGTGAGTTCGTACAGCTCATCGCCATCGGCGATACCTACGACGCGGCCGCCGCGGCCGCCGTCGACGATGTGGCGCGCACCGGCGCGACCATGGTCCCGCCCTTCGACGATCCGCGCACCGCGGCCGGACAGGGCACCATCGCCGCGGAGATCCTGGAACAGCTCGACCGCGCACCCGATCTGGTGGTGGTCCCGGTGGGCGGCGGCGGCTGCCTGGCCGGAATCAGCACCTATATGCGGGAACGCGCACCGCACACCGCGATTCTGGGTGTGGAACCGGCGGGCGCGGCCTCCATGACCGCCGCCCTGGTGGCCGGTGGCCCGGTCACGCTCCCCGAAATCGATCCGTTCGTGGACGGTGCGGCCGTACGCCGCATCGGCGGCGTGCCCTACACCGCGGTGTCCCGGCTGGGCGGGGGAGTGCGCTCGCACGCCTCGCTGCCTTTACTGACCACTACCGAAACCCGGGGCGGCACAAGCGCTTTCCGCATGATGACGGTCGACGAGGGCGCCATCTGCACCGCCATGCTCGAGCTCTACCAGAACGAGGGCATCGTTGCCGAACCCGCGGGCGCGCTCGCCACGGCGGCATTGCGCGAAATCGATCTCGCACCGGGCTCGACCGTGGTGTGCCTGCTGTCCGGCGGCAATAACGATGTCTCACGCTACGGCGAGGTCATCGAGCGGTCGCTGGTGCATCGGGGCCTGAAACACTATTTCCTGGTGGACTTTCCGCAGGAGCCGGGCGCGCTGCGGCGCTTCCTGGACGAGGTGCTCGGGCCGGACGATGACATCACCCTGTTCGAATACGTCAAGCGCAATAATCGGGAGACCGGTGCGGCGCTGGTCGGCATCGAACTGGGTTCGCCGGACGGACTCGAATCGCTGCAGAAGCGCATGGACGAATCCCCGATTCGCGGCGAACGCCTCGAACCGGGTTCGTCCGCGTACCGCTATCTGACCTGATCGACGCGATCCCGGGCAGAGCGGGGAAGAGCCCTGCCCGGGACGGTCGTGCGCGATCCACCCCACGGGATCGCGAGTCCGGAATCAGATGTGCATCAGATAACCGGTACCGGACGCGTGAATGAGCTGCGGCTCACCCAGCTTCCGGGCCAGCTGTCGAACGACATCCTCGACATTCGCCGATGACGCTGTGCCACAGCAGTATTCGGCGATCTCACGAACGCTGACCGGGGTGCCCGCGCGTGCGGTCAGCAGTTCGAGGGCATTGAACTCGCGCGAGGTCACGGTCAGCAGCACGCCACCGCGCCGCACCCGGCGGCGCAGCCGATCCACCACCAGATCGCCCACCGCCAGCACCTGCGCGGGGGAGCGCTGCCGCGATCCGCACAGTGTCCGCACCCGCGTGGCCAGCTCGCTGAGCGAGAACGGTTTGGCCAGATAGTCGTCCGCGCCACTGGCGTACCCCTCGGCGCGCTCGCGCGGACCGTCTCGGGCGGTAATGACCAGCGCGGGCGTGCGCCGCCCCGATTCCCGTTGTCCCCGAATCAAATCCAGCCCATCGCCATCGGGCAGCCCCCGATCGACGATCAGGCAGTCATAGCTGCGCGTACCGCAGCTCTGCCCGGCCTCGGAGAGATTCCGGGTCAGATCGACGGTGTACCCGGCCCCGCGCAGCCCGCTCGCGACCCGTTCGCCCAACTCGTCGTCGTCCTCGCACACCAGGATCCACAGGTCGCGGGGCGTCATCCGATCGTCGGGCATGCGGTCAACGGTGCCAGGTCGATCATGAACGAATCATGATCGGAGGGATTTGCGAAGTCGGGGTTAACGCGAAGCCGCGGTATCTACGATGAACCCGAGTAGTCGACTACGCGTGAATATCGAATGCCTGGGCGGGAGCATCAATTCATGAAGAGACTTGTGGTGTGTTGTGACGGCACCTGGAAGGCCGAGTCTTCCACCACGGTGTCGAACATTGTGAAAATCGCACAAACGGTATGTCATGCCGGTGCGGATCGGGAAGGCCATCCCATCGGCCAGCGCGTCTATTACATTTCCGGTCCGGGGGCTCGCGGCTTCACCTCCGATCGCCTGCTCGGCGGGGCATTCGGCCTGGGTCTGGAGGCCAATCTGTCGGCCGCCTACTGGCAGCTCGCGTTGAACTGGGAACCGGGCGACGAAATCTTCATCTTCGGTTTCAGTCGCGGCGCGTACACCGCGCGCAGCCTGGCCGGAATGATCAATCGCCTCGGCATCCTCACCTATAAATCCATGATCGACGGAAAATATCCGGACGCGTTGAAGATCTACCACACCAGAAAGGTCAATCCGGACGATCCGGACCCGCCCGAATGGGCCGAATTCCGCCGCGCCAATTGCTATCCCGATCCGGTGGTAATCAACTTCCTCGGCGTCTTCGACACCGTGGGCGCGATGGGCATCCCCGGCATCACCGCCTGGCGGCACCGCTTCCACGACGTTCGTCTCTCCCGCACGGTCCGCTGCGCCCGCCAGGCCCTGGCCCTCAACGAACGCCGCCGCGCCTTCGAGCCCTGCCTCTGGGAAGTCCCCATCGAAATAGACGAGAAATACCGCCGCACCGACCGCGTCAAACAGGTCTGGTTCGAGGGTGTGCACAGCGATATCGGCGGCGGTTACCCCGAATGCGCCCTCTCCGACATCACCCTGCACTGGATGATTCGCGAAGCCGAAGCCGAGGGCCTGGTCTTCGACCACGACCGGCTCACCGTCCTGCGCGAACACTGCCCGCACCCGCCGAAAAAGCATCTCCTACTGCACAATTCCCTCGGCACCGGCTTCAAGGTCCTCAATTTCCTGCGCTTCCTGCGGCACCCCCGCAGCCCGCGTTTCTACTGGGATTCCTGGCGTCGCATCCTCACCCCGACGGACCAGGCGGGCTATCTCGCGTCATCCGTCCAGCACGCCCACCAATACCTGCCCGCCAATCTCGTGCGCTGGCGCGAAACCCTCGACGGCTCAATGCCATCGAGCCTGATCGAATCCACCGAACTCGGCCCCCTGGACGCCCCGGAACCGGAATCCGAATCGGCGTCCGCCGCCTGAAGCCGGTGTCTATTCACGCGCGCCCTATACCCACTCAACCCGCCGATCAACCCCGGATACACCGAATTGCCTTGCCACGCCGGTATCGTCGCCATACATGACGGAAAAGAAGCTCATCGGCCTGCTCGTCGGTGCGTTTGTTTGCGCCTCGATATTCACCATGAATCCGTCCGCGGCCTGGGCGTCCGGTGATACCGGCCCCGCCGGAGTGGCTCCCGCGGGTCCCGGCCCCGGCGACAAGTCCCTCCCCGCGGGTGCGGCTCCCGAACGCGTCGTTCCCGCCCCGGAACGCATCATCCCCGCGCCGCCGCCGGGCGCCGGTGCCTGGTGCCCGACGCTCTGACCTGCGGAATCTCCCAGACCTGACAGTCCTCTAACCTATCGAACCAAAAGTGCCACGGGTAGCCGGGCGAACAGCTTCTCCAATCGCGATCGCCCGGAGAATGTATGGCCGGTCAAACGATCGGTCCAATGGCCCTGGGGGAGATCCAGAACGGTATCTCCCCAGCCACCGGCTTCATCGAGTCGAATACTGTGCCGGGTGACCGCGACAATGACCTCCGGTGTTTCACCATTGCGCCCGCGGGCGTAGGACACCAGATGTTTGGCATGGTCACCGGATGCGAACAGCGGCGTATACGTTCCGCCGACAAAGCATTCGGGTCGCTCCCGGCGCAGCCAGAGCGCATATGCCACGATCCACATTTTCACCGCACCGGTGGGCTCCAGATCCGGTGTCCCGGTGAGCGATTGCAAGAGCAGCGAGCGGTGGGTGAAGTCGACGGGCCGGCGATTGTCCGGGTCGACGAGCGAGTCCTCCCAGAGTTCGCAGCCCTGATAGATATCCGGGATTCCCGGGCCGCACAGTTGCAGCAGTTTCTGCGCCAGCGCGTCGGTCCAGGCGTGCGCCGCGAGATCGGTGACGAATTCCCCCAATTCGACGCCGACGGGTCCGTCGACAATGGCGTCGATCCAGCGGTGCACCGCATTCTCGAATTCGAGATCCGGTTCCTCCCAGGAGGATTGGGTCCCCGCCTCGCGAACGGCCTTCTCCGCGAACTGATGTATGCGTTCCCGGAATCCGGGCACGGCCGCGGCGGCGCGGCCGTCGGCGGGCCACACGCCATACATGTTCTGCAGCAGGAACAGTGCCGTCGCCCCGTCCGGACCGGGTGCGATCTCATTCCACGCGCTCACCGATCGCGCCCACACATCGGGCACCTGCGACAGCATGCCGATGCGCGCCCGGGTGTCCTCACCGCGTTTGGTGTCATGGGTGGACAGCGTGGTCATGGTGGCGGGCCAGCGGGCCGCCCGTTCGGCATTGGACAGATGGAATTCGATCACCGACGCCCCGAAGCGGGCCGGGTCCGCGCCCATCTCCTGCAGCGAGACCAGCCGGGCGGCGCGGTAGAACATGGTGTCCTCCACGGCTTTCGCCGTGACGGCCCCGCACACCTGATGGAATCGGGTGGCGGCCTCGCCGCGAATGGACAGCGCGGTCACCAGCACCTGCAGCGGTGCGGTGAGTTCGCTGTTGCGCCCCGCCACTTCGGCGACCACCCTGCCGATGGTGCCGGACAGCGGCGCGTAATCACCGCGCGCGACCGGCATATACGACAGCACCTCGATGGTGGCGTTGGTCAGTGCCATGGTGTCGAAGGCGTCCGCGCGCGCATCGCGCTTGATCGCCGCGACCAGCCGCCGCACCTCCGGCACCAGCATGGTCTCGGCGACCGCGCGCTTGATCCGATGCTCGTGCTCGGTGAACCAGGCGCGATCACTGCCGTGTCCGGTGAACTGCCGGGACAGTTCGGTGAGGGTCTTCTCACCGTCCGGATCGATGAGCACCCCGCCGATATCGGCGAGCGCGTCATAGCCGGTGGTGCCGTCGATCGGCAGTCCGGAGTCGAGCGTCTCACCGTGCGCGAGCACCTTCTCCACCAGCAGCAGGCGCTGCGGTCCGATGAGTTTGCGCAGGCGCGTGAGGTATTCGCCGGGATCGGACAGCCCGTCCGGATGATCGACCCGCACCCCGTCGATCAGATCGTGCTCACACCACGCCGCGAGTTCGCGATGCGTGGCGTCGAAGACGACCGGATCCTCCTGCCGCAGCGCCGCCAAACCGCCGACGGTGAAGTAGCGCCGGTATCCGCACAGTCCGGACTTCCAGTTCACCAGCCGATAGTGCTGCTTATCGTGAATGCGCAGCGCGTTCTCGCCGTCGGTGCCGGGCGCGATGGGGAAGCGCATATCGCGCAGCGCCAGCATGGGTTCCAGTCCGCCGCGATCCACCGACAGCGCGGCGGGATCGTTCTCATTGGCCAGCACCGGCAGCGCGAGCCGCCCGCCCGCACCGTTCGCCGGACTCCAGTCGATATCGAAGTAGTGCGCGTACTTCGACTCCTTGCCGTGCGTGAGCACATCCCACCACCACGGGTTCTGCCGTGGATCGGCGACGCCGACGTGGTTGGGCACCAGATCCACGATCAGGCCCATACCGCGCCCGCGCACCTCGTCCGAGAGCGCTTTGAGCCCGGTGGGCCCGCCCAGCGCCGAGGACACGGTGGTCGGATCGGTGATGTCGTAGCCGTGTGTGGAGCCGCGGGTCGCGGTCAGTACGGGGGACAGGTACAGATGCGAAATACCGAGCTGCTGCAGGTATTCGGCGATCGTGCGGGCATCGGCGAAGGTCAGTGCGTCCGGGCGCAATTGCAACCGATAGGTGCTGCGCACGGGCGTCTGCCGCGTGATGGGGCCGGTGTGATGTTCGGGCGTGCTGGTCATGGCCTTCTGAATCATGCCGTACGGCGCAGTACGAGTAGGCAGCGTGCGGGCACTGCCATGGTGGACGAGGCGTTATGGGGTTGATCGTCGGCGGCGGCACCGGTGGGTGTCGAACAGTCCAGCTCCACCTTCCAGACCGCACCGTGTTCGGCGGGCGGGAGGGTGAAATCGATTCCGGCGTCATGGGCATTGAAGCAGAGCAGGAACGAATCATCGGAAATGCGCTCGCCACGGGGCCCGGGTTCGCGGATGCCGTCACCGTTGAGGAACACGGTCAGGGTGCGACCGAAGCCGGTTTCCCAATCGGCATCGGTCATTTCGGTGCCCGCGGGGGTGAACCAGGCGATGTCATCGGGATGGTCATGGGTGGTCGCGGGCCGTCCGTCGAAGAATCGCCGCCGCCGGAACACCGGATGCGCGGTGCGGATCGCCACCGCGCGCCGGGTGAAGTCGAGCAGATCGGTATTGGTGTGCATGAGGGACCAGTCCATCCACGACAGCGGTGAGTCCTGACAGTAGACATTGTTGTTGCCGTGCTGGGTGCGGCCCAATTCGTCACCGTGCAGCAGCATCGGGGTGCCCTGGGACAGCAGCAGGGTGGCGAGCAGATTGCGAGATTGCCTGGCGCGCAAGGCGATTATCTCCGGATCGTCGCTGGGACCCTCGACGCCGCAGTTCCAGGAGCGGTTGTAGTTCTCGCCGTCGTTATTGCCCTCGCCATTGGCGTCATTGTGTTTGTCGTTGTAGGACACCAGATCCGCGAGCGTGAAGCCGTCGTGCGCGGTGACGAAATTGATACTGGCACTGGGTCTGCGCCCGGTCGCCTCGTACAGATCCGACGAACCGGTGAGCCGGGATGCGAACTCGCCCAGCGTCGCCGGTTGTCCGCGCCAGTAATCCCGCACGGTGTCACGGTATTTCCCGTTCCATTCGGTCCAGGCGACGGGGAAATTGCCGACCTGATAGCCGCCCTCGCCGACATCCCACGGCTCGGCGATGAGTTTCACCTGGCTCACCACCGGATCCTGGTGCACCAGATCGAAGAAGGTGGCCAGCCGGTCCACATCGTGCAGTTCCCGCGCGAGGGTTGCGGCCAGATCGAAGCGGAATCCGTCCACGTGCATATCGAGCACCCAGTAGCGCAGCGAATCCATGATCAGCTGCAGGGTGTGCGGATGCCGCACGTTCAGGCTGTTGCCGGTGCCGGTGTAATCCATGTAGTGCTGCGGATCATCGTCCACCAGACGGTAATACGCGGCATTGTCGATCCCCCGGAACGACAGCGTCGGCCCGAATTCATTGCCCTCGGCGGTGTGGTTGTAGACCACATCCAGGATCACCTCGATGCCCGCCGCGTGCAGCGCCCGCACCATGGCCTTGAATTCGGTGACGGCCGCGCCCGGAGTCTTGCTCGACGCGTATTCCAGGTGCGGGGCGAAGTAGCCGAAACTGTTGTAGCCCCAGTAGTTTCGCAGTCCGCGATCCAGCAGCAGCCGATCGTGCAGGAACTGGTGCACGGGCATGAGTTCCACCGCGGTGATGCCCAGGCTCAGCAGATGCGCCACGATCGCCGGATGCGCCATGCCCGCATAGGTGCCGCGCAATTCCGGCGGCACGTCCGGATGGGTGATGGTCATACCCTTCACGTGGGTCTCGTAGATGACCGTCTCGTGGTACGGGCGTTTGGGCGCGCGATCATCGGCCCAGTCGAAGAACGGGTTGATCACGACCCCGGTCATGGTGTGCCCGAGGGTGTTCTGCCCGTGGTTGTAGGGCGCGGCATCGGCCCCGAAATCGCCCTCGAACGCCTTGCCGTACGGGTCCAGCAGCAGTTTGCTGGGATCGCAGCGCAGTCCGCGCGCGGGATCGAACGGGCCGTGCACCCGGAACCCGTAGCGTTGACCGGGGGCGATACCGGGCAGATAGGCGTGCCAGACGTACCCGTCGACCTCGTCCAGGGGTACGCGCGTCTCGCGATTGTCCTCGCCGAGCAGGCATAACTCGACGCGCTTGGCGGCCTCGGAGAACACCGAGAAATTGGTGCCTGCTCCGTCGTAGGTGGCGCCCAGCGGGTAGGCGGTTCCCGGCCAGACACCCGGGGGTGCCGTGTCGGTAGTCGCGCGAGCCATGCCCAGACCCTATCGGTCCGGATCGACCCCCGAATCAAGTGCCCTCCGCCAGGTCTGGCCGATCAGATCGGCGCCGAAGCTGTGATGCGGATTCGATTCCACCAGTTCGAATCCGGCGCGCTGGTAGATGTGCCGCGCGGAGGTGAGTACGTCATTGGTCCACAGCACCAGTTCGCGGTAGCCGGCGGCGGTGGCGAAGCGCAGGCATTCGTCGACCAGTGCGCTGCCGACGCCGAGGCCGCGGGCGGTCGGTTCCACCAGTAGCAGCCGCAGCCGGGCGGTGTCGTCGTCCTCGCGCATGCAGTAGACGCAGCCGACCGGGTTGCCCTGGTATTCGGCGATCCAGGCCCGTTCCCGTTGCGGGTCATGGGAATTCAGGAAGTCGGCGACGATCCGCGCGACCAGCGCTTCGTAGTCGCCGTTCCAGCCGTACTCCCTGCTGTAGAGCACGGCATTGCGTTCGATCACCCAGCCGTGGTCGCCGGGGCGGGGTGCGCGCACCAGCACGGCGGCGGGATCGGGTTCGGAGTCGGCGTCCAGAATCTGCTCGATGGTGTGCATCGCGCCGATCAGCCGCCCGCGGGTGCCGGGGGAGTGCGATTCCAGCAGTTCGCCGATCTGCCGCTGGGTCAGGCCGTCGAGTTCGGCGAAGGCCGCGTGGCCTTTATCGGTCAGCTCGACCACCTGTTTGCGGCCGTCGCTGTCCGAGCGGCGGCGCGCGATCAATCCCTTGTCTTGGAAGCGGGTCAGGATGCGGCTCAGATAGCCCGCGTCGAGATCCAGTTCGCGGCGCAGGTCGACTACTTCGGCCGCACCGAAATTGGCCAGTTCGAACAGGATTCGCGCTTCGGTGAGCGAATGTTCGGTGCCGAGCAGGCCGCCCTGGAGCACCCCGATGACGCGGGTGTAGCGCCGGTTGAAGGACCGGACGGCGGTGATGTGGTCGGCGGTCACGGAGCGTTCGGCGGTCGTCATGCTGTCCCCAATCCTTTGACTCCGTCAAAGAATATGCCGCCGCTGCTAGTCACGGGCCGGTTCTGGTAACTTGAACGGTGTTCAAGCCGCCTCCTGAAGGATTCCCTGTGGCACTGACACCCGACGAGATCACCGCGATCGACAGCGCGCACGTCTGGCATCCGTACGGCGGATTCCCGGCGACCACCGAACCGCTGATCGTCGCCTCCGCGTCCGGTACCCGGCTCACCCTGGCCGACGGCCGCGAACTCGTCGACGGTATGAGTTCGTGGTGGGCGGCGGTGCACGGGTATCAGCATCCGGTGCTGGACGCGGCACTGCTCGCGCAATCGCGGCGGATGAGTCACGTGATGTTCGGCGGGCTGACCCACGAGCCCGCGGCGCGGCTGACCCAGCTGCTGGTCGAGCTCACGCCCGAGGGGCTGGACAAGGTCTTCCTCTGCGACTCCGGCTCGGTATCGGTCGAGGTCGCGGTGAAGATGTGCCTGCAATATCAGCGCGCGCTGGGGCATCCGGAGAAGTCCCGGCTGCTCACCTGGCGCGGCGGGTACCACGGCGACACCTTCACACCCATGAGCGTGTGTGATCCCGAGGGCGGGATGCACGCGCTCTGGACCGATGTGCTCGCCCAGCAGATCTTCGCGCCCGCACCGCCGAGCGACTATGTGCCGGAATACGTTTCGGAACTGGAACGGCTGATTCGCACGCACGCAGCCGAATTGGCCGCGGTGATCGTGGAACCCGTGGTGCAGGGCGCGGGCGGTATGCGCTTCCACGATCCGCGCTATCTCGCCGATCTGCGCGGGCTCTGTGACGCGCACGGCGTCCTGCTGGTCTTCGATGAGATCGCCACCGGATTCGGCCGCACCGGAACGCTTTTCGCCGCCGAGGTGGCCGGGGTGCGGCCCGATGTGATGTGCGTGGGCAAGGCGCTCACCGGCGGGTACATGACACTCGCCGCGGCACTGTGCACCTCGGAGATCGCCGAGACCATCAGCCGGTCGCACGGCGGGCTCATGCACGGACCGACCTTCATGGGCAATCCGCTGGCGTGCGCCGTCGCGGTGGCCTCCATCGAACTGCTGCTGTCCCGCGATTGGCAGGGCGAGGTGCGCGCGATCGAGGCCGGACTGAGATCGGGTTTGACTCCCGCCCTTGACATCTCGGGGGTCGCGGACGTTCGCGTGCACGGCGCGATCGGCGTCGTCGAACTCGACCATGACGTGGACATGCGAAAAGCCACGCATGCCGCGGTCGAATGCGGCGTGTGGTTGCGGCCGTTCCGCAACCTGATCTACACCATGCCGCCCTTCATCAGTTCGACTCGGGACGTGGAGCGCATCACCACCGCGGTGCTCGCCGCCGCGGCGGTGTGAGCGCTCAGCGACTGGCGCGTTTCTCCCGGACTCGTTCGGGATTCTCGGTGTCCGACAGCACTTCCCAGACGCGGAAGACGCAGTGGTAGTCGTCGGACCAACCGCGTGCGATCAGCATGAAGGTGTCGCCGTCGCGCAGGATCGTGCGGCGGCTGATCAATTTCGGATGATCGGGAATGAATTTCTGTACTAGATCGGGCAGCTTGGCGAGTGCTTGCTCGCGGGTGCCGACCACTTCGGTGATGACCTTCGGCGACCAGTTCTTACTGTCTCCGAAGCCGGTCGTCTGCTCGACCACTATTGCCCATCGTGGCATCGCGCAGCCTCCTTATAGCATCCAGCATAGCCCGGCGGATGCCTCCTGAACGGTGTTCAAGTATGCTGCGGAGCTGTGAGTGCCGATCCCTTGAGCTGGCTGGACGAACGCGCCGCCGAGCGCGTGGACGCCGGACTGCGCCGCGAGCTACGCCCCCGCGCACCCGAGACCGCGAGCATCGACCTGGCCTCCAACGACTACCTCGGACTGGTCCGGCATCCCGAGGTGATCGACGGAGCCGTCGACGCGGTGTGCAAATGGGGCGCGGGCTCGACTGGATCTCGTCTGGTCACCGGGACCACCGCCGAACACGAACTGCTGGAGACCGAACTCGCCGAATTCGTCGGGGCCGAAGCGGGATTGGTCTTCGCCTCCGGATACGCGGCGAATCTGGGCGCGGTCACGGCACTGGCCGGGCGCGGATCGCTGGTGGTGTCCGATGCGGGCAGTCACGCCTCACTGGTGGACGCCTGCCGGTTGTCGCGGGCGCGCGTGGAGGTTGCCGCGCACCGGGATCCGGGCGCGGTGGACCGGTTGCTGGCCGAGCGCACCGAGGAGCGGGCGCTGGTGCTCACCGATTCGGTCTTCAGCGCGGACGGCGATCTCGCGCCGCTGGCCGAACTACACAGGGTGACCCGGGCCAATGGCGCGGTGCTGATCGTGGACGAGGCGCACGGCATCGGCGTGCGCGGCGACGGCGGGCGCGGACTGGTGCACGAGGTCGGCCTGGCCGGGGAACCCGATCTGGTGATTACCGCGACGCTGTCCAAAGCCCTTGCGGCACAGGGTGGTGCGGTGCTGGCCAGTGCCCGGGTGCGGGCGCATCTCATCGATGCGGCGCGGACGTTCATCTTCGATACCGGACTGGCTCCGGCGGCTGTCGGTGCGGCGCGTGCCGCGCTGCGGGTGTTGCGCCGCGATCCAGGTATGGCCGCGCGCGTATTGGCGCGGGCCGCCGATCTGGCGCGCATCGCCGGTGTGCCGCAACCTGATTCGGCCGTGGTCTCGGTGGTGCTCGGTGAGGCGCAGATCGCCTACGACGCCGCCCAGGCGTGTGCGGCGCGCGGGCTCAGCGTCGGCTGCTTCCGGCCGCCCTCGGTCCCCGAGGGCACCTCGCGACTGCGGCTGACCGCGCGCGCGAACCTCACCGACAATGACATCGCCACCATCGCAACGATTCTCGGCGAAGTGCTGGCGCAAGCACGCGAACGGACGGCTGTCGCCTCATGAGTCTGCTCTTCATCACCGGCACCTCGACCGATGTCGGCAAAACCATCGTCACCGCCGCCCTGGCGGCCACCGCTGCCGCGGCGGGCGCACGGGTGGCCGTGGTGAAACCGGCCCAAACCGGTATCGCGCCGGGCGAACCCGGCGATCTCGCCGAGATCACCCGGCTCAGCGGTATCACCCGCACGGTGGAACTGGCCCGCTATCCCGAACCCCTGGCCCCCGATACCGCCGCCCGCCGCTGCGGTCAGCCGCTGCTCACCCTGGCCGAAACCGTGGCCGGTATCGAATCCTGCGCCGACGCCGACCTCACCCTGGTCGAAGGCGCGGGCGGCCTGCTCGTCCGCATGGGCGAATTCACCCTCCTGGACCTGGCCCAAAAACTCGACGCCCCCGTCCTGGTGGTCGCCGCCGCCGGCCTCGGCACCCTCAACCACACCGAATTGACCACCCGCACCCTGCACTCCGCGGGCGTCCACTGCGCGGGCCTGGTCATCGGCTCCTGGCCCGAAACCCCCGACCTGGCCGCCGACTGCAACCGCACCGACCTGCCCGCCGTCACCGGCGTCGACATCATCGGCACCCTCCCCGCCGGCGCGGGTGCCTGGTCCACCGACAGCTTCACCACCACCGCACCCACCTGGTTCGACCCCGCCTGGACAGCTCGCCACCTGCACCCGACCAACTAACTCCCCCCCGTCATCCCGGCATGCTTTTGGCCGGGATCCACACCTGCGGATCTCCAGCCACCCGCAGTGAATTTCGGCCAACAGCGCATCGGACCGACGGGAGCCATTCTCCCGGCCTCACGATTTCCTAATGAGCCCACTGCGACCGTGAGCGCATGGACGAGTTCGCCGCTGTGGCGCATGTATTGCGGCGTACCACCTTCGGGCCGTTTCCGGGGATGACCGAGGCGTTGGCGGCGCGCGGGGTCGGGGGCACCCTCGATGCGGTGCTGGACGCGCGGCCGCTGACACCCGCCGCACCGGTGTTCGACGAGCTCGCCGAAGCCGGGGCGGATGGACCGGCGGTGCGGTGGCTGCGGCTCATGGCAGATCCGGCGGCGGGCGTGCACGAGAAGCTGGTGTGGTTCTGGCACGGGCATTTCACCTCCAGCCACGACAAGGTCGACACCTGGGATCTCATGTGGCGGCAGCATTTACTGCTGCGCGAGCACGCACTGGGGAATTTCCGGGTGCTGGCGCAGGCGGTCACCGTCGACGCTGCCATGTTGCAGTGGCTCGACGGTGCGGGCTCGGTGGCCTCCGCGCCGAATGAGAACCACGGGCGAGAACTCATGGAGCTGTTCACCATTGGGCGCGGGAGCTATTCGCAGGCCGATGTGAAGGCCGCGGCGTCGGCGCTGTCCGGGTGGAGCGTGGATGACGACGGTAAGGCCGTATTCGATCGCGAATCCGGGAATCAGACTGCGGTGCAGCTGCTTTCGCGGCCGGTGACCAATGTGCACGACGCCGTGGACGTGCTGTGCGATCAGCCGGAGACCGCGCGACTCATCGCCGCGAAACTGCATGCCTTCCTGCTGGGGGAGTGGCCCGGCGACCAGCGGCTCGGCGAGCTGGCCGAGGTATTCACGCGGGCGCGCTTGGAGATTCGGCCGCTGGTGGAGGCCATCGTGCGGCATGAATCGTTTCTGACCGCCGTTCGCACCCGCCCCCGCTACCCGGTCGAATGGGTCACCGCGGCCTTCGCCGTGTGCGGAATCGACGACCCGGCAGGGGCTTTCGAGCATATGACCGCGCTCGGCCAATCCCCGTTCTATCCGCCCAATGTCGCGGGCTGGCCACTCGGCGGCACGCTGCTGGGTCCGGGCAGTGCGGTCGCGCGCGCCGCGCTCGCGGTGGACGCGCCGGTGATTCCCGAATTGGCCAATGCGGCGGATCCTGTCGCGGCGGTATTCGCCCGCGCCGGAATCCACGATGTGACACCGGAAACCGCGGTGGCCGCACGCGATCTCGCGTTCGCACTGCGCCGCGATCCCGAACAGGCCGCGACCGGATTGCTCGCGCTCACCCTCACCTCACCCGAATTCGCACTGGCCTGAACGGCCGGTGTGCCCGCACAGTAGGGAAACTCATGGTCTCGTTGACTCGGCGCACGGCACTGCGGGCCGGTGTCGGCCTGGGCGTGGCCGCCACTACGGCGGGCATCGCGGCCGTGCGCACCCTGTCCTGGCAACCCCCGGATCTCTGGCAGCCGTCCCCGCCCGTGCGCGCCGCCGCACCCGAGCTGCGGCGGTTGCTGGTGATCGAAATGGCCGGTGGCAGTGACGGTTTGTCCATGGCCGTGCCCTATACCGATTCCCGCTACCGGGATCTGCGCCCCGCCAACGCGATTCGCGCCGACGCGGTGCACGCGATCGACAATTCGATCGGCCTGCACCCGGAGCTCCCGAAATTGGCAGCCGGAGGTGTCTCGGTGATGCCGGGTGTCGGTGTCGCCCAACCCGATCTCTCGCATTTCGAAATGCTGCACCGCTGGCAGACCGGTGATCCGACCGGCAGCACCCGCCCAGCCACCGGATTCCTCGGCAGGCTCTGCGATCACCTCGGTGATCCGAGCGTCCCGGCGGTCGGTGTCTCCCTCGGTGTCGGCGCGACCCAGGCGCTGGCCTGCGAACACGTCACCACGCTGTCGGTGGATGCCGGAAACGACGGTCTCTTCCCGGTTTTCGAAGATGAGAACCTGCGCTCGGCGTGGCTCGCGGCCCAGCGCGCCATGTCGCATCCGGACCGCGCGGACACCCCGCTGCTGGCCACCGCCCGCGCGGGCACCGCATCGGCCCTGCGCTTCTCGGACGTCGCCGCCACCCTCTCACCCGCCGCCGCGGGCTATCCGGACACCGACCTCGGCATCCAATTGCGTCTGGCCGCACGACTTCTCGCCGACGACCAGCACGGCCTGCGCATAGTCCACGTCCCGGTGGGCGCGGATTTCGACACCCACACATCGCATCCCGCGCGCTACGCCCTGCTCATGCGCGACCTCGACGCCGCCCTCGCCGCCCTGCGCACGGACCTCGCCGCGCGCGGTATCGCCGACCGCGTCCTCATCGCCGCCTACAGCGAATTCGGCCGCCGCGTCCCCGATAACGGCTCCGACGGCCTCGACCACGGCGCGGCGGGCACCGCCCTGCTCCTGGGCCCCACCAACACCGGCGTCTTCGGCGCGCTGCCCTCCCTGCGCACCCTCGACCCCGACGACAACCTGCGCGCCACCGTCCACATGACCGAGTACTACGCCACCCTCGCCGAATCCTGGTTCGGCATCCCCGCCTCCGACGTCCTCCCCGGCTTCCCCCGCCCCATCCCCGGCGTGATCGCCGC
This sequence comes from Nocardia sp. NPDC056000, assembly GCF_042269265.1. Lineage (NCBI taxonomy): Bacteria > Bacillati > Actinomycetota > Actinomycetes > Mycobacteriales > Nocardiaceae > Nocardia > Nocardia sp. NPDC056000. Next base: position 215,477 of record NZ_JBHJXS010000006.1, on the reverse strand, counting down.
ATGAGCCCGGCGTCCCGCCTCGAGACGCGGTCGGCCGCAGCGTGCGCTGACCTGGACGTGTGCCTGATTGTTGGATGGCACACCGTGCATGTGCTGGCCGGGGCGTCGGGGGTGATGCTCTAATGGCGAAAGTGCGGGTGTTGGTGTGTGAGGACGATCGGCGGCTGGGCGACGAGGTGGCCGCCGGGCTGCGCGCGGCCGGGTTCGCGGTGGATCTGGCCCGCGATTACGCCGACGCGGATCTGAAGATCGCGGTCAATGCCTATGACTGCCTGGTCGTGGATCGCGGGCTGCCCGATGGGGACGGGCTGGATCTGGTGAAGGCGCATCGGGAGTCCGGACAGCGGACGCCGGTGGTCATGCTCACCGCGCGGGACGCGCTGGCGGATCGGCTGGACGGGTTCGCCCAGGGGGCCGATGACTACGTGGTGAAACCGTTCGCCATGGATGAGCTCACCGCGCGGGTGGGCGCGCTGTGCCGCCGCCGGGAACCGCCCGCGCCGACCCGGACCACACTCGGCGATCTCACCGTCGATCGCCCGCGCCGCAAGGTGCATCGCGCGGGCGTGCTACTCACCTTGACGCCCAAGGAGTTCGGCGTGCTGGAGTTGCTGGCCGCACGCGCGGGCACGGTGGTCTCGCGCACCGAACTCATCGAATCCTGTTGGGACGAAATGGCGGAACCCGCCTCCAATGTCGTGGATGTGGTGGTCGCGCAGCTGCGCCGCAAACTCGGTGATCCACCGCTCATCGATACGGTGCGCGGCGTCGGCTTCACGATCGCCGAATCCCCATGAGCGCGTGGCTGCTTCGGCTGCGCGCCCGGGTAGCGGCGCTGTTCCGATCGCGCGGCGGTAAAGCCGCGGCCGGTCCGCGCCGCAATCCGACGACGCCGGGGCGGTTGCGGCGGATGCGATGGTTGCTCACAGCGCTTTTCACCGCGCTCACGGCCGCCTGCCTACTGGTACTGGCCACCGTAGCCGCGTCGATCGACAGTCATTCGCGGGACCGGGAGCTCGATGACAGCGTGAATCGGGTGGTCACCGGGTTGGCGCGGGTGGTGTATTGGAATGAGGAGGGCGCGCTCGATCTGGAGGCGCTGCGGGATGACGATCTGGCGCAGGGTGATGCGGCGGTCGTGGTGCTATCGCTGGAGCAGGACGGGAAATGGCATGAGAAGTATGGGCATCTGCGCTCGGAGCTGCCGCAGGATCTGAGCGCGGCGGCGGCGCAGACGGCGCTCGCCGAGGACACCGTGCTCAGCACCATGACCGATCGATCGGGTAACCGGATTCGGGTGGCAGCGGCTCCGGCGTATGACGCCGACTATGCCGTCGGCGCGGTGGTTTTCGCGGGCGCGGACCCGGAACCAACCATGCGCGATCACCGAAAACTGGTGCTGGCCTTGGAATTCGGCGGTCTGGGCCTGATCGCCCTCGCGGCCCTGATCGGTCACGTGCTGTCCGGGGTGAGCACCCGCCCGGCGGTGCGCATGCTCGCCGAACAGGAGCGCTTCCTCGCCGACGCCTCCCATGAACTGCGCACGCCGCTGGCCACGCTGCGGCTGTATCTCGATGCGGCACTTCGGGATCCGGATGACACCCGGCGCGCGGTCACCGAGGCGCGCGAGCTCACCGACCGGATGGGCCGCCTGGTCACGGGCCTGCTGGCGCGCACCCGCACCGAGACCGGGATAGGCGAACTAGAGGTGGAGCGGCTGCGCCTGGACCAGTTGGTGGAGGGCGTGGTCGCCGAATCCGGGGTGGCGGAGATCGAGGTGCGATCGGAACCGACCGTGGTGCGGGCGGATCCGGATCTGCTGGCGCTCGCGGTGCGCAATCTCATCGATAACGCGCTGGTGCACGGCGGCCTGCCGATCGAGATCACCGTCGCCGATTACGCGGTCACCGTGCGTGATCACGGTCCGGGCTTGGATCCGGAGCTGGCCGATCCCTTCGAGCACGGTGCGACAGGTCCGAGCGGTCGGTACGGTATCGGGCTATCCCTGGTGCAGTGGGTGGCCCGCGCGCATTCGGGTTCGGTGGCAATCGGTTCCGCCCCCGATGGCGGCACATTAGCCACGCTCACCCTGCCCGCCCCACCCCAGCTCTGACCTGCGCGCTGTCCACTCGAACCGGCCTCGGAAACCAATGGACCGGGCGTATGGTGACGCCCGTGAACTCCACCCGCGTCGAGTGGTTCGTGAGTGCTCCCCGCCCGAATGTCTTCCGGGCACTGCTCGATGCGCGATCGGTACGAACGTGGATGGTCCCCGACGGTATGACGAGTCGCATCCACGAATTCGACCCGCGCGTCGGCGGCCGCTTCCGAATCTCGCTCACCTATGACGTCCCCACCATGGCAGGCAAGACCTCCGCGCACACCGACACCTTCCACGGCCACTTCGTGCGTCTGGTGCCGGATGCGGAGGTGGTGCAGAGCGTCGAATTCGAAACCGAGAACCCGGACTTATCCGGCGAAATGACCATTACCTATTCGCTATCCTCCGAGCGCGGCGGCACCCGGGTGATCGCCAGGCATGAGAATCTGCCGCCCGGACTGTCCCCGGACGACAATGAACTCGGCTTCCGCATGTCCCTCGCCAAGCTCGCCGACCTGGCAGAACACGCCGAATCGGACACGCCGCCCGACTGAATCGGGCGTAACGGACGGCTGCGCGATCCCGGGTTCGGTGCCTATGGTGGATTGGTATGGCGCTGCCGGGCTATCCACGTCCGTCCACTGCCGTTGAGTACGACGATCGACGGCGGCAGGCCCGCCTGCGCGAAACCCGCCTCGGCCACGACTGGATCGATTGGCGGCGCACCCGGCTGATCCTGCTGCGCGGCAGCCTGATTCCGCTCGTGCTGATCGGCCTCTTCGCCCAGTATCTGGCCTGGGATGTCATGCCCGAACGCGCCCGGCTGGCGCGCACCGAACCGGCGGTCATGCCGATCGCCGGACCCTCGGATCCGCGCGCGTCCGATACCGCGGTCTTCGATCTCGTCGGGCTCGGCGTGCTCGATGCCACCGATACCGCACAGGCGCTGCCGTCACTGAGCAAACTCGGTTCGGTGTGGGCGGTGCGCTATGACAACACCGGTATCGACACCAAGGTCATCGCCGATCTGATCGTGAAGGTCACCGCGGCGGCCCGCGCGCCGAACGTGGTGCTGGTGGGCCACAGTATGGGCGGGGTCATCGCCCTCGAGATCGCCAACCATCTGCATACCGAGAGTGATCGCCGGGTGCTCGCGGTCATGCTGGACTGCACCCCGGTCGATCTGCACGCCGTGCGCCCGGAAAGTCGTGATCAGGGTGAGGAAATGCTGCGCTGGACGGGCTGGATTCCCGGCGCGCGGGAAAGTCGCCTGCTGCGTTTCACCGTCGAAATGTACGCCCGCCATGAGCGATTCATGGGCGGTGGCCGCTACGGCTTCCGCCCGGAACGATTCCGCGAGGCGGTGTTGCAGGTGCTGCACGACAAGATCTTCAACAGCGATATCGCCAGTAACGGGCTCATCGAGGCGCAGTTCAAGGCGATTGTGGCGGGCGGCGCGATCGACGATCTGCGCGCCCTGGCCAAACCCGCCGCCGGAAAACCACGGCCCGCAATCGTTTTCATCCGCCCGCATGACGGCTACCGCGATCCGATCGTCGATGTCGACTACTCGCATCGTGTGCTCATCGATCAGGTCGGCGGTGTCAACGGCACGCTGCTAGTCATCACGACGCGGAATACCGCGCACGCCAATCCGATTCAGCGCCCGCGCGAGTACAACGCGGTCATCGAACAGCAGGCGGTGCCGTTCATCCGGCTGCTGCGGCAGCAGCCGGTATCGGTCGCGGCCCCGCCCAGATGACCCTTCACCGACAACTATCTTTGTCTTGACAAAAATATTTGTCGGTAGCAGACTGGGTGCATGCTCGACGTAGCCGTGATCGAAGAACCCGCCGTGGCGGAGGCATCCCTGGACCCGATTCGGTCCCGGATCCTGGCCGCGCTGGCCGAACCCGGTTCGGCGGCCATGCTGGCGGGGCGGCTCGGATTGCCTCGGCAGAAGATCAACTACCACCTCAAGGAGCTGGAGAAGCACGGTCTGGTCGAGCTGGAACAGGAACGGCGCAAGGGCAATGTCACCGAACGGGTCTATCGCGCCATCGCCGCGTCCTATGTGATCTCGCCGAGTGCGCTGGGCGCGATCAGTCCCGATCCGGACCGCTCACCCGATCAGCTGTCGGCCCGTTGGTTGCTGGCGCTCGGCTCACGCCTGGTGCAGGAGGTGGGCGCGCTGCTCACCGGAGCCGCGCGGGCCCAGCGCCGGGTCGCCTCGTTCGGCATCGACGCGGAGGTGCGATTCGCTTCCGCCGCCGACCGCGCCGCCTTCGCCGATGAACTGGCGCAGACCGTGGCCGGGCTGGTGAGCCGCTATCACGATGAATCGGCCGCGGGCGGGCGTCGCCACCGGGTGATCGTCGGACTGCATCAGATCCCCGACGCGCTACCCGGGCCCGCACCGAAGCCGGAGACCGAAACCGAAGCAGGACAGGAGAACTGACCAATGCCGCATCCGTTCGAAATCGAACTGGAGACGACCCTCGCCGCGAGCCCGGAACAGGTGTGGGAGGCGATCGCCACCGGTCCCGGCATCGATTCCTGGTTCATGGGAGCCAATGAGGTCGAACCGCGCGTGGGCGGTCTCGCCGCCATGGACACCGGCGGGCATCGCGAGGAATCGACCGTCACCGCCTATGACCCGGGCAAGCGCCTGGCCACCCGCACCGAACCCGATGCCGACGGCAAATTCATGGCCTTCGAATATCTGCTCGAGGGTCGCGACGGCGGCAGCACTGTCCTGCGGGTCGTGCACAGCGGCATGCTCGGTGACAACTGGCAGGACGAGTACGACGCGCTGCGCAGCGGGTGGCCGTTCCACCTGCACACGCTGAGTGAATACCTGACGCACTTCCCGGGCCGTATCGGCGTGCCGGTCTTCGCTGTCGCGAATGGTGAGTCGGCGCAACAGGTTCGGGCCGCGCTCACCGCGGCGCTGGCCCTGCCGACGCCGATCACCAACGGCGCGCGGGCGCACGCCGAGATCCCCGGACTCCCGCCGCTGGACGGCGACGTGGTGTGGGCGGATGACCAGCGTTTCGAGGTCCGCACCGCCGACGCCCTCTACAGCTTCCACCAGGGCCCCACCGGCCTGACCCTGATGTTCCACCACCTCTTCGGCCCGAAAACCGATGGGGCACAAGCCGCTTGGCAGCAGTGGCTCAGCACCCTGCTGGGCTGAACAGACCGACGATCCGAAACACACAGAAGGACAACCACATGCGCACCCTGATCAGCACCGCGTTCATCTCCCTCGACGGCGTCGTGGAAGGCCCGGGCGGCGAGCCCGGCTACCGCAATTCCGGCTGGACCTTCAAGGACATCGACTTCGTGCCCGATGCCTTCGAGATCAAGGGCCGCGAACAGACCGAGGCCGCCGCCATGCTGCTGGGCCGAGTCAGCTACCAGGCCTTCAGCCCGGTCTGGCCGGATATGGAAGAGTTCGGCGACTACAAGAAGATGCCCAAGTACGTCGTCTCCACCACCCTGAAAGACGAAGACCTGGTCACCAATTGGGGCGACACCACCATCCTGCGCTCACTCGACGACGTCGCGAAGCTCAAGGAAACCGAAGGCGGCCCCATCATCGTGCACGGCAGCGCCTCCCTCAACCAGTCCCTCTCCGACGCCAACCTCATCGACCGCTACCACCTCCTGGTCTTCCCCCTCCTCCTCGGCGCCGGCAAGCGCCTGTTCTCCACCACCGACAAGGACACCCAGAAACTGAAGCTGGTCGAAAGCGAGTCCTACTCGAACGGCCTCCAGAAGAACGTCTTCGACGTCATCCACTGATCGGTCATTCGGGAGATCAAGTTCGCGAATGGCCGACGTGAGTCGCGCCGGAACCGCACAATCAGCGTATGCCGAGCAATGCGATCGGCGACAGCCTCGGTGCCAGGGTCCGGCGCGCTCGGCTGTCGAGGGAATTGAGCGTCGCGGACCTCGGCGCGCTGGGCGATTGGCCGGAGTCGTGGGTGCGTGAGGTGGAAGCCGATCGGCTCACCCCGGATCGGTATTCGTCGATCGACAGGCTGGCCGACCTGCTCGGCACCGATATTCCATGGTTGCTGGGACAGCCCTATCGCTCCGCGGAACCCGCCCGGGACGCGGGATACGGTGCGGTTCCCGCGCTGCGTACCGCGCTGTGCCGCACCGATCTGATGCTGTCGGGGCATCGGAGAATATCCGCGGTCGCCGAGCCGGTGCCCATGGATGCACTGCGCGCCGGCGTCTTTCGAGTAGTGCGAGACAGACAGGCGGCGAGCCTGCGCGCGGTCATGGTCGAACTGCCGCGGCTGGTGGAGGATTTGAACACCGGCGCGCTCGATGCGGCGGACACCGCTGAGCTGGATGGGATCCATCGCCTGATCATCGAAACCAGCCAGGTCGCGCGAATGGCGTTGAACAAGCTCGGTTTCCACGATCTGGCCTGGACCGCCGCCGGTAACGCCGCCGCGGCCGCCGCTCGGCTGGGTGATCCACTCATGCTCGCGGTCGCGGCCTGGGATCGATGCGGTGTGCTGCTGCACAGCGGGGCGCTGCGGCAGGTTCGCGTGGTGGCCGAAGCGGCACTGGACGATCTGCGCCCCGGGCTGAGTTCGCCGGACCCGCAGGCACTTTCGCTGTTCGGGGCGCTCAATCTGCGGTGTGCTGTGGCGGCGGCGCGCGGTGCCGACGCGGCGTCGGCCTGGGAGTACCTGGGCGAGGCCGACCGGGCGGCGACCCGGCTCGGTGTCCAGCGCAACGATTTTCAGACCGTATTCGGTCCCGGCAATGTGGCGATTCACGCCGTCGAGATCGCGGTGGAACTGGATCAGCCGGATGTGGCGCTACGGCGCAGTGCCGATTTCGATCTCACCTCGGTGCCGAGTAAGGAGCGCCATTCCCGGCACCGCATCGATGTGGCACGTGCCTACGCGCACATCGGCGACGACGCGAGTGCGGTCATGACCCTGCGTATAGCGGCTGACGACGCACCGCAGTATGTCTACGGCCATCCCCTCGCACGCGGATTGGTCGAGAATCTGCTGCGCCGGGCGCGACGCTCCTCATTTGATGCCGGACTGGTCGGAATCAAAAATGAAATGGGCCTGGAATGAACGGTTTCATGATCTCGGGCGCTCATTGCCGTACAGCGTGAGGATGGCGAGAAACACCATCGACGCCGTGTTCCAGTCGGTGAGCAGTCCGGTGATCGTGGCCAGTCCGGCGCTGATCGAGAGCGCCACCATCGGGCGCGTCGACGATTCGGTATCCGCTCGATGATCATTTCCGCTGTCCGGCGATTCATTGAAATCTGTCATTGTGAAGGTTCCATCCCATGCGCAAGATCGATTCGCCGGATTCCCGGCCGCGAATAGAATGGCAACTATTCGGTCGAAGTTTCGTCAGATATCTGACGGTCCGGCGAAGAATCTGTCGACCGTCAATTTATTAGCGGTTTTTCCGGATCGACCCCATAGACTCGGGGTGTGGCCACCAGCACCAATGCCGCATTGACCATCGGCTCGCGAATACGACGATCTCGGCGGGCCCGCAGGATGAGTCAAGCCACCCTCGCCGGTCTCGTGCAGCGTTCGGAATCCTGGCTGCGAGGAGTCGAGGCCGGCCGCATCGAACTCGACAGGTATTCGGTGATCGATCGGCTCGCCACCGTGCTGGAGATCGATATCGGCTGGCTGCTCGGACAGCAGCTCGATTTCGGCCAGGAGACCGAGCACAGCGCCATCCCGGCATTGCGAACAGCGTTGCGCCGCACCGGTCTCGGCCTCGCCGGACAGCCCGGTCTACGCCCGGCGACACCGCCGCAGCTGCTCCCGGATCTGCGAGCCGAGGTCGACCGCATCACCAGGCGGCGTCAGGCCGCGAATCTGCCGGAGGTGATGCGGCAGCTCCCGGATCTGGCCGAATCGCTGAATACCGCCGCCCTCACGGTGGACGGCGCGGAGCGGGATCTGGTCGACGGATTGATCGTCGAGACATCGCATGTCGCCCGCACCGTGCTCAACCAGCTCGGATACCACGATCTGGCCTGGACGGCCGTAGAGAACGGCGCGACCGCCGCGGCCCGGCTCGGTGATCCGCTCATGCGTGCCTGCTCGGCCTGGGACCGCTGCGGGGTGCTGTTGCACACCGAGGCCACCACCGAGGTGCTGACGGTTGCCGAGGCCGCATTGAACGATCTCCGCGCCGCCATGACTTCGCCCGCACCGCAGGTGCTTTCGCTGTGGGGAGCACTGCATCTGCGCTGCGCGGTGGCATCCGCGCGCCGCCACGACGCGTCCGGCGCGTGGGCGTACCTGGCCGAGGCGGAGGTGGCCGCGGCCCGGCTCGGCGTGGACCGCAATGACTTTCAGACCGTTTTCGGGCGTACGAACTGCGATATCCATGCCGCGGAGATCGCCGTCGCGCTCGATCAGCCCGATATCGCGCTGCGGCGGCATGCCTCGATCAATCTGGCGCGACTCGCCTCGAAGGAGCGGCACACCCGGCATCGCATCGAAATCGCCCGCGCCTGTGGGCTACTCAAACAGGATGGTGCGGCGGTGCATCAGTTGCAGCGGGCGGCTCGGCTGGCCCCGCAGTACGTCTACAACCATCCGACCGCACGGGATCTCGTCGGCGAACTGTGCCGACGGGGCCAGCCGACCGCGATCGACGCCGGACTCGGCGCGATCGAACGCGCGATGCGGCTGGCCTGAGGGATCAGGCTGTCCGGGCGGCTGGTGCGTGACCGGCGAGGATCGCTTCCTCGACGATGTGGAGCTGGCGAATCGCGGGATCGGTCAAGGGGGGAACGATCAGGGTGGGCATGCCGACCGCCGCGGCGGCGCCGTCACGCGAGGGCCGATCGCCGACCATCAGGGTGGCGGCGGCATCGGTACCGAGTTCATCGAGCATCAGCTGGAAGATCGCGGGATCCGGCTTCTGCACGCCGACCTCGTTGGACAGGATGAACGCGTCGATCGGTTCCAGTAGCCGAGCGGCGTCGAAGACCGGACGGATATCGAAATGAATGTTGCTGAGAACGCCGATCTTGCAACCATTCTCGATAGCCATGTGGATGGTGTCCGCCGCGTCTGCCGCGAAATGGTTGTATTTCGTACTCGAGTCGATGTCCCACAATGCGTCCGCCACATCTTTTTCCAGCCCGGCATCGGTGAAAACGCCGTAGTAGGTCTCACGGTGACGCTGTGCGCTGGTGTTGCCCTGCGGTGACTGGAGTCTGCGGAGTAATTCGGGCGCGTGAATGGCTTTCAGTACCGTGTCTACGGCATGATCATCGTGATCGCGGTTCGTGAGTCGTAGTGCTTCGCGGACCCATCCGCATGCGTCGAGTTCTGAGACGAGCGTGCCTCTCCAGTCGAAGACGACCGCTCGGATACGCTGGGGGAGTGGATCATTCGGCGTAGGTGTCAGCATGATTGCGCAAGACTAATGCGACACCGGAGGAATCGCCGAACAATGCGGCGACTCGCCGGATGTGCCCCGAATTAGCAGAGTGTGCCTATTCGAACTAATTGTTCTACTGATTCAGCGCACTCGGGTGCCGAGGAGGTGGCGGACGCCGCTGATGAATAGTTGCAGGCCGAAGTCGAAGCGGGAGGTGGCGTCGGGGCTGTCGTAGAGGGGGGAGCTTTCCTCGGGGAGGGCTCCGGCGGAATCCATTTGGATGCGGGACTGTTCGTCGACCGTCTGGCCGAGCACGTAGTAGAGGAGGGTGTAGGCCGCCAGTTCGGCTTCTTCGCGGGTCATGCCGGCGCGGATTGCCGCGCCTGCCAGGCGTTCTCGGCCCTTGCTGGTGGTGAGGCGGGAAGCGTATGTGGCCGAGACCAATTCGGCGCCGTCGCGGTAGGCGAGTAGGCAGGAGCGCAGGCGGTGCGCCAATTCGGTGATCTGGCCGGACCATTCGGTGGTTTCGAGTGGTTCGTCCATGGGGGCCAGGATGCGGTCCGCGACCGCGCCGAGCAGGGCCTGTTTATTGGGGAAGTGCCAGTAGAGCGCGCCGGGCTGTACGTGCAGGGAACCCGCGAGGCGGCGCATGGTCAGGTCGGCGAGGCCGTACTGGTCGAGAATGGCGATGGCCCCGTCGACCACGTCCGTGCGGTGCAGTTGCACTGAAATTCGACCCCTTCGTGTTCCGGCTCACTCTCCGGACTGCTAGCCTACCCTGAACACCGTTCAAGTTGCTCGGCCACACCCGGCCGGACGAAGGGATTCGCGCGCATGACCCAGGCAGCCGTCCGCACCGAAGCCGACAGCACGGCAGGTGAGGACATTCTGACCATCGCCCGCGAGCAGGTGCTCGAGCGCGGCATCGGTCTCACCCAGGAGCAGACCGTCGAGGTGCTGCGGCTCGGTGACGACCGGCTCGAGGAAACCCTCGCCCTCGCGCACGAGGTGCGCATGAAGTGGTGCGGTCCCGAGGTCGAGGTCGAGGGCATCATCTCGCTCAAGACCGGCGGCTGCCCCGAGGACTGCCACTTCTGTTCGCAGTCCGGGCTTTTCCAGTCGCCCGTGCGCGCCGCCTGGCTCGATATCCCCAGCCTGGTCGAGGCCGCCAAGCAGACCGCCAAGACCGGCGCGACCGAATTCTGCATCGTGGCGGCGGTCCGCGGCCCGGACGCCCGCCTCATGGCGCAGGTCGCCGCGGGCGTCGAGGCCATCCGCAACGAGGTCGACATCCAGGTCGCCTGCTCGCTCGGCATGCTGAACCAGGAGCAGGTCGATCAGCTCGCCGCCATGGGCGTGCACCGCTACAACCACAACCTCGAGACCGCCAAATCGCACTTCCCGAACGTGGTCACCACGCACTCCTACGAGGAGCGCTACGACACCCTGCGCATGGTGCGCGAGGCCGGTATGGAGGTGTGCTCCGGCGGCATCCTCGGTATGGGCGAAACCCTGGAGCAGCGCGCCGAATTCGCTTCGCAGCTGGCCGAATTGCAGCCCGACGAGGTGCCGCTGAACTTCCTCAACCCGCGCCCGGGCACCCCCTTCGGTGACCTCGAGGTGCTGCCCGCCGCCGACGCGCTGCGCGCCGTCGCCGCGTTCCGCCTCGCACTGCCGCGCACCATCCTGCGTTTCGCGGGCGGTCGCGAGATCACCCTCGGCGACCTCGGCGCCAAGCAGGGCATCCTGGGCGGCATCAACGCCGTCATCGTCGGCAACTACCTGACCACGCTGGGCCGACCCGCCGAAGCCGATATCGATCTGCTCGGCGAGCTCTCCATGCCGATCAAGGCGCTCAACGAAACCCTCTGAGATAAACGGGTTATGGGAAACCGGTACCGTGAGCGGTACCGGAACTTCACTGAGGCTGAGGTGCACTGAGGTGGTCGTGGATATAGAGGAGCGCTACAACCCGTTCACGGGCAAGCGAGTGGTGCCGGGTCTGGACGATCCGGTGCCGACCGCCGCCGCCATGGGCCTGGAACCGCCGCGGTTCTGTGAATCCTGCGGCCGCCGCATGATCGTGCAGGTGAGTCCGGACGGCTGGTGGGCCAAATGCTCCCGGCACGGCGTACTCGATTCCAGCACCCTGGAAAACCGCTAGTGGCAACCACATTCACCGCTGCCGAGCAGCCGTCGATGCGTATCGAGACCCTGATGCGCGAGGCGCGCGCGGCAGCGGTGGTGTTCGCGGCCATCGCCGCGGTGAGTGCGCTCGGCGGCGTGCTGTGGGGTTTCCTCGCACCCGCCGAACAACTCCTGGTGGTCGATCCGGACCGGGGCGCGGCGCTGACGGGGGAGAGCACGCACCGTTTCGACGCGGTCGCCATATTCGTGCTCTTCGGTGTCGTCGTCGCCGTGCTGAGCACCGCCGCCGCCTGGCGCTGGCGGCGCGCTCGCGGCCCGGTCATGCTGCTCGGCCTGCTGGCCGGTTCGGCACTGGGCTCCTCGCTCATGCGCTGGGTGGGTGAGGCCGTCGCCGAGCAACGCCACACCCGGCCCGCGCATCCGGCGGTGCACACCATCGTCGAATTCGCCCCGACCGTCGAGGGCTGGCCCGCACTGCTCATGCAACCGCTGATCGCGGTGCTGGTCGTGCTCATCCTGACGGCGCTGAGTACTTCCGATGACCTCGGCAGCGGCCAATTCCTGCCGTTCGGCGGTAAGCCGAGGGATCCGGCGGTTTTCGCTCCGGCCCAGTACGGTTCCGCCATCAGCTACGGTCCGTACGGCGGTCCGGGCGGAAACGGCGGTCCGAGCTACGGACCTCGCGATCCGGTCGTGCCCTTCGACCCATCCGACACCGATCGCGCGCACTGAAGCCGGATCGCGCGCACTGAAATTCGCTGGAGCGACCGGCCGAATCCCCCTACTCTGAGGTCGAACTCACGACATCGCAGGGGGATCGGCCATGAAAGCCGCACCGCACGCCGATCGTGCGCCGCAGGCTACCGAGGCCCCGGCGGAACGACCGGACCTCACCGCCTGGCGGCAGCGCCACGCCATCCGGCAATCCAATGCCGCACAACCGATTCCGAGTGGGCGCAGGTACAAGCGCAGCTCGAAGCATCGCGATCGCGCGTGGTGATCGGCTCAGCCGAACCATTGGGCCAGAGCTGATTCGAGGGGTCGCTCATCGTTCGCGGTCCAGGCGATATGACCGTCGGGACGAATCAGCACCGTGGTCGCGTCCCGATCGGCCTCGGCGACAACCTGATCCACGCGAGCGGACCAGCGGTCGATGGATCGGGGCGCGTCATCGAAATTGAGCAGCAGCCCGCGGCCCGAATGCAGTAGCCGGCTCATCCGGGTCGGTCCGTCGGCGGTGGTCAGATCGAGATCGAGCATGCGCGGCCCGACCCCCGGATAGTCGATGTCCAGGCCCGACATCATGCCCGAGACGAAGTAATTGGTATCCGGCAGCCGCAGTAGATCGGTGAAGAGGTCGCGGACGGTGGCCAGATCCGCGTCCCGGCTCGGATTCATGATCATGCTCTGGGCGCGGGTGGTGCGCAGTACGCGCGCGGCGACCGGATGGCGTTCGGTGTGATAGCTGTCGAGCAGTCCCTCCGGTGCCCAATCCCGCACTGCCGCAGCGAGTTTCCAGCCGAGGTTGACCGCGTCCTGAATGCCGAGGTTCACGCCCTGGCCGCCGATCGGCAGGTGAATATGCGCCGCGTCCCCGGCGAAGAGCACCCGGCCCTCGCGATAGTTCTCGACCTGCCGGGTGGCATCGCTGAACCGGGATGCGGCAAGCAATTCGCCCAGGGTCGTCTCGGGTCCGTACACCGCCGTCAGTGCCTCCTGGACCTCCCCGGTCGTGATGGGCAGCTCACGATCCGGGCGCTCGGCGGCGAACCTGCCGAAGATCAACCGGTAACGCTTGCCCTCGATCGGATGTAAGACGGTGAAGAATCCGTTGGCGGACTTGGGATATCGACTGAAATGTTCGGACACGCGCGGGACGGTCTCGGACCGGGACGCCAGGGTGAGGTCCGCGACCACCGATGCCATGCGTCCAGGGATGCCGGGAAAAGGGACGCCCAGCAGTTTGCGCACCGCGCTGTGCCCGCCATCGCAGGCGACGAGATAGCCGCCGCGAATCTCCCCGGCCGTCACGCCGTCCGCATCCTGTTCGATCGCGGAGACCTCGTGTCCCCGCAGCACCGGCACCCCGCGCTCGACGAGCCGCTGTTCGAGGAACGCTTCCAATCGCCCCTGCGGGATGGCGACGGGGTACGGATGCCGGGTGTGCCAAGGCCGACAATCCAATTCGACCGGTAGTCCGGCGAAGTGCCCGCCGAACTTCCCGCGATCCAGTGCCTGTTCGAGTAACGGATCGAGGAATCCGCGCAGGTCGAGCACCTCCGCGGTGCGCGGTTGCAGCCCACCCGCGCGCGATTGTGTACTGCGCGTGCGTTGCTGCTCCAGCACCACGACCTGAACCCCGGCCAGATTCAGTTCATTGGCCAGCATCAATCCGGTCGGCCCGGCGCCGACGACGATCACTTCGGTCTGCACGTTGATCTCCAAAAGTAGACTTGGTGCAAGAGTACACTCAGTCTACTTTTGACGGTATGGTCATCGCATGACCGAACCGATGGGCATCCGCGAACGCAAGAAACTGCGCCTGCGCGAGACGATCGCCGCCACGGCGATCCGCATGTTCCTGGAATCGGGCTTCGATCGCGTCTCCATCACCGATATCGCGCAGGCCGCGGAGGTCTCCCGGCGCACGCTCTTCGCGTACTTTCCGACCAAGGAAGACCTTGTCCTGCAACGGTTCGCCGATCATGAGGACGAGGCGGCCAGGCAGATCCGGGCCCGGCCCGGCCATCCTCCGCTGGATACCCTGCGGGAGGCGCGATTGGAGGCGCTGAGCCGTCGCGATCCGAACAGCGGATTGAATGACACCCCGGAGATCATGGCCTTTCTCCAATTGATCAGGGGCACGGAGTCTTTGGCGGCCCGGCTGACGAGCTACCTGGCCCGTGCGGTGGACACCCTCGCGGAAGCCCTGCGCGAGAACGGTTTCGATCCGCTCACCGCACGCCTGGTCGCGGCCCAGGTGACCGTGATCCATACCGAACTCGCCTTCATGAATCACGATCACCTGGTCGACGGCGAGTCCGCCGACCACCGCTATCCGGCGGCGGTGCACGCGACGAACGTGGCGTTCGATCTGCTGCGCGACGGTCTGGCCGCGCGGCGCGTGCACTGACTATCCGGGCTACCTCAATTAGCCTGGCTCTCCTGCATTTTCGACTCCATCCGCTGCACATAGTCGACCGCATCGCCCAGGGAGCGCAGGCTCGCCAGATCCTCATCGGGAATCTTGACGTCGTACTTGTCCTCGAGCTGCACCGCGATCTCCACCAGAGACAGCGAATCGATCTCGAGATCCTCCGAGAAGGATTTCTCGATGGTCACCTCGGACGCCTCGATCCCGGTCACCTCCTCGATGATTTCCGCGATACCGGCGACGATTTCCGCTTGCGTGATAGCCATGCGATTACGCTAGGAGCTCCAGTGGGGTGGAGGTTCAAGCGGTTGTGACTGATGACACACGGGACGGCGCACCCGTCAGCATCGGAGAGTTGGCGCGCGCCACCGGGATTGCCGTGCGGACGATCCGGTTCTATTGCGATGAGGGCATTCTGGAGTCGCGGCGCAGCGCGGGCGGGCACCGGATGTTCGACGCCGAGATCGCCATCGAACGGTTGCTGCTGGTGCGGCGGCTGCGCGCACTCGGTCTCGGGCTGGAGTCGATTACCGATGTGCTGCACGGGAAATGGTCGATCGACGAGGCCGTCGCGGCCGAAACCGCGCGGCTGGACGCTGAATTCAGAGCCCTCGCCTGGCGGCGGGCGGCATTGCGGGCGCTCGACTCGGACGGCCCGGTGCGGTGCGATGAGCGGCTCACATTGCTGGCCGCGGTCTCGGATGCCGATGCGGCACATGAGGGTCTGGTGCGGTTCTGGCGCGGTGTGCTCGCGCCGATACCCCGGGCCGAGGTCGATACCTTCATCGGCTGGAATGTCCCGGAGCCGCCCGCCGATCCGACCGTGGACGAAATCGTCGCCTATGCCGAGCTGGCCGCGCTGATCACCGACTCCGGACTGCACGGCGCTGTGCGACAACAACTCTGGCGGACGCGCCCGGAAACGGTCCGCGATGGGCCTGAGCTGTATGCCGCGGTGGGCGCGGTGATGACCGATGTGGTGCCGCTGATTTCGAGCGGGGTGGCACCGCGCGGCGGCCGTGAGCTGGACCGATTCGTCGGTGCGCACGCCACCGCGCGCGGTGAGCGGGATTCCCCGCGTTTCCGCGCGCGGCTGCTGATCGATGGCCCCGATACCGATCGGCGCATCGATCGCTATTGGGCGCTGACCGAACGGCTGCTCGGGCCGCGCATCACCGTCGGGCGAGCGCATCGGTGGGTGTACGACGCGCTCGCCCATTCGGCCGATAGTGCGGTGAATTAGCTCGGCGGGCGGAAGGCCGCGAATTCGTCGGTGACCCGGATTTCGGAATCGGCGAAACGGTAGAGCGCCGCCGGACGGCCGCCGGCGCGGCCGGGGGAGGCGGTCGCGCCGGTGGGTGTGATGACGCCGCGGCGGGTCAGCACCCGTTGCAGGTTGGTGGTGTCCACGTCATATCCGAGTGCGGCGCAATAGATTTCGCGCAGCGTCGACATGGTGAAGCGCTCGGGCGCGAGCGCGAAGGCGATATTGGTGTAGGACAGTTTCGCGGCCAGCCGGGTGCGGGCGTGCTCCACCACGATGCCGTGGTCGAAGGACATATCCGGCAGATTCGACACCGGATGCCAGCGGGTGTCCGGGGGTAGCTGCGGATCCGCGGTCAGCGGGACCAGGCCGAGATAGGCCGAGGCGATACGGCGATCGCCGGGCACCCGATCCGGATCGCTGAAGACCGAAAGCTGTTCCAGGTGCGTCAATTCGCGCACATCCACTTTCTCGGCGAGCTGGCGCGCGGCCGAGGTGTTCAGATCCTCGCCATCGCGTAGCCGTCCGCCGGGGGTTGACCAGGTGCCGATCGCCGGGTCCAGGGCGCGTTCCCACAGCAGTACCGCGAGTTCGGTGTGCTGTCCGGGCGGGCAACGGTCTCCGACGGGGGTGGAATTGCTCTCACCTGCGGTGTTGGTGTCCGGGAAGCGACGAACCTGGAACACCGCGGTGAGCGTTTCGTGGATGGTGCTACGATGGGGCACGTTTTCGATTCTAAGTCGAAAACCGGTTGTATGCGAATCGGCGATGTGGCCGGGCGCATGAGAGAAGGAGCCAGGAGATGGCTGCACTAGGTGCGACGTTGGCGCTCACCGAGCGCATTGTGGATGGGCCCGCGGGATTCACCGGCGTCAACGCCACCCCGGAGTGGGCGTCGGAGATCAAGCGGCTGGCGCGCGAGCGCAATGCGACGATCCTCGCGCACAACTATCAGCTGCCCGAGATCCAGGACATCGCCGATCATGTGGGCGATTCGCTCGCGCTCTCCCGGATCGCCGCCGAGGCGCCCGAGGACACCATCGTGTTCTGCGGTGTGCACTTCATGGCCGAGACCGCCAAGATCCTCAGCCCGACCAAGACCGTGCTGATCCCGGATCAGCGGGCCGGATGTTCGCTCGCGGACTCCATCACCGCCGATGATCTGCGCGAGTGGAAGGCCGAGCACCCCGACGCCGTAGTGGTCTCGTACGTGAACACCACGGCCGCGGTGAAGGCGCTCACCGATATCTGCTGCACCTCCTCCAATGCCGTCGACGTGGTCGCCTCCATCGACCCGGACCGCGAGGTGCTCTTCCTGCCGGACCAGTTCCTGGGCGCGCACGTCAAGCGCATCACCGGCCGCGAGAACATGCACATCTGGATGGGCGAATGCCATGTGCACGCCGGCATCAACGGCGATGAGCTCAACGCGCAGGCCAAGAGCCACCCGGACGCGGAACTGTTCGTGCACCCCGAATGCGGTTGCGCCACTTCGGCTCTCTACCTGGCGGGCGCGGGCGAGTTCCCGGCCGACCGGGTGCACATCCTGTCCACCGGCGGCATGATCGACGCCGCCAAGGCGGCCAAGTCGAATCAGGTGCTGGTGGCCACCGAGGTCGGCATGCTGCATCAGCTGCGAAAGGCCGCACCCGGAATCGACTTCCAGCCGGTCAACGATCGCGCGTCCTGCCAGTACATGAAGATGATCACCCCGGCCGCGCTGCTGCGCTGCCTGGTGGAGAACCGCGACGAGGTGCACGTGGACCTGGAAACCGCTGCCCTGGCGCGGAATTCGGTGCAGCGCATGATCGAGATCGGCAATCCGGGCGGCGGGGAATAGCACGGGCTCGGTCGTTCGCCGGAAAGGGTGAAGCCGTGAGTATTTCCCTCACGTGGGAGGCCGAAGCGGATCTGATCGTGGTGGGTGGTGGCGTCGCGGGTTTGACCGCGGCGCGCACCGCCTCACTGCGCGGACTGCGCGTCCTCACGCTCAGCAAGGGCGGGGCCACCGACACCTCCACGCAGTACGCCCAGGGCGGTATCGCCGTGGTCGCGCCGCACGGGGATTCGGTCGCCTCGCACGTACACGACACCGTGGTGGCCGGGGCCGGACTGTGTGATCCCGAGGCGGTGCGCTCGATCGTCGAGGGCGGCGTCGAGGCGGTCGCCGCGCTCACCGACCTCGGAGCCGTTTTCGATCACGGCCGCGATGGCGAGGTCGCGCGCACCCGCGAAGGCGGGCACAGCACGCGTCGCATCATCCACGCCGGCGGTGACGCCACCGGGGCCGAGGTGCAGCGGGCGCTGAACGCGGCCGGACTGCCGGTGCTGTTCGGGGCCGCCGTGGTCGAGATCGTGACCGGACCCGATGGGGTGCGCGGTGTGATCGCGGTGTCGGACAAGGGTTTCGGCATCGTGCACGCACCCGCCGTACTGCTGGCCACCGGCGGATTGGGGCAGCTCTACGCGTGCAGCACCAATCCGCCCGGGGCGACCGCGGACGGTATCGCGCTGGCCTTGCGTGCCGGGGCGGCGGTGGCGGATCTGGAGTTCCTGCAATTCCATCCCACCGTGCTGTTCACCCCGGGCGGGGTGGGGCGGCGGCCGCTGATCAGCGAGGCGGTACGCGGCGAAGGCGCGATTCTGGTGGATTCCCAAGGGAATTCGGTGACCGCGGGGGTGCATCCGCGCGGTGATCTCGCACCGCGCGATGTGGTGTCGCGGGCCATCGCCGCGCGTATGCGCGAACTCGGCACCGATCACGTCTTCCTCGACGCGCGCGCCATCGAGGGATTCCCGGAACGGTTCCCGACCATCACCGCGTCCTGTGCCGCGGCCGGGATCGATCCGCGGGTCGATCTCATTCCGGTGGCACCGGCCGCGCACTACCAGTGCGGTGGGGTGGTGACCGATACCCACGGGCGCACAGCGGTTCCCGGGTTGTACGCGGCCGGTGAGGTCGCGCGCACCGGACTGCACGGCGCGAATCGCCTGGCCTCCAACAGCCTGCTCGAGGGTTTGGTGGTCGGCGGGCGCGTCGGCGTCGCGGCGGCGGAACGACTCGGCCGGGCCGAGCTCATTCCCGCCGAGCAACGGTTCTCCGGGGTGGCCGCGTTACCGCGCGCGGATCGCAAACTGTTGCAGGAGTTGATGACCGAGCACGCCGGGGTCGTCCGCGACGGTGACGGCCTGCGCGGTGCGGTGCTGCGGCTGGTCGGCCTGATCACCGGCGGCGAAGCCGATGAGAGCGATGACGTGCGCGCCGATGATCCGGCCGCGGTGATTCGCGATCTGGAGGACTCCGCGCTCACCCTGACCGCGCGCGCGTTTCTGCTGACCGCCTCCGCGCGCACCGAAAGCCGTGGCTGCCATACCCGTTCGGACTATCCGGAACCGCGCGAGGAACTGCACCGCAGTACCGCGGTGCGACTCGGCTCCGACGGCCGCCCCCAGTTGATCACCGATGGCTCGGAAATGGTGCCGACCTGGCATCACGACGCTTCACGCACTGAAGAAGGAGTGCCGCAATGACTCTCGACGCCGGACTGGATCGCGATGAGGTGATCGCGCTCATTCGCCGGGCTCTGGAGGAGGACCTGCGCTACGGCCCCGATATCACCACGGCCGCAACGGTTCCCGCCGACGCGGTGGCCAAGGCGACCATGGCCTCGCGTCAGCCCGGCACCATCGCCGGACTCGATGTCGGGCTGCTGGTGCTGGACGAGGTGATCGGCGCGGGCGAGTACGAGGTCACCGCCCGCGTCGCCGACGGCACCCGGGTGCAGCCCGGTGACGCCGTGCTGAGCGTGGTCGCGCCGACGCGCGGCCTGCTCACCGCCGAGCGCACCATGCTGAATCTGGTGTGCCATCTGTCCGGAATCGCCACGGCGACCTCGGCGTGGGTGGACGCGGTCGCGGGCACCGACTGCCGAATCCGGGACAGCCGCAAGACTTTGCCGGGTTTGCGAGCCTTGCAGAAGTACGCGGTACGCACCGGCGGCGGCGTGAATCACCGCATGGGCCTGGGCGATGCCGCGCTCATCAAGGACAATCACGTGGTGGCGGCCGGTTCGGTGGTCGCGGCGCTGCGCGCGGTGCGCGAGGTGAACCCGGACATCGAGTGCGAGATCGAGGTGGACAGCCTCGACCAGCTCGATGCCATCCTCGACGAAGACGTCCAGCTGGTGCTGCTGGACAACTTCCCGCTCTGGGCTACCCAGGCCGCGGTACAACGCCGCAACAACCGCTCGCCGGGGACCAAGCTGGAATCCTCGGGCGGCCTGTCCCTGGATGTCGCGGCGGAATACGCGGGCACCGGTGTCGATTATCTATCGGTCGGCGCATTGACCCATTCGGTCCGAGTTTTGGACCTGGGTTTGGATATGTAATTCCGCTTTTCCCGAAAAGTCCGAAATTCCGGAATTTAACTGGGAATTTCGCTGCGGGTTCAGCGGCGGTATTGCGGCGCGTCGGCTAGCCAGCCGGTTCCGCCGCATACCGAGCACCACTGCACCGAGTCGTTGACCAGGCCGTAATCGCCCTTGCCCTCGCACATCATGCAGTACCGCCAGCCCCTATTGGGGTGAACGGTATCGAAGAAAATATTCAGAAAACCTTGGATCGCCATGCAGCGTGCACTCCTCGCTCGGAATCCAAACTCACCAAGGGTGCGATATTTACCGAGCGATGTAAAGGCGTATCCAGCAGTCTTTACACCCCGAATTCGAGTGTTTCCAGGTGCAGCACCTGACAAGCCTCCCGGACAGCGGCAACCTCGTGGGCATCGAGCCCGCGATCGGCGGCGGCGATCATGATGCCCAACCGGACCACGGCGCGCGCCTGTTCCGGATCGCCGGTGCATTCGGCGATCTGCGCCAGTACGCTCGCGCGGCCGAACGCCGGATCCATACTCATGCGGGAGCAGTTGTCCTCGAAGAGATTTCGCAGCTCATCGGCCGGAAAATGCCGGAGCGCGGGATCCGCGCCGAGCAGGTGCGCCACCCGCGCGCGATGTTCGGGATCGATACCGCCGTCCGCCGCGGTGATCAGGGCGCAGACCGCCACGATCGCGTCCCGGAAAGGGCCGCCGCGCAACTCGTTTCGCTGTGCGAGCAGCTGCTCCCGCCACTGTGCGGTGTGCTCCGGCAACCGGGGAATCGAGATCGGCTGGGCATCGACGCGATGCAGGAAAGTCATGACACACTCCGAAATGATCTCCCCGGACTCGCGGACCCCCGTGTCGATGCCCGGACTGTGCGGATGTACGAACCGACCCTAACAGTCGGCGACCTGGTGAAGTCTAGGAAATTCCTGTGCGAACGCCCAGCATCCGCTGATTGCCGGGGAGTGAGAACGATTCCGGCCGTACGCGATTCGACGGGGTCCTCAGGAGGTGAGTTCGCGTTCCACAGGTGTGCGGAAGCGGGGGATGGGGCGGACTTCGCCGTACCAGGTGGTCATGCGGGCGGCTTCGGCTTCGATGCGGGCCTCGGCCTCGGTGCCGATGTCTTCCAGTAGGCGCCAGACTATTTCGCCGTCGGGGCGCTGTGCCCAGCCGCCGACGATGCGGCCGTCGGACCAGACGGTCGGGCCGACATTGCCATTGCGGTCGAACAGGGCCGGGCCGTGCGAGCCCAGGTACCAGTCGCGGGCCTGCCAGCCCATCGGGGTGGGGTCGAGGGCGGGCAGCAGGGCCACCCAGGGGTCCGGGGCGGGCTCCGGGTCCACGTCGTCGGCCAGCACCAGGCCGGTCACGCCTTCCAGATCGACCTCGACCGTATCGATCTGCGCGAGGGTTTTGCGGACCTCGCCCAGCGTCCAGCCCGTCCACCATTTGATATCGCTCACCGGGGCGGGGCCGAAGGCGTACAGCCACTTTCGCACCAGCTCGACGCGGGCCTGCTCGGCGGAGAGTTCCGGAATGCCCGCGGGCAGCCAGGATTCGATGGGAGCCCAGGTGTATTGGCTGCTGCTCCAACTGCCATTGGGCCGTCCGCGCACGATGCGGCCCTCCGCGCCGAGCACCACCAGAATCCAGGTGGTGATGCTGGTCGGCTTGGAATACGACTTGCCCGGGGCCGCGTCGATCTGAGTGCGCAGGCGCGGCACCAGCTTGCTCAATTGCGCGCCGGTGGCGGCACCGGCGGTGAGCAGCGCCTGATGCGTTTCGGCTTCCACCTCGGCGAGCCAGGACGAGATATCGCCCTCGATCACCCCGGCCTGATCGATGAGCCGCCCGTAGGTCTTGCGCTGCTTGTGCGCGAGCGCGTCCGCGCACGAACCCTGGAGCGCGGGAACCAGTTCGAGCGGTGCGACGAACATGGTGCGCCGCATGGCCAGCATGCGCAGCAGCGTCCGATCCTCGTACAACGCCTTCTCCACATGCCCGGGCTCGAGCACTCGGCTGCGCGCGGCGATCGAGAGGAACACCGTGGCCGGATCGGTGGCGTGCAACACCACCAGCGATCGCACGATCTCGTTCACATCGTCGGCCCGCTCGGCCGTGGCCAGCCGATGCCGCACCCCGACCCGAGCCCGCCGCTCCGCAACACTCATCGAACGCATGGGCGAATCCTAGCCGCCGGGTGCGACATTCGAGTTATCTCGGCCCCGGTGTCCGGACACCGGGGCCGGGCTGCCCGGTTCGGCGGCCGTGACGTGCGATGATTCCGCGATGGGTGGTCGGAATCGGCGGTGGCTGGTCGGCGGTGTGGTGCTCGCGATGCTGGGCGCGATGGTGGCCGGATTACCGGAGGCCGCCGCGGAAACCCCGGTGCGGGTGCGCGATGTGACGCTCACCGTGGAGGGCGAACCGGCCACCGGGCGGGTCTACGAACCCGACGGTGAGATCCGGGATCTGATCGTCGCGGTGCACGGGCATGCGGGCAGCGCCGCCGACTTCCCCGAGTACATGGCCTCGATCGCACAGCACACCGGAGCCGCGCTGCTGACCATGGATCAGCGCTCGGCCGACGGCCGCTGGCGCACCGGGGAATGGAATGTGTGGGCGGGCTGGCAGGACATCGTCGCCGCCACCCAGTGGTATCGGGGTGAGCATCCGGGCATCGGCCGCACCGTGCTGTGGGGGTGGAGCCAGGGCGGATTGACCAGCGGTCTCGCCGCCGCGTACGCCCCGCCGGGCACCTACGACTACTGGGTCGACACCTTCGGCCAGGCAAGCGATTTCATCTCCTGGTACGAGGCCCCGCTCGCCGGTCCGGCGCTGCGGCCGGAGATCGAACGCGATGCGGGCGGCTGCGGACCGCTGACCTGTCCGGCCGCGTACGCGGCGCGCTCACCTTCCCTGCTGGCC
Source organism: Nocardia sp. NPDC056000 (assembly GCF_042269265.1). Classification (NCBI taxonomy): domain Bacteria; kingdom Bacillati; phylum Actinomycetota; class Actinomycetes; order Mycobacteriales; family Nocardiaceae; genus Nocardia; species Nocardia sp. NPDC056000. The sequence continues at coordinate 192,091 of NZ_JBHJXS010000006.1, read as the reverse complement.
GGGCGGATCGGGGTGCGCCGGGCAATCCTGTTGCACGGCACCGCGGATCCACTGGTGCCGTACAGCTCCGGGCTGGAGATGCGGGCCGCGCTCCTGGCCGCCGGGAAGCCGGTATCGATGTACACCGTGCTCAGCGGCCGCGATCTGGGCGGTGCGGTGGTGCCGGGGGAGCATGGTCTCGGCCCGGTCTTCTTCGAATCCGGTTGTGTGGTCGAACGATTGCTCGCGAACTCCGAGCCGTGGGGCAGCGACTACATCGTCGATATCGCCAACGGTGTCAACACCGCCCCGCCCGCCCCGCCGAATGCCAAGTGCGCCGCCTGAATTCGAGCGCCGATCGGTACCGCACGATGTAGGCGTGCGCTACCCGCTTCGGTATCAGTCGGCGCTGACGGCGTCGACGATATTGAGCCGGGCCGCGCGGACGGCGGGCGGAATGGAGCCGAGCAGGCTCAAAGCCAATGCGGCGACGGTGAATACGAGCAGCGGCGGCCCGGGCCGGAAGTGCACGTCCAGCCCCATGATGTCGGTGGCCAGCAGCGAATACAGGTACTGGTTGGCCAAACCGAACAGCACACCCAGCGCCGCGCCGATCAGCCCGATGCCCGCGGCCTCGGCCAGCACCATGCGCAACGCGAACCGCCTGCTCGACCCGACCGCGCGCAGAATCCCCAATTCGCGGCGGCGCTCCAGCAGCGCCAGCGTGAGGGTGTTGAGCAGCGCCATCGCGGCGATGAACGCCACGATGACCAGCATGATCCGGGACAGCACGAGACCCTGCTCCATGGCCCGGCTGACGCCGTCCAGCGCCGCCGCGCCGGTGTAGACGTGTAGTTCGGGCGGCACGACCTGCCTTATGGCCGTGAGCAATCGCGCCTTGTCCACGCCCGGCGCGGCATCGATCTGCAGGGTGGTCGCGCCCGGGCGATCGAACCACTCCCGCATCAGCGTCAGACTCATCGACGCCGTACCGCTCAGCGCCGAGAAGTACGACACCGACGCCAGCACCCGCGTGCGCCGCTCCCCACTGGGCGTCTGCACCGTCAACTCGTCACCGGCCGAAACCCCCAGTGCGCGAGCCAGATCCCGGGACAGCACGACTCCCTCGCCGGTGAGCAGTCGCTGCCGGGTCGCGGTGTCGAGTGCGCGCGCCATGGCGAAATTGCTGTCCGGGTCGACCCCGTAGACCAGTGCCTTGGTCCCGCCGAAGGATGCGAAGGCCAACTGCCCCTGGGTGACTCGTCCGACCCCGGGTACGGCGGCGACCTTGTCGGCCAGTCCGTCCGGCAGCAGCGGTGTGGGCACCATATCCTCGGCGGTCACGCTCACCCACACATCGTTATCGGCGATGGAGGCGAAGGTATCGCGCGCCGAGCGCACCGCGTCCGCGTTCGATCCGGTGATCGTGATGGTCATGGCCACCGCGATGGTGACCGTCATGAGCGTGGCCCACACCCGGCGCGGCGCGCGATCGATATTCACCCCGGCCAGCACGCCCGCGGACCCCAGCCGCCGCGCCGTCGCACCGGTCAGCCATACGATCGGCCCGGTGCAGGCGAACGCCAGCGCGATCTCCGCGCCCAGCGCGGAACCCAGTGCGGCAGCGGCGAAAAGACCGAGGTGCGCGCGCACCACCAATACCGTCACCACCGCCAATCCGGCCGCCAGCGCACCCGCGAGCAGCCGCACCCGCAGCGGCACCGCATCGGCCTGCGAAACCCCCACCGGGGCCAGCGCTTCCACCGGCGACACCCGGTACACCTGCCGGGCCGCGACCGCGGTGGCCGCCAGATTGGTGAGCACGGCCGCCAGCACCGCGGCGGGAATCGCGTACCAGGGCAACAGGTATTCCAGCCGCGCCTCCATCATCTGACTGAACGCGCCCGGCAGCAGGCCGATGGCATAGCGCCCCATGAGGACTCCGAGACCCGCGCCGATCAGTCCACCCACCAGGCCGAGCACCGCGGCCTCGGCCAGCACATCGCGCACGATGGTCTGTTTGCGGCCGCCGATGGCCCGCAGCATCGAGATCACCGGCCGCCGTCCGGCCAGCGCCATGCTGATGGTGTTGTAGATCAGGAACGCCGACACCACGAACGCGATGGCCGCGCCCATGGCCGCGATGAAACGCAGCATGACGACACCGCTGCTGGTCTGCGCGGCGCGCAGGCTGGGCGTGCCCACCAGCGCGCGCCCCGCGACGGCGTTGGTGACCGCCGAATTCACCTGTGCGGCATCGGCGTCCGGTGCGGTGACGATCAGGATGGAATCCAGCTGTCCGGGGCGGCCGGTGACGCGCTGGGCCAGGGGGAGCGGTGCGATCAGATAGTGGCCGCCATTGAGCCGGGACTGCTCCTTACCGGACAGGACGGCCGCGACGGTCACCGTGCCCGAACGCAGGGTGATCACATCGCCTTTCGTGAATCCGGCACCAGGTCCGGCCAGGACGCCATTGGGCACGCTCAGTAGCGCTGCCGTCTGCGCACTCCCGACCGAATCCTTCAGTTCGCTGTCCAGCGCGGCGGTGGAGGCGTCCACGCCGAGCAGCAGGAGCCGGTCGTCGTCCGGTCCCACACTCGCGCGCAGCATCGGCACCGCCGCGGTGACGCCCGGGACCGCCGCGACATCCGCGCGCACCTGCTGCGGGAATCCGGCATCGGTGACCCCCGAGATCTCCAGCGCCGCATTGCCCGCCAATCCCGATGACAGCTGCGCAATGGATCCGGTGAGCGAACCGGAGATGCCGATCACCGCCACCAGGAACGCCGAGGACACCGCCATGACGACGACCGAGGCCACCGTCCGGCCCCAGTGGGTGGCGAACTCACGAATGGTGAGCAGCCGCAACCGATCCAGCAGCGCGATCATGGACCGAGGCTATGACCGCCGGTCCGTGCTGTCCACGAAATCCGGACAACCGTCCCAGACGAACCCGATATGGGCCACCCCAGTTTCCGCCCCGCAAACCCGCCGGGAATGCTCGATTCCGGAACATCTTCGTGATGTGCGGGGTTGCTGCGGAAGAACGTGAATCGAAACGGAGGCAGTGATGACGAAGCCGGTGGATCCATCCTATTTGTGGAGCGGTGGCGAATTGGATCTCGACGCGTACCTGAACCGCATCGGATACACCGGTGAGCGCACCCCGACGCTGGCGACGCTGCGCGGTCTGGTCCGCGCGCACACCACCACCATCCCGTTCGAGAATCTGGAGAGCATTCTCGGCCGCGGCGTACCGCTGGATCTGGAATCGTTGCAGGACAAGCTGATCCGGCAACGTCGCGGCGGTTACTGCTATGAGAACGTACTGCTGTTCGCCGCCGCGCTCGAACGCCTCGGCTTCGAATTCACCGGCATCTCCGGCCGAGTCACCATGGGCGCCAGTGGATTGCGGCCCGCCACGCACGCGCTGCTGCGGGTGCGCCCGGTCGATGACGAGCGCGCCTGGCTCTGCGATGTCGGCTTCGGCTCGGGTCCGCTGGAACCGTTCGAGCTGACCCCCGATCGCGGCGAATTCTCGCTCGGCGCTTGGCGTTACCGGCTCGAGCTCGGTGCGGACGCGCTGGGCGGTGAGCTCTGGACGCTGTATCAGTTCGGCCGGGACGGCTGGCTGGATCGCTATACGTTCAGCCCGAATCCGCAGTATCGAACAGACTTCACGGTCGGTAATCACTTCGTCGCGACCTCACCGCGTTCGCCGTTCACCATGCGGCCGTTCATTCAGCGCTTCACTGATGCGGTGCATCAGCAAATCGACGGTACGACCTGGACGACCGACTATCCGGACGGAACGGGCGAAGTTCGCGAATTGGACGCGACCGAACTGCCCAAGGTGCTCGCCGAGGTGTTCGATATCGAACTCGGCGCGGCCGATGCGATGCGGCTCACCCGCGCCGAATGGCCCGCCGCGCACCGCGAGACGGAGGGCGCGACACGCAACGACTGAAATCCCGTCCCACGCGGTGGGATCCGCGCTTGTGCGGCAGAATTCGCTGTCATGTCATCGAACTGCTCTGAGCAGCACTTTAACGTGGCCCGTCATATAAACGTCACCCGAGTGCGGCGTACATCTCACCGAGATCTCGCTCATATCTCACGCTGACGTCGGCGTGCTGCCCATCGCCCGCTACACTCATGCGGGGAAACACGCGGGCAACCGCGTCGTCACAGTCACCATCGCGCAGAATTTCGGAGTAGTGCCATCGAAACCGGCCAAGTGATCGCAGGGCATTACCGCCTGGTCGAACGGATTGGTAGCGGCGGCACAGGCGTCGTCTGGCGAGCCGTCGACGAGCGGCTGGAGCGTTCGGTGGCGATCAAACAGATCATCACCCAGCCGAGCCTGTCCGCGGCCGACAAGGACATCGTGCGTCAGCGCGCTGCCCGCGAGGCCCGCAATGCCGCTCGCTTCCAGCATCCCAACGCCATTGTGGTGTTCGACATCACCGAGCACGAGGGCGATCCATGCCTCGTGATGGAGTACCTGCCGTCGCAGAGCCTGGCGGTGGTGCTGTCCTCGCAGGGGACACTGCCGCTGCCCCAGGTCGCGCGCATCGGTGAACAGGTCGCGTCGGCGTTGATCGCCGCGCACCGGGTCGGCATCGTGCATCGCGATGTCAAGCCGGGCAACATCCTGCTCGGCGACAACGGGGCGGTGAAGATCACCGACTTCGGCATCTCCAAGGCCAAGGGTGATGTCACCCTCACCGCCACCGGACTCATCTCCGGTACCGCCGCCTACCTCGCACCCGAGGTCGCGCGCGGCGCCGAACCGAGCCCGGCCGCCGACGTATTCGCCCTGGGCGCAACGCTTTTCCACGCGCTCGAAGGCGAACCGCCCTACGGCACCAACCCGAATCCGCTCGCCCTGCTGTACGCGGCCGCCAACGGCCAGATCAGCACGCCGCGCAATGCCGGACCGCTCAGTGATCTGCTGCTGGCCCTGCTCAGCTTCGAGCCGGAGGACCGGCCGAGCATGACCGAGGTCCGCGACATCATGGCGGAGTTCGCGGAAATCGGGCCCGATGCCGAGGCCACCCGCGTCATGGCGGCACGCCGCCAGGGCGGCACCCTGACCCCGCCCGCCAAACCGGCGGGCGCGCGGCCCGCACCGCAGCGGGGCAATACCCGGCAGATGGACCGGCGCGGATCCGCCAACGCGGATATCCCGACCGGCGCCATGAGCCAGGCCCAGCTGCTCGAGACCCCGCCGCCGCGACCCTCGGTCAACGGCGGTCCGCCCACCCGTTCCACCTTCGCCCCGCATCTGGACGATGACGAGCCCGAACAGCCGCGCCGCACCAGACTGGTGATCGCGGCCTTGGTCGCCGCCGTCGTCGTGGCGGGCGCGGTGGTCTTCGGCCTGATGAGCTCGGGCGGATCGGACAGCCCGGGCACCACCGGTGGCGATACCAGTGCCACCAAGGCGTCCGCGCAGACCACCACCGGCAAGGGCACCGCCGGCGCACTCGGCCAGACCAAGAGCGCCGGACAGGTCACCGTGCAGGACGGCGTCGACGCGGTACAGAAGTTCTACGACGGTCTCGTCTACCTGAACTTCGCCGACGCCTGGAACCGCCTCACCCCCGCCGCGCAGCAGGTGTACGGCAGCCAGTCCGCGTTCCAGTCCTACTGGACCGATAACCGAATCACCCGGTACTCCACCATCAATGGCGCGCGCGGCTGGTCCGACAGCGTGAATGCCGATGGCTCGGCGGATATTTCGGTGGCCACCGTCTCCACCTCCAGCTCCACCAAATCGGTGACGCTCCGCGTGATCGATATGGGTGGCGGCAATGTGAAGATCGACAGCGACACCAAGATGTAGTCGCTACCCGCGATACCACTGCGCCGCACCGGAATCCCGGTGCGGCGCAGTGCGTTTACGGCGAATGATGGGGCGGATCGCCGCGTCGCCCCATGGTCGCCGCGAGTACGAAGAGCCGCGATGCGCACGTCGGGGACTGTCCGAATGTGCCCGGGGTGATTAGCCTTTCGGTTATGAACGTGCGCCAGCTGCTCATCGATGAGCGCGGGGAACTGGTCGAACTATTGCGGTCGCTGACTCCGGAGGAGTGGGAGACGCCGTCGCTGTGCGCGGGGTGGCGGGTGCGAGATGTGGTGAGCCACTTGCAAACCGATACCGTATCGCTGCCGAGCTATGCGCTGCTGGGGCTGCGCAATCCCTCCACCGATCGGCTCAATCAGGCGCTGGTCGAACAGTTCAATGGGCGGCCCACCGGGGAACTGGTGGATCGACTGGTCGAACCGCGCGGCTGGTTCTCGCGGTATATGCCGAAAACGGCGCTGTCGGACAGCTTCGTGCACCAGCAGGACATTCGCCGTCCGCTCGGTCGCGAGCGGGAGGTCCCGGCCGAACGACTGGTCGCGGTTCTCGACAACCCGGATATGTTCGCCGGTCCGGGCCGCTATCTGAAGGGTCTGCGCTGGGAGGCGACGGACGTCGACTGGTCGAAGGGCTCCGGGCCGTTGGTCCGCGGCCCCGGTGAGGCGCTCGCCCTGGCCATGGTCGGGCGGACCGTCGCATTCGATGACCTCGAAGGTGCTGGGGTGAACGAACTTCGGGCCCGCTGCGCCTGAATCGCGGTGTGCCCGAATCAGACCGACTGGGTTTCGGCGGTCAGGCTCGCGAGCAGGCGCAGGGCGTTGGCGCTGGGGGAGTCCTCCTCCACGGTGTGCGCGATCAGGCCCTGATCCGGATCATCGGGCAGGCGCAGGGTTTCGAAGCCCAGGTCGATGTGGCCGACAACCGGGTGCAGGTAGACGTAGCGGCCGTGGGTCTTGTCCTTGAGTTCGTGCCGGTCCCAGAGCTCGCGGAATTCCGCACTGGATTCGGATAGGTCGGCGATCAAGTCGGCGATGCCGGAATCGCCGGGATTGCGGGCGGCGTCCAGCCGCAGATAGGCGACCACATCGGCGGCCTTGGCCTCCCAGTCCGCATAGAGTTCGCGCATGCCCTCGTCCAGGAAAACCAGGCGGGCCAGGTTCCGCTCGCGCGGCGGTAGTGCGGCGAAATCGGTGATCAGGGCCGCCGCCAGGCGATTCCAGGCCAGCACATTGGTACCGCGCCCGACGATGTAGGCGGGCACATCGGCGGCGGATTCGAGCAGTCGCCGCAGGCCGGGGCGCACCTGCTGTTCGGCGGGCGGCTCCTCACCCGACCACGGCCGCGCCAGCCGGTAGAAGTGTTCACGCTCCACCGGATTCAACCGCAGCGCCCGCGCCACCGCGTCCAGCACCGATTCGGAGAAGTGCAGCGTGCGGCCCTGTTCGAGCCGCACATAGTGATCGACACTGACCCCGGCCAGCAGCGCGAGCTCCTCGCGCCGCAGTCCGGGCACTCGTCGCCGCGCCCCATGATCGATCAGCCCGACCTCCTGCGGGCTCAGCCGAGCCCGGCGCGAGCGCAGGAATTCACCGAGTTCGGCACGACGGTCCAGGGTCATGCGTCCAGTATCGCGGGCTGGGCAGTTCGGTTCCTGGTCACCTCGTGCCCAGGCTCGCGATGCGGTATCGACGTGCTCGAATCGGACCCGGCGTACGGTGCCGGGAGCGACTGCCATGGGTCACCGGCAGGTGAGGTCCTGATCGGGGCGGGTGCCGTCGCGTAGGAAATGTTCGACGGCCGCGTTGGCGCAGGTGTTGGGCGAGGGGTAGGCGCCGTGGCCGCCCGCGTCGACGGTGATCATCCGGGCGCGGGCGCCGTACGCGTTGCGCAGATTGAGCGCGCCGCTGTAGGGCGTGGCCACATCCCGCAGATTCTGGACGAGCAGCACATTGGCGGGACCGTTCGAGTCGACGACTGTCTTCGCGGCCGGCGGGTAGGGCCAGAACGCGCACGGGGAGACATTCTGCGGCAGTCCGGCCGTGAGCGGATCCTCGGCGCGACTGCGCATGACCGCGTCGGCGTAGTCGGAAAGCTTTGTGGGCCAGGCGGAATCATTGCAGATGGTGCCCACCGCGACGGCGGTGCGCTGCTGGAGCAGGGATTCGGGCGGTGCGGGCTGTGGATCGGGCAGGGTGGCCGAGGTTCGCGCGGCGCGAATCACCCGTGCCAGCGCGGGGAAGGCCGCATCGCGATAGAGCGCGTCCAGTAGCGCTTGTCGCAGCCCGTTGCCGGTCAACCGTCCTGTCTCCGATCCCGGCCAGGGCAGCGGATCGCGATCGAGTCGCGCTGCCAGGCCGAGGAATTCGCCGAGCATGGCCTCCGGTGTATCGACCAGGCGATCGGGATTGCCCGCATCGGCCGCCCAGCGCGCGAAATCCGGGAATCGATCCCGCACGCCCACCGCGTAATTCGCGTTCCATGTCCGCTCCACCCGCTCCGGATCGGGATCGTCATTGCTGTCCAACAGGATTCGATCGGTGCGCCCGCCGAACAGCGTCGCGTAGACCGAGGTCGCGTAGGTGCCGTAGGACTCACCCCACGCGGAGATGCGGTCCTCGCCAAGCGCCGCGCGAATGCGATCCATATCGCGGGCCTCGGTGCGGGTGCCCATGGTGCGCACCAGGGTGCCGCCGTTATCCGCGCAGGCTTTCGCGATGCGCTGCGAGACAGCGATATTCGCCGAGATGTCACCGTCCGGGCTCGGCCAGCCCCGGAACCGCTCCAGCGCCAGATCCGCGCGGTCGATTCGGCAATCGGCGGTGGTGCTCGCGCCGACTCCGCGCGGATCGAAGCTGACCAGATCATAGGTATCGCGCAGTGCGGCAGGGAGTTTCGCGCCCCAGGTGGTCGGCAGATCCAGTCCCGTTCCGCCGGGGCCGCCGGGGACGAGCAGCAGTACACCGTGCCGCGACTCCGGATGCGCGCTGCGAATCCTGGAGACGGCCAGCGTGATCTGCTCACCCTCGGGATGGTCGTAATCCAGGGGTACCGAGATGGTGCCGCACTCCTGCCTCGGATCCAGGCCACCACCCTGACAGGTATGCCACTGCGGTGCGGTCGCGGCGGGCGCGGTGCGACAGGCCGCGATCGTCGAGACGGACAGAATCGCAAGCGCCGCAAGCGCTCCGAGACGATGACTGCTCTTCATTTCGCCGACGCTAGGAGCCCTGCGAACTCGGCCGCATCACCCTGTGGAGCCGTTCCCGCCTGGCTCTGCGGTCGCATCCTGGTCATCGCGTGCCCAGGCTCGCGCGGCACTGTTTACCCCGGTTGCGACGGACAAAAGTAATGCTCACAGCCGGAACCGATCCGGCAGCGTCAGGAGATTCGAATGAGCCACACCCGTCCCTTCGGCGACACCGGTATGAACCTCACCCCGCTCGGCTTCGGCACCTGGGTGATCGCGGGATCCGGCTGGCAGTACTCGTGGGGAGCCACCGATGACGCCGAATCCATCGCCGCCATCCGGCACGCCGTGGACAGCGGACTGAACTGGCTCGATACCGCACCCGCCTACGGTCTCGGCCACGCCGAAACCCTGGTTGGCCGCGCCCTCGCCGAACTGCCCGAGGCCGATCGCCCATACCTGTTCACCAAGACCGGCCTGATCTGGGAGGAAGGCGACGACCGCTCCGGCCCGCCGCGCCGCATCATGCGCCCGGAAACCATTCGCGCCGAATTGGAATCGTCACTGCGGCGACTGCGCGTCGACCACATCGACCTGTACCAGGTGCACTGGCCCGATACCGGCGCGGTCTTCGTCTACGGCGGCGAGGGCGAGAGCCTGGCCCAGCCCACCCCGCTGGAGGAGTACTGGCAGATCATGGCCGACCTCAAGAAGGAGGGCAAGGTCCGCGCCATCGGACTGTCCAATCACGATGTGGCCGAACTGGATCGAGCCGAGGCCATCGCACACGTGGACGCCATCCAACCGCCCTTCTCCGCCGTCAACCGCGGCTCCGCTCCCGAAATCGCCTGGGCGCAGGCGCATTCCACCGGTGTGATCGCCTACTCCCCACTCCAATCCGGCCTGCTGACCGGCGCCTTCACCGCCGACCGCAAGCTCACCGCCGACGATTGGCGTTCCGGCAGCCCGGATTTCACCACCGGCCTGCCCGCCAACCTCGCCCTGGTCGATGCCCTGCGCCCGATCGCCGCCCGGCACGGCGTCACCGTCGCCGAGGTCGCCCTGGCCTGGGTCGCCTCCTGGCCCGGCATCACCGGTGCGATCGTCGGAGCCCGCAGCACCACTCAGATCGACGGCTGGACCGGTGCCCTCACCCTCGCCCTGACCCCCGCGGACCTCGACGAGATCGCCACCGCCATCAGCACCACCGGCGCGGGCACCGGCCCCGCCCGTCCCTGATCACCACACCTCACGAACGGAACACCTCATGTCCCTGCACGTCGTCGCGGAACTCCGCGCCCTCCCCGAGCATCAGGATCGCCTCCGCACCGCCCTGGAAGCCATGATCGAACCCTCCCTCGCCGAACGCGATTGCCTGAGCTATCAGCCCTTCGCCGATCCCAACGATCCGACGCATATGGTCGTGGTCGAGGAGTGGGCCGGTGCCGAAGCCCTGGAAGAGCACTTCACCACCCCGCATTTCCGCCATATCGCGGGCGTGCTCGACGGCATCCTCGCCGAGCCCATGATCATCCGCCGCCTCATCGCCGAATAACCCCGCCGAGGTTTTCCGCCTCACATGCGGGCGCGTCCGGCCCGATCTATGGGTAGGGTCGACGGCATGGTCACGCGGATGAAGACGGCGGTGGTGCTGGTGTGCACCCTGATCGTCGCCGCGTGGGCCGTGCTCTTCCTGGCCGCGGCCGAACCGAATTCGCTCTTCGTACTGGGTGCGGCCGCGCTGGTCGCCCTCACCGCCGCGCTCATCGCGGCGCGCGGCCCGGTACTGCGGACCGCCGTCCACGCCGGACCACCCGAATCGGCGGCCGGACGGCGGCGGGGAGCCTTTCTGCGACAGAGCAATCCGGATGCGGCGGGACGACCGCGGCCGCGAGCGCCCGGGGTGTGCCCGGCCTGATCGTGCGCGCACGATCGGGTCCACCGCTGCCCTGAATCGCTCCACCCGCGCCCGTGCGCGGGTGCCTCGCAGTGAGGTCCCCCATGCTCAACTTCATCTATTACCCGGTATCGGCCGTGCTCTGGTTGTGGCACACCGCTTTCGCGGCGGTGCTCGGCGCATCGAGCGGCCTGGCCTGGGTGCTGGCCATCATCTTCCTGGTGCTGACCCTGCGCGCCCTGCTCATCAAACCGTTCCTGTCCCAGCTGCGCTTCTCCAAGGGCCTGGCCGAAATGCAGCCGCATATCGCGGAGATCAAGCGCAAACATCCCGGCGATCTGCAGAAACAGAGCGAGGAGATGCGCAAACTCCAGGAGGAGAAGGGCGTCAACATGCTCCTGGGCTGCCTCCCGATAGTCGGCCAAACCCTGGTCTTCATCGGCCTGTACCACGTACTCCGCTCATTCCAGAACCCGAATATCGCGAACTACGTCTTCTCCCCGGAGCAGGTGCAATCGTTCCTTCAGGCCAAACTCTTCAGCGCCCCCTTGGCCTCGACCCTGATGAACGCGGGTGACTCGTTCACTTCCGTTGCGGCCGTGGCCATTCCGCTCATGATCATCGCGGCGGTCGCCACCCACTTCACCGCCCGCTTCACCGTCGAACGCCAACGCCGCATCGGCACCGAGATAACCCCCCAGGTCCGCCTGATCAACAACCTCTCGCTCTGGGTCTTCCCCCTCGGCGCGATCGCCGCCGGCGCCGTCATGCCGGTCGCGATCCTGCTCTACTTCGTCACCCAGAACGCCTGGACCTTCGCCCAGCAGCACCTGGTCTATCGGCGCTTCGACGCGGAAGTGCCGGTGCCATAACCGGGCCGTGCCGGTCCTGCGGATAAGCGGTGGCGCCGACCCGATAGTCTGGTACCTGGTCGCGGGCAGTTTCGGCTGTGCGCCGGACCCCTTTGATGATCAGCACAGACAAGGACTTGACAGCGCTATGACAAGCCGCATCGAGCTCGCCCGCGTGGATCTGCGCGGACGTACTCCCACTGCTGCCGAACTGCGCGCGGCTCTGCCGCGTGGGGGCGTCGACGTGGACTCGGTGCTGCATCATGTGCGACCGGTCGTGGAGGCCATTCGCGATCGAGGTGTCGAGGCGGCGATCGAGTTCAGCGAGAAGTTCGACGGGGTGCGGCCGGTCTCGGTGCGGGTGCCCGCCGCCGAACTCGAGAAGGCCCTGGCCGAACTGGATCCGGCCGTGCGGACCGCACTCGAGGTCGCCATCGAGCGCACCCGCAAGGTGCACGGCGATCAGCGGCGCAGCGATAAGACCACCGAGGTGGTGCCCGGCGGCACCGTGACCGAGCGGTGGGTTCCGGTCGAGCGGGTCGGGCTGTACGTGCCGGGCGGCAATGCGGTCTACCCGTCGAGCGTGGTCATGAATGTGGTTCCCGCGCAGACCGCGGGCGTGGATTCACTCGTGGTGGCGTCGCCGCCGCAGGCGCAGTTCGGCGGACTGCCGCACCCGACGATTCTGGCGGCCGCACAGCTGCTCGGGGTCGAAGAGGTGTGGGCGGTCGGCGGCGCGCAGGCGGTCGCACTGCTGTCGTACGGCGGTATCGATACCGATGGCGCGCAGCTGGAACCGGTCGACATGATCACCGGGCCGGGCAATATCTATGTGACCGCGGCGAAGCGGCTCTGCCGCGGACTGGTCGGCATCGATGCCGAGGCCGGGCCCACCGAGATCGCGATCCTGGCCGATGCCACCGCCGATCCGGCACACGTGGCCGCCGATCTGATCTCGCAGGCCGAACACGATGTGCTGGCCGCGAGCGTGCTCGTCACCGACAGCGTGGAATTGGCCGATGCCGTGGACAGGGCGCTCACCGCGCAGATGGCCGTGGTCAAGCACCACGATCGGGTCACCGAGGCGCTGACCGGTAAGCAGTCCGGCACCGTGCTCGTCGATGACATCGCGCAGGGCCTGCGCGTGGTGAACGCCTATGCGGCCGAACACCTGGAGATCCAGACCGCCGACGCCTCCGCCGTCGCCGCCCGGGTGCGCAGTGCCGGAGCGGTTTTCGTCGGCGCGTGGTCCCCGGTCAGCCTCGGCGATTACTGCGCGGGTTCCAATCACGTGCTGCCCACCGCCGGATGTGCCCGGCACTCTTCGGGTTTGAGCGTGCAGACCTTCCTGCGCGGCATCCACGTCGTGGACTACTCCGAAGCGGCGTTGAAAGACGTTGCCGGACACGTGGTCGCGCTGGCCAATGCCGAGGATCTGCCCGCACACGGCCAGGCCGTACAGGTGCGATTCGGAGAACTGTCGTGAACGCCGTGACCGTCCCCGGATCCGCTGTCTCGCTGGACGATCTGCCGCTGCGGGAGAACCTGCGCGGTAAGAGTCCCTACGGCGCACCGCAATTGACGGTGCCGGTACAGCTCAATACCAATGAGAACCCGCACCCGCCGAGTAAGGCGCTCGTCGACGATGTGGCCGAATCCGTTCGCGCCGCCGCCGCCGATCTGCACCGCTACCCGGATCGCGATGCCGTCGGCCTGCGCACCGATCTCGCCGCCTACCTGACCCGGCAGACCGGCGTCGCGGTGGACGTGTCGAATGTGTGGGCCGCCAATGGATCCAATGAGATCCTGCAGCAACTGCTCCAGGCGTTCGGCGGACCCGGGCGCAGCGCACTGGGTTTCGTGCCCTCGTATTCGATGCACCCGATCATCTCCGAGGGCATCGACACCGAGTGGATCGAAGCCAAGCGCAATGGCGACTTCTCCCTCGATATCGACTACGCCGTCATGGCGATCGCCGATCGCCGCCCCGACGTGGTGTTCGTGACCAGCCCCAATAATCCGACGGGCCACAGCATTCCGGTCGCGGACCTGGAGCGCATCCTCGATGCCGCACCCGGCATCGTGGTGGTGGACGAGGCGTACGGGGAGTTCTCCAGCGCGCCCAGCGCCATCTCGCTGATCGACCGGTTCCCGGCGAAACTCGTTGTCAGCCGGACCATGTCGAAGGCGTTCGCCTTCGCGGGTGGGCGGCTCGGTTACCTGGTCGCGGCACCCGCGGTCATCGACGCCATGCTGCTGGTGCGCCTGCCGTACCACCTGTCCGTGGTCACCCAGGCCGCGGCGCGGGCGGCCCTGCGGCATGCCGATGAAACCCTGGGCAGCGTCGCGGAATTGGCGGCGCAGCGTGATCGGGTGATGGCGGCGCTCACCGACCTGGATTACGACGTCATCCCCTCCGATGCCAACTTCGTACTCTTCGGCCGCTTCGCCGACGCCCCGCGCGCCTGGCAGCACTACCTCGACGAGGGCGTGCTCATTCGCGATGTCGGCATTCCGGGGTATCTGCGCACCACCATCGGCCTGGCCGCCGAGAACGACGAATTCCTGCGCGTGAGCGCGAAACTTGTTGCGACCGAGGTGGTTGCCCGATGACGACGGAAGCGAGCATGGACCGAATCGCCCGGGTGGAACGCACCACCCGTGAATCGAGCATCGTGGTCGAATTGAACCTCGACGGCTCCGGTAAGACCGATATCTCCACCGGCGTCCCGTTCTACGATCACATGCTCACCGCGTTCGGCCAGCACGGCAGCTTCGATCTGACCGTGCAGGCCAAGGGCGATATCGAGATCGAGGCGCACCACACGGTCGAGGACACCGCCATCGTGCTCGGCCAGGCGCTGGCGCAGGCGCTCGGCGATAAGAAGGGCATTCGCCGCTTCGGTGACTCCTTCATCCCCATGGACGAAACCCTCGCGCAGGCCATCGTCGACGTCTCGGGCCGCCCGTACTGCGTGCACACCGGCGAGCCGGAACACATGCTGCACACCGTGATTCCGTCCGTCGGGGCCGGTGCCTCGTACTCCACGGTCATCAATCGCCACGTGTTCGAATCGATCGCGCTCAACGCGCGCATCGCGCTGCACGTGCGAGTGCTCTACGGCCGCGATCAGCATCACATCACCGAGGCCGAATTCAAGGCTGTGGCAAGGGCTTTGCGCGCCGCCGTGGAATACGACCCGCGCGTGACCGGCATCCCGTCCACCAAGGGGACGCTATGAGCACGAAACTCGCACTGCTGGACTATGGTTCGGGCAACTTGCACTCGGCCGAGCGCGCGCTGGTGCGCGCCGGGGCCGAGGTCACCGTCACCGCCGATCCCGAGATCGCCTTGAACGCGGACGGTCTCGTGGTGCCGGGCGTCGGCGCGTACGCGGCCTGCATGTCGGGGCTGCTGGGGGTGCGCGGTGATCGCATCATCGGTAAGCGGCTCGCCGGTGGCCGTCCGGTGCTGGGTATCTGCGTCGGTATGCAGATCCTGTTCGAGCGCGGTGTCGAATTCGGTGTCGAAACCGACGGCTGTGGTGAATGGCCCGGTGTCGTAGAGCGTTTGGACGCGCCCGTCCTCCCGCATATGGGCTGGAACACCGTCAAGGCTCCGGCGGACAGTGTGCTGTTCGCGGGCATGGACGCGGATACCCGCTTCTACTTCGTGCACTCCTATGCCGCCCAGAACTGGGAACTCACCGATGACGGCCCGCTCGCCCCGGCCAAACTGACCTGGGCCGAGCACGGCGTTCCGTTCCTGGCGGCGGTGGAGAACGGTCCGCTGAGCGCCACCCAGTTCCATCCGGAGAAGTCCGGCGATGCCGGTGCTCAGCTGCTGCGCAACTGGGTCACCTCGCTCTGACGCGCGTATCGGCATCCGAAACCCCCGCTGTCGGCGGGGGTTTCGTGTGTCAGCGGGACGACTGCGTGCGGTGCGTGACTGGAACGTTGGCCCCACCAACAAGAGGGGTACATTGCCCGCATGGACATCGCGCCCGCAGGGGCCTCCGGCCGCCTCCGCGCCCTGCCGACCCGCCTGGTCGGCCAGGTCGCGATCCTGGCCAGCCGCGCCACCGAACGTGCCCTCGAACCCACCGGTTCGCGGCGCTACCACTACGCCCTGCTCGCCACCCTCGATGAAACCGGTCCCCTGAGCCAGGCCGAGGTGGGCCGCCGCACCGGCATCGACCGCAGCGATATCGTCGCGGCGGTCAACGACCTCTCCGACCGCGGTTACCTCACCCGCACCCCCGACCCCGCCGACCGCCGCCGCAACACCCTCACCCTCACCGCCGCCGGACGTGCGCACCTGCACGACCTCGACACCCGTCTCGAAGCCGCGCAGACCGAACTGCTGCCCGGCTTCACCGCCGCCGAACGCGCCAACTTCGTCCTCACCCTGACCCGCATCCTGGAACTACACGCCCGCAACTGAATCGGCGGCAGTACGGGCCGACGCCGAGGCGGTGACCGGTAACTACTAGGATGCTTGCGTGAGTCTTGTGCTGCTACCTGCCGTCGATGTCGCCAATGGTGAGGCCGTGCGCCTGGTTCAGGGGGAGGCGGGCAGCGAAACCAGTTATGGTTCGCCGCGCGACGCCGCCCTGGCCTGGCAGAACGACGGCGCCGAATGGGTGCATCTGGTGGATCTGGATGCCGCGTTCGGCAAGGGATCCAATCGGGAACTGCTGGCGGATGTCATCGGTGAGCTCGATGTGAAGGTGGAGCTTTCCGGCGGTATCCGCGATGACGAATCGCTGAAGGCCGCGCTCGCCACCGGATGCGCCCGGGTCAACCTCGGCACCGCCGCGCTGGAGAATCCGGAATGGTGCCGGCGCGCCATCGGTGAATACGGCGACAAGATCGCGGTCGGCATGGATGTGAAGCTCATCGACGGTGAGTACCGGCTGCGCGGGCGCGGCTGGGTCAGCGACGGCGGCGATCTGTGGGAGGTGCTCGAGCGCCTCGAACGCGATGGCTGCTCGCGCTACGTGGTCACCGACGTCAGCAAGGACGGCACGCTGACCGGGCCGAATCTGGTGCTGCTGCGCGATGTCGCCAATGCCACCGACTCGCCGGTCGTCGCCTCGGGCGGCGTTTCCACCATCGACGATCTGCTCGCCATCGCCACCCTCACCGAGGACGGCGTCGAAGGCTCCATCATCGGCAAGGCCCTGTACGCGGGCCGGTTCACCCTGCCCGAAGCCCTCGCCGCGGTGCGCTGAACCAGATGGCCGCCGAACTCGCCGAGCTGCTCACCATCGCCCGTGATGTACTCGACGCCGCCGCACCGCGTTTCGTGGAAGGCGTCGGCGCGCCCAGCGCGGTCGAGAAGGGGCGCAACGATTTCGCGACCGAACTCGATCTGGAGCTGGAACGCACCATCTCCGAGCAGCTGACCGAGCGCACCGGATTTCCGGTGCACGGTGAGGAATTCGGCGGCCCCCAGCTCACCAGCGGTACCGCGTGGGTGCTGGATCCCATTGACGGCACCTTCAATTACTCTGCGGGACATCCGCTTTCGGGGATGCTGCTGGCGCTGGTGCGGGACGGCGAACCGGTCATCGGCTTGACCTGGCTGCCCGGGCTCAATCAGCGCTACGCCGCCACCGTGGACGGGCCGGTACTGCTGAACGGGCAGCCGCTGCCGAAACTGGCGCACGGCAAGCTCTCCAGCGCCATGATCGGCTTCGGGGCCTTCAATATCGATGGGGCGGGCCGTATTCCGGGGATCTTCCGCTTCAACCTGCTGGGTGCGCTGAGCCGATTGTCGGGGCGCGTCCGCATGCACGGTTCGACGGGAATCGACTTGGCATACACCGCATCCGGCGTGTTGGGTGGAGCGGTCGTCTTCGGACACCATCCCTGGGACAACGCCGCGGGCGTGGCCCTGGTGCGGGCCGCGGGCGGCGTGGTCACCGATCTGCTGGGCCGCGACTGGACCATCGAATCCAAGTCGGTGCTGGCCGCCGCGCCCGGCGTGCACGAGGAACTACTGGACATGATCGGCGAAACCGTCAGGGCCGCCGACATATCCGACGAAAGGTAGAGCAATGACGTTGGCAGTGCGCGTAATCCCGTGCCTGGACGTGGACGCCGGCCGCGTGGTCAAGGGCGTCAACTTCGAAAACCTGCGTGACGCGGGCGATCCCGTCGAACTCGCCGCCACCTACGACGCCCAGGGCGCGGACGAACTCACCTTCCTCGACGTCACCGCCTCCACCGGCGACCGCGGCACCATGATCGACGTGGTGACCCGCACCGCCGAACAGATCTTCATCCCCCTCACCGTCGGCGGCGGCGTCCGCACCGTCGCCGATGTGGACCGCCTGCTGCGCGCGGGCGCGGACAAGGTCTCGGTCAACACCGCCGCCATCGCCAATCCCGATGTGTTGCGCGAAATGTCGGAACGCTTCGGCTCCCAGTGCATCGTCCTCTCGGTCGACGCCCGCACGGTGCCCGCAGGCCAGCCCGCCACCCCCTCCGGCTGGGAAGTCACCACCCACGGCGGCAAACGCGGCACCGGCATCGACGCCGTCGAATGGGCCATCCGCGGAGCCGAACTCGGCGTAGGCGAAATCCTGCTCAACTCCATGGACGCCGACGGCACCAAAGCGGGCTTCGACCTCACCATGATCCGCGCCGTCCGGGCCGCCGTCTCCGTCCCCGTCATCGCCTCCGGCGGCGCGGGCAAGGTCGAAGACTTCGCCCCCGCCGTCCACTCCGGCGCCGACGCCGTCCTCGCCGCCAGCGTCTTCCACTTCGGCGACCTCACCATCGGCCAGGTCAAAGACGCCATGCGCACCGAAGGCATCACCGTCCGCTGACCCGCATCACCCCGAGCGTGTCCTCCCAAGGACCGCACCCCCTTTCGGAATGATTGCACCGGCACCACGCCGCCGCATACCGCCTAGGGGAAGCTATGCCCGACCACGATCCGCAGCCGAATCCATTGGACCCGGCCGCCGCCGCCCAACCGAACGCCGAACCGGGCGGCATCGGCTCCGAATCCAGTTCGGCGTCGAAATCGACTGTGTCGTCGATCGATTCGGGGCCCGGCCCCGAATCCGACGCGGAGGCACCGGCTGCTGAATCCGGTCGGCGGCCGCCTGCCGTTCTGGGCATGCTCGGTGCCGGACTGGTCATCGGGGGCACAGCGCTGGCGCTCTACAGCCGATTCGGAGCGGCGACTCGGAATCTGGGCGACCGGTGGGCATCCGGACGAGATGTGTTCGGCGAATTCGCGCTGCCGTTCGCGACGGTACCGGAGCGGTGGTCCGGCATCGCCCTCATCTGGGGCTTGATCCTGGTGGTCGTCATCGCGGATCTGCTTCGTCGAAGCCGGGCTGTCACCCTGAAGACGGCTGTCAGCGCCTGGCTACTGGTGCTGGCACTCGCCGGGGTGAATCTCGGCTGGTATGCGATCACCCAGCACATACCGGGTGTACTGGCGGCGGCGCGTTTCGAGTACCCACTGTTCGGGCGGCTGCCGACCGCGGCCGCCGCGATCGGCCTGATCTTCTGTGGCACAGTGCTTCTCATCGGGCTGCTCCGTCCGGCGCTGGTGCGTGCCGCCGCCAGGAGGTCGCTGGTTCTCGGGCTCGGCGCGGGGCTGCTCGTCAGTGCGACGGTCGCGGCCGTGGCGGTGCACGCGGGTGACGACGGCACTCGCGTCGACCATGTCACCGCCGATTCGGTTCCCGTTCCGGCGATTCCGGCGACGCTGGGGACCGAACGCTACCGTGTCCCACGGCCGTTCAACTCCGACGGTAAGACCCTCGCCGGAATGGTCATCGCCGGAACAGGTTTCGTGATCGCCACCGAAAACGGCTTGACCGCGTACGACGGTGCGACCGGTACGCCGCGCTGGCACTATCTGCGATCGAATGTGTCGGCCGACGGACGTCCGGGCGTCGATTACACCCCGGGGTCACTCATGTCGCTCGATGGCGGCTCTACGGTGCTTGCGCAATGGCGCAACGGTGGTCTGACTGCCTTCGACGCCGTCACCGGCGAATTGCTCTGGCGGGAATCGGAATTCGCGGATCTGGTGTTCGGTAAGGAGCGCTGGCCCGCACCGCGCGAACGGGGATGGATCGGTTCGACGGCGCTGCTTGCCACCGATAAGACCCACACCGCCCGTTACGACGCCCGGACCGGAAAACACCTGTGGTCCACCGAAGTCTGTGAGAGCGCTGGTCGCGATGGTGTTATCAGCACCGATGCCGCGCTCTACCGCATCGCCACCTGTATCGGCAGACGTGATGGTGCGGGAGGTGTGCGGCTGGTTGTCACCGCACTCGATCCCGCGACCGGTGCGATCATGGCCGAACGTGAACTCGGGCGGGCCACCGACGTCGACAACCTGATTTCGACCAGCGCGCACACCGCGGGTGCGGTCGTCATCACCTTTCACGCCGGAAACGATCCCCGGCAGCGGATTGTCATCGACAAGCCCGAGCATCTGCTCACCGCACGGACCGACAGCACATCGAGGTCGGCCCTGCTGGCGGTCGACTCGACCGGCACCGACATGCTGATTCAACCGGACACCAGCCCCGATGAACCCGTCGTGCTGGAGATCCGCCGAGTCGCGGATGGAACGATCGTCGATCGCATCGAGGTTCCCGGCCATTTGAGCGTCGGCGCATCGGATCTGTTCCTCTCCGACGAGTTGGTGGAAGCGGCGCTGTACGACTCCGACAGCGGAGCCCACACCGAAGTCCGAGCGTGGCGTCGGGTCGACGGTGCCCTCGTCAACGCCACACCGATCACCAGGGACGGGGAACGTTGCTCTGACCACTGGCTGGTTTCCGTTCCGGGCGCGACGCTGGTGCCGTGCGTCACTGACACCGGTGCCGACCTGGTCGGATTCCGGCCGAACGGCTAGCCGCGCGCGGACGGGGTCGTTCGCCCTGTTATAACCGAGGGATGAGTCTCGATCCCGCTATCGCCGCCCGTCTCAAGCGCAATGAGGATGGGTTGTTCGCGGCTGTCGCGCAGGAGCGCGGTACCGGGGATGTGCTGATGATGGCTTGGATGGATGATGAGGCGCTGGCTCGGACGCTGGAGACGCGTAAGGGGACGTACTATTCGCGGTCGCGGCAGCAGTACTGGGTGAAGGGGGAGACCTCGGGGCATACGCAGTATGTGCATGAGGTTCGGTTGGATTGCGATGGGGATACCGTGCTGCTGATCGTGGATCAGGAAGGCGCGGCGTGCCATACGGGGACGCACACCTGCTTCGATACCGATGTGCTGCTCGCCCGGGGCGATCAGCTGCTCTAATCCAGGTGGCTGTTGGGGCGGCCGGAGCGGCCGACGCCGCGGGCCATGCCCTTGTCGAGTTGCTGGAGAAGTGCCTCGCCGAGTTCGAGCAACTCTTTGGTCTGGTCTTTGTCGAGTCCGTCGAAGACCAGTCCGCGTACGCATTCCAGGTATCCGGGGGCGGCCTCGGTGACCTTCTGGAAGCCCGCGTCGGTGAGTACGGCCTGTGCGCCGCGTCGTCCGGAGATGGAGACGCGTTCGGCCCAGCCCAAACGCTCGAGCTTGGAAATCACATGGGAGAGACGCGATAGCGATGCGTTTGCCTTTTGCGCAAGCTCACTCAGTTGCAACCGGTGGCCTGGTTCTTCGGAGAGCAGAGTCATCACGAAGTATTCGAAATGGGTAATCCCGGACTCACGTTGAAGCTGGGTATCCAGTGCAGCGGGGAGTCGGGTGGTCAGCGCGATGACGGTTCGCCACGCTCGCTGTTCCATGGGATTCAACCACTTTGTCACCGTGCCAGCCCTCTCGTAGCAGCCAAGTGACATGTTGTGCTGGCCAGTCCGGCGGTTGGTGGAGCATCAACAGCGAGTCACCCGCAAAGCAAAGTTTGCCACGATTTCGCTCGTCAGTCACGGTGTTCATGAATGACGTGACATCCATCACGCGTGTCGCACGGCGAAATCAGTACGCGCCGGGTTCCGCGGGATTTGGCGGAGTATCGGCCGACACGCGCGGCTTTTCCGGAACCGGCTGTTGCTTCGCGGCGCGATTCTTCCGGATTCGCCTGCGCACCAAGAGAAATGCCACACCGAGGAACACCACGGCGGCCGCGATCGCACCCGCCAGCGCGGCCCCGCGAAATGCGGGCGCGTCGACATCCATAATCCGCTGACCGGCGTGTGCGGCATTGGAACTGCCGAGTACGACCGTCAGCGTCATCAAATTCGGGATGGCGGCAATGAGGGCGAGAACGGCCGAAGCGCCCGCAATAAACGGACCGCTCCGTTTCCGCCAGGTCATTCCCGCGATCAACAGCAGAAAAAGCGGCAGAAAGGTACAAACCGCACCCATCGACAAACCGGTCCAGATGCCCTTGGAGAAACTGCCGTGCACCATTTCCGCGATCCGCTGCGCCCACCAGCGCGGAATGAACGCCGCGAGAATGAGATACGACAACCACAGCACCACCGCCGCGATAACCAGCGCGATGATGCGATTGCGCCACGTGACGAACGAGGATCGCTTGCGCTCCGGCACGGTCTCGCTGGGCGTAGTCATAGCCCAAGCGTATGCCGCGCCGCGCGACGCGGCAGTGAGCGCCACTCCGGACCAACCGGACGCGACGGACGAACCGACGCGCCGCGGCGGGTGCGGGCTCGAATCAGCTACGCGCGCGCAGGAACTCCAGTGCCTCATCCGCGTGCACATTGGCGCGCAGCTCGCTGTTGATCACCTTGGCGATGCTGCCGTCGGGATCGATGATGAAGGTGGTGCGCTTGACCGGCATGAGCGGGCCGAGCAGTCCACGCTTCACACCGAACTCGGCCGCCACCTTCGCGCCCTTGTCCGAGAGCAGCGGATAGCCGAGCCCCTGCTTCTGTGCGAACCCGGACTGCACCTCGACATCATCGGCGCTGATCCCGACGCAGGACGCGCCCAGGGCGTTGAATTCGCCTGCCAGATCCCGGAAGTGGCACGCCTCGGCGGTGCACACCGGGGTGTTGGCGGCGGGGTAGAAGAAGAGCACCACGGGACCATCCGCGAGCAGCGACTCGAGGGAACGCACGGTGCCGGACTGATCCGGAAGCTCGAACTTCGGGGCGAGCTGACCTGGCTTCATACGCAGCAGATTACGTGATTACCTTCGCGCACGAATCAGCCCGTGGACGGACCTGTCTGTACGGTCCGGCCGCGGGCCGTTTTCGGAACTTCGGGAACACCCTTGGGTCAGACACCGATGAGCGCGGCGACCTCAGGGTTCTTGATATCCATGACATCGAGAATGCCGTGTGCCCGCAGGAACGGCTTGAGCTCACGAAGACGCTCGGTGTGCTCGGCGTACTCGTCCGGGAAGCTGCGCGGATCGAGCGCCTCCAGGGCCTTCACATAGGTGACGAACGAGGCGATGGCGCTGTACTTACCGCCGACCTGCTGACCACCCTGCTGGTGATTCATATTCATCATCCGCGGCGGTTGACCGGGCATACCCTGGCCGACCTGCGGAGCAGCGTGCCGTGGACCCTCCGGAGCTACCGGTTGCGAGGGGTACATCTGTGTTGAACTCCTCTCGATTGGGATACCGCGTGCGACCTCTCCATCTGCTGGAGGAGCAGATTGATCTGCTGGAAGCGCAGATTGCCGCGAGCGTAGTGATGACCGCACCGAGTATTCGCCGCCGGAGGTCTCTCGGCTGGGCGGGGATGGCCAATTCAATTTCCCGTTGTGTCGCCTGGAATGATGGGGCAATGCCCAGCGCGTCGAACCCCTCCACCACCTCCCGCGAACAGTTCCGGTTGCTCGCGGCCGATCATCGGGTTGTGCCGGTGATTCGAAAGGTGTTGGCGGACTCGGAGACTCCACTCTCGGCCTACCGCAAACTGGCCGCCGACCGGGCCGGGACCTTCCTGCTCGAATCCGCCGAAAACGGGCGCTCCTGGTCGCGATGGTCGTTCATCGGGGCCGGAAGTCCGACCGCATTGAGCGTGGTCGACGGTGAGGCGGCCTGGCTCGGGCAGAGTCCGGCCGACGCGCCCGCCGGTGGCGACCCGCTGGTCGCGCTGCGTGAAACCCTGGAATTGCTGCGCACCGAACGCCTGCCCGGTCTGCCGCCTTTGACCGGTGGCATGGTCGGCTACCTCGGCTATGACGCCGTGCGCCGGATGGAACGCCTGCCCGCGCTCGCCGCCGATGATCTGGAACTGCCGGAGATGGTGCTGCTGCTGGCCACCGATCTGGCCGCCTTCGACCATCACGAGGGCGCGATCACCCTCATCGCCAATGCCGTCAATTGGAACGGCACCGATGACCGCGTCGACGAGGCGTACGACGACGCCGTGGCCCGGCTCGATCGCATGACCGAAGCCCTTGCCGCCCCGGCCGAATCCACCGTCTCGGTATTCGATCGTCCCGAACCGAACTTCCGCCGCCAGCGCACCTCCGAGGAATTCGGCGCTGGCGTGCGCCGCCTGGTCAAGGAGATCGAGGCGGGTGAGGCGTTCCAGGTGGTGCTGTCGCAGCGCTTCGAGATCGAATACGGCGGTACGCCGATCGACCTGTATCGCATGCTGCGCGCGTCGAATCCGAGCCCGTACATGTACCTCATGCATATTCCGGACGGTTCCGGCGGCACCGCGTTCTCCATCGTCGGTTCCAGCCCGGAATCGCTGGTGACGGTCAAGGACGGCATCGCGACCACGCATCCCATCGCGGGCACGCGCTGGCGCGGGACCACCGAGGAGGACGATCTGCTCCTCGAGAAGGATCTGCTCGCCGATGAGAAGGAGAACGCCGAGCACCTCATGCTCGTCGATCTCGGCCGCAATGACATCGGCCGCGTCTGCGAACCGGGCACCGTGCGCGTCACCGAATACCGGCATATCGAGCGCTACAGCCATGTGATGCACCTGGTTTCGACCGTGTCGGGTCGCCTGGCCGCGGGCAAGGTGGCCTTCGACGCGGTGCAGGCGTGCTTCCCCGCGGGCACCCTCTCCGGTGCGCCCAAGGTGCGGGCCATGGAACTCATCGAGGAACTCGAGCCCACCCGCCGCGGTATCTACGGCGGTGTGGTCGGCTATCTCGATTTCGCCGGTGACGCCGATACCGCCATCTGTATCCGCACCGCACTGCTCAAGAACGGCATGGCATACGTACAGGCGGGCGCGGGCGTCGTCGCGGACTCCGATCCGGACTACGAGGACGTCGAATCGCGCAACAAGGCGATGGCCGTCCTCAAGGCCGTGGCCGCCGCCGAAACCCTGCGCGCCTACCGCCCGAACGGCAGCGCCGATGAGTGATCCGGACCCCGACCCGGAAAAGGCCGTACCGCAGCGGGATTCGGATGACCTGGCCGCCGCGTCGGCCGATACGCAAGCCGCACAGGCGGATGCGCAAGCGGCGCGGGCGGATGCGGAGCAGGCCGAAGCCGACGCCGCCGCGGCGAAAGCCGATGCGCGCCAAGCCGAGACGGATGGGGCCAAGTCGAAGCCCAGGCCCGTGGGCGCGGCGGCGCTGCTCGCCGTGGCCGCGGCACTGCTGTGGGCCGCGTCGCGGATGACCTGGGTGAGCGTCGAAGTCATCAGCGAACTCGGTCCCGGCCGCACCGACAAACTCGACGGCGGGACCTGGTTCGGCGCGCTGACGCCGCTGGCACTGGTGCTGCTCGCCACCATCGCGGCGGTTTTCGCCACCAGCGGCTGGCCGCGCCGCATCATCGGCGTGGTCGTGGCGGTCCTCGCCGCCGTGGCCGCCGTCCCCGCGTACGCCCTGCTCAAGGGTGCCGGGAAAACCGCGGAGCGGGCCGGTCGGCTGGCGGAATTGCACGACTGGGAACATGTAGGGCAGGCGCAGACCTCGACGCTGCCCGCGGTGCTGACCCTCATCGGCGCGGTGGCGGCGTTCGGAGCCGGTGTGCTGCTGACGCGCATGCCGTCGGCCTCCGCGCCCATGTCCGGAAAATACGACAACCCGGTTTTCCGGAAGTCCGAGGCGGCCGAACAGGTTGCCGAACATCACGCGGTGACGCGCGCCGCGGAATCCGGGTCACAGTCGACCCCGGCGGAGCCGCTGTCGGGCCGTGTCCTGTGGGATGCCCTCGACGCCGGTGCGGATCCGACCGACGATGAAACCAATACCCCTGCCGCACACGATGATCCAGGTAGCGGGAAAACGGGCCATAAGCCCGCGTGAACAGCGGGCCGGAGCAGAGTCGCTCCCGGTTCCGCCCCCGCCGACAGTGACGGGAACATAGCCATTTACTCTTTATCAGCATCGGTGAGACAGCGCCTGGGGGGATTCTCAGGCAGCAAGTCCGTCTCCCCAGAAAGGATTCGAGCCAGATGACGGTACTCGACTCGATTCTCGACGGGGTCCGCGCGGATGTGGCCGCTCGGGAAG
This sequence comes from Nocardia sp. NPDC056000, assembly GCF_042269265.1. NCBI lineage: Bacteria > Bacillati > Actinomycetota > Actinomycetes > Mycobacteriales > Nocardiaceae > Nocardia > Nocardia sp. NPDC056000. The sequence continues at coordinate 165,917 of NZ_JBHJXS010000006.1, read as the reverse complement.
CCCTCCTGGATTTTCAGGCAGTGAAGAAGGCCGCCGCCGCGGCGAAATCTCCACGTGACGCGAAGGCTGCGCTGCACGAAGAGGGTATCGGCGTTATCGCCGAGGTGAAGCGGTCTTCTCCTTCCAAGGGCGCCCTGGCCGACATTCCGGACCCGGCCGTGCTGGCCCGTGCGTACGAGGACGGCGGCGCGCGCATCATCAGCGTGCTGACCGAACAGCGCCGCTTCGGCGGTTCGCTCGCGGACCTCGACGCGGTGCGTGCCGCGGTCGACATTCCGATCTTGCGCAAGGACTTCATCGTCGGCCCGTACCAGATCCACGAGGCCCGCGCCCATGGCGCGGACGTGATTCTGCTGATCGTGGCCGCGCTGCCGCAGGACGTGCTGTCCTCGCTCATCGACCGCACCGAATCGCTCGGCATGACCGCGCTGGTCGAGGTGCACACCGAGGAAGAGGCGGATCGCGCCCTCGAGGCCGGCGCCACCGTGATCGGTGTGAACGCCCGCAACCTCAAGACCCTCGAGGTCGATCGGGATGTGTTCGCGCGCATCGCCCCCGGCCTGCCCAGCGATGTCATCCGCATCGCCGAATCCGGTATCCGCGGCACCGCGGACCTGCTGGCCTACGCCGGAGCGGGCGCGGACGCCGTGCTCGTCGGCGAGGGCCTGGTGACCAGCGGCGACCCGCGCGCCGCGGTGGCCGAGCTGGTGACCGCCGGCACCCATCCGTCCTGCCCGAAGCCGGTTCGCCGGGGCCGGTGAAAGAGCCGATGACACAGATCAACGACCTGGGTAAGAACACGCTCGGCCTGCCGCAGGCCAGCGCGGGCGTCTCGCATCGCAGTGCGCATGAGCCGGATCTCGGCGGGCACTTCGGCGTCTACGGCGGCCGCCATGTGCCCGAGGCGCTCATGGCCGTGATCGAAGAGGTCACCGCCGAATACGACAAGGTGCGCGTCGACCCCAACTTCCTCAATGAGCTGGATCGGTTGCAGCGCGACTACACCGGGCGTCCGTCGCCGGTGTTCGAGTGCAAGAACCTCGCCAAGCATGCGGGCGGGGCACGCCTGGTGCTCAAGCGAGAAGACCTGAACCACACCGGTTCTCACAAAATCAACAATGTGCTCGGGCAGGCGCTGCTCGCCAAGCGCATGGGCAAGACCCGCGTCATCGCGGAGACGGGCGCGGGCCAGCACGGCGTCGCCACCGCCACCGCGTGCGCGCTGCTCGGCCTGGAATGCGTCATCTACATGGGTGCGGTCGATACCGCGCGGCAGGCGCTGAACGTGGCCCGCATGCGGTTGCTCGGGGCCGAAGTCGTCAGTGTGACAACGGGTTCGCAGACGCTCAAGGACGCCATCAACGAGGCGCTGCGGGACTGGGTCACCAATGCCGACGCGACCTACTACTGCTTCGGCACCGCCGCCGGACCGCATCCGTTCCCGCTCATGGTGCGCGACTTCCAGCGCATCGTCGGTATGGAGGCGCGCCAGCAGATCCAGGCGCTGACCGGTCGGCTCCCCGATGCGGTAACCGCCTGTGTCGGTGGCGGTTCCAATGCCATCGGCATCTTCCACCCGTTCATCGACGATGAAGGCGTGCGCCTGATCGGCTATGAGGCGGCGGGCGACGGTGTCGAAACCGGCCGTCACGCAGCCACTTTCGCCGGTGGGCGGCCCGGTGCGTTCCAGGGCGCGTACTCGTACCTGCTGCAGGACGAGGACGGCCAGACCATCGAATCGCATTCGATCTCAGCCGGTTTGGACTATCCGGGCGTCGGCCCGGAGCACGCGCATCTCAAGGACATCGGCCGCGCCGAATACCGGCCCATCACCGATGCCGAGGCCATGGACGCGCTCATGCTGTTGAGCCGCACCGAGGGCATCATCCCGGCCATCGAATCCGCGCACGCCGTCGCCGGTGCGCTGAAGCTGGGTCAGGAATTGGGCGAGGGCGCGATCATTCTGGTCAATCTGTCCGGTCGCGGCGATAAGGATATGGACACCGCCGCCCGCTGGTTCGGGCTCTTCGACAAGACCGAGGAGAACGACAAGTGAGCCAGCAGTCCCGTCTTGCGAACACCTTCGCGGCCTGCCGTGAGGAGAATCGCGCGGCGCTCATCGGTTATCTGCCCGCCGGGTACCCGGATTTGCAGGGCAGTATCGACGTCTGCCGCACCATGGTCGAATCCGGTTGCGACGTCATCGAAGTCGGCGTCGCCTACTCCGATCCGGTGATGGACGGACCGACCATTCAGGCCGCCGCCGAACAGGCGCTGCGCGGCGGTATCCGCGTGCGCGACGTGTTCAAGGTCGTCGAGGCGATCAGCCAGGCCGGTGGTAAGGCCGTGGTCATGACCTACTGGAATCCGGTGCTGCAGTACGGCGTCGACACCTTCTCCCGCGATCTCGCGGCGGCGGGCGGCCTCGGCCTGATCACGCCGAACCTGATTCCGGAAGAGGCCGACGACTGGTTCGTCGCCTCCTCCACCTACAACCTGGATCGCATCTTCCTGGTGGCGCCGTCCTCCACCGAAGAGCGCCTGGTCAAGACCCTGGAAGCCTCGCGCGGATTCGTCTACGCGGCCTCCACCATGGGCGTCACCGGCGCGCGCGACGCGGTCTCGGATATGGCTCCGGCCCTGTGCGCCCGCGTCCGCGCGCATTCGGATATTCCGATCGGCGTCGGCCTGGGTGTGCGCAATGGTGCGCAGGCGGCCGAAATCGCTTCCTACGCAGACGGAGTCATCGTCGGCTCGGCGCTGGTGAGCGCCGCCGCCCAGGGCCTGGGCGCGGTCCGCACCCTCACCGAGGAACTCGCCCTCGGCGTCCGCTCGGCCGCCGTGGCTTCCTGACCTACGCCCTCGTCATTCCGGCGCGCTTTTGGCCGGGGTCTACGAAAACCGTTGCTGTGCAGCGGGTGTGGATCCCGGCCAAAAGCATGCCGGGATGACGGGACGTGGTCCTGCCGGTAGGTGTCGTTGGCGACTGGGCGGCCAGGCGGTGCGCGCGTTGTTCGCCGAGGTGTCGGCGGCGCGCCACCCGGGCCACATGCCTTCCCAGCTGATTCCGCTACGGTGGGCGCGTGACCATACGAGCCCTGGCCGACCGAGTTCCGGCCTCCGACGTGCTGGCCTACATTCCCAGTCCGCCTCGCGGCGTATGGGATATCGGACCGTTCCCGCTGCGGGCCTACGCCATCTGCATCATCCTCGGCATCGTCGCGGCCATCTGGCTGGGGGAGAAGCGGTGGCAGCAGCGCGGCGGGCAGCAGGGCATGGTGCTGGACGTGGCCATGTTCGCGGTGCCGCTGGGTCTGATCGGCGGACGGCTCTATCACGTGGCCACCGACTGGTCGACGTACTTCGGTCCCGGCGGTAAGGCGGGGGACTGGTGGAAGATCTGGCAGGGCGGCCTCGGCATCTGGGGTGCGGTGCTGCTGGGAGCGCTCGGCGCGTGGATCGGCTGCCGCATCTACAAGATCCCGCTGCCCGCGTTCGGTGACGCCATCGCGCCGGGCATTCTGCTGGCGCAGGGCATCGGGCGGCTCGGCAACTATTTCAATCAGGAGTTGTTCGGCCGCACCACCACCATGCCGTGGGGTCTGGAGATCTATGACCGCTTCAACACCCACGGTGATCCGGATCTGATGAACGGCATCGCCTCGGGTCCGCCGGTCAAGATCGTGCAGCCGACCTTCCTGTACGAGCTGATCTGGAATCTGCTCGGCGTGGCGATCCTGCTGTACGTGGACCGCAAGTTCAAGATCGGGCACGGGCGGCTGTTCGCGCTGTACGTGGCGATCTACTGCTTCGGGCGCTTCTTCGTGGAACTGCTGCGTGATGATCACGCCACCCATATCGCCGGGATCCGGATCAACTCGTTCACCGCGGCGATCGTATTCCTGTGCGCCATAGCGTATTTCGTCTTCGCGACCAAGGGGCGCGAGACGCCGGACCAGGTGCGCGCGGGTGTATTGCGGCCGTGGCCGTGGCAGTTCTCCGCCCTGCGCAAGTACGGTGCGGGCACCGGGGTCGCGGCGGCCGAGTTCACCACCGCCGATGCCGCTGCGGCCGACACCGCCGCCGACGATGCGGCGGTCGATCTCGAGAAGTCCGATTCGCCCGATCTCGAGAAGGCTGGGTCATCCGGGGACCCCGCCACCTCCGAATCCGCTTCGGAAGGCAACGAATCCGCAAAGGTTCGCGATAACTCTTCCGAATCCGGTGAATCCGAACCGGCGGTCACGCTCGACGAGACGAAAACGGTCGACTCGGGAAAGAATGGCTCCTGACCGCCGCGTATCGAGGCTCGCACGGCGGGTTCAGCACACAGGGGCCGTGCGGCCCGCGATCCAGGAGGACTCGAGTGACGGATCCATTCGCCAAACAGCCGGAGCAGGGCCCGCAGTACGGCGCGCCCGGCACCGGCCCGCAGTACGGTCAGCCGCAGCCGGGTTACGGCCAGCCCCAGCCCGGTTACGGTGAGCCGCAGCCGGGTTACGGTCAGCCCCAGCCCGGATACGGCCAGCAGCCCGCGTACGGTGCACCGCAGCCCGCGTACGGTCAGCCCGGCCCCTACGGTCAGCCGATGCCCTACGGCGCGGACGCCGAGGCCCCGTTCGGCCGTGATCCGTACGGTGTCCCGTACTCGGACAAGTCCAAGCTCACCGCGGGCCTGTTGCAGATCCTGGTGGGCGGCCTGGGTATCGGCCGTTTCTACCTCGGTTACACCACCATCGGTGTGCTGCAACTGATCACGTGCGGCGGCTTCGGCATCTGGTCGCTGATCGACGGCATTCTCATCCTCACCGGCAAGGTGCCGGACCCGCAGGGTCGTCCGCTCAAGGACTGATCGCGCGGTAGCGACACACCGACTTCGGCGGGCACCACTGGGCAGGGCGGTGCCCGTCCGCCGTTTATCATCACCATGCGTGATCGCACAAGGTTTTCGCGCGATCAGATGGTTGACGTGCCACCCGGTTGGTTTACGGCGTACCCTTTGTCGGTTGTCCGTCGCGTGGGTCGACCACGCTCGAGGAGAGGTAGTCCCCGTGCGCCGTAAGTTGTTGGCCGCCGTATTCGCCGTAGTCGCCGCTACCGCGGCGCTCACCGCATGCAGCAGCGGCAATGACGACCCCAATGTGCTCAAGATCGGCACCGAGGGCACCTACGCTCCGTTCAGCTATCAGGACAACGGCAGCATCACCGGCTACGACGTCGAGGTCGCCAGGGCCGTCGGCGAAAAGCTCGGCCGCAAGGTCGAATTCGTGCAGACCCCCTGGGATGCCATCTTCGCGGGCCTCGAGTCCAAGCGCTTCGATCTGGTCGCCAATCAGGTGACCGTGAATCCCGAACGCGCGCAGAAGTATTCGCTCTCGCAGCCGTACACCACCTCCGAGGGCGTCATCGTCACCAAGGCCGATAACACCGGCATCCACGCGCTCACCGATCTGAGCGGTAAGACCTGCGCGCAGTCGGTCACCAGCAACTGGAACAAGGTCGCGGCGGGCGCGGGCTGCAAGGTCGAGGGCGTCGAGGGCTTCGTGCAGGCCATCCAGCTGCTCAAGAACGGCCGCGTCGACGCGACCGTCAACGACACCCTGGCCGTGGGCGAATACAGCAAGAAGACCAACGATTCCAGCGTGCACGTCGCGGGCAAGACCGGTGAGACCAGTAAGCAGGCGTTCGCCGGGCGCAAGGATTCGCAGGCGCTGATCGATCAGGTCAACACCGCCCTGGATCAGCTGCGCGCGGACGGCACCCTGGCCAAGATCTCCGACAAGTACTTCGGCACCGACGTCAGCAAGTAAGCGGCACAGGACGATTGGACGACTGGCGACCGAATGGACGACGCCACCTGGGAACTGATCCGGGCGAATCTGTGGCCGATGTTGAAGGCCACCGTCGAGATGACGCTGCCGCTCACCGCCATCAGCTTCGCCATCGGATTGGTGCTGGCGCTGTTCGTGGCGCTGGCCCGGATGTCGAAGCTGTGGCCGGTATCGGCGGCGGCCCGGTTCTACATCTCGATCATTCGCGGTACGCCGCTGCTGGTGCAGCTGTTCATCGTGTTCTACGCGCTGCCGCAGTTCCACATAGTGATCGATCCGTTCCCGGCGGCGGTGATCGCGTTCAGTCTCAATGTCGGCGGATATGCGGCCGAAGTCATTCGCGGCGCTATTCTTTCGGTCGCCGAGGGGCAGTGGGAAGCGTCCTATGCGGTCGGTATGAGCTATGCGCAGGCACTGCGTTTGATCATCCTGCCGCAGGCCGCGCGGATCGCGGTGCCGTCGCTGTCCAACACCCTGATCTCGTTGGTGAAGGACACCTCGCTGGCGTCCACCATCCTCGTCACCGAGTTGTTGCGGACGGCTCAGCTGGCGGCCGCGCCGACGTTCGACTTCTTCGCGCTGTATGGCGTAGCGGCACTCTACTACTGGGTAATATGCCTGGTCCTGGGCTTCGGGCAAACCCGGTTGGAGACCCGCCTCGGACGGCACGTCGCGCGCTGACCGGCGGTTAGCTGAACGGCATGTGTATATCTTTCGCAGGAGCGTGTGCCCGTTCAGCGGGACACCAACGGCAGGTCTAGGGTTGATGCCGTGATGCGACGAACGAAGATTGTGTGCACACTCGGACCGGCTGTGTCGTCCGAGGACCGTATTCGTGAACTCGTTGAGAGTGGAATGGACGTGGCGCGGCTGAATTTCAGCCATGGCGAACACTCCGACCATGCCGACAACTATAAAAAGGTGCGTCAGGCCAGCGATCTGCTCGGCCGCGCGGTGGGAATTCTCGCCGATCTCCAGGGACCGAAGATCCGACTTGGCCGGTTCATCGAGGGTAAGACCGTCTGGGCGACGGGTGAAGAAATCCGCATCACGGTAGACGACATCGAAGGCACTCACGACCGAGTTTCGACCACCTACAAGCAGCTCGCGAAGGACGCCAAGGCCGGGGATCGGCTGCTCGTCGACGACGGCAAGCTGGGACTGACCGTCGAGCGCGTCGACGGCAATGACGTGATCTGCCGGGTCACCGAGGGCGGCCCCGTTTCCAACAACAAGGGCGTCTCGCTGCCGGGTATGGATATTTCCGTTCCGGCCTTGTCCGAGAAGGACATCGAGGATCTCGAGTTCGCGCTGAAGCTCGGCGTGGACTTCATCGCGCTGTCCTTCGTGCGCTCCCCGTCCGATGTGGAGCTGGTGCACGAGATCATGGATCGCGTGGGCCGCCGGGTGCCGATCATCGGCAAGCTCGAAAAGCCCGAAGCCATCGACAATTTGGAGGCCATCGTGCTGGCCTTCGACGCCATCATGGTGGCGCGCGGCGACCTCGGCGTCGAGCTTCCGCTCGAGCAGGTGCCGCTGGTGCAGAAGCGTGCCATCCAGATGGCGCGTGAGAACGCCAAGCCGGTCATCGTGGCCACCCAGATGCTGGAATCGATGATCACCAATTCGCGGCCCACCCGCGCCGAGGCGTCCGATGTGGCGAACGCGGTGCTCGATGGCGCTGACGCGGTGATGCTTTCGGGCGAGACCTCGGTCGGCGACTACCCGATCGAGACCGTGCGCACCATGGCCCGCATCGTGCACGCGGTGGAGTCCGAATCCTCCACCCGGGTGCCGCCGCTGACCCACGTGCCGCGTACCAAGCGCGGTGTCATCTCCTACGCGGCGCGCGATATCGGCGAGCGGCTCAATGCCAAAGCGCTGGTTGCCTTTACGCAGTCCGGTGATACGGTGCGCCGCCTGGCCCGCCTGCACACCCCGCTGCCGCTGCTGGCATTCACCCCGAATCCGGCGATTCGCAGTCAGCTGGCCTTGACATGGGGCACTGAAACATTCATCGTCCCCACCGTCGATAGCACTGACGAGATGATTCATCAGGTCGACACCGCGCTGCTGTCCATCGGCCGGTATCGCAAGGGCGATCTCGTGGTGATCGTGGCGGGCTCCCCGCCGGGTACCGTGGGGTCGACCAATCTGATCCACGTGCACCGCATCGGCGAGGAGGACCACTAGGTGAGTGCGTCGCTTGACGAAACCTTGACTGGGGCTGAGAAATCGGCCCCGGCCGATGATCTACGGGTGCTCCTCGAGCTGCTCGATCTCGAGGAGCACGGACCGGACATCTTCATCGGACAGCACCCGGAGAAGGTGTGGAGTCGCACCTTCGGCGGGCAGCTGGTTTCGCAGGCGATCATCGCCGCCGGGCGCACGGTCGGCCCCGGCCGGCCGGTGCACGCGGTGAACGCGCATTTCGTGCGCGGCGGCGACGTCAAGAAGCCGATCGAATATCGCGTCGACCGGCATCGCGACGGGCGCGCGTTCGCCAATCGCACGGTGACGGCCTATCAGGACGATCAGGAACTGTTCGTCATGCTGGCCGCCTTCCAGGACTGGGGTAAGGGCCTCGAGCACGGTTCGCCGCTGCCCGAGGTCGCCGATCCGGAAAACCTTCCGCGCGTGGAGGAATCCTTCATCGGCATGGAAGACAAGCTCGAAATGTTCGTCAAGGCACCGCATCCCATCGATATGCGGTACACGAACGATCCGGCCTGGATCCTCAAGGGCACGGGGGAGAAGCTCAACCACAATCGGGTGTGGATGCGCACCGATGGCGCGCTGCCCGATGATCCGCTGATTCACGTTGCGGCGCTGGCGTATTCGTCCGACACCACGGTGCTGGATTCGATCATCACCACGCATGGGCTGTCCTGGGGGCATGACCGGATTCTCGCGGCCACGGTGAACCATTCCATCTGGTTCCACCGGCCGTTCCGGTTCGACGACTGGGCGCTGTACGCCACCGAATCACCCGTCGCCGCGGGCTCGCGCGGACTGGCGCGCGGTCACTTCTACTCGCGCGCAGGCGAACTCCTGGCCACCACGGTGCAGGAAGGCGTCATCCGGCACTTCCCGGCCCGCACCTGACCCGAGACAGCAGATCTGAGCCGTACCCGTCGCGCGGGTGCGGCCCGTTCGTCATTCCGGCACGGTCTGGGCCGGAATCCACCCGCTCGCAATGGATGCCGAGGGGTAGCGGCTCAGATGAGTTCGCGGTTCTCTTCGAGGTCGAAGTTCTCCCGCTGCAGCGCGTGCACGATGTAGGGGATGGGTTCGTCCGCGGATAGCTCGAGCACCAGCCGCTGTTCCAGCCGGGCGATGCCCGCCTTGGTGAGCTGGCGCGCCTCGCCGACCAGGCTCAGCGCTATCTCGTAGGTGCGGCGCTCACCCGGATCGGCGTCGGGATGATCCAGGCGCCACTGGGTTTCGAGGACCGTATGGGTGGGATCGTCGCACTCCACCGGAAGGGTGAAGCGCCACGCGAAGATGTCGCGATCGTCCACGTAGTCATCCACGACGCGGCACACCGTTTCGGTGACGCGGTGGAGGGTTTGCGGTGTGACGAAAACATGGAGCGAAACATCCGAAATGCGCTTCGGCATGTCTGAGTCCTGTTCCTGTGTCGAACCACCGGCGGTGGTGTTCCGCGCGGAAGTGTAATCCCTTACCGGACTTAGCGGGCAGACAGGTGTATTGACACGCAGGGGCCAGCGTAATCCTGGTTACGCCACAAGGGAAGTAGGAGCGGGTCTCGAATGCCCGAATTCCGGTCCTACCCGGCGGTTCCCACCGAATGCCGCACGGGTTCGGCTGACCGCCGGGACAATTCGGGCAGCGGACCGGTATCGGCGCGCCCGCCCGGCAGGACCAGCAGCGCGGGGCGCTGCGCACCGGCATCACCGGCGGTGCCACGAGGGTGGATGGTGGCCTGCGGATGCTGATGCGCGTGCAATGCGAGCAGCAGCGGCACCAGCGCCTCGGCGATCCGATCGCCGACCTCGCAGAACTGCTGGGCCTTCAAACCCACCGGGTCCGAGATGTTCTCGCGCCCCACATAGGCCAGATCGTCGCGGGCGGCATGCAGTCCGACCACCGAGCGCGCACCGCTCACCTTGGCGATGCGGTACGCCTCCAGCAGCGTGAAGGTGCGGGGCAGCGCCTCGGGCACCAGTTCGCGCACCTGATCCCGGATCTTGTCGGTCATGGTGAGCACCAGATCGGCGCGCAGCACCATCTCCGGTTTCAGCCGGCGCGCCTTGAATCCGCTCGGGTCGCCGCCGAGTCCGATGATCGTTTGCGCCGCAAGCGGTTCCGCCGGGAAGCCGACCAGCGCCCGCACGCCCGCACTTTCGGCGGATAGCTCCTGTAGCCCGTGTTCGGCGGCCACCGCCAGCGTGAGGCGCTCGGCGATGACGGACCTGCAAACGTTGCCGCTGCACACGAAGAGCACATGCATGCGCTCAACGTATGCCCATGGCGCGGTCGCGAAAACGCCTGGAAGACCGAATCACACGTTTCGTCCGGGAAGTTCATCTCGCGGCCGAATGTCAGTCGCCTGGAGTTCGCTCCCGGCGTAGTACTCGGTCTCGTCGACCACCGATTCGACCAATGGTTCCGCACCCTGCACGCGCTGGCGCGTGGAGAACATGCGGCCGCGCGCGGGCACCATCGGTGCGAATCGGGTGAGGCCGGAAACCGGGGACATATCGTCGTACACCGAATCGATCCCGCCGCGCGCGAAATACGCCTCATGCCAGAAGCCGGTGCCGCCGGAATCCTTCAGGAAATCGCGCCACCAGATCTTGTGCGGTTCGGATCGGGTCCAGCGCTCCAGACTCTCCAGATCGCGCCAGTACTGCCGCGCGCCCCAGTGCGGCGGGAACAGCGACCAGATCACGTCCTCGTGCGAGAGCAGGCCGTCCGGGCGGTCGTGATGGGATCTGTAGAGCTTGGGGCCCACACCCAGCAGCCGCAGGATGCCGCGCGGCCGGTGCACCCGCATACCGAGCAGGATGACCACCAGGTCCGGATATTCGGACAGATCCGCCGTAACCCTGTGCACCCGCATGAGGAGACCTCCACTTCGAACCGAGGCCGTCGTCAGGTCGGTCTGTGCGGATGTACGAAATACCCGCCACGACGGTTCGGACCCTCTTCACTTCGCGTCCCCTTGGGTCCAGCATGCTCTCTCATGCCCGCGGATGCCATCCAGCCGTCCAGTCCGTTACCGCTATTCGTGCACGTTGAGCGTATTCACCACCAGTCGCGTCGCGTCCGCGAGCAATGCGTTATCGGTGGTGGTGTCGGGCTCGGTCTTGGTGGCCAGCATCGAGATCACGATCGGGCCGCCGAGTTCGGTCCAGGCGATCGCCACATCGTTGTTGCCGCCGTAGGCCGGGGTACCGGTCTTGTCGCCGACCGTCCAGCCCGGCGGCAGACCCGCTCGAATCCGTTGTGCGCCGGTGGTATTGGCGACCAGCCAGGCTTTGAGCTGATCGCGTTCGGGCTGTCCGAGCACATCGCCGAGCACCAGGGTGCGGTAATCGGCGGCCAATGCGGCCGGGGTGGTGGTGTCGCGCTCATCGCCCGGAATATTGGTGTTGAGATCGGTTTCCCAGCGGTCCAGGCGGCTCACCTGATCGCCGATGCTCCGCATGAACGCGGTGACCGCCTCCGGTCCGCCGAGTTGCTTCAGCAGTTGGTTGGCGGCGGTGTTGTCGCTGGCCGTAATGGCGGCATGACAGAGTTCCGAGATCGTCATACCGCTCTCGACTCGCTGCGAGCTGATCGGCGAGGCGGCCACCACCTCCTCCTGGCCGAAATGCGCCACGGTGTCCCAGTAGCCGGTGTGCAGCGGATGCTGCTTCAGTAGCGCCCCGCACGCGATCCCCTTGAAAGTGGATGCCAGCGCGAACTTCTCGTCCTTGCGATACGAGACCTCGTGCCCGCTGTCGGTATCCACCGCGAAGACGCCCAGGCGTGCGCCGTATCTGGTTTCCAGATCGCGCATCGCGCCGGTGACATCGACGGTTTCGGCGGCGCTGCCTGTGGTTTCCCTCGCCGCGGGGCCGGAATCGTCACCACCGCCGCATCCCGCGATCGCGATGAGGGCCGCCGCCCCCAAAACCGTGCCACGCCACCCGAACCGCATACACATCCCTTCGTCGCCGCTATTCCATTACCGACCCTAATAAACCCGGGCGGTCAGCTGCCATCGGGCAAATGCCGCATCCCGCACAGCGGTCGCGCCACGCCGGTTCCCATCCGAACTGTGAGTCGTTCTAATGCCGTGCGGGACCAGCACCGGCCCGGATACTGTCCGGTGGTGAGCTCCGAAACCGTCGCCGCCCCGCGCACCTACCACCTACGCGATCTGGCCGAAATCTATGTACTGGCACAGGCGAACTGGTCCGATCCGATCGGTGGCTACATCCAGGAGAACACCGCCTACAACGCGGCCCTGCGCAAGTACCGCGAACGATTACTGAGCGGCCTGGAAGACCTCTACAGCCTCACCCTGGAAATGGGTCAGATGGTCGAAATCCCGCGCGGCACAGTCCTGTTCATGCACTTCAAACGTACCGTGAACTCGCTGCTCGCCCAGCGCACCCCCACCTCCGGACAGCAGGAGGCGGGCCTGCTGCTGCGCTCGCTCGAAGCGGCCGGCGATCAGGGCCGCCAGGTGCTGGCAACCTCGGCCCGCATCGACAAACTCATGCACTCTTCGCGAGAAGCCCACCTGGACATGCTCGAAGCGCTGCTCGGCATTCTCGCGGGCAGCCGCGCGAGCCTCACCTTCACCTCGGCGGATCTGCAAACCCGCGGCATCGACGATATGCCGCCGGCGGTCGAGGATTTCGCCGAGGGCAGCGCCTGAGGCGTTCGGCGGCGATTCCGATCGGGTCGAGCCCGCGAGATCTTCGCGCACTCCGCCGATGTCGTATACGAGTTCAGCGTTCGCTGTAGCCCTGCGGGGCGCGGGCCGGACGGGTCTCGGTGCGGCATATCGGTCATCGTGTGCGCGCCGTCGGCTGTGTCAGCATTCCCAGTCGAGCACCGGCGCGAGGGCCTTGGACTGTGCCGATGAGGGGATCAGGCGCAGGACGGCGTTTCGGATGAATACCGCCGGGGCCGAGGCGAGTTGGCCGACCGCGCCGATCCTGCCGGAGCGTGCGGCGATCATCTGAGTCCGGGGTCGGCGTTCGGCGTCGTAGCGGGTGAGGTCTTCGTCCGCCGCGGCGACGCGGGCGAGCACGACCGCGTCCTCCAGGGCCTGGCAGGCGCCCTGGCCCAGATTCGGGGTCATGGCATGGGCGGCGTCGCCGATCAGGGCGATGCGGCCCGCCACATAGGTTGTCAGCGCGGGCAGTTCGTAGATGTCGTTGTGCAGCACGGCTGCGTCGTCGGCGGCGGCGAGCAGGCTCGGGATCGGGTCGTGCCAGGTGCCGAAGCGGCGGCGCAGTTCGGCGAGGCCGTCGCTCGGGGCGCCCGCGGGCGTGTTCGCGGTGGCGAAGCAGTAGACGCGGCCGTCGGCCAGTCCGGCATAGCCGAATCGCTCACCGCGGCCCCAGGTTTCGCCCAGATCGCCGACGGGTGCGGTGGGGGAGACCACCACTCGCCATGCGGTGTAACCGCTGTAGCGGGGTTCGACCACGCCGCAGACCGCGCGCCGCGCGATGCTGTGGATGCCGTCGGCTCCGATGATCACATCGCCGGTGGAGGTGCCGTGCGAATGGGTGACGGTGCCGTCGGGGCGCACCTCGGTCACCGTGCTGCCGGTGCGCAGCGTGTTATGCGGCAGTGCCGTGTGCAGCATGTCCAGCAGGTCGGCGCGGTGGATCATGATCGGGTTGCCGTAGCGGGCCCGCATCGTTTCGGTATCGGCGCGGGATAGCCACGCGCCCCTGCTGTTCCGGATTCCGGCCGAGCCCTCCTCGATGGCGCGGGCTCGCACCCGCTCGCCCAGCCCGAGTGCGTCGAGTGCGCGAATGGCATTGGGCCACAGGGATAATCCCGCGCCGACCTCCTTGATCGCGGCGGCCTTCTCCAGCACCTCGACCTCCCAGCCCTGTCGATCGAACGCGATGGCCGTGGCCAGTCCGCCGATTCCGCCGCCGATGATGAGCGCCTTGGGCATGTCGTTTCCCTTCGATCCGAATCGGCTCTTCCGAGCCGTTCGCTGCACGCCGTGAACGCTACTACTCCTGTAGTGAAAAAACTACCGATGTAGTGTCAGTCACTACCGATGTAGTATCCGTGCATGCCCACCAAACGCGAGCTGATCCTCGACGGCGCGATCGAACTCCTGGGTACGCGCGGCCTGCGCGCCCTCACTCACCGCGCGGTCGACGAGCTCGCGGATATGCCACCGGGCTCCGCATCCAACTACTTCCGCACCCGCGACGCCCTGCTCACCGGCATCGCCGAACGCCTCGAGGAACGCGACTACGCCGACTGGCAAGCCGTCACCCGCATCGCCGCCCCCAGTACGCTGCGCCAACTGATCGACGGCTTCGCCGCCCTGCTGACCCATGCCGTCACCACCGACCGCACCCGCACCCTCGCCCGGTACGCCCTGTTTCTCGAATCTCAGACCGCGCCCGGCCTTCAGTCGGTCCTGCTGCGCGGCCACAACCGTCTGACCGACTGGATCGCCACCATGCTCCGAGCGGTGGTCCCGGACGCGCCACCCGAGGTGACCCCACTCCTCGTCAAATACATCGACGGTGCCGCCCTGCATCAATTGACCTATCCAGCAACAGATTTCGATGCGCGCCCGGGTGTGGATCGCATTGTTCGAGCCTTGCTCGCCTGAGCGCTCCCGCTGTGTACCGTGTGGTATGGATTTGGGTGGGGATACAGAGCGCCCGGTTCGGCCGCAAGCGGCGTCGAGCCGGGGCGAGCGGGCCACAGGGCGGCCGGATAGATTCGAACCGGCACCGGCGGATGGATTCGAACCCGATCGGCCGACCGCGCGACCGGGCAGGTTGCGGCGGCCGATCGCGCTGGTGCTCGGGCTCGTGGTCGCGGCATTGGTCGCGGTGGCGGTGCCGAACTGGTGGTGCGGGCGGGAAGCCGATGCCTGGTTCCGGGGAGACGCGGCGCGGGTGCGCGGACTCGCCGAGGAAATAGTGGCGTTCGAAGCCGAGGACGATCAACTCCGCGCCAGCGGTAAAGGCGGCGAGCTCACCGATATGTGGGGGCTGCTCACCCATCAGATGACCGCGCAGGGCTTGGCGCAGATCTGCCTCGCGCATCCCGAATGGCGAGATCGCTACGCCCCCATCGCGACTCGCGCCGCCGCGAAAACGCTACTGCCCGAAATGCGCTCCACCTTCACCGCCGCCTGGCACGGGCAGGACGGCATGTCCGTCCTCGACGGCCCGAATGGTCATGCGTACCTGTCCTATCCGGCCCTGGCGCTCGGCATGGCGCGGCTGGTCGATCCGGCATTCCCCGCCGACCTCGCGGCGCAGCAGGACGCGCTGGTCGCCTCCTATGAGCGTCGCCTGCTGGCCTCGCCGACCGCCCTGCTGGACACGCTCCCCGGCGAGGCGTACCCCACCGATATCGCGGCGGTCGCCGCCGCCATCGCGGTGCACGGCCGCGCGACCGGCGTCGACCACTCGGCGGTCCTGGCTCATTGGGCGCAGCAGGTCCGCGCCGTCCAAATCGACCGTGGCACAGGCTTGGTCGTGCAACGCATGGGTGTGGACGCCAAATCCCACGACGCCCCACGCTCCTCCGGCACCGGCCTGGCCGCCTATTTCGCGGGCTTCGCCGACCGCTCCCTGGCGAAGGAACTGGCCGACGGAATGTTCCGCCAGGAACGAACCCTCCTCGGCTTCAGCGCGATTCACGAATACGGCAGCGGCTACACCGGACCAGGCGATATCGACAGCGGCCCGGTAATCCTCGGAATCTCGGTCTCCGCCACCAGCTTCGCCCTCGCCCCCGCCCACGCCTTCGCCAACCACGACGTCTTCACCCGAATCTTCCGCACCACCGACCTCCTCGGCCTCCCCCTCCACACCGGCTCCCGCCTCCGCTTCACCACCGCCGGCGCCACCGGCAACGCCCTCCTCCTCGCCTTCCTCACCTCCGGCCCGGAGCTCGCCCAATGAGCCTCCGCGTTCCCGGCCCGGAGCTAGCCCGATGAGGCTCCGCGTTTCCAGCTGGGGAGTTGGCCCGATGAAACGTCGTACCTCCGGCCGGGGAGTTGGCCCGATGAAACTTCGTACCTCTGGCTGGGGAGCCACTCTGATGAATTTCCGTATCCCGCTGCGCCTGCGTCCGGCGTGGCGACTTCTTCGCCTGCCCATTCTCACGCTCGCGCTGTACCTGGTTCTGCACCCAGTCCTGGCCGCCCTCTCGGCAACTCACGGCTTCGGTTCCCCCGACGGTATGAGTCTGCCCTACTTGGCAATTGCCGCTCTGGAGGTAGTCCTGCGCATAGCGCTGCTCACCGTCATTCCCGCGGTTCTGGTCTATCGCGTGATCACGCGCCTGCTGCTCGGCGAAAAGCCATCCGCCGCAGTGTCTTCGCGCGCGAACGCGGGCACCGATAGTCCATCGCCTGCCCCGTAGTCAGCCGGATTCCGTTGCGGCGGGGCGCAAGTTGTCCTGGCCTACAGCGTCGGCGAGCTCATCCAGACCCGCCGCCCGTGTCGCCTCGAACACGTCCGCGATGAGTCCGCGGCGTCCAACCATGCCCGCGCCCTCCGACAATGTCGCCGGAGTCTGCCGAAATCGCCCATATGGGACCGGTTTGCGAAACTTCCCGAGTCGACCAAGCCATCGCCGGATCGGCTCCGATACCCCTTGTGGCCGACCCCATCCCGAGGGGTCGGTTTGTCCATGTCGATCCAGCTACTTCGAAAGGCCGGTCCTACATGAGGTTGTTCAGTGCGCGGTTTGCGGTCGCGATCGCGACCACCGGTTTCGCCGCGATCGCGCTGGCGGGTCCCGCCGCCGCCGACCCGATGAGCGATATCGAGCCGCTCCTGACCTCGAGCTGCTCCTTCGCCCAGATCGACTCCGCCCTGCACAAGGTCTCCCCGGAAACCGCGGCCCAGCTCGACGCCGCCCCCGCCCAGAAATCCGCCATCAAGAACGCCTACGACCAGCCGGTCGACCAGCGTCGCACCGCATTCCAGAACCTCATCGCCCAGCAGCAGCAAATGGGCGTGAGCGCCGACACCAACGCCGAATTCGGCAACAAGCTCTCCCAGGTCGTCGACACCTGCAGCCAGTACTGATCCCGCACAGAGCGGCGGGGCAGGGTTGCCAACCAACCCTGCCCCGCCTCCGCTCCGAATACATCCGAAATATAGGTCGTTCAGATACGCTCACCCGCCATGACCCCGAAGCGCACCACCCTCCGCGCCGCAATAGCCGCCCTGACCCTGACCGCCTCGGTCATCGCCGCCGGATCCGCTGCCGCAGCCCCCGTGGCCACCGATGTCGACATCGCCATCCCCACCAACAGCTCGGACAAAACCGGCATCCATATCCCCACCGACAGCTCGAACCTCGGCAAGATCCAATTCGGCAGCGCCGACGTCGCCAAGACCACCCTGAGCCTGGGCTGGCTCGCGTTGTGCATCTTGGGAAACGCCACCGGCAGCGCCCATGGAGACTGCATCGGCAACCGGGGCTGATGCCCGCCGATCGGCACGCCCCGCTCTCTCACTCGGGAAGTAGCCGCCGGTCGAATCCCGCGGCTACCAAGCGGGAGAAGGCTTTTCGCACGGCGGTTTCGGCTCATGACGCATTTGGCTGAAGGCCCAAAGCGTTTCGACATCGTCGCGCAAATCCTGGGGACCGTCATCGGCGCATGTCTCCCGGGGCGAATGAGTAGAGGGCCGTTCCGGGTGTGTTCGGAACGGCCCTCTATTTTGGTGCCGAGTGTGGGAATCGAACCCACACGTCCTTTCGGACAACGGTTTTTGAGACCGTCGCGTCTGCCTATTCCGCCAACTCGGCGCACCGCGTTGGAACTATAGCGGGTGGTGGGGCGGATGACCTAACCGGGGCTCGGGAGGGTGGGGGTGAGAATGACACGGTTGTGATACTGGTCGGTTTGCGCTGGGTACGTGGGTTGTGGCGGGGGACGGACGGTACTCTTTGGGTACTCGGGTACGTGCCGATCCGTCGAGGGTGGCTTCGGACCGATGTACGTCGGGTGTTGGTATATCGGAGCGACAGGGGTTCATCTATGGGAACGACAGCAGGGGGCGGTTCGAAGAAGGATGCTGCGGCATCGGCCCCCAAGCGGGTGGTGGTTGCCGAGGACGAGGCGCTCATCCGGATGGACCTGGTGGAGATGCTCTCGGAAGAGGGTTATCACGTGGTGGGTGAGGCGGGCGACGGTCAGCAGGCCGTGGAGCTCGCCGAGGAGTTGCGTCCTGATCTGGTGATCATGGATGTGAAGATGCCGCGCCGCGACGGAATAGACGCCGCAGCCGAGATCGCGTCGAAACGTCTTGCGCCGGTGGTCATTCTGACCGCGTTCAGCCAGCGCGATCTGGTCGAGCGGGCACGCGACGCGGGCGCGATGGCCTATCTGGTGAAGCCGTTCACGAAGTCCGATCTGGTGCCCGCCATCGAATTGGCCGCCAGCCGCTTCCACGAGATCGCCGCGCTGGAAAGCGAAGTCGCGAATCTGTCGGATCGTTTGGAGACCCGCAAGCTCGTCGAGCGTGCCAAAGGTGTGCTCATGCAGACCCAGGGCCTCTCGGAACCGCAGGCATTCAAGTGGATTCAGCGCACCGCAATGGACCGTCGCACCACGATGAAGGCGGTCGCGGAGGTCGTACTGGAGAATCTCGCGCCGAAGTAGGCCGCGATTGCCCGAACATTGCCCCTCTGTTGCCGGAAATGCGCCAGCGCAATTAACCCACCGGTAACACGAGGGGCTCTTTCGTTTGTTGCGATGTCACATGAATGATCCGAATGTGATGCGGACCTAACGTGGCGGGGATATGTTCTGTCCGGGCCGATCGATGGGGCGGCCCTCCTCGGCGAGCCGGGGGAGCACAGAACATAGAGGTGAATCGTGCTTGGTTCAGTGACAAAACCGCGCAGCCGCATGGCGCGCGCGGTGGTCATCGGAGCTGCGGCAGTACTCGCGCTCAGCGCTGCCGGCTGCGGCAGCAAGTCCACTGATAATGCCGGTACCAGTGGAGACAACAACAGCAGCCTGACCATTGCCCCCCTTGTCCAGATCGACAAGGACGGTAAGGAAGTGGCCAGCGCCGACAACTCGGCCGCGGCCAATCCCGCCAGCGACGGCAACGATAAGTGCGCGCCGCAGACGATTGCCATGTCCGGACCGCTCACCGGCCCGAACGCCAATCTCGGCCTGAATATCGTGCGCGGTGTGAAGCTCGCGCTGGACCAGCACAACAAGGCGAATCCGAACTGCCAGGTGGCGGTCAAGGAATTCGACACCGAAGGTGACCCGCAGAAGGCCACCCAGGTCATTCCGACGATCATCAACGATTCGTCCATCGCCGCCATGATCGGCCCGACCTTCTCGGGTGAGACCAAGGCGACCGGCCAGGTCATCAGTGATGCGGGTCTGCTGTCGCTGACCCCGTCCGCCACCAACGTCACCCTCACCACCAACGGCTGGAAGACCTTCTTCCGCGGCCTCGGCAATGACGGTGTGCAGGGTCCGGCGGTCGCCAAGTACCTCGCCGGCACCGGCAAGTACAAGAAGATCTGCGTCGTACAGGACAACTCGGATTACGGTACGGGCCTTGCCAAGACGCTCACCGAGGGTCTCGGCTCGATCGCCGATTCCAGCTGTGCCACCCAGGTGAAGGCCGGTGACAAGGACTTCTCCGCCGCGGTCTCCAAGATGGCATCCGCCAAGCCGGATGCCATTTTCTATGCGGGCTACTACGCCGAGGCGTCCCCGTTCGTGCGCGCGCTGCGCACCGGCGGCGTGACCGCCACCTTCATCTCCGATGACGGCACCAAGGACGTCGAGTTCACCAAGCAGGCGGGCGACGCCTCCAAGGGTTCGCTGCTGTCCTGCCCCTGTGGTCCCGCGCCCGATAAGTTCGCCACGGATTACAAGGCGTTCAACGGTTTCGACGCCGGCACCTACTCGACCGAGGGCTACGACCTGACCACGATCGTGCTCAAGGGCATCGCCGCCGGTAAGACCAGCCGCGCCGATCTGGTCTCGTACGTCAAGACCTACCAGGGCCAGGGCCTGGCCCGCGAATACAAGTGGGGCGATACGGGCGAGCTGTCGAACGCCCTGATCTGGATGTACGAAGTCAAGTAGTCACCGACTCTGGAGCGGCGCGTGCCGGTAATACGGCGGGTCACAAACCCGTTCGGCACGCGCCGCTTCCTCTACGGCGAGAGTATTGAATGTCTTTATCCGTCTTGGCCGATGCGGCTCTGCTAGCCAACGGGTCCATCGAATTCAACGTCTCCGGCGTGGCCGACCAATTCTGGCGGCTCACGGTGGACGGCTTGGCCTATGGCTCGATCTACGCGCTGGTCGCGGTCGGGTACACGCTGGTTTACGGTGTACTCCGGCTGATCAATTTCGCGCACTCCTCAATCTTCATGCTGGGCATGTTCGGCCAATACATCGGGCTCATGCTGCTCGGATTCGCGCCCAGCGGAAACGTCTATCACGAGGGCGTCGTTCTCACCGTCGTATATCTGTCCGCCGCCATGCTGTTCGGCATGCTGGTGTCCGGTGGTGCGGCGGTCGGATTGGAACGCGTCGCCTATCGGCCGCTGCGTAAACGCGGTGCGAAACCGCTGATCTTCCTGATCACCGCGATCGGCATGTCATTCGTGATCGAGCAGTCCGTGCAATACGTGCTGCCGAAACTCACCCAGGGCATGTCGACTCCGCTCGGCGGCAGTACCGCGCAGCAGCCGATCACGCTGGTACGCGATTCCACCCAGTTCACGATTTTCGGCGCCGCGGTCAGCAATGTGACGCTGGTGATCATCATCTCCGCGGTGGTACTGGCGGCCGTCACCGAAATCCTCATCAACAGAACGAAATTCGGCCGCGGTATTCGCGCGGTCGCGCAGGATCCCGATACCGCGACGCTGATGGGCGTTTCGCGGGAGCGGATCATCATGCTGACGTTCCTGCTCGGCGGTCTGCTCGCCGGTGCGGCGGCGCTGCTGTACACGCTGAAGATTCCCGGCGGCATCATCTCCTCGGGCGGATTCATCCTGGGCATCAAGGCATTCAGCGCCGCGGTGCTCGGCGGTATCGGCAATCTGCGCGGTGCGCTGCTGGGCGGTCTGCTGCTCGGGCTCGCGGAGAATTACGGTCAGATCCTGTTCGGCAATCAGTGGCGCGATGTCGTCGCGTTCGTGGTGCTGGTGGCCGTACTCATGTTCCGCCCCACCGGCATTCTCGGTGAGAGCCTGGGGAGGGCGCGGGTATGACGGATATGGCAAGGACGCCCCGCCCGCATAAGGGCGGCCTGTATGCGACCTCGGCGTGGAAACAGGATTTCGGCCCCGAAGGTCCGGTGAAACACGGTGTGGGCGATAAGGTTCGCACCTGGTGGGCCGGACTCTCCCGGCCCGCGCAATGGGGTGTGGGTGTTCCGGCGATCATTCTGCTGGCCCTGCTCCCGCTTTTCCCGCCGCCGCTCATCGATACCCCGGGCACCAGTTTCTCCGGCGTCATGGCGCAGTTCGCCATGACGGCATTGATCGCGGTCGGCCTGAATGTCGTTGTCGGCCAAGCGGGTCTGCTCGACCTCGGTTATGTCGGCTTCTACGCGGTCGGCGCGTATACGGTCGGCCTGCTCACCAGCCCGAACAGTCCGTGGAATCAAACCGACGGCTGGTTGAAACCCGGTTGGGCGTGGGTGATCTGCGTTCCGCTGGCGATCGCGGTCACCGCGGTCTCCGGTCTGATCCTGGGCACCCCGACGCTGCGCCTGCGCGGCGACTACCTCGCCATCGTGACGCTCGGTTTCGGTGAGATCGTGCGCCTGCTGGCCGAGAATCTGGGCGATATCACCAATGGCAGTCTCGGGCTCTCCCGTATCGCCTATCCGCATATCGGCGGCACCGAGGCCAATCCCGGCGGGCATTTCTCCTCCGGTAATCTCGGTGACAAGAACAGCGGAAACCTGTTGGACCGCGCCAATTCCGGAGCCTGGTGGTTCTGGATGGGCATGGCGTTCGTGATCGTCATTCTGCTCATCGTCGGCAATCTGGAGCGCAGCCGGGTCGGCCGCGCCTTCGTCGCCATTCGCGAGGATGAGGACGTCGCGGAGATGATGGGCGTGCCCACCTTCAAATTCAAACTGTGGGCGTTCATGATCGGCGCGGGCATCGGCGGTATGTCCGGTGCGCTGTACGCGGGTCAGGTGCAGTTCATCAATCCGACCGGATTCAACATCATCAATTCGATGCTGTTCCTGTGCGCGGTGGTGATCGGCGGTCAGGGCAATAAACTGGGTGTCATCGTCGGCGCGTTCCTGATCGTGTATCTGCCGAACCGTTTCATGTCGGTGAATGTCGGCGGGCAATCGCTCGGCGAGTATAAATATCTCTTCTACGGTGTCGCACTGGTGGTCGTCATGATCTTCCGCCCGCAGGGCTTGTTCCCGGTGCGGCAGAAACTGCTCGCCTACGGGCGCACGGTATATCGCGCGGTGCACCGCACCCCCGGGGAGACAACTGGAGGGGTGCGATGACCGGGCCGGGTGGCGGCGCGCTATTCGACAATGACGATATGGCCGCCGGATACACCTCCGCCGAGGCCGAACCGAGCGCGGGCACCCTCGATGTCACCGAGGTGCTGCCCGTTTTCAAGGATCCCGAAGTGGTCGCGGATGTGGTTGCGCCGCACCGCGATATCGAAACCGAGGTGGGTGCGCCGCTGCTGCGCGCCGAGGGCCTGACCGTCAAATTCGGCGGCCTCACCGCATTGGACAATGTCACCTTCGACATTCGTCGCGGTGAGATCCTCGGCATGATCGGACCCAATGGCGCGGGCAAGACGACGTGCTTCAACGCCATCACCGGCGTCTACCGGCCCACTTCGGGCACGGTGAGTTTCGACGGCCGTCCGCTCACCAAATCCAAACGCAATGAGATCACCCGGCTCGGCATCGCCCGCACCTTCCAGAACATTCGATTGTTCGCGGAGATGACGGCCCTGGAGAACGTGGTGGTGGGCACCGACGCCCGGCACCACACCTCGGTGCCGGGCGCGGTCTTTCGCACCGCCCGGCATCGCCGCGAGGAGAAGGACGCCGTCGAACGCGGTATGGCGCTGCTGGAATTCGTCGGCATCGCACCGCGTGCGGTGGAGAAGGCGCGCAACCTCTCCTACGGTGATCAGCGCCGTCTGGAGATCGCCCGCGCGCTGGCGACCGAGCCGAAACTGCTCTGCCTGGATGAGCCCGCCGCGGGCTTCAATCCGAGCGAGAAGGCCGCGCTCATGGACCTGATCCGCAAGATCCGCGACGACGGTTTCACCGTGCTGCTGATCGAGCACGATATGCGCCTGGTCATGGGTGTGACCGACCGCATCGTGGTGCTGGAATTCGGCCGGAAGATCGCCGACGGATTGCCGACGCAGATTCGGGAGGACCCCAAGGTGATTGCCGCCTACCTCGGCGTGCCCGATGAGGAAGTGGGTGACCTCGGATGACCGCGCCGAACCCGGCACCGCCGAATCCGTCCCAACCCGAGGCGCTGCTCCAGGTCGACGACATGGTCGTCAACTACGGCAGAATCCAAGCGCTGCACGGTATTTCGCTCACGGTCGCACAGGGTGAGCTGGTGACCCTGCTCGGTGCGAACGGTGCGGGCAAGACCACCACCATGCGCGCGCTGTCCGGTCTGTTGCCGCTCTCGCGCGGCCGAATCCTGTTCGAGGGCAAGGACATCACCCGGGTCAAGGCGCACGATCGCGTCGGTCTGGGCTTGATCCAAGCGCCCGAGGGCCGGGGCGTCTTCCCGGGTATGACGGTCCAGGAGAATCTCGATATGGGCTGCTACTCACGCCCTTTCAAGAACAAGGCCGATTACAACCAGACCCTGGAGTGGATTTTCACGCTGTTCCCGCGCGTCAAGGAACGGCAGAAGCAGACCGGCGGCACCCTGTCCGGCGGTGAACAGCAGATGGTCGCGATCGCCCGCTCGCTCATGGCCCGCCCCAAACTGCTGCTGCTCGATGAACCGTCGATGGGCTTGGCGCCCATGGTGATTCAGCAGATCTTCCGCATCATCGCCGATATCAACGCACAGGGCACCACGGTGCTGCTGGTCGAGCAGAACGCCCAGCAGGCGCTGACCCGCAGCGACCGCGCGTACATCCTGGAGACCGGTGAGGTCACCAAGATGGGCACCGGCCGCGATCTGCTGCACGATCCGGCGGTGAAGTCCGCGTACCTCGGCGTGGGCTGACTACCGCACCGGCGCGCGGTGCGGTAGGAACGGCCTATGTTGCGGGTGATACATGAGATGGACGGGCTGCTCGAAGCGCCGCGCCCGGCGTCCGACGGCTCGATCCTGTTCGTCAATGTCGGTGCCGGAGGCGTTTTCGAGCTCCGCGACGGCGCGGTCGGCACGGTGCTGCCCGCCCGTCGCGGAATCGGCGGTCTCGCCCACCACATCGACGGCGGTCTGCTGATAACCGGCCGCGATGTCATCGCCTACGACGGGAAGTCCGACCCGGTGGCGGTGCTGTCCGTCCCCGGCTCGACCGGATACAACGATGTCACCGTCGATCAGGACGGCGCGCTGCTGGTCGGGGTCCTGCGCCACCGCCCGTCGCGTGGCGAGCCCGCGGTACCCAGCGAGGTGCTGCGGCTCGACGCTTCCGGCGAGGTCACCACGATCGCATCCGATCTGTTGTGGCCCAACGGAATCGGCCACTCACCAGACGGCCGCACCATCTACATCTCCGAGTACGCCGCCGGTCGCATCCGGGCGGTGCGCGACGGCCGCTCCGATGTCTTCGCGACCGCTCCGCGCGGCGAATGCGACGGTTTGGCGGTCGATATCGAAGGCGGCGTCTGGGTGGCCCTGGGCAGCGGCGGCGGTATAGCCCGCTTCCACCCCGACGGCACCCTGGACGAGGTCATCGACCTCCCGGACCGCTTCGTCTCCTCGGTCGCCTTCGCCGGCACCACGATGGTCGTCACCACCGCGGGCGCGCTGCTGTCCGGTACCGCCGGTATCGCGGGCCTGCCGATCCCCGACTCCCGCATCCCGCGCTAACCCCGATCCGCCCGCACCCGTCGAAGGGCCGAAACACCCTGTCCGACAAAGCATTCGGGCCGGTCATCCACTGGATGACCGGCCCGATTCCTGCAGGGGCGACAGGACTTGAACCTGCAACCTGCGGTTTTGGAGACCGCTGCTCTGCCAATTGAGCTACGCCCCTTTGTCGTGCGCGGCAAGATTATCAGCCGGGGTGCCCGTCCCGGAAATCGATTTGCGTCAGCGCCGCTGCCTGCGGAGATTCGGCCCTCGCGGCGGCGATTCGGCGGCCGTGACGCGGCGATCGCGCCCGGTTCCCGCACGTGTCGGTGCACGTCCCTAGACTCTGTGCCGTGACCCCTGCCTCTACCGATCAACGGCCGAGCGCCGTGTCCGCACCTGCCGCGTCCACCGAGCAGCCCACGTTGCTGCTGCTGGATGGGCATTCGCTGGCGTATCGCGCCTTCTTCGCCTTGCCCGCGGAGAATTTCAAGACGGCGAGCGGGCAGACCACCAATGCGGTGTACGGGTTCACCGCCATGCTGATCAACCTGCTGCGGGATGAGAAGCCCACGCATGTGGCGGCGGCGTTCGATGTGAGCCGCAAGACCTTCCGCACCGAGGCGTATCCGGAGTACAAGGCGAATCGGTCGGCGACGCCGGACGAGTTCCGGGGGCAGGTGGAGACCACCCAGGAAGTGCTGGGGGCGCTGGGCATTCCGGTGATGGCCATCGACGGGTACGAGGCCGACGATGTGATCGCCACGCTGGTCACGCAGGCGGTGCCGCAGGGATTCCGGGTGCTCGTCGTCACCGGTGACCGCGATTCGCTGCAGCTGGTCAATGACAACGTCACCGTGCTGTACCCGAAGAAGGGCGTCTCCGAGCTGACCCGGTTCACCCCGGCGGCCGTCGAGGAGAAGTACGGGCTCACTCCGGCGCAGTATCCGGACTTCGCGGCGCTGCGCGGCGACCCGAGTGACAATCTGCCGGGCATTCCGGGCGTGGGGGAGAAGACCGCCACCAAGTGGATTCGCGAATACGGCAATCTGACCGAACTCGTGGACAAGGTCGACACCGTCAAGGGCAAGGTCGGAGATGCCTTGCGCGCCAACCTGTCCAGCGTGCTGCTGAACCGCCAGCTCACCGAGATGGTCCGCGAGGTGCCGCTGCCGTACACCCCGGATCAGCTGGCCATGCAGCCGTGGGATCGGGACAAGATCCACCGCCTGTTCGACGAGCTGGAATTCCGGGTGCTGCGCGATCGGCTGTTCGACACCCTCGCACCCGTGGAGCCCGAGGCCGAGGCGGGCTTCGAGATCAGCGGTGCGGCACTGACTCCCGGCGCGGTCGCGGACTGGCTCGCCGAACACGCCAAGGCCGGTGTCCGGCACGGTGTTTCGGTGGTCGGCGTGGGCAGCCCGGTACACGGTGATGTGAAGGCCATCGCGATCGCCGCCGCCGACGGTGAGGGCGCGTACCTCGATGTGCATATCCTCACCCCGGAAGACGAAGCGGCGCTGGGGGCCTGGCTCGCCGATGCGGAGACTTTCAAGGCCGTACACGAGGCCAAGTCCGCCATGCACGCGCTACGCGGCCGTGGCTGGGTCCTGGGCGGTCTCAGCAGCGATACCGCGCTCGCCGCCTACCTGGTGCGGCCCGGACAGCGCACGTTCAATCTGGACGACCTGTCGCTGCGCTACCTGAGCCGTGAACTCCGCGTCGAGGACGCCGGGGACACCCAGCTGTCCCTGCTGGACGATGAGGATCAGGCCGATGAGGAGATCGCCAAGGCCGAAATGCTGCGCGCGCGTGCGGTGTACGACCTCGCCGACGCCTTCGACACCGAACTCGAGAACATCGAATCCACCGCGCTGCTCGGCGATATGGAACTGCCGCTGCTGAGCGTGCTCGCCGATCTGGAAGCGGCGGGCATCGCCGTCGATTCGACCCAATTGGAAGAGTTGCAGCGTGAATTCGCCGACCGCGTGGGCGAGGCCGCGAATAACGCGTACGGCGTAATCGGCAAGCAGATCAATCTGGGCTCGCCCAAACAGCTCCAGGTGGTGCTGTTCGACGAACTCGACATGCCCAAGACCAAGCGCACCAAGACCGGCTACACCACCGATGCCGATGCGCTGGAAGGGCTTTACGAGAAGACCCAGCACCCGTTCCTGCAACACCTGCTCGAACACCGCGACGCGACCCGCCTGAAGGTGACGGTCGACGGCCTGCTCAAGTCGATCGCCGATGACGGTCGCATCCACACCACCTTCAATCAGACCGTCGCCGCCACGGGCCGCCTGTCCTCGACCGAGCCGAATCTGCAGAACATTCCGATCCGCACCGATATGGGCCGCCGCATTCGCGACACCTTCGTCGTCGGCCCGGGTTTCGAATCGCTGATGACCGCTGACTACAGCCAGATCGAAATGCGCATCATGGCGCACCTGTCCAAGGACGAGGGCCTGATCGAAGCCTTCAACTCCGGCGAGGATCTGCACAATTTCGTCGCCTCCAAGGCGTTCGACATTCCGATCACCGAGGTCGATCCGGAAATGCGCCGCCGCATCAAGGCCATGTCCTACGGCCTGGCGTACGGCCTGTCCGCGTATGGGCTGTCGCAGCAGCTCAAGATCAGCGCCGAAGAGGCCAAGGCGCAGATGGACGTCTACTTCGAACGCTTCGGCGCGATTCGCGAATACCTGCGCGAGGCAGTCGAATTGGCTCGCAAGACCGGCTACACCGAAACCCTCTTCGGCCGCCGCCGCTATCTGCCGGATCTGGATTCGTCCAACCGGCAGCGTCGTGAGGCCGCCGAGCGCATGGCATTGAACGCCCCCATCCAGGGCACCGCGGCCGACATCATCAAGGTCGCCATGATCGACACCCAGCGCGCCATCCGCGCCGCCGGGCTCAAGTCCCGCATGCTGCTCCAGGTCCACGACGAACTCATCTTCGAAGTGGTCCCGGGTGAACGCGAACAACTCGAAGCCCTTGCCCGCGAACACATGTCGAACGCCATCGAACTCTCGGTCCCGCTCGAGGTCTCGGTCGGCGTCGGCCGCAGCTGGGACTCCGCCGCGCACTAGAGGAAGGGCGACCAGAGTCGTCACACGCCGTGGCAGGCGAGCATTCGCCTGCCACGGGGAGCCCTCCCCGTCATCCGGCGGGCCATCTCCCGTCATCCCGGCATGCTTTTGGCCGGGATCCACACCGAGCAGTACTGCGCCGATCGTGTGGATCCCGGCCAGAAACGCGCCGGGATGACGGGGGCTGGTGCCGAATATCGCGGAGGCGGGAGTTTGCCCGAGCGGCTCAGTTCGCGAGCTGAGCCGCGAGAATCGTTAGTACGTCGGCGGTTTCGCGGCAGGTGCGCGCGCAGATCTTCTCGTCGAGCTGTTCGCAGCTCTCGGCCGTTGCCGTGCATACCTTGGCGGTGAGTTCGCACAGTTCCAGTGCCCAGGGTGAGCGCCGATCCAGAATGTCGGCGGTGAGGCGGCAGATCGCCGCGCAATCCATCAACTGCGCGATATGCGCACGCGCGGCGTGATCGCCGCCCGAGTCCAGCGACTCGCCGGTCTGCCGGACGCAGGTGCGGTGACAACCGAATAGATGGTTGATGGTGCTCATGATTTTCGGATCGGTCATCGGTGCTTCTCCCGAGTGTGTTCACGAAGGGTTGGAACGCGCGTCCGGCAAGGTTTGCCCATTGTGACATCCGTGGTTGCCCACGGCCGGGAGCATGGTTGCTGTGCTCCAAGACACCGGTTGCTGTGCTCACCGGCGCTAGCCGGTATGGCCCGCGCCACACACCCGATGACCTGCGACAAAGTTACCCGTGGGTCGAATGCGAATATGGTTGCCATTGCGTGGGTCTGCCCCTATGCTCGGTGCCGTGCCGAATCCCGCCAACAGCCGCAACGCAGCGCTCGCTATCCGCGACCGCGCCGCGATTGTTCCGCTCACCGCGACGGTGGCTGTTGACCGCGTACTCGTAGTACCGCGCCGTAGCGGGGTCTGATTCGGACCGGCCCCCTCGCTGCGGCCGTTGAACTTTTTTTGAGCTGGTCACCTCTGCCAATTTCTGGGAAGAAGTCGGGAAGACCTAGTCCAATGACAATCACACTTGATACTCACGCGTTCATCACCGCTGCCCCCGCGAGCCTGCGGGCCGAGAGCGCCGGTTTGAGCCCTGCCGAATTCCATGATCGCTACTGCCGCGATACCGGTGCGATCAAACTCGGCGAATGGACTCATATCCAAGCCGCGGATTTCACCGCGACCTTGGAATTCGCCGGTCACCTGCGCACCGTCTCCACCTCCGGTAGCCCGGTCGCGGCGCTCACCTCGGCCCTGTACGACGAGGGCTATCCGGTGGAGATCCTGCAATTCCATCAGCGCCGCACCGAACACGGCATCGCCACCTTCGTGCAGTGCGAGTTCAACGGCCGTCGCGGCTGGGGCGCGGCCCTCGCCGATGACAGCGCGGAATCCACCGTCCGCGCCATGATTGCCGGTATCAACACCTTCGCCTGAGAGTGCACAGCCTGCGGCTCATGAACGGCCGCAGGCGCTTTCGGCGTTCGGTGTACCCGCACCGGCCTTGACGCACGCAAAACGAATGCGCCGCAACCCTTTACGGGTGTGCGGCGCATTCGATGCGTGAATTACCGGCGGTACCGGCCTCTTTCGCGAATCAGGCCTTGGTTTCCTGCTGGGTCTCCTGCTGCTCGGCGAGCTGCTTGCGGACCTCGTCCATATCGAGCTCCTTGACCTGCCCGATGAGATCCTCCAGCGCGGCGGGCGGGAGCGCACCGGGCTGTGCGAACACCAGCACACCCTCGCGGAAAGCCATGATGGTCGGAATCGACCGGATATTCGCGGCGGCGGCCAGGCCCTGCTCGGCTTCGGTGTCGACCTTGCCGTGCACCACATCGGGGTGCTTGTCCGAGGAAGCCTCGAAGGTGGGGGCGAACGACCGGCACGGACCGCACCACGCAGCCCAGAAATCTACGAGAACCACATCGCTCTTGGTGACGATGTCATCGAAGTTCTGCTCGGTCAGTGTCTGGGTGGCCATGGCGTCCTCTCATGTCGAGTTTCCCGGTCCAACACCGGGCCGTGCGGTTCTCTTCCCTTTACCCACTACGGTAGCGGCCAACCGCGTGCCGCCGTCCGGCCGCCGCCGCGATTGCGCGAGGATGACTGTCATGAGCGACAGCGTGACTCGGCTCCGGCTGGGCCTGATGGAGGGCGACGGCATCGGCCCGGAGATCGTCCGGGCGACCAGGACCGTGGTCGACGATGCCTTCGAGGTCGTGGGTCTGCCCGCGGTGGAGTGGGTGCCGGTCCCGATCGGTCACGCCGCGATCGAGGAATTCGGAGATCCGATGCCCGCCTCGACGCTGAAAGCCCTGGAGGGTTTGCGGGGCTGGATCATGGGTCCGCACGACAGTGCCTCGTACGCGCCCGAGCATCGCGCCGGACTGCCGCCCGCGGGCGCGGTCCGCAAGCATTTCGGGCTGTACGGCAATGTGCGTCCCTCTCGAACCATGGAGGGCGTGCGCGCGGTGGCGGGTGAGATGGATCTGATCATCGTGCGGGAGAACAGCGAAGGTCTGTACGCCGATCGCAATATGTTCACCGGCTCCGGTGAATTCCGCCCGACCGCCGATATGGCAATGGCCATCGGCGTGTTCACGCGTACCGCCATTGAGCGTGTCGCGCGGCTGGCATTCGATGGTGCGGGCAATCGGGGCAAGAAGGTCACCATCGTGCACAAGGCGAATGTGCTTCCGGTGACCATGGGCATGTTCCGCGATGTGTGCTATGAGGTCGCCAAGGACTATCCGGAGATCGAGGTGAACGATGAGCACGTCGATGCCGCTGCGGCGCATCTGGTGCGCGCGCCGCAGGACTACGACGTCATCGTCACCGAAAACCTTTTCGGCGATATCCTTTCCGATCTCGCCGGGGAGTTGAGCGGTTCCCTCGGTCTCGCGCCCTCGCTGAACTGTTCTGACACGCAGGCGATGGCGCAGGCGGTGCACGGCGCGGCACCGACTCTCACCGGGCACAATCGTGCGAATCCGGTGGCGCTCATGCTCTCCGCGGCACTGCTGTTGCGCTGGATCGCGACCCGCTATTCGCACAGTGCGCTGCGCCGGGTGGCCGAGCGGATCGAACACGGGGTAGCCGAGACGTTGCGGGCCGGAATCGCCACATCCGATTTGGGTGGGTTAGCATCTACCACCGAATTCACCGAGCAGGTGCGCGCACGGCTGCACCGCTGGTGAGCGCGCTTCCGTAACCGGGCGTGTATCGGCCCGCTCCGGCGTGTCGCCGATTAATGTTCGGTTACCGACCGGCATGGAATGTACGACTCGCCTACATTTCAAAACGGCGGGCGACGTCCGGATGTCGCGTGACCGAACTGTGGAGGACTGCTGTGTCTGTTCGTAACTCTCTCCGCGGGCGTGCCCTGCGGGCCGCCTGCGTTATCGCGGGCGGCGCCCTGGTGCTGACCGCGTGTACCAGCAACTCGGATTCCGACGCGCCCGCGGTGGCCAAGGTCGACATCTCGAAGGTCGACACCATCGCGGCCAAGGTGCCGGCCGATATCAAGAGCTCGGGCAAGCTCATCGTCGGCGTGAACACCCCGTACTCGCCGAACGAGTACAAGGATCCGGGTTCGGGCAAGATCGTCGGCTATGACGTGGACCTGATGGACGCGGTCGCCAAGGTGCTCGGCCTCAGCGCCGATTACAAGGAAGCCGATTTCGAGAAGATCATCCCGGGTATCGAGGCCGGTACCTACAACCTCGGCATGTCCTCGTTCACCGATAACAAGGAACGCGAGAAGACCGCCGACTTCGTCACCTACTTCAGCGCGGGCAGCCTATGGGCCCAGCCCAAGGGTAAGACGGTCGATCCGACCAATGCCTGCGGTAAGCGAGTCGCGGTGCAGCGCACCACGATTCAGGACACCGACGAGATCCCGGCCAAGAGCGCGGCCTGCGTCGCCGCCGGTAAGCCGGAGATCACCAAGGTCGCCTACGACGAGCAGAGCGCCGCGGCCACCGCACTGGTCAACGGCCAGGTCGACGCCATGTCCGCCGATTCCCCGGTGACCGCGTACGCCATCAAGCAGAACCAGGGCACCATCGAGGCCGCGGGCGCCATCTTCGATTCCGCGCCGTACGGCTGGCCGATCAAGAAGGGCTCCGCGCTGGGACCCGTTCTGCAGGAAGCCGTTCAGTACCTGATGGACAACGGCCAGTACAAGAAGATCGCCGAGAACTGGGGCGTGCAGGACGGCGCGATCAGCAAATCGGTCATCAACGGAGCACAGGGCTGAGATAACCCACCATGTCGCAGGACGAGACCAACTCCGCAGCCTCGGCTGCGACGCTCGCGAAATCCACCGACCCCGCGCCGATCAAAGCGATTCCGCTGCGTCGGCCGGGCCGGTGGATCGCCGCGGCCGTGCTACTGATCCTGGTGGCACTGTTCCTCTGGGGCGCCAAGACCAATCCGGCGTATCACTGGGACACCTACTGGAAGTACTTGCGGGACAGCAAGATCGCCTCCGGCGCCATGGTGACCCTGGAGCTCACCGTGCTCGCCATGTTCATCGGCGTGGTGCTCGGTGTGCTGCTGGCGGTCATGCGGCTCTCGCCGAATCCGGTGCTGCGCTCGGTGGCGTGGGTGTACCTGTGGATCTTCCGCGGCACCCCCGTCTATGTGCAGCTGGTGTTCTGGGGACTGTTCCCCTCGCTGTACAAGACCATCACCCTCGGCGTGCCGTTCGGGCCGTCGTTCGCGAATTTCGATGTGCAGCATCTGTCCGCCCCGTTCCTGTTCGCCATGATCGGCCTCGGCTTGAACGAGGCCGCGTACATGGCCGAAATCGTCCGCGCCGGAATCAATTCCGTGGACGAGGGCCAGCGTGAGGCGTCGACGGCGCTGGGCATGTCGTGGTCGCAGACCATGACCCGCACGGTGCTGCCGCAGGCCATGCGGGTGATCATTCCGCCGACCGGCAATGAGCTCATCTCCATGCTCAAGACCACCTCGCTGGTCACCGCCATCCCGCTCACCACCGACCTGTACGGCCGGGCGCGCGATATCTACGGCGTGAACTTCCAGCCGATTCCGCTGCTGCTGGTCGCGGCCACCTGGTACCTGGCCATCACCAGCGTGCTCATGGTCGGCCAGTTCTACCTGGAGCGGTACTACTCGCGCGGATCCTCGCGCAAGCTGACCGGAAAGCAGTTGAAGGCCCTGGCGCAGATGCAGCGGGCGGGGGGAGTGCAGTGACTTCGGTCGATCCGTCGACGCCGATGGTGCGCGCCGACAAGGTGTGCAAGAACTTCGGCGCACTACAGGTTCTGAAGGGCATCTCGCTCGAGGTCAAGCGCGGTGAGGTGCTCTGCCTGATCGGGCCGTCCGGCTCGGGCAAGTCCACGTTCCTGCGCTGCATCAATCACCTCGAGCAGGTGAACGCGGGCCGTTTGTACGTGGACGGCGAACTGGTCGGCTACCGCGAAAAGGGTGACAAGCTCTACGAGCTGCATCCGCGCGATGCCGCGCGTCAGCGTCGCGATATCGGCATGGTGTTCCAGCACTTCAACCTCTTCCCGCACCGGACGGTCCTCGAGAATGTCATCGAGGCGCCGACCCAGGTGAAGAAGATCAAGAAGGCCGAGGCGCTGACCCGCGCCCGCACCCTGCTGGATCGAGTCGGCTTGGCCGATAAGGCCGATTCGTATCCGGCGCAGCTCTCCGGCGGTCAGCAGCAGCGCGTCGCCATCGCGCGGGCGCTGGCCATGGACCCCAAGCTGATGCTGTTCGACGAGCCCACCTCGGCGCTCGATCCGGAACTGGTCGGCGAAGTCCTCGGCGTCATGCGGGAATTGGCGGCCGACGGTATGACCATGGTCGTGGTGACCCACGAAATGGGTTTCGCGCGTGAGGTCGCCGATCAGCTGGTGTTCATGGACGGCGGCGTGGTCGTCGAGGCGGGTGATCCGCGCGAGGTGCTCGCCAATCCGCAGCACGATCGCACCAAGGCATTCCTGTCCCGCATTCTGTAGCGGCACAGCGTATTCCGTCATCAGCCCCGCCTTCGATCAGCGAAGGCGGGGCTGACGGTCCACTGCGGCCGTATCGGTGGAAGCGGAGTTCCCTCCGGGTGACGTCCGGTCTGCCTATTCCCGATCCGCGTGCGCGGTGAGGAAATTCAGCACCGGCTCGGTCTGGCCGAGGATGGCGTGGCCGACGCCGGGCAGCACCAGTACGGTCGCGTCCCGCACCGAAGCGGTGATGCGCCGGGCGGTTTCGGCCGAGTCGAGCATGGCGTCCTGATCGCCGACGATCGCCAGCACCGGCATGGGCAGGCCGCGCAGTTGGTCGTCGGTGAAGCGCGGCAGCCGTTCAGTGCGCGGATTGAAATGGGTGAACGTCAACTCGATGTCATCGAGGATGGGTTCCAATTCCGCGCCGTACAGTCCGGTGGTGGCCTGTGCGGAACCGCGCAGATCCCGGCGGCCGAGCAGGCGCGGGACGATGGCCTTGAGCAGCCAGCCGTAACGCTGCTTGCCGATCCCGCCGGGGCACAGCAGTGCCAGTGCCGTAACGCGTTCCGTCCTGCGAATGGCGTAATCCAGTGCGTGCCAGCCGCCCAGCGACATGCCCACCACGGCCGTCTCCGAAAGCCCCAGTCCCGCAAGCACATCGTCGAGCCAGAGCGCGATGGCCTCGGTGCCCAGCTTCGGCCGCGACGGTGCGCTGCCGCCCGGTTCACCGACCAGATCGACGGCATACACGCGGAAATGCTCCGCCCAGGAGGGGATATCGCCGCGCCAGGTGCCGGAATTGGCTCCGGAACCGTGCAGCAGCACCACCGGCGGCGCGGTCGCCGGTCCGGACACGAGTACGAAGGTATCGCCCTCGCGCGTCGGAATGGTCCGCTGCTCGGCGGGAACCGGCCAGTCGCGCAACACTTCCCGGTAGCGCTCCCGGATGGCCGCCTGTCCGGCGGCGGATTTGTAGATGGGAGGCACCGTGTCAGCGGCGGTGCTGCTCCCGGAGCGGTTCGCGGTGCTCATGGCGTGAGTACTCCGTCCAGATATTCGAGCAGCTGAGCCGTTTCGCTCAGACTGCCCACGATGATGATCTTGAGCCGAGCCCGTTCGGCGTCGTACATGGTGTGGAACCGGATCGGCGCGTCACCGGCCTGCCGATTCCCCGTCGCGCCGGTGAGCAGGGCGGACGCCCGATCCACCGTGGCGCGGTCCACCGCGTCCGCCTCGACGATGCTGGAGACCTCGGCATGTCGCTGCCGGGGCACGCTCTCGCGCAACGTATCCGGTACCGGGCGGCCGGTGAAGGCTTCCAGATCCGCGTGCGCGATGCGGTACTGCTTGCCGATGCGCACGGCCGGGAGCTTGCCGTCGCGCACATAGCCGCGGACGGTGCGCACGTGCAGGCCGAGACGTTCGGCGACGTCTTCCACGGAGTACAGGCGTTCGGTCACGGAAACTACTCTAAACATCCCTATCCAACATCTCAATAGGGAAGTTTAGGGAAGTATGCGTCAGTGGGCGACTATAACTGGTTCTCGCGTTCGACGAAGATCGTGTCCCCGCCCTTCCAGCCGCCCATCGCGATGCGGACCTGGCCGAGCAGCACCTTCGCGGCCGGGCTCAACGGGCGTTCCCGATTCCAGGCGAGGGCGAGACGGCCGGTGATCGCCGGATCGATATCGAGCATGCGCACCCCGATCGCCGCCGCATCGGGCTCGCGCAGCGGCGGCACCACCGCCACGCCCAGACCGTGCCCGGCCAGACGCAGCAGCAGCGGCGGTGCGGCCCCTTCGAATGCCACGTTCGGGGTCAAACCCGCTGCCGCGCAAGCTTTCTCGAGTACACCCCGAATGCCGGTGCCGCGTGGCAGGCAGATCAGCTGGTGTTCGCACAGCTCCGCCAGCGTGATGCGGTCACCGAATCCGGGGGCGTCGGCGGCGACCGCCGCGACGATGGCGGTATCGAAGACGGTCTCCAGCGCAACGGCGGGATCGTCCTCGGAGCCGGTCAACCCGAGCAGGGCGATATCCAGTTCGCAATGCCGCAGCGCGGCGTACATGGCCTCGGAGGTGTCCTCGGTGAGCGAGATGGCGATCTGCGGATGATCGCGGTGATAGTCCGCCAGCACCCGGGCCATATCGACCTCGTCATTCGCCGCGCCGGAGATCAATCCGACCCGGACGTGCCCGCGCAGCAGGCCGGTGAACTCGTCCACGGTATGCGTAATCTGTTGTGCCGCAGCCAATGCCGCCTTTGCGTGATCCAGGACGGCCGCGCCCACCGGGGTGAGGGTCACCGAGCGGGTGGAGCGGTCCAGCAGCTGCTGGCCGAGTTCGCGCTCCAGCTGGCGGATCTGCGCGCTCAACCCGGGTTGCGCGAGATGCAGGCGGGCGGCCGCGCGGGTGAAATTCGCTTCCTCCGCGACGGTGACGAAGTAGCGCAGCTGGCGAAGTTCCATAACTGATGATTCTAGTAGCAAGAAAAACTATGTGTTGGAGTTCTAGATCGACGCGGCGCAGAGTTGGAGACATGACGAAGACAGCGCACCACCGGAACGAACTCCCCGCCACCACCGGCGCGGTCCTGCTGCCCGAGGACGGCGACTACCGCGCCGAAATCGACGGGTTCCAAACCGCGTACACCCATCGCCCCGCCGTCGTCGTCGCGGCCGTGCACGCTGAGGATGTCCGGGCCGCCGTGGAATACGCCGCGCGGCACGGACTTCCGATCGCGGTGCAGGCCACCGGGCACGGTTTGGCCGCACCCGCCGACGGGGGAGTGCTCATCAATACCCGTCGCATGAAGGACATTCGGATCGATGCCGCCGCCCGCACCGCTCGCGTCGCGGCCGGTGTGCAGGCCGGAGAACTGATCGCGGCCGCCGCGGCGCACGGGCTGGCACCGTTGAACGGCTCGTCCAATTCGGTCGGCGTGGTCGGGTACACCCTGGGCGGCGGCCTGGGCTTGCTGGCTCGCGAATTCGGTTATGCCGCAGACCATGTGCGGGTCATCGAGATCGTCACCGCGGACGGTCGACTACGCCGCCTGAGCCCCGGTGACGAACTCTTCGGCGCGGTGCTCGGCACCGGCGGCAACTTCGGCGTGGTCACCGCGCTGGAACTCGAATTGGTGCCGGTGACAACGGTGTACGGCGGACAGCTGCAATTCGACGCGCCGCTGGTGCCGCAGGCTCTGGAAGCCTGGCGGCTCTGGACCGCCGATCTGCCCGATCAACTCACCTCCGCCTTCGGCATGATGACCATGCCCGATATCCCGCAGTTCCCCGCACACCTGCGCGGCCGCTACCTGGCCACCGTCAATATCGCCTACACCGGCTCCGAGGCCGACGGCGAGCGTCTGGTCGCCCCGCTGCGCGCCATCGGCGAACGCTTCACCGACAACCTGAAAGTGCTGCCCTACACCGACTCCCACACCATCCACAGCGATCCGCCGCAGCCGCATCCGTACACCGCCACCAACGCCCTGCTCGCCGAACTCCCCGCCGATGCCACCGACGCCTTCCTGGAGGCCACCGGACCGGGCTCGGACCTGCCGGTCGTCGCCGGATTCCGCCACCTGGGCGGTGCGCTGAGCCGCCCCGCCGCCTACGAATCCGCCGTCGACCACCGCGACGCCCAATACGTGGCCCGCGCGATCGCAATGCCCGGCCCCGACGCCGACGCCATCACCGCGGGCCTGGCCCGCATCCGAAAGACCGTGGAGCCCTGGGCCATCGGCACCAACCTCAACTTCCTCTACGGCGGCGGCGACCGCGGCGAAGCCGAAACCCGCGCCGCCTACACCGCCCCCACCTACGACCGCCTCGCCGCCTTGAAGGCGAAATACGACGCAGACAACCTGTTCCGCTTCAACCGCAATATCCAGCCCCGCTGATCGGGTCGAACCTCCGCGCCCGCGATCGGATTCGATCGCGGGCGCGGAGTCGGTGGATTGCCCGGTCGATACTCCGGCGTGGGGTTGGTTGGAATCCGAGAAACCAGTTGTTGTGCAGCGGGTGTGGATCCCGGCCAAAAGCATGCCGGGATGACGGAGCAGGGGTCGCGGCTATCGGGGCGGCGTGCTCGGTGGTTGGAGTGGAGTACCCGGTGGTTGGAGTGGGGTGTGGCCGATCTAGTGCCGTGCCGTGCCGATCGGGATCGGGTGCGGGGATGGCGGGCGTGGGCTGCTTCAGGTTCGGGGAGCGGTGGGGGATTCGCTCGCCGTGGCGAGCTGCCTCGCGATAGCGGTGGGGTGTGTCAGCTGGGGGTAGTGCCCGGCTCCGCTGATCTCGATCACCGGGAGGTCGGTGGGCGTGACGAGG
The DNA here is from genome assembly GCF_042269265.1 of Nocardia sp. NPDC056000. Classification (NCBI taxonomy): domain Bacteria; kingdom Bacillati; phylum Actinomycetota; class Actinomycetes; order Mycobacteriales; family Nocardiaceae; genus Nocardia; species Nocardia sp. NPDC056000. The sequence goes on along the minus strand of NZ_JBHJXS010000006.1, from coordinate 127,434 downwards.
GGGTCGGCTGCGCCCACGATGATCGTGACTCGCGGGTGCGACTCATTCATGACCGGTCGCTGATCGGCGCGCGTCGGATTCGGCGCGCGCCGTGCCGTGCCGGCCTCGCCGAGCTGGTTCAGCAGGGTGTGCGACCGTGTGCGTTGCCCGGCGTCGGTGCGCAAGGCCGCGAGTGTTCGGCGCGCTACGCCGGGCCGATGCAGATCTGCTGCGGCGCTTCGGATCTCATCGCTTTCGGGGAGATTCAGCGTCTTTGCCAGCCGCTCCGCGGACATGCGGCGCAGCAGCGGGGCAGACACGCGGGATCGGGCCAGGCGACCGGCGGGTTTCTGGAGGAATGCGGGGGAGATGAGGACGAGTTCGCCGATGCGGTCGGGGTGGTCGGCGGCGAAGCGAAGTGCGGGTGCACAGGCCGCTGAATGGGCGATCAGGACGGGGCGGGTGCGGACCGGGCGGAACAGCTCGGCCAGCCAGGTGTCAGTGGATTCGGCTGCGGCGGAACGGCCTTGGCCGGGGAGGTCGGGGGCGAGGATTGGGCCGGGTAGGTGGGTGGCGAGTGGGGCCCACAGGTCGGCGTTCAGCGGTAGGCCGTGCAGCAGTACGTAGTCGGGGCGTTCGCGGTCGCCTACCAGCCAGGTGCGGCTGCCTGCCACGTCGTGGAATCCGTGTGGGCGCTGCCAGGGTTCGGCCGCGCCGAAGCGGGCGGCCACCAGTTCATCGGCCCAGTCGCGTAAAGCGGCTGTGGCGGAAGGTATTTGCAGACCCGCGTGTGCCGCGAGCGCTCGGGCGGAGGCGGTCGGGTAGCGGTCGGTCGACAGGAATGTCAGGGTTTCGGGGTCCGCTCCGGTCAAGGTGCGCGGCAGTCGTCGCAACAGGCTGACCGGGATGCTGCGGCGCGGTGCTCGTACGCCGAGGTGATTCGCGATCGTGCCGATCAGTTCGGGCAGTGCGGGAGTGGCGTCGTCGAGAATCCAATGGTGTTCGCCCGCAGGGTATTCGGGGATCTCGGCGAGGAATTTCGCCAGATAGTCGACGGTGACGATCGGCACGAAGGTGTCCGGACCGCCCGGCAGAGCGGGTAGCTGTCCGTTCCAGAGCTGTTCTATGAGTGTCGATGGCCCTATGTACTGCCCGGGGCCGATGACCGCGCTGGGATTGGCGATGGTCAGGGGAACCGCCAGCTCGCGGGCCCGGGTGCGTACCGCGAGATCGCCTTCGACCTTCGATGCCTCGTACGCGCCGAGTTCGGCGTAATCGGGCATCCCGTCGGCCGCGCTCACCCGGTACCCACTGATGTGCACCAGCCGCCGGAGCTCGGGAAGCGTTGCGGCCCATTCGAGTACGTTGACCGCCCCGGTGACATTGGTCGCCCGCGCCTCGTCCACGCCGAGGCCGAAGGCGTAGCGCCCGGCGGTGTTGTAGACATCGCGCACGGTCGGCAGGCCCGAGAGCGGTTGGGTGATATCGGCCGTGACGAGTTCCAGCCTGCCGATATCGACCCCCTGGGCGATCAGCCACGGCGTGAGCGTGTCCTTACGCACGGCGGCGGCCACCCGCTGTCCGCGTCCGAGCAGTTCGGCCACCAGGGCGCGGCCGAGAAAGCCGGTCGCGCCGAAGACGATTGCATCCATGAACGGTCCTTAATAGATCGGTCTACATATTTTGTCGTCCGGAAAATGGCCCGCCTTGCCGAGCGGGCCGAGTTGTCTCAGGGGAGCCGAGGGGGCTCAGGAAGGCGCTGACAAGAGCGCGTTGATCTGCCGTCCCACCCGGGTCAGCGGATCTCGGCTGCGATGCGCGCGGGCGAGTACCAGCGCACCCTCCACCAGCGCCAGGATGGTGATCGCGAGATCATCCGCATCGGGCCGGTCCGCGACCTGGATGCGCAGTGCCGCCTCCCATGCGCGGTAGACCTCCGAACACGCCTGTTGCAGTGGATCATTGGTGGCCGCGGTCTCCAATGCCACGGTCGCCACCGGGCACCCCTTGCGCCAGCCCGACTGCTCCAACTGGTCGCCGAGGAAGCCCAGCATCGCGTCCGCGAGTGCCGTCACCGATTCGCTCGATTCCGCCAGGCTCGTCAGCGCGTCGCCGATCGTCTGCCCCGCGCGTCGCACCGACGCCCCGACCATCTCGTCCTTACCGCCGGGGAAGTGGAAGTACAGCGATCCGCGCGGCGCACCACTGAGCGCGACCACCTGATTGAGTCCGGCACCGAAGTATCCCGAGGTCTCCATCAATTCCTGGGTCGCGTCCAGCAGCCGGTCCCGCGTTTCCGCGCCCTTCTGTCCCATGCCTGAAAACTAGACCGGTCTACATATTTCCGCAACCCCGGCTTCCGAAACCCACTTGGCACCGGCCCGGTCAAGCGCTATCGTCGTGATATCACTTCGATACTAGGAGAGTGTCATGGAGATGCGTCGGGCGTTCCGCGTGAACGGGTTTCTGATGCTGGGGGTTTTTCTGATTTTCGGTGCGCTGGCCGTCGCGGGTATCGCGGTGCTCGGCAATTCCGCCAACAATCACAACGGTGCGTCACCGGCCGGGGCGGTGCTGCTGACCGTGGCCATGATCGCGGCCGTCGTGGTGCTCACCGGCTTCGTGGTGGTGAATCCCAACCAGGCCAAGGTCGTTCAGTTCTTCGGCCGGTACATCGGCTCGGTCAGCGAGGCCGGATTCCACTGGGTCACCCCGTTCAGCAGCCGGCGCGGAATCTCGTTGCGGGTCAGGAACTTCGAGACCCAGAAGCTGAAGGTCAATGAGGCGGACGGCAATCCGGTCGAGATCGCCGCGGTGGTCGTCTACCGCGTGGTCGACAGCTACAAGGCCGCCTTCGCCGTCGACGATTACGAGCAGTACGTGGAGACCCAGTCCGAGGCGGCGGTCCGTCATCTGGCCACCATCCACCCCTACGACGCCCATGACGACGCCACCCGCACCAGCCTGCGCGATGGCAGCACGGTCGCCGAGGAACTCACCGCCGAACTGCGCGAACGCACCGATCTGGCCGGTATCGAGGTCATCGAGGCCCGCATCACGCACCTGGCGTACGCCCCCGAGATCGCCCAGTCCATGCTGGTGCGCCAGCAGGCCTCGCAGATCGTCGCGGCCCGCACCCGTATCGTGGAGGGCGCGGTCGGCATGGTCGGCCTGGCCCTGGAGCGGCTCGCCGCCGAGGGCATGGTCGAACTCGATGAGGAGCGCAAGGCCGCAATGGTTTCCAACCTCCTGGTGGTCCTGTGTGGTGACCGCGCCGCCCAGCCCGTCGTGAACACCGGCACCCTCTACAGCTGATGCCGGCGCCCAAACGCGAGCCCAAAAAGGTTCTGCTCCGCCTGGATCCCGGCGTCCACGACGCCATCGCCAAATGGGCCGCCGACGACCTCCGCAGCATCAACGCCCAAATCGAATACGCCCTCCGGGTGGCATTGAAAAACGCCGGGCGAGAACCGAAGACACCCTGAACCGAACTCCTCCCGCAGCGTGCGGGAGGAGTTCGGCGTATCCGGACCGGATCAGGAGATGAGTTCGGCGCTGTCGATCAGGAAGGTGTCACCGCTGCGGACCAGTTGGGCGCGGCGTTGTTCGGCGGCGATGGGTTTGCCGTTGTTGTAGCGGAAGGACAGGCGGTAGGTCACCGTCAGGGTGCTGCCGTCGGCGGCGACATCCCAGGCGGTGACGGCATCGACCGTGGTCCAGAAGGATTGGTAGGCGGTATAGCCGCCGATGCGGTTCTGGTAGGCGGGTGTCAGGCGCGCCCAGGCGGCCGCCGGATTGCTCGGCAGCAGGGCGTAGTGCTCGCGGAGGAAGTTCACCGCGCGAGTGGCGGAATCGGCTGGGGCGGTGGTGGTTTCGCTATCGCCGGTGGTGGTCGGCGGGGGAGTGGCGCGGGTGCCCGGGGGCGTGAGGGCCAGGGTATTGGTGGACTGCGGGGCGGGGGAGCCAGCGGACTCGGACGAGGTACCGCTCTGGCGGATCAGCGGGACCGCGATCACCCCGATCGCGATGAGCACCGCCATCGCAGAGGCCGCCCACATCAGGGCGCGCAGCGAACGCCTCGCCGGATCCGGCGAGGCGGGGCGGATGAGCTGGGTGTCGGCGGTCGAAGCGGATGAGATCCAGTGGTCGGGTTGCGGCGGGGACAGTGGACTCGCCTGTGTCGCAACGGTATCCGCGTCCGTCATGCCCGGTCCCGGGAGCGTGTGCGGTCCGGCGGCCGGACCCGGCGGTATGGGTTCGGGGCCGGAATCCGGCAGCCGCAGCTGCCCGCGCGCCGCCGCCCGGGCGGCGTCGATCAACGCTCCGGCGGTCCGATAGCGATCCACCGGATTCTTGGCCATCCCGCGCGCGATGACCGCGTCGAACGCGGTCGCCACACCCGCCACCTGAACCGACGGCCGCGGCGGCGGCGCGGACAGATGCGCGGCGATCTGCCGCTCGACGCTGGTGCCCGGGAACGGTTTCGAGCCCGCCAGGCTCTCGTAGAGCACACAGGCCAGCGAGTACACATCGGCCCGGCCGTCATAGCTGTCATTGGCCAGGCGTTCGGGGGCCATATAGGCGAAGGTGCCGATGGCCGCGCCCATGGTGGTCAGATCGGAATCGTTCTCACCGCGCGCGATGCCGAAGTCGATGAGATACGCGAAATCGTTTGCGGTGGTGAGGATATTGGACGGTTTCACATCCCGGTGCACCAGTCCGGCGTGATGCGCGGCATCGAGCGCTGCGGCTATCTGCGCCAGCAATTCGACCGCGCGCAGCGGCGCGAGCCGTCCCGAGGCGTTCAGCACGGTCGCCAGATCGGTGCCCTCGACCAGCCGCATATCCAGGAACAGTCGCCCGTCGATCTCCCCGTACCCGTGGATCGGAATGATGTGCGGTTCGGTCAGCCGTGCCGCCGCCTGCGCCTCGCGCCGGAACCGTTCCCGGTACACCGGGTCATGCGCGAACTGCGGCGGCAGCACCTTGAGCGCCACGACCCGCTCGGTCTCGGTATCGAAGGCGCGATAGACCCGCCCCATGCCCCCTTCGCCGAGCAGTCCGAGGAGTCGATAGCGGCCGAACGGACTTTCCTCCACCCGTCACGCCTACCACACCCGAGGTGACGGCGGCCAGATCAGAGCGGCTTCTCGGTGACGAAAATGGCTGTGCCCGGGAATATTTCGCCTCGCAAAGGACTCCACTGGCCCCATTCGCGCTCGAGCCACTCCGGCCATTCGGGTTCGATGAGGTCGACCAGGGTCAGCCCGGCGGCCACGATCTCGCGCACCCGATCGCCGACGGTGCGATGGTGCTCGACATAGGTGGGCTCACCGTTCCCGTCCAGCTCCACATACGGCGTGCGATCGAAATACGGGATGGCCGCGCGCAAGCCCTCCGGTCCCGGATCGTCCGGGAAGATCCAGCGCATGGGGTGGTTGACGGAGAACACCCAGCGCCCGCCCGGCCGCAGCACCCGCGCCACCTCGCGCATCACCTGACCCGAATCCGCCACGAACGGCACCCCGCCGAACGCCGAACAGGCCAGATCGAAACTCGCGTCCGCGAACGGCAGCGCCTCCGCACCCGCCTGCACCAGCGGTACCCGCGGCCCGCTCGCGGTCATGGCGTGCATCCCGCGCTCCAGCATCTGCCGGGAGATATCGAGGCCTACCGGATGCGCGCCGTGCGCCGCGAGCCAGCGCGAGCACGGCGCGGAACCGCAGCCGATCTCCAATATGTGCTTGTCCACAATGTCGCCGAGCAGCCGCCAGTCACCCTCGTGCAGGCCCTCCGGGCACCAGATGAACTCCCCGGCAATCGAATCCACGCCCAGGAAATCGGCGTGCGTCTCGTGATAGGCCGCGGCGTCCGCATCCCACCATTTGCGGCTGGCGCGCTCGCTCGCGGTGGAGTCAATCTTGGTTCGAGCCACCCCCACCGTCCCGAGCAGGGAATTCGCCTCGGCGTGCCGGGTATCGTCGGGGAGAGCGGGGTGATCTTCGGCCATTGCGCAACCCTATCGACTCGCGCCGAGGTACCCGTGTTTGCTTGGTACAACAGACCTCGCGTACGCTGTTTCCCGCGAGTGTCTTCTGTACTCGAATCTCTGGGGAAACTCACTGGGTCGAGCAGAGCAGACAATCGTGCTGTGAGTCCGCATGCTTTTCAGGGCAGCGTTGTGCTCCGCCACAGCGATGTGCTGTCGCATGACCAACGTTAGTTCCATCAGCTGTGTGTTCGCAGCAATACCGAAAGCCCACATGTCCACTTCCGACCACAATCCGTCCGGAGCAACCTCACACATGCCCACTACTGTGACCTCGCCGCAGGTAGCCGTTAATGACATCGGCACTGCCGAGGACTTCCTCGCCGCTATCGACAAGACGATCAAGTACTTCAACGACGGCGATATCGTCGAAGGCACCATTGTCAAGGTCGACCGTGACGAGGTCCTTCTCGACATCGGTTACAAGACCGAAGGCGTCATCCCCTCTCGCGAACTCTCCATCAAGCACGATGTCGACCCGAATGAGGTCGTTTCCGTGGGTGATGAGGTCGAGGCCCTCGTTCTCACCAAGGAGGACAAGGAAGGCCGCCTGATCCTGTCGAAGAAGCGCGCGCAGTACGAGCGGGCTTGGGGCACGATCGAGGAGCTCAAGGAGCGTGACGAGGCCGTCAAGGGCACCGTCATCGAGGTTGTCAAGGGCGGCCTGATCCTGGACATCGGCCTCCGCGGCTTCCTCCCGGCCTCGCTCGTCGAGATGCGTCGCGTTCGCGATCTCCAGCCGTACGTCGGCAAGGAGATCGAGGCCAAGATCATCGAGCTCGACAAGAACCGCAACAACGTGGTTCTGTCGCGTCGCGCTTGGCTGGAGCAGACCCAGTCCGAGGTGCGCTCCGAGTTCCTGCACCAGCTGCAGAAGGGCCAGGTCCGCAAGGGCGTCGTGTCCTCCATCGTCAACTTCGGTGCCTTCGTGGACCTGGGTGGCGTCGACGGCCTGGTGCACGTCTCCGAGCTGTCCTGGAAGCACATCGATCACCCGTCCGAGGTTGTCGAGGTCGGCAACGAGGTCACCGTCGAGGTCCTCGACGTCGACCTGGACCGCGAGCGTGTCTCCCTGTCGCTCAAGGCGACTCAGGAAGACCCGTGGCGTCAGTTCGCCCGGACCCACGCGATCGGTCAGATCGTCCCGGGCAAGGTCACCAAGCTCGTTCCCTTCGGCGCCTTCGTGCGCGTCGAAGAGGGCATCGAGGGCCTGGTGCACATCTCCGAGCTGGCCGAGCGCCACGTCGAGGTCCCGGACCAGGTTGTCGCCGTCGGCGACGACGCGATGGTCAAGGTCATCGACATCGACCTCGAGCGTCGTCGTATCTCGCTGTCGCTGAAGCAGGCGAACGAGGACTACAACGCCGAGTTCGATCCGTCCAAGTACGGCATGGCGGACAGCTACGACGACCAGGGCAACTACATCTTCCCCGAGGGCTTCGATCCCGAGACCAACGAATGGCTCGAGGGTTCGGACAAGGTCCGCGAGGAGTGGGAAGGCCGGTACGCCGAGGCCGAGCGTCGCCACAAGATGCACACCACTCAGATGGAGAAGATGGCGGCTGACGCCGCTGCCGAGGCCGCCAACGGTGGCCCGCAGAACTACTCCTCCGAGAGCGGTTCGCAGGCGGCCACGTCCTCCTCGTCGTCTTCGTCCTCCGCCGAGCCCGCCGGTGGCTCGCTGGCGAGCGATGCGCAGCTGGCCGCGCTCCGTGAGAAGCTGTCGGGCAACGCCTGATTCGCTACTGACGCGATAACGCGATAGTTCGAAAGTCCCCGAGTCCCTATGGGCTCGGGGACTTTCGCTATTCTCGATGCAATATGTTCCACTCCGCCGTCGAGTCTCCCGGATCGCTCTGGGAGCGCCGCAAAGTCGAAGCCATGAGCCGTATCCAGCGAATCGCGCTGGATCTGTTCGAGCGGCACGGGTACCGCGAGGTGACGGTGGAACGGGTCGCGACCGCGGCGGGGGTGTCGCCGAGCTCGATCTACCGGTACTTCGGGACCAAGGAAATGCTGGTCCTCTACGACGAGGCCGATCCGCAGATCCTCGAGGTGCTGCGCACCGCCGGTGACGGCGGCATCGCCACACCGGCCGAACTGCTGGCCCTGACGCGCACGCTCGCGCCGATCCTCATCGATACGCTCATCACCCCGGAGCTCGAACGCCGCACCCGCATGCGCATGCAGCACGCGCTGACCTATCCGGAAGTGCGGGACCGGCAGGTGCGGCAGATGCGCGATCTGGAGGCGCAATTCCTGGCGCTGCTGGCCGAGCGGTCCGGGCGCGACGCCAATGATCTGCAATTGCGGATCGCCGTCGCCACCGCCATCTGGGGGTGCATGGCCTCGCTGGACCATTGGGCCGGAACGGATTTCGCGGTGCCCATGCGGCAGGTCTACACCGAGGCGCTGGATTCGATTCTGTCCGCGCTTGACGCCGTGATCGGCTGAGTCCGGCGCAGCGTCGGCAGCCACCAGTTCCAGCGGCCGAACAGCTGCATGAAGGCGGGCACCAGAATCAGGCGCACGATCACCGCGTCGATGGTCACCGCGACGGCCAGTGCGAAGCCGATCTGCTTGAGCTCCAAGACATCCGCGGTCACGAAGCTGGCGAAGACCGCGACCATGATGGCCGCAGCGGCCGTGATCGGCCGGGCGGTGTGCTGCAATCCCTCCGCCACGGCGGCGGCGTTATCGGGATTGCGCTCCCATGCCTCCTTCATGCGGCGCACCAGGAAAACCTCGTAATCCATGGACAGCCCGAACAGCACCGCGAACACCAGCATGGGCAGATACACCTGGAGGAATCCGGCGCTGTGGAACCCGAGCAGCGATTCGCCGATACCGCGCTGGAAGACCGCGACCGTAATGCCCAGTGCCGCACCGGTGGCCAGCAGATTCAGCGCGATGGCCTTGACGGCCAGCACGATACTGCGGAACGCGAAGACCAGGAACGCCATCGAGACCGTCAGCACCAGCACGATCACCCACGGGAAGCGCGAGGTGATGAGCTCGGAGACATCGGCGAAGGTGGCCGATACACCGCCGACCGAGATCGTCGCGGAGTCGACAGTGCTTGCGCGGGAACGGATATCGATGGTGAGGTCGGCGACGGCGGTGGAATCGAAGGAATCCTTCGGCACCACCATGGCGAGCATGCGGCCGTCGGCGGTCTGCGGCAGCACCGAGGCGATGCGCGGATCGCGATTGAGTTCGGCCACAAAGCGATTGGCGTCCACGAAACCACCGCCGGACAGGGCGGTATCGTCCGGTCCGGTCAGCACCACCTGAATGGGGGAGAGCAGACCCGGGCCGAATTCGCTCCGAATCAGTTGGGTGGCCTGTCCGGCGGGGCGATCGCCGAGCGAGCCCAGCGCCATATCGATGCCGTACTTCATACCGGCCAGGGGTGCGGCGGCAATGGCGAGCACCGCCACCCCGGCCACGCCGAACAGCACCGGACGGCCCATGACCAGATGCGCCCATCGGGTCCACGCGGTCGAGGTGACGGCGGCGCGGGTCTCGGCGGGGCGCAGGCGCGCGGGCAGCGCACCCCGGTTGATCGCCGGGCCGAGCAGCGAAAGCACCGCGGGCAGCAGGGTGCAGGCCGCGGCCAGGGTGGCGAGCACCGCGGTCACCACGCCGATGGCGACACCGTTGAGCATCGGCAGCCCGACCACGGTCAGGGCGCAGAGCGAGATCATCACGATGAGCCCCGAGGCCAGGATGGTGCGCCCGGTGGTATCCAGGGCCGCGCCGACGGCGGCGTCGATCCGCGTGCGCGCCTTGCGATCACGGACTCCGCGTTTGGTGAGCTCCTCGTTGAATCGGCTCACGATGAACATGGCGTAGTCGATGGCGGTACCGGTACCGATCATGGTGGCGACCGAGAGCACCAGTGAATCGAAGGTCAGGAAGCTGGTGAGCCCGAACAGCACGCCCACCGCCACCGCGATGCCCGCGCCGGTCACCGTGATCGGGATGGTGGCGGCCACGATCGCGCCGAGGGCGAGCACCAACACCAGGGCCGCGACCGGCAGGCCGATGCTCTCCCCGCGCTGCATATCCGCGGTTTCCATGCGCATCAATTCGCCCTGGACGGGGGAGTATCCGGTGACCGCGACCTGAATGCCGTTGGCGCCGACCGGGTCCAGGGCGGTCTGCAGGCGGCCGGCGAGATCCACGCGCTCGGTCATCTCGCCGTTGAGGCCGACGATGCCGAACGCGGTATGCCGATCGGCCGAGATCTGCAGTGCCGCATTGCCTTCGAACGGGCCGACCGCACCGGCGATACCGGGGATCGCCCGGGCGGTGGTGAGCGCGCTGTCGATGACGGTACGGAATTCGGGACTGTCGGCGGTATGGCTCGCCGAATGGAACACGATCAGATCCTGTTCCGCGCCCAGCTGTGAGAAATGCTGCGCCGCAAGCTGTTCCACCCGTTTGGATTCCGAGCCGGGAACGCTGTAGTCGGGTGCGCCGAGGCGGCTGTGCAGTGCCGGATAGGCGGCAGCGCACCCGATGACCAGCAGCAGCCAGACTCCCAGGACCGTGCGGCGATGCCGGGCCATGAACATGCCCACCCTGCCGACCATGCCGAATTGTTCGGACGCTGCGGACTTTGCGGGCTCTGCCATGGTTCCCCTCCGGACGCGATACCTGAAAGTCACTCTCAGGTATGTCGCTCAGCCTAGGCCGGTGCCGAGGATGCCTGCAAGTCACTCTCAGGAATTTTGTGATCATGCGGTACCGTGACCGGCGTCATGGTCGGAAACCCGGTCGGAAACCGGGGATTCGCAGTCCCGACACCAATCGAAGGTTGGATGCAGGCATGGGCGTGTTCGACGGCATCAACAGGCGTGACTTCATGGCGAAGGCGATGGTCGCGGGCGGCGCGGGCATGGTCGCCTCGTGGGCCAATCCCATTATCGAGCGCGCCTACGCCGCCGATCCGGCCGGAATGGGCGGACTCGGGGATATCGAGCACTTCGTGCTGTTGATGCAGGAGAACCGCTCCTTCGACCACTACTTCGGAACCCTGTCCGGTGTAAGAGGATTCGACGATCCGTCACCGGCGTGGAACCAGTACGGGTACGCGCCCGGCATCGGCCCGACCGCCGACGGATTCATCAACCCGTTCCGCCTGGACACCGAGCGCGGGCCGTCGCTGGACGGTGAATGCATCAACGATCCCGACCACACCTGGGCGGGCATGCACAAGGCATGGAACAACGGCCGCAATGACGGCTGGATGCCGATGTCCATCGCCTCGGTCGGCGCGGCCAACGGCCCGGCGGCCATGGGCTACTACACCCGCGCCGATATCCCGGTGCACCACGATCTCGCGGACGCGTTCACCATCTGCGACAACTACCACTGCTCGGTGCTCGGGCCGACCGATCCCAATCGGCTGTACTGGGTGTCGGCCACCATCGATCCGGATGGTCTCGCGGGTGGCCCGCTGCTGGAGACGCCGACCATGATTCCGCAGAACGCGTACAGCTGGCGGACCATGCCGGAGAACCTCTCCGATGCCGGGGTGAGCTGGAAGATCTACAACAATCGCGATGTCGGCCCGCTGTCCTCGGTGATCCTGGACGGCATGATGGGCTGTTTCAAACAGGCCGCCGATCCCGCCTCGGAGCTGGCGCGCCGGGGTAAGGCCCCGGTGTACCCGAGTGATTTCGCCGCCGATGTGGCCGCGGATCAGCTGCCCAATGTGTCCTGGGTGATCCCGTCCCTGCTCAATTGCGAACATCCCGCGCTGCCACCGGCTCTGGGTGCGGTCGGCATCATGCAGGTGCTCGATATCCTCACCTCGAATCCGAAGGTGTGGGAGAAGACCGCGCTGATCGTCAGCTATGACGAGAACGGCGGTTTCTTCGATCACGTGACGCCACCGACCCCGCCGCCCGGAACCGCCGGTGAATACCTGACCGTGCCCCTGGATCGCGCACACAAATCGGAAGGCATCGCCGGACCGATCGGTCTGGGCTATCGCGTGCCGTGCTTCGTCATCTCGCCGTACAGCCGCGGCGGGCTGGTCTCCTCGCAGACCTTCGACCACACCTCACAGCTGCGCCTGCTGGAGCGCCGCTTCGGCGTCGACGTGCCGAACCTGACCGCGTGGCGGCGCGGCGTCACCGGCGATATGACCTCCAGCTTCGACTTCGGCTCGACCCCGGACACGGCGAAACCGGCCTTCGGCCCGGCGGACCGAAAGCTGAATGCCGCACTGGCGCAATGTGGTCCGAATGTCGCCCTGGGTACGGCGAATGTCGGCACCCCGTATCCGGTGCCGCCCAACGCCATGCCGACGCAGGAACCCGGCACCCGCCGCAGGCCCAGCGGCCTCACGGTGTGATGCCTGGCGGCCCGGCCGTTCGCGGTCGGGCCGCCACCCGCGCACGCGAAATTATGGCCCAGTCCCGGAAGGGGCTGGGCCACAGTCGCGTTCGCGTATCAGGCGGTAGCGGGCACCCACTGTTGGACGGCAGGACGTTCGGCGCGTTTTCGCGTGGCGGCGGCGCTGTGCCGAGCGGGGGTGAGGTTGAGCAAAGCGGTGAACCAGCCGCGCCGATGTACGGCGAGCGCTGCCGCGACCGCGGGAATCTCGATGCAGTGCATCATGCCCGGCAGTCCCAGACGGTGCCGACCCGTCTGGATGTTTCTGGTGCCCAATGAAGTTCCTTCTCCTACGTGTTACCGGCCCTGGATCGCCTGCGGCGAACCTTAGCCGAACAAAAGTGTGCGACGCCGTATTTTGCGCGACATTCACCCCGGCGTGTCGGAATGTTGCCGACAAACGGTCCGTATTGAACGAAAAAGTTGCGAATTGGTCTCATCAATATCACGGAATGAGCAAACTCCACGGCCGAAAGTGAATTCACCGGTCCGACTGGGTAATCCGTACTTTCGCCAGGTGAGGGGTGGTGTGCGCGACCGCCGCGACAGATGTCAGACTGGGCGAATGTTGCGAATCGGTCTCACCGGAGGCATGGGAGCGGGCAAATCCACCGTGGCCCGCATTCTCGTCGAACACGGCGCGTTGCTGGTGGACAGCGACGTTATCGCGCGCGAAGTAGTCGCGCCCGGCACCGAGGGATTGGCCGCACTCGTGGCCGCCTTCGGAAACGATATTCTCGCCGCCGACGGCAGCTTGGATCGACCGGCATTGGCCGCCAAGGCTTTCGCCAGCGATGAGGCGCGCGCCACCCTCAACGGCATCACCCATCCGCTGGTCGGCAAGCGCACCAATGAACTGGTCGCCTCCGCACCCGCGGACGGCATTGTGGTGCAGGACATTCCGCTGCTGGTGGAGAACGGGCTCGCGCCCTTCATGAATCTGGTGGTCATCGTGGACGTGGCCGAGGAGACCCGGCTGCGCCGCCTGGTGGAATTCCGCGGCGTGGACGAAGCCGACGCGCGCGCACGGATCGCCGCCCAGGCCACCGATGCCCAGCGGCACGCGGTGGCCGATGTACTGCTGGACAACAATGGCGCGGACGGCGCGGTCGCCGCGGCCGTCGACGCGCTCTGGACCGAGCGGCTCATTCCGTTCGAGCGCAATCTGCGCACCCGCACTCCGGCTGCCCGGCCCGCCGAACTGCCCGTGGTCCCCGCGAATCCGGAATGGCCGGTGCAGGCCAAGCGCCTCATCGCCCGCCTCGCCCTGGCCTGCGCGGCCGATGCGCGGCGCATCGAACACGTCGGGCCGACCGCGGTGGCGGATAAGCCCGCCGAGGATGTGCTGGACATCCGCATCACCGTCGCCGATGTGACCGTGGCCGAGGCGCTACGGGATCGATTGGCGGATGCGGGTTTCCCGCGCGCCACGGACGATCAGCCGGTCGCGGGGGAGTGGGCGCATGCGAGCGCCGATCCCGGCCGTCTCGCGAATGTGGTTGTGGCTGTCGAGAACTGACGATTGCGTCGCCGCGGCATCGCCCGGCGGCGCTACATCCAGGTCAGGGTGATGTCCCGAGCTTGCAGCCAGGCTTCGAAACTGTGCCCGTGCGCGGCGATTCCGTCGATGACGGTGGTCGCGGTTTCGATGGCCTGCTGCGCCTGGCCTAGATCCAGGTATCCGGCGGCGTGCGCGGCGAGGAGCTCGTCGACATCGAGGAGTTCGACCTCGCGGTTGCTGCGCACCACCAGATCCAGGTAGTGGTCGACCGACTTCCACTTCTTCGCACCGACCTGCGCGTACTCGCCGATATCGATGTAGTAGTCCTGATCGCGCAGGTGGGCGGGGGTGAAGTGGAAGACCGTCGCGCGAATGGACATGCTTGGCAGCAGCCAGGATTCGATGTAGTGGAACTCGGGATGGTCCGAGGTGCGCGCCATGTACAGCCCCCACGGTTCGACGTGGTAGCGCTCGACCTGCCGAACGAAGCCCTTGGGATCGATATTGGTGAGTTCATCGACGTTGAAGTACTCAACCTTGGGTCGGTGTAGGTCAACCGCGGAAGCCTGAGTCATGCCCGTAAGCATCGCCTGTCCGGCGGGCGTCGTCCAGGGGAGTGTGGCCGATTCGGCCGAGTTTCGCCGAAACGCAAATGTGAAACGTTGCCTTCCGTTATGTTGCGGCTACCCATTACTTGACGTGGGTAGTTCGAATAAGGGAAGCAAAGATGAAGGTACAGAGCGTTCGCGCTCGCCGGGCCGGGATGGGAGTCACCGCCTTCGGCGCGCTGGCCGCCACCATGGTCATGGCCGCACCCCAGGCCGGCGCGTGGGTCGGTAATCTCCAGGTCGACGGGGGCACCGAGCATAAGACCGGTTGCAGCTACACCGTCACCGCCTCGGTCGAGGTGGACCGGCTCTCGACGGTGAAGTTCACCGATAACGGCGTGGACATCCCGGGCAGCCCGGTGTCGCCCTCGCTGCTGAGCAATAAGGTCACCATCAAGTGGACGCCCACCACCGTGGGCAATCACAAGCTCGAGGCGCGCCAGATCCTGATCAGCGATTCGATCAACGTTCAGGTCACCGCGGGCAGCAATACCGGCAGCCTGGGCTGCGGCGGCGGGCTCGGCGGGCTCATTCCGACCGGCTCCAGCTAGCGCCGAAAAGTACGACGGGACAAGGCCACCCGGGCCGGGTACAAGACGGACCGGGTGGCCTTCTCCATATCTCGCGCAGCCGAAGCGAGATCTCGCGCGGCTAGAGCCAGCTCAGCGCGACGCCCTTGGTGGCGAGCCAGCGGTCCACATCGTGACCGCAGCCCGCGATACCGTCCACCACCGCCGCGGCCCGCTCGATGGCCTTGTGCGTGCGCGCGGTATCGAAATGCCCGGCCGCGTGCGCGGTCAGCAGGTCGTCGATGCCGAGCAGTTCGGGCACCTGTCCGGGTCGCGCGACCACGTGCAGGTAGTGACCCTCGCCACGCCACTTCTTCGGCTCGATCTGGCTGTACTCGCCGATATCGAGGTAGTAGGTCTGACCGCGATCGTGGCCGGGCCGCAGGTGATAGACCGTGACCCGGAGGAAAAGCTCTGGGAGCAACCAGGATTCGATGTAGTGGAAACGCGGATTGTCCACAATCCGCTCGATATAAAGGCCCCAGGGTTCGGCGTGTAGCCGCTCCACGGAGTGCACGTACCCGTGATAATCCGTCCAGCACAGGTCCGCCAGATTGAAGAACTCCAGCCTGGGGCGATGCGCGGACGCCGCGGGAGCCGGCCGCTCGACCCTTTGTGGATCTGCGCCGTTGGTGGAATTGCGCTGTGGCATATGCAGACCGACCATGGCCTTGCCTCTTTCCGACTCGTCCCGAACCGCCAGCCCAGGTTACACCTGGATGCTGGGAATGGGACCTCCGTTGTGTGGGAAGGAAATTCGAGGTTCGTCACATGGGAATTCTTTGAACTTTCTTGGGAGAAACAATAATTCGGACAATTGACCCATTGGAAAGAGGAATGCTCCAGCATCAAACCGTGCGGTCGGAAGGGTGGGTCCCGGCGGGGGCGGCACGCCCGCCGAGATCACGGTCCGCGTGAACCTGTCGGTGGGTCGTTCTAGGCTGTGAGCATGGCTTTCGCATCCGAGATCCCCGAAGACCGGCCGCTGGCGCATTCGGAGCATCGGCCCATCGGTGATATCGAGCGGACCGAGGGGCAGTTCCAGGTGGTCAGCGAGCATGTGCCCGCCGGTGACCAGCCCGCGGCCATCGCCGAACTGGAGAAGCGCATCAACAGCGGTGAGCGCGATGTGGTGCTGCTCGGCGCCACCGGTACCGGTAAATCGGCCACCACCGCCTGGCTCATCGAGAAGTTGCAGCGGCCCACGCTGGTCATGGCCCCGAACAAGACCCTCGCCGCGCAGTTGGCCAATGAGCTGCGCGAGATGCTGCCGAACAACGCGGTCGAGTACTTCGTCTCGTACTACGACTACTACCAGCCCGAGGCGTACATCGCGCAGACCGACACCTATATCGAGAAGGACAGCTCGATCAACGACGATGTCGAGCGCCTGCGGCATTCGGCCACGTCGAGCCTGCTGTCCCGGCGCGATGTCGTGGTGGTGGCGTCGGTGTCCTGCATCTACGGTCTCGGCACCCCGCAGTCCTATCTCGACCGCTCGATCGAGCTCGAGGTCGGTCATGAGGTGGACCGCGACAAACTGCTGCGGCTGCTGGTCGATGTGCAGTACACCCGCAATGACATGTCGTTCACGCGCGGCAGTTTCCGGGTGCGCGGCGATACCGTCGAAATCATTCCCAGCTATGAGGAATTGGCGATCCGCATCGAATTCTTCGGTGACGAGATCGAGGCGCTCTACTATCTGCATCCGCTCACCGGTGATGTGGTGCGGCAGGTCGATATGGTCCGCATTTTCCCGGCCACCCATTACGTCGCGGGTCCGGAACGTATGGAACGCGCGGTGAAGGATATCGAGGCCGAACTCGAAACGCGCCTGGCCGAATTGGAGAAGCAGGGCAAATTGCTGGAGGCGCAGCGGCTGCGCATGCGCACGCAATACGACCTGGAAATGATTCGGCAGGTCGGCTTCTGCTCGGGCATCGAGAATTACTCGCGCCATATCGACGGCCGTGGCGCGGGCACCGCCCCCGCCACCCTGATCGATTACTTCCCGGATGATTTCCTGCTCGTCATCGACGAATCGCATGTGACCGTGCCGCAGATCGGCAGCATGTACGAGGGCGATATGTCGCGTAAGCGGAACCTGGTGGAGTTCGGTTTCCGGCTGCCGTCCGCGGTCGACAATCGGCCGCTCACCTGGGAGGAGTTCGCGGACCGCATCGGGCAGACGGTGTATCTGTCCGCGACCCCGGGCAAGTACGAATTGGGCCAGTCCGGCGGCGAATTCGTCGAACAGGTGATTCGCCCGACCGGTCTGGTCGACCCGCACGTGGTGGTGAAGCCGACCAAGGGCCAGATCGACGATCTGGTGAACGAGATCCGGTTGCGCACCGAGCGCGATGAGCGCGTGCTGGTCACCACGCTCACCAAGAAGATGTCCGAGGATCTCACCGATTATCTGCTGGGCCTGGGCATTCGGGTGCGCTATCTGCATTCGGAGATCGACACCCTGCGCCGCGTGGAGTTGTTGCGCCAGTTGCGACTCGGCGAATACGACGTGCTGGTCGGCATCAACCTGTTGCGCGAGGGCCTGGACCTGCCCGAGGTATCGCTGGTCGCGATTCTGGACGCCGATAAGGAGGGCTTCCTGCGCAGCGGCACCAGCCTCATCCAGACCATCGGCCGCGCGGCGCGCAATGTCTCCGGTGAGGTCCACATGTACGCGGACAAGATCACCGACTCCATGGCGCACGCCATCAGCGAGACCGAACGCCGCCGCGCCAAGCAGGTCGCCTATAACGAAGAGCGCGGTATCGATCCGAAACCGTTGCGCAAGAAGATCAATGACATTCTCGACACCGTCTATCGCGAGGCCGAGGAGACCGAGGTCGAGGTGGGCGGTTCCGGCCGCAACTCCAGCCGCGGCCGTCGCGCCCAGGGCGAACCCGGGCGCGCGGTGTCGGCGGGCGTCTTCGAGGGCCGCGACGTCAAATCCATGCCCCGCGCCGAACTCGCGGACCTGGTCAAGGATATGACCGCGCAAATGATGAACGCCGCCCGCGAACTGCAATTCGAGCTCGCGGGCCGCCTGCGCGATGAGATCGCCGACCTGAAGAAGGAGCTCCGCGGTATGGACGCCGCCGGATTGCAATGAGCGAATCAGCCCTGCTGGGCCATCCATTCGTTGACGCGGCGCTCGGCCTCTTCGCGGGGGACGTCCTCGACACGGGTCATGCAGACCCAGCGGTAGCCGAAGGGGTCGTAGAGGACGGCGTAGCGGTCACCGGTGACGAAGGTGGCCGGTTCGTCCGCGATGCGCGCCCCGGCGTCGCGGCCGCGTTCGATCACGCCGTCCACATCCGGGCAGTAGTGCACGATGCTGGTGTTCAGGGTCTCGCCATTCGGGGCGACGAGGCCGCTCTCCGGAATCGGCATGCCGACCTGGATGGTGGAGTCGCCGATCAGCAGTTCGGCGTGCGCGGGCTGGCCGTCGGGAAGATCGTTGCGGCTCACCACCTTCGCGCCGAACACGGTCGTATAGAAGTCCAGGGCCCTATTGCCGTCGGGGACGGTCAGGTAGCAGGTGATGGAGTGGTAGTTCTCCGGGATCGGATTCACTGCGTTGCTCATGGCAATCACTCTGCTCGTCCTGCCGCCGCGGATCTTGTAAGAAAGCGACAGCCTCATGACCAGCGCTGATGCGCCGCCGCCGGGCCGCCGCCCGGTGCCGCCGCCGGAGACCGCCAAGGGCATTCTGCGCCCGCGCGAACAGATCGCGGCCAGCAATCACGCCCGTTTGCCGGCGGGGGAGCAGGTCGCGCGCTATGTCGAGTTCTACTGGTCGGTGCACTGGGATCGCACCGGCCTGCCGCCGTATACGGCCGAGGTACTGGGTTTTCCGGTGGTGAATCTGACCTTCGAGAACGCGCACGATCGGCGCGGTGGTTTCGTCACCGGTGTCTGGACCACCAAGTATGTGCGCGAATTGTCCGGTGTCGGTGACACTTTCGGCGTGAAGTTCCGTTCCGGCGGGTTCGGTGCGTTCACCGGAATGGATGTGGGGGCGCTGCGCGATACCGCGCTCCCGGTCACCGAGGTGCTGCCCGATGCGGCGGGCCTGTCCGAACGCGTGCTGGCCACCGCCGAGCTGGAACAGCGCCGAAAGCTGGTGGAGGACTTCCTCATCGAGGCCATCGACCGCCGCGCCGTCGCCGACGACACTTCCTACCACCTGGTGCTGAGCATTATCGACGCGATGGAATCCGATCGCGATCTCACCCGCGTCGACCAGGTCACCGAACTCTTCGACATTCCGATCCGCACCCTGCAACGCCTGTTCCGCCGGTATGTCGGCGTCAGCCCGAAATGGGTGCTGCGCCGCTTCCGGCTCCAGGACGGCGCGCATCTGCTCGCGCAGGGCCGCAGCTCGGATCTGGCCGCGCTCGCACTGGACCTCGGCTACTTCGATCAGGCGCACTTCTCCCGCGAGTTCGCGACCGAGATCGGAATGCCTCCGCTGGAATACGCCAAGACCTCGCTACCCTCCTGAACAGCAAGATCGGGAATGTGCACGCCCCTGATGTGGTTGGTTGCCGTATCACCCTATGGCAGGAATCGACTAAGGAGCGGGCCATGGATGTGCTGGTGTTGATCGGACGGATCCTGTTCGTTCTACTGTTCCTCTCCTCGGCGGTCGGGCATCTGACCCAGTCCGAGGCCATGGCGCAGTACGCGCAATTCAAAGGGGTTCCGGCAGCCCGATTGTCGGTGCTGGGCTCCGGGGTACTGCTGCTGCTCGGCGGGCTGAGCGTGCTGCTCGGCGTCTGGGCGGATCTGGGCGCCCTGCTGCTGGTCATCTTCCTGGTCCCGACCGCGTTCATCATGCACGCGTTCTGGAAGGAAACCGATCCGCAGGCCAAGCAGACCGAGATGATCTCGTTCAATAAGGATCTGTCGCTGGCGGGCGCGGCGCTCATGCTCTTCGCCTTCTTCGCCTATGTCGGCCACGATCTCGGATTGACGCTGACCGGACCGCTTTTCAGCCTCTGATGCCCGGCCCGGCGCGTTAGTATTGCGCGTCAATGATCGGCCGTAGCGACAGGAGCGAGGATGACCATCCTCAGCGTGATTCTCGGCTGGTTCTGGGCCGACTATCACGAGCTGTGAGGTAGCGGTTTCACGGCCCATCCGGTGCGCGCCTCGCACCGGATGGGCCGCGCCGTATCCGGGCGAATTCCACCGTTGTGATGAAAGTCCCAGGCGCGCAATGCGGTTGACGATTTCTGGGAGGTCTCACAAACGCCCGCCGAATTCGCTGGTAGTGCGGGCCCTATCGGCCGACGTCACAGAATGTGCGTTGTATCCGGCACGGCACGCGAGTGTGATGTGGGGCGATATCGAAAATTTCCGCCGGTTATGCCGCTATTGTCAGGCGCAGTTGTCGAGGCGGTAACCACGAAGGTGGACGCCACGACCCCGACCCTTGTACTTGGAGGAGAGAATGACCGCCTACCGGACGATTGTCGTCGGTACCGATGGCTCGGACTCGTCGTACGTCGCCGTCGAGCGGGCCGCGGCTCTGGCCGGCGACGAGGGTGCGACGCTGTACATCGCCTGCGCGTACTACCCGACGGATGACCGTGATGTCGCCGCCGCCGCCGACGTGCTCAAGGACGAGGCCTACCAGGTGCGCGGCTCCGCGCCGACGAGCGAGATCCTGCGCGTCGCACGCGATAAGGCCGCCGCCGCCGGCGCCGCCAACGTGGTCGAGAAGGCCGTCGTCGGTGAGCCCGTGGAATCCCTGCTCGCCCTGCTCAAGGAAGTCGACGCCGACCTGCTCGTCGTCGGTAACCGCGGCCTCAACACCCTCGCGGGTCGCCTGCTCGGCTCCGTCCCCTCGGACGTGGCCCGCAAGTCCCGCAGCGACGTACTGATCGTGCACACCGTGCGCTGACGTTGAACAACGAAGCGGCCGTGACCAGTTGGTCACGGCCGCTTCGCTTTGTCCGGGGGCTCGTCAGGCCAGGCGATTCAGTACCGGGGGGAGATCCTCGGTGTGCACCACGGCCAGGCGCTGGGTGGCGCGGGTCAGGGCCACGTAGAGGTCGTTCATGCCGCGGGGGGATTCGTCCAGGATTTGCCGGGGTTCGACGAGGATGACCGCGTCGAATTCCAGGCCCTTCACATCGTGCACGGTGAGCACGCGGGCCGAATCCGTTGCCAGGTGAGCGAGTTTCGCGGCCAGTTCGTGCGGCACGATGACCGCGGTGGTGCCGGGGTGCTCGGCCTCGGCGGTGACCAGGCGGCCCACCTCATCGGCGAGTTGCCCGGCGGTGACTCGATGCGCGGCGGGTTCGAAGCCCGAATCGCGGACCGATCGCGGAATGGCCGCACCGGGATCGATCTCGGCGAGCACATCCGCCGCTACCGCCATGATCTCCGCCGGGGTGCGGTAGTTGACGGTCAACTCGGTGAGCTTCCAGCGTTTGGCCACATAGGGTTCCAGCACCTGCTGCCAGGACGACGCGCCCGCCGGGTCACCGGTCTGGGCCACATCGCCGACGGCGGTGATCCAGCGATTCGGGATGCGCCGCATCACCATTCGCCACGCCATCTCCGAAAGCTCCTGCGCCTCATCGACGATGACATGCCCGTAGGTCCAGGTGCGGTCGCCCGCGGCGCGTTCGGCGGTGGTCTGGCTGGTGCGGACCTGCTGGCGTTCGGCGAGCTGACTGGCGTCGATGAGGTCGTACGCCATGAGCAGTTCGGGATCGAGCTCATCCTCGAGATCCTGTGGCGCTGAGCCGGTGAGGATATCGAGAGCGTCCTGCGCCTCGGCGAGCTGGGCGCGCCAGCGGCGGCGGGAGCGCTCACGCTCCTCACTGTCATCGATGCCGAGCAGTTCGGCGAGCTCGTCCAGCAGCGGCGCGTCGGCGGCGCTGAATTCACCGTTATCGCTGCGCGCCAGTTCGGCCCGATCCTCCGGGCTCAACTGCGAGGCTGCGTTGGCGAGTCGTTTGGCATCGGCCCACAGCCCGCCCAGTACGTCCTGCGGGGTGAGCAGCGGCCACAGTCCGGCGATGGCGCGCTGGATATCGGCGTCGGCCCGCATCTCATCGCGGATCTCGGTGAGATCGGTCTGGCTCAACAGGTTTCGCCCGCCCAGCGGATCCGCGCCGATGATCTGCGCCAGCTGATCGGTGAGCGCGTCCACCACGCCCGCCGCGAAGATCGGCCGCGCCAGATTGTGCGGTCGCCGCGAGGACCGCGCCCGCCCGCGCGCCTTGGTGACGATGCGCCGATCCAGGGTGAGTTCGCGCCCGTCGAAGTGCAGCCGGATCGGATCCTTGGGAATCTCCTGCCAATCCCG
Source organism: Nocardia sp. NPDC056000 (assembly GCF_042269265.1). NCBI lineage: Bacteria > Bacillati > Actinomycetota > Actinomycetes > Mycobacteriales > Nocardiaceae > Nocardia > Nocardia sp. NPDC056000. The sequence continues at coordinate 104,990 of NZ_JBHJXS010000006.1, read as the reverse complement.
CACGGCCTTCTTGAGCACCTCGAGCATGTCCAGGGAACCCTTGAGTTCCCCGGCGCGCAGCGAATCCTCCAGCGTGGCGCGCACTCCCGGATACAGATCGCCGATGGTGGACAGCAGCACCCCGGTCTCACCAAGCGAGGGCAGCACCTGCCCGATGTAATCCAGGAAGGTCGAGTTCGGCCCGATGATCAGCACACCGGCCTTGTCCAGCTGCTGCCGGTAGGTGTACAGCAGGTACGCCGCACGATGCAGCGCCACGGCGGTTTTGCCGGTACCCGGCCCGCCCTGCACCACCAGCACGCTCTTGTGCTCGGAGCGGATGATGGCGTCCTGCTCGTGCTGAATGGTCTCGACGATGTCGTTCATATGCCCGGTGCGCGCGGCATTGAGCGCGGCCAGCAGCGCGCTCTCGCTGCCCACGCCGCCGTCATCGTTGATGACGCCGTCGCGGCGGGCGGTCTCCAGATCGAGGTATTCGTCGTTGACCGAGGTGACCTTGCGATTGCGGGTGCGGATATGCCGCCGCCTGGTTACCCCGTCCGGGGCGGCGGTGGTGGCCAGGTAGAACGGCCGCGACATGGGGGCGCGCCAATCCAGCAGCAGTGTCTCGTAATCGGCGGCCTCGTCGAGGATGCCGATGCGGCCGATATACCGGCGCTCGCTCTCGGGCGGGGCGTCCCCGTTCGCCGAACTCCCATTACCGGAGCTGTTATTGCCGGAGCTCCCGTTGCCCGAAGCGCCGTCCCCGGAGCCGTCCGCGCTCTCGGGCGCGAGATCGATGCGGCCGAAGCACAATCCGTGCTCGGCCGCGTCGTACTTGGATAGATCCTCCGAATACAACTGGGTGAACGATTCCCGTTCACTGCGGGCCTGCGGTGTGCCGCCGGTTTCCAGCAGCACCGTGCGCAGTCGTCGCTGCGCGTATTCGCGCATTCCGTCGAGCCGCTCGTAGAGCAGGGTCAGGTGCTGCTGTTCGCGTTCCAGTTCCGCCGCGGTCTTGGCATCGGAACTGGACGCGGACACAGAACGCTCCTCGGTGAGGTCGGGCAAAACGGAACTCCTTGTCACCACGCGGTGCTGTACGCGCACAGCGCGCGAACCATCGAGAACAGAGTTATCGAGTCTAGTTCCCGTTTGCCCGACGCGCCGTACCGGCAGGTCAACCGTGACGTGTGGCGCGGAAACCGGGTCGGCGCATCGGTTCAGGAGGCATGCGTGGAATCACTGCGCCGGCTCAGCGTGGTGTCCCGGTGCCCGGGCGGTTTGGCCCGGTACATGGCCAGATCGGCATCGTGCAGCACGGCTTCGGGGGTGCGCCCGTCACCGGGATGCAGCGGTGTGATGCCGATCGAGGCATTCACCTGGATGCGATGCCCGCGCGCGATGATCGGCTCGGCCATGGTCTGCCGCAATCTGGTGACCAGCGCCTCCAGATCCTCGCCGAGGGTGCGCCCGGACAGCAGCACCAGGAATTCGTCCCCGCCGATGCGCCCCACGATGTCGTCCGAGCGCAGGCCGCGCTGCAACCGCTGCGCCACGATCTGCAGCACGGTATCGCCGATGGCATGCCCGAGCGTGTCGTTGATGGTCTTGAAACCGTCCAGATCGATGAACAGCACCGTGGACACCGGCAGCGCCTCGCTGGTGCCCAGCGCCCCCGCGAGCCGGGACAGCACCAGCGCCCGATTGGCCAGCCCGGTGAGCGGATCGTGGGTGGCCTGGTACTCCAATTGCCTTCGGCTGGCCCGGAATTCGGTGATGTCGTTGAACGATGACACCGCGGGTGAATTCGGGTCCTCGGGATTGAGCAACCGGCTGCTCGCGGACAGCCAGCGCCGCTGCCCGTCGGGCCGGTCCACTCCGAATACGAAGCGCGTCACCGTTTCTCCGGTCGCCAGCGTGCGGATCACCGGATACCAGGACGGCGGCATGGGCTGGGCGTTGGCGTCCAGCAGGCACAGCGGTATGTCGTTGAGATGCGTGCCGACGAGATCGTCGGCGTCATAACCGAATATGCGGCGCGCGGCCGGATTCGCGGATTCGATGCGCCCGTCCCGGTCGATGACCACCACGCCCTCCTCCAATTGCGAGACCACGGTGGTGAAGAACTGTTCGGCGCGTGCCTGCGCGGCCTCGGCGCGTCGTTGCGGGGTGAGGTCGTGCACCACCACCTGATAGGCGAGTCGTTCATGCCAGGCGGTGAGCACCGAGACGGTTTCGGCTTCGACGGTGCTGCCGTCGATCTTCACGAGCACCAATTCGGCGGGCTCGGAAGCGGTTCCGGCGATGGTGAGTCTGCGAATGCGTTCCAGCATGGCGGGCACATCGCGCGCCATCACGAAATTGGTGACCGGCTGTCCGACGACTTCGTCGATCTCCGTGGCCCCCAGCAGCCGCACCATGGCCGGATTGGCGTAGACGATCGTGCCGCGTTCGTGGACCACAACCCCGTCCGGGCTGTGTTCCACCAGCGTGCGGTACCGCTGGGCCAGCTGTTCGGCATCGGTCGGGGAGTTTGCCCGATCGTTACCAACCACCTCAAGCACCCCCTGGTCGTCGTTGAAACGCTTCGCTGGAGCACGGCACTATGGTGTGAGCGGCGGGGTTTGCTGGAAACCGCGCCGAACGTATTGGATCAATCACAGTTCCGCACAGCATCGGCCTGTTGGTGGTGATCATTACAGGCACCGGCTCTGGGAAGGATCGATGCAATGCCTGGCACCAACCCCGCTCCGAACACTGCGATACAGCACCAAGATCATATGACCATTGCCGGAATCGGTGCCGTCACCGGGTACGGCTGGGGTCGAGAAGCCCTCTGGGAGGGTTTGCTGAGCGGTAAGCCCGCAGCCCGGTTGCATCCAGGGTACGGCCCCGAACGCGATCGGCACGGATGGGTTGCCCGCGTGCCGGACGGCGGTGATCCGGAAATCGGCCCCAGTCGCTATGTGCGCGCGGTGCAGGAATCGGTGCGCGAGGCCGTCGCCGACGCCACCGCGCGCGGCTGGCGGCCCGGTCGCACCGTGGGTCTGCTGCACGCCATCGTGCTGGGCAATGTGTACGAGTGGCGGGATTTCTATGTCGAGGATCACGGGCATCGGCGCGCCCGGGACTATCTGCGATTACTGCCCTCGACCCCGAATGCGAACCTGATGCGGGAGTTCGGTTTCCACGGTCCCGCCATGAATGTGACGGCGGCGTGTTCCTCGGCGAACGCGGCGTTGATCACCGCGCAGCTGTGGCTGGCGCAAGGCATCGCGGACGATGTGGTGGTGGTCGCGTCGGATCTGTCCGCGACCCCGGACATGGTGGAGCACTTCGAATCCCTCGGCGCGGCCGTCACCGATGTGGAGCCGCTCGTCGCCTGCCGTCCGTTCCAGGAGGGCAGTCGCGGTTTCAGCTGGGGTGAGGCGTCCACCGCGTTCGTGGTGACCCGCGAGGCGGACCGGCCCTATGCGGCGGTGCTGGGCGGGGCCATGACCAATGACGGCTATCACGTGATCTCCGTGGAGCCTTCGCACGAGCACATCTTCGAATGCGTGCGCCGCGCCCTGGCCAATGCCGCGGTGCGACCGGACGAGGTGGCGTATCTGAACGCGCACGGTTCGGGCACCCAGCAGTGCGATGACGCCGAAACCGCGCTGCTGGCCGAACTTTTCGAGAACAAGCCGCTGGTCTGCGCGACCAAACCGCTGACCGGGCACTGTCAGGCGGCCTCGGCGGGCGTCGAAGTCGCCGCCGTGGCAATGGGATACGACCGCGGTGTGGTGGTGTCGGCGCCGATCGTCGCGCCCGCGCATGCCCGCCTGGTGGACGGCGTGATCTCCGGCGGTGACGGCATCACCCTGAAAACCGCGCTCGGTATGGGCGGCAACAACTCCGCGCTGGTGCTCGGGCCGGTCTGAGCCCGATTCGGGGACAACCGGATCCGCGTCGACGGGCTCGTTCAGTGCAGCGGGACCGACCAATTCAATTTCGTGCCGGTCTGCTCGCCCGCGGTATCGCGCTGCGGGTAGACCGCGAGCCGCCCGCCGGACTGTTCGGCGCGATGCGCGAGATTGGTCAGTCCGCTGGGTGTGATGCCGTCCGGAATTCCGCAGCCGTTATCGGCGACGACGATGGTGAGATCGTCCGCCACCCCGATATCGATGGTGATGGTGTCGCCGCCCGAATGCCGCACCGCATTGCTGACCGCCTCGCGCACAACGGCTTCGGCGTGATCGGCGAGCGCGGGTTCGACCACCGACAGCGGTCCGGTCACATGCATGAGCGCGCGGATCCCGGTGGCCGTGGTCTGCTGTTTGATCGCCCGCTCGAGGCGCTGGCGCAGCCGGGTGCTGTGCCCGTTGCCGCCGTGCAGATCGAAGATGGAGGTGCGGATCTCCTCCACCACATCCTGCAGATCGTTGATGGTGTCGGTAAGCCGTTGCGCCACTTCGGGAACGCGGGCGCGGGGCACCGTGCCTTGGAGCGAGAGCCCGATGGCGAAGAGCCTTTGGATGACGTGATCGTGCAGATCCCGGGCGATCCGATCGCGATCGGTGAGGATGTCGAGCTCGCGCATGCGCCGCTGCGCCACCGCCAATTGCATTGCCAGCGCGGCCTGATCGGTGAACGCCGCGATGAGCTCCACCAATTCGTCCGGGTACGGACTGGATTCGGCGGCGCGCAGGATGATCAGCACGCCCAGCGTGGAATCGGGGGTGTGCAGCGGCAGCACCAGCGCCGGTCCGATTCCCGGAATGGTCTTGCCCAGATCCACCTGCCGGGCATCGTCGAAGCGCAGCGGGGTGCGGGTGGTCAGCGCGTGCCCGACCGCGGTGCCGATGGTGCGCACGGTCTTACCGTCCGCACCGCCGCCCGGTCCGGACCACTGCGCGATCACCAGTTCGGTGACATCCTCGGGCGGTGTCTCGGGATCGGCGACCACCGCGAGCAGCGCGCGCTGGGAGGCGGTGAGTTCGCGGGCGTGTTCCACCACGTGCGCGAGCACTTTGGTGGGATCGGTATCGGCCAGGAATTCGGTGGCGATATCGCGGGTCGCCTCGATCCAGGCCTGCCGGGTGCGCGCGGATTCGTAGAGCCGGGCATTGTCGACGGCGATACCGGCGGCCGCGGCCAGCGCCTGCATCAGCACCTCGTCGTCCTCGGTGAAGGGATGCCCGCCGGATTTCTCGGCCAGGTACAGATTGCCGAACATCTCACCGCGAATGCGCACCGGCACTCCCAGGAAGGTGCGCATGGGCGGATGGTGTTCGGGAAATCCGACGAAGGCCGGATGCCGCGTAAGGTCGTCCAGCCGAATGGGTTTGGATTGTTCGGCGACCAGTCCGAGCACCCCGTTGCCCTCCGGCAGCGCGCCGATGAGCACCCGCGTCGGTTCATCGATGCCGTGATAGATGAACTGGGTCAGCTGCTGATCGTGCCCGCGTACGCCGAGCGCACCGTAGCGGGCGTCGACCAGACTGGTGGCCGCACGCACGATGGTGCGCAGGGTTTGATCGAGGTCGAGTCCGGAGGTGACCGCGAGCATCGCCTCGACCAGTCCGTCGATGCGATCGCGGGCGTCGATGATCTGCTCGACGCGGTCCTTGACCTCGGTCAGCAATTCCCGTAACCGCAGTTGGGACAGTGTGTCGCGTACGGAGTAGGGGCCCGTGCGGTGCGTTTCGTGCATGCTCGTCCTGCCTTGTCCGGCAACCGATTCCACCCCATGCAACCATCCGCCAACTTTTTAGCGGAAGAATTTCCAAAAAATAGCCCGGATTGGGACCTTCGCCCCTGTCGGCCACGTACGCGAGCGTGTTGTCATAGGAGCGGGTTGCCGGGTCGGAATCGGGAAAGTGGGTCGGCTATGGGCGGATTCGATGTGTGGTCCAGTGGAAGTGACGAGGATTTCGTGGTGACCACGCGCGGGCCCGTACCGGCCGCCGAAGTGACCCGCGTGGTGCGCGGACTGGGCAGAATCCTGCGGCGCCACGGGGTGGAAGGGCCGGTGCGGGCACGCCTGCACTGGCCCGACTCCGATGATGAGCACACGTTGACCCAAATATCGATCCGGACGCTGGGGAAGGCGTTCCGGGTACAGGTCGCCGGGCCGGGACGCTTCGCGACCACCTTCGCTTTGGAGCGCCTGGACCTGCGGCTGGGCTGCCCACCGGAGGAAGCGTCCCGGCCCTGGCCCGATCCGGCGCGGCCCGCGCTGGCCCTGGTCACCGATCCGCGCCCGATCGTGCGGCGCAAGGATTGCCGACTACAGGTGTCCACCGCCGGCGCGGCCGCCCGGATCCTGGACGCGATGGATTTCGACGCGCACCTCTATATCGACGCCGAGACCGGCGCGGACGCGGTGGTGTGCTGGAACGGCGCCGAAGGTGTGCGGCCGGTGCGCCGCCATCGCGACAGCGTGCCCGCACTGCATGAGGACGAGGCCGCCGCTCGACTATGCCTGGGCGGATCGCCGTACCTGTTCTACACCGATCCGGACACCCATCGGGGTCGGCTGCTGTACCGCCGATTCGACGGTGACCTGGCCCTGGTCACCGCGGCGGGCTCGGAGGAACGCCCGCGCGATCGCGGTTTACAGCCGCGCGCGATCGTGGTGCCGTGTGTGCGCCGGAACATCCCGGAACAATCCGGGTCCGAACAGTCGTTGTGGTTCACGGACCGACTCGTCCCGGAGTGACCTCGCGCGCAATTTCCTTCATCTGACCAGCGTTTCCGCGTGCGTAACCGAACTTGTCGGTGGGCACGCCTAGCATGGCGTCGGGGGTATGTCTTGATGCCGAAACGTTGGAAGGATGGCCGGTGGCGGATCGCCTGACGGTGCGTGGAGCGCGGGAGCACAACCTGAAAGGGGTCGATCTCGACCTACCCCGCGACAGTCTTATCGTGTTCACCGGGTTGTCCGGGTCCGGTAAGTCCTCGCTGGCGTTCGACACCATCTTCGCCGAGGGGCAGCGCCGCTATGTGGAATCGCTGTCGGCATACGCCCGGCAATTCCTCGGGCAGATGGATAAGCCCGATGTGGATTTCATCGAGGGCCTCTCGCCCGCGGTGTCCATCGATCAGAAGTCGACCAACCGCAATCCGCGGTCCACGGTCGGTACGATCACCGAGGTCTACGACTATCTGCGCCTGCTGTTCGCGCGCGCGGGCACCCCGCACTGCCCGACGTGCGGTCATCTCATCGAGAAGCAGTCGCCGCAGCAGATCGTGGATCAGGTGCTCGCCATGCAGGAGGGCATCAAGTTCCAGGTGCTCGCGCCCGTGGTGCGCACCCGCAAGGGCGAATTCGTGGATCTCTTCGAATCGCTGAACGGGCAGGGCTATTCGCGCGTGCGGGTCGACGGCGTGGTGTACCCGCTGACCGATCCGCCCAAGCTGAAGAAGCAGGAGAAGCACGATGTCGAGGTGGTCATCGACCGTCTCGCCGTGAAGCCCACGTCCAAACAACGCCTGACCGATTCGATCGAGACGGCTCTGCGGCTGGCCGACGGCGTCGTGGTGCTCGATTTCGTGGATCGCGATGAACACGCGCACGATCGTGAGCGTCGCTTCTCCGAGCGGCTGGCCTGCCCGAACGGGCATCCGCTCGATATCGAGGATCTCGAGCCGCGCTCGTTCTCCTTCAACTCGCCGTACGGTGCCTGCCCCGATTGCACCGGTCTGGGTATTCGCAAGGAGGTCGATCCGGATCTCGTTGTGCCCGATGCGGAATTGAGCCTGGGCGAGGGCGCGATCGCGCCGTGGTCGCGCGGGCAGACCGCCGAATACTTCACCCGTCTGCTGTCCGGCCTGGCCGAGGCGATGGGTTTCTCCATGGACACCGCCTGGCAGGATCTGCCGCCCAAGGCCCGAAAGGCCGTGCTGGAGGGCAGTTCCGAACAGGTGCACGTCTCGTACACCAACCGGTACGGCCGCAAGCGTTCGTACTACGCCGATTTCGAAGGTGTGATGCCGTTCCTGCAGCGGCGCATGGACAACACCGAATCCGAATCGGCCAAGGAGTATTACGACGGGTACATGCGGGATATCCCGTGCCCGGTCTGCAATGGCGCGCGCCTGCGCCCGGAGATCCTGGCCGTCACGCTGCGCGCGGGGGAGCAGGACCGCTCCATCGCCGATATCTCGGACCTGTCCATCGGCGATGCCGCGGACTTCCTGAACTCGCTGACCCTCGACGACCGGCAGGCCGCGATCGCCGCGCAGGTGATCAAGGAGATTCAGGCGCGGCTGGGCTTCCTGCTCGATGTCGGCCTGCAATATCTGTCGCTGTCCCGTGCCGCCGCAACGCTGTCCGGTGGTGAGGCGCAGCGCATTCGGCTCGCCACCCAGATCGGTTCCGGACTGGTCGGCGTGCTGTACGTCCTCGACGAGCCGTCCATCGGCCTGCATCAGCGCGATAATCGCCGGTTGATCGAAACCCTCACCAGGCTCAAGACTCTCGGCAATACGCTGATCGTGGTCGAACACGATGAGGACACCATTCACGCCTCGGACTGGGTGGTCGATATCGGCCCGCTCGCCGGTGAACACGGTGGTGAGGTGGTGTACTCCGGTCCGTATCCGGGTCTGCTGACCGATCCCAAATCCCTCACCGGCGCATACCTTTCCGGCCGCGAGAGCATCGAGGTGCCGCTGATTCGGCGGCCGATGGACAAGAAGAAGCAGCTCACCGTGGTGGGCGCGGTCGAACACAATCTGCGGAATATCGATGTGAATTTCCCGCTGGGCATTCTCACCTCGATCACGGGTGTGTCCGGGTCGGGTAAGTCCACGCTGGTCAACGATATTCTCGCGACCGTGCTCGCCAATAAACTGAATGGTGCGCGCCAGGTTCCGGGTCGTCACACCCGCGTGAACGGTCTCGATCATCTGGACAAGCTGGTGCAGGTCGATCAGTCGCCGATCGGCCGCACCCCGCGCTCGAACGCCGCCACCTACACCGGCGTGTTCGACAAGATCCGCACCCTGTTCGCCGCCACCACCGAGGCCAAGGTGCGCGGCTATCAGCCCGGCCGGTTCTCCTTCAATGTCAAGGGCGGCCGCTGCGAAGCCTGCTCGGGCGACGGCACTTTGAAGATTGAGATGAACTTCCTGCCCGACGTCTACGTCCCGTGCGAGGTCTGCCACGGCGCGCGCTACAACCGCGAAACCCTCGAGGTGCACTACAAGGGCAAGACCATCGCCGAGGTCCTGGATATGCCGATCGAGGAGGCCGCCGAATTCTTCGAACCGGTCACCTCCATCCACCGCTACCTGGCGACGCTGGTGGACGTCGGCCTCGGCTACGTCCGCCTCGGCCAGCCCGCGCCGACCCTGTCTGGCGGTGAGGCGCAGCGCGTCAAGCTCGCGGCCGAACTCCAGAAGCGCTCCACCGGCCGCACCATCTACATCCTCGACGAGCCCACCACCGGCCTGCACTTCGAGGACATCCGCAAGCTGCTCAAGGTCATCAACGGCCTTGTCGACAAGGGCAATTCGGTGATCGTCATCGAACACAACCTCGATGTCATCAAGACCTCCGACTGGGTCATCGATATGGGCCCCGAAGGCGGTTCCGGCGGCGGCCAGGTCATCGCCGAAGGCACCCCGGAAGACATTGCCGCCGTAGCGGACAGCTACACCGGCCAATTCCTGAAGACGGTCCTGGAATCCCAGCCCGCCCCCAAGGCCGCAGCTGCCCCGGCGAAGAAGGCCCCGGCAAAGAAGGCCGCCGCCGCCAAGACCAGCAGCACCGCCAAGAAAACCACGGCCGCGGAGAAGAAGCCCGCCGACGCGGCAGCGAAAAAGGCCGCAGCAGCCCGCCGCAAGGCCGCCGCCCTGCGCTGACGCCAGCCGCCTCCGTCATCCCGGCGCGCTTCTTGGCCGGGATCCACACCACGGTTGCATCAGCCGCCGATGTGGATCCCGGCCAAAAGCATGCCCGGATGACGGGGGGAAGATCCTTCATGCCGTGCCAGCGGGCAGGCTCTCAGAGCATGCCGCCGGGGATGGCCGCGACCAGACCACCGTCGATGATGAGGTCCTGGCCGTTGATGTACGACGCCTCATGTGATGCGAGGAAGGCGACCGCGGACGCCACATCCTCGGCGGTGCCGAGCCGGGCCGCTGCTACGGCCGAGATGACCTCGGCGTGAGCGTCCACCGACACGGCCTCGTGGAACATCGGGGTTTCGATATAGCCCGGGCTGACCGAGTTGACGCGGATCCGGCGCGGCGCGAGATCTGCCGCGAGGGTGTGGCCGAGATTGTGCACGGCGGCCTTGGTCGCTGAGTAGACGGTTGCGCCCTGGAGTCCGCGATGCAGGGTCCAGGAGGCGTTGATCACGATCGCCGATCCGTCCACCAGCAGTGGAAGCGCCTGCTGGATGGTGAAATACACGCCCTTGAAGTTGACCCCGATCACCCGATCGAATTCCTCCTCGGTCACCTCTCCGACCGGTCCGAACGACCCGATGCCCGCATTGGCGAACAGCACGTCCAGCCGTCCGAACCGCTGCCGGATGGTGTCGATCAGCGTGGTCAGATCCACGCGATCGCCCACATCGCCCACGATCGCCAGCACCCGTTCCGCCGCAGCGCCTTCCGGCAGTCCCCGTTCGAGTTCGGCGACGGCGGCATCGAGTCGCTTCTTACTCCGCCCGGTAATGATCACGTTCGCGCCCTCGGCCAGCAGTCGGTGCGCGGTCGCCAATCCCATACCGCTGGTACCGCCGGTAATGAGTGCGATCTTGTCCTGAAATCGAGAAGTGCTGTGCGTCATGGCATTCAGCCTGCCGAGCACGCCCGCGAGCAAACAGTGCGCAGTCAACCTGGGTCCGCCACCACCAGGCTCCCGCCATCAGCCCTCGCCTCGCCTCCCGTTCCCGCGCCGTTCCCGCCCCGCTTCTGTCCCCGGGTCATGCCGCCCCGTCATCCCGGCGTGCTTGTGGCCGGGATCCACACCGGTTCGGCGAGCAGTCCGTCCACCCGCTCCAGCGTCCCTGTTCCGGCCTTGGGGTTGTACAGCTCCAGGTACCACCCCGGGTGATCGATGACGGCGAGTGTGGTTGTGTCGAAATACAGTTCACCCGCGCTGGGATGAGTGATGGCCTTGACCTCCTGGGTGGGTGCTGCCACATCGTGCTGTGCCCACAGTTCGGCGAATTCCGGGCTGAGCGCGGTCAATTCGGTGATCACCCGGCGCAGTTCCGGATCATCGGGCAGGTGCGCGGTCTCGGCGCGGAAGGCGGCCACGATGGTCGGGGCGACCCGCTCCCAGTGCGCGTGGATGCCGCGGTAGCGGGCGTTGGTGAAGAAGGTGATCAGGCAGTTCTGATCGCTGTCGTCGTAGCCGAAGACGGCGCGGGTGGCGTCGTTGATGGCCAGGATGTTCCAGTACCGGTCGCGCAGAATGGCGGGTCGCGGTGTCCAGGCATCGATCAGCTGCTGGAGTTCCGCACTTACTCGCGACTCCGGAACGCGTTGCGCCGGTGGTGGATTCAGTCCCGCGAGCACGAACAGGTGCGCTCGTTCGGGCTGGCTCAACTGGAGTGCTCGTCCTACCGCTTCGAGTACGTCGGCGGAGGGGTTGATATCGCGTCCCTGTTCGAGCCAGGTGTACCAGGAAACGCCGACGCCGGCGAGCAGAGCGACTTCCTCCCGGCGGAGTCCGGGGGTGCGTCGCGTGCCCGCCGGCGGTAGGCCGACGTCGCCGGGCGTCAGGCGCGCCCGGCGGGTGCGCAGGAAATCGCGGAGCTGTTCCCGTCGCCGCTGCTTCGTTGCCGATGATTCGCTGACCATGCTTCGGGCAACAACGACGGGTCCGGTCTTACTCCGCGCCCGCCCTATTCCGTGCCGGGTGCGAGTCCGGCGGTGGCCTCGGCCTCGGTGAGCTTGCCGAAGTCGAGTTTGACCAGTTGATCGGCGAGGTGGAAGTAGCGGTCGTCGTGGGTGATGACGATGACCGTCTTACCGCGCGCCTTCAACTCGGCCAGGATCTCGGTGTAGAACACATCGCGGAACTTGGGTTCCTGATCGGCGGCCCACTCGTCGAAGAGGTAGATCGCGCGATCCTCCAGCAGTGCGGTCAACAGCGCCAGCCGCTTTCGCTGTCCCTGGGACAGGTCGATGGTGGAGAGCTTGCCGTCCTGGACGGTCACCTTGTGCGCGATCTGCAATTCCTCGAGATAGTGCCGCACTTCGTCATCGATGCCGGGGCGGTCGAAGCCGAGGTAGTCGTCGAAGAGATGGAAATCGGTGAAGATGGCCGAGGCGTTCTGCCGGAACCACTCGATATTCTCGTGGTCGATGCGTTCGCCATTGAGGCTGACCGTGCCCGAACGCGGCACGTACAGCCCGGTGATCAGCTTGGCGAGCGTGGATTTGCCGCTGCCGTTACCGCCGACGATGAAGGTGATCTGACCGGGTTCGAAGGTGAGATCGATTGGACCCAAACGGAATCCGTCGCCTTCACCCACCTCCGGCATCGCCATGACGGGCACCGGCCGCGGATCGCGCTTACCGTGATCGACCCAACGATGACCGTTCACATCGGGTCCGGTGGGATGCGCTCCGCGCCGCGGCGGCGGAGGCCCGCCGGGACGATGCGCCCCCACGCCCCCGGGGTGACCACCCGGATGCGGCGGATGTCCACCGGGCGGACCGCCCGGACGTCCGCCGGGTGCCTCACCCGGAAGAGTCGGCGCGCCTTCGGGATTCGCCGCCTCCGGCCGTCCACCGGGATGCGGTCCGGTGCCCGGCGGTGGTCCACCCGGCCCCTCGTCCATCGGCGAACGCGCCTCGTACCGGTAGTTGTAGCTGACATTGGTCAGCTCCAGCCGCGCCTCGGTGGCCGCGGGCCGATCGCTGTACGGCAGCAGCGATTCATTGTGCGCGGTCTCCATCGAGAGGTTCATGCCGCGAATCTTGGCCAGCGCCACATCACCTCGCAGCAGATCCGGAATCCGGTGCATGAAGTTCTGCATCGGCATCGCCAGGAAGGTGGTGACCAGCACGTAGCCGACCATGACATCCTGGTGCACGCCAAGGGATTTGGCGACCACGAACAGGATCAGCGCCATGGTGGCGAGCTGCAAGCCCTGTCCCAGCCCCTGTCCGATGGAGAACCGCGATCCGGCCTCCACATTCTGATCCCGCAGTGCCCGAGCCGATCCCAGCAGATGCCGGTCCATGAAGTCCCTGCGCCGCCCGCGATGCAGCTTGAGTTCCTTGATGCCCAGCGTCACCGCCTGGAAGGAGCGCAGCAGTGCGTCATCGTTCTCGCGCGCCTCGCGGTACAGCACCCGCACCCGCTTGAGAAACAGTTCGACGGAGGAGATTCCGATAATGGTGCCGACCAGCGTGATGGCGAAGATCGGTCCCGAGAGCACCACCAGGAAGATGAAGCAGCCGATGATGGTCGCCACATCGACGGCGATGCTCGGAATCGCGGTGACCGCCTGTGACAGCGATCGAACGTCCTCGGTCAGCGTGGCCATGAGCCGGTGCATGCCGAGTCGTTCCAGATGCTCCAGCGGAGCCGAGACGATGCCCGAGCTCAGCTCCGCGCGGAGCCGGTAGATGGCGTCCTGTGCCAGCCGCACCAGCAGCACCTGGGAGAGCACGCCACTCACCAGGATCACCAGACCGGTGGCCGCGAAGGCCCATACGGTCACCTGCGGATGCGGTTCGGGTGATACGACCCCGCGGATCAGCGTCACCAGGTAGGTGTTGGCGGCGCCGCAGATCAGGCCGGCGGTGATGACGGCCGCGATCCGCATCCAGGAGATCGAGATGAGGAATCTGATGAGTTGCATGGCTTGCTCTCTGAAAGGTGCTGTGCGCGAGGATGATCAGCGGACGATGTCGAACAGGATGCCTTCGAGCGTCACGCCCGGCGCGAAGGAGAACGCGACGCCGGTGGAGAGCGGCTTGGGCGAATCCGCCTGGCGCGCCATCTCTTCCAGCACGAAGATCAGCGAGACGCTGAGCATATTGCCGTAGCGCGCCAGCACGTCCCAGCTCACCGCGGCCTGCTCGACCGGGATGCCGAGCGAGGCGGCGGACTGCTCGATGATCTTGGGTCCACCCGGGTGGATGGCCCACAGGTCGATATCGGACTTGTCGAGTCCATTGCGCCCCAGCACTTCCGAGACCACCGGATCGACCCCGCGCAGAATGTACTGCGGCAGGCTCTCGGCGAGTTCGCAGGTGATGCCGTTGTCATTGACGCCCAGCACGATGCCGTCCTCGGCGTCGTCGAACAGGTAGCTGAAGCTGTCCCGGATGACGATCTTGCCGGGGGCGAGCTGCTGATGCGGCTGACCCGCGCCGATCACCACCGCGCCGCAGCCGTCGCCGAACAGGCTGTGCGTGATGACGTCATTGATGTCATCGTCGAAAACCGCGTTCACCGAACTGATTTCGATGCAGATGACCATGGCCTTCTTATCCGGATGGGCCCGGACGTAGTCCACGGCGGTGCGCATACCGTTCATGGCGGCGGCGCAGCCCATGAAGTTCACCACCACGCGGCCGACGGCGGGGGACAGCCCCAGCTGCTTGACCACGGCGACATCGACTCCGGGAGCGATGAATCCGGTGCTGGTGACGAAGACCAGCAGCCCGATCTGCGCGGCCGGATCGTCCAGCCCGGCGACCGCGCGCCGTGCCACATCGACCGCCAGCGGTGCGGCGTGCTCGTAGAACAGATTCATCCGCTCGCGAATGGTGGCGGGCTTGGAGCTGAACGGCAGGAACTCCTCGTCCAGCGGATCGATCGCCAGGCGGCGGGTGTCGATCCGGGTCTTCTGGTAGATCCGCGGAATGCGGGCCTGCTGCGCCGGATCGCTGAACCGCTCGGCGACCCGCTGGGCCGCCTCGCCCTGATCGATCACCGGCAGCGGGGAACCCGTTGCGATGCTTTCGATTACGCCGACGGTGGTCGGCGGGGCGGGCGGCAGTGCGGTGTCGATCCGGCCGTACCCGTGCTCGCCACCCGAAAGCCGGGCGATCGATACGGGCGCGGTGCCCCCCTCGTTGAATGTGATAGTCACGAAATTACTCCCCTTCTTTCAGTGAAAATGTGGCGCGCGACGGTCAACGGAATCGGTTCAGACCGTGCCGATTCCGGTGAAGCCCTGGACGGTGTAGACCGCGCAGGTCTTCAGTGCCGACGGCGCGAAGTGTTCGCGGAAGAAACCCCAGTTGCGTTCCTTGGCGTCGTCCGAGCGGGAAAACAGATAGATCGCGACCTGCTTCGGGAAACGATCGGTGAAGAAGCTCTTGGCGGGCAGCCATTCGACCCCGAATTTGGCTGCCTCCTCCCGCAATACGTCCTCGGTGGCGATATTGGCGAAACCGCTGCGCTGATAAGGCAATACGTGATGCACCCGGTGCGAGCTGAGCCCGGCGGACAGGAAGCAGTCGATGTAGCGGTTGCCGATCACCTTGAGGTCGTAGGCCTGTTCGATCTGGTTGACGCCCCAGTCCTCGGTATTGGTCTCGATCTCCTCGACCTCTTCCTCGAAGTCGTGGCTGGCCACCACCAGGAAGGTGCTGATCCACAGTGAGATCACGAATTGCAGTGCCCAGGCCCAGAAGTCGCCCATCACGGTGAACAGGATGAGTTCGCCGAGCAGCAGGAAGCGCACGCCGAACGAGCCGATGAAGTGCGGTAGCGCCCCGCCCCAGGTGCCGTACATATCCTTGATGCCGACCTTGCGGGTCAGGCGGCATACGTCCAGCAGGCGGATGGTCATACCGGTGACGGTGTGCCCGAACTTGTGGATGGTGTGGATCGGCATCCGGTAGAGCCGGGGGATCCGCGTCATCATGGTGAAGACGTTCTTCTTGATGTCGACTTCACTCTGGGTGTGCGGGTGGTGCAGTAGTGCGTGCCCGTCCGCGGTGACGAAAGCCAGTGCGACGTAATTGAAGTCGAAGGCATTCGTATAGATCTTGTTCATGCCCTTCTGGGCGCGATGGATGGCGTAGTGCCCGAAACCGGCCAGCGAGCTGCGCAGCAGCACCATGGCGATGACGAACACCGGCAGCGGCATCCAGCTGCGCTCGAACAGGCGCAGACCCTGCACGGCGAAGTACGAAATGGCAAGTACCGCAACGACAATGTTGAACAGGGTGTCCATCCGCTTGATGCGGGCGGCCAGTTCCGGCTCCTTGAGCCGCTTCTTGACCTGATGCAGCAGGTCGTCCTTGTTGTCGAAGGCGTACTTGGGGGTGTCCCGCCAGCTGTCGAAGCCCTCGGTGAACAGGAAGTCCGGCGCGTTCGCCTTGGGATGGATATCCTCCGGCAGCGCAACACGATTGAGCGCGTACCGCTCGATCAGCTTGCCGATGCCTTCCGGATTCTTGTGGTACGAACCGATAATCGAGGTGATATCCCGGTTTTTCGTTCGCCCGATGAAGAACTCACCGCCCGGATGCTTGGAAATCCAGTCACTGAGGTCGTAGGCTTTACCGTTATAAACCCATACGTTCGATACCGGAGGGGGGCCATCGGGCGGAGGTTGACGGAGTTCCCGCTCCTCGATTTCTGGGCGGTCGTCGGTCGTCATCTCATTCCTCCATGTCTGATCGGCTGTCGGTTCGGCCGATCAGGTTCATCGCTGCCCCCGGAAAGCCATACGCACACACAGCGTTTGAGCGTTGTGTAGGTATCGTCTGTGCGGAGCCTTGCATTTCACTGAAAAACTTCTTAAGCGGTGTTTTCGTGGCGAAGCTTGCGTCGAGACGCGTCCGGTCCGGGACCGCGGACGGCAGTCATTGCCGCCGTTCCGCTTTCCCGGACCGGGTGGTGAGACTCGGTGGCCGAGTCGATGCCGGCTAGCTGCCCGGCTTGACGACGGTGACCGGCTTGCCCCAGTTGGACAGGGTCAGGCTGACATTGCCGCCGTCCTTGGTGACGATGGCGCGAACCAGGTTCGGGCCGGTGCCGGGCGATGCGGCGCTGGACGGCAGCGGGGTGGCCGAGGCGGTCGGCGGCGCGACGTCCGCGATCCACAGCGTGATGGGCAGGACGCCGGCGGCCTGGCCGATGCGCGGCACGACCGGATCGATGACCGCGGTGTCGATGGTGCCGGAGACCTTCACGGTGTTGACGCCGTTGATGGTTTCGCGGGATTCGACCTTCGGGTTCTTCACCTCGGCGATGACGTGCGCGAGGCCCTTGTCCTTGTCCAAGATGACGCCCGGATCGTAGATCTTCTCGGCGGGACCGACCGGTGCGTACTTGGTGCCGTCACCGGCGTACAGGGTCTTGTCCACGACCAGGAACTTGGTCTCGGTCCAGTTGGCGTCGCCCTCCTTGACCTTCACCTTGGCCTCGCCGACCGCCTGGCCGCTGCCCTGCGGCTGATTGGTGATATCGGCCTTGACGTAATCGACCGGCAGGTTCTCCAGGCCGGTGGCCTTGAGGTCCAGGTGCACGGACTGCAGCGTCTGGGTGGTGCGCGAGGATTCGGCGATGAGCTGACCGCCGTCGGGCAGCGGGCCGGTGGCGGGCGCGGCGGCCGAGGTGGTGGAGGAGCCGGAATCGGAAGAGGAGCAACCGGTTACGAGGGCGCCGAACAGGGCAGCCGCGGCGACCATGGCCGGAACAACCGCTCGTCGCCGCCGCGACCCGGAGATTTCTTGGGTAATCGAGTCAATCATGTACAACCCCCGAAGGTTCGTGACGGACAGCTGCCGCTGCCCGCGTCAGTATGCAGGACTTGATATGCGCAGCGCTCGATCGGGCGCTACATCCGGCATCCAACCAGCACCGCGTCCCGAGCGCCAAGGTTTTCCGTCCCGTAATCGGGAAACTGCTTCCGCGCGAAAAGGTTTGAGAGTGTTAACAGTAAATCCGCAAATTGTGCGCAAATTTTTCCGGACCGGTTTCATGTACCGATTCTGGGAGTTTCCTGGGACTCCAGGGTGTGTGCGCAACCCGGGGGTTACTGCCCCCGGCCGCATGCTTGCGGAGTGTATGCCCAGAGAGTAACCTGCGTCACAATCGAATTGAGACCGAAGCGTATCACTTTCATCGCATAGGGGATTCAGTGAAGCCGACAACCCCGCGAAACCATTGGGGCACAGGGCTGCTCGCGGCCGCACTGCTGGCGCTCGCCGCCGCCGCCACGCCCGCGCCCGCGACCGCGGCACCGGCCGACGGTGGCGCAACGTATGTGGCACTGGGGGATTCGGGCGCGGCGACCACCGGGGTGCAGGACTTCGACACGAGCGCACCACTGCAATGTGCGCGATCCACCGCGAACACTCCGAAACTGGTCGCCCTGGAGTTGGGGCTGAGGCTGGACGACCGCACCTGCAGTTCCGCGAAGATCCCGCATCTGACGACCTCGCAGGGTCCGGGCATCGCACCGCAGTTCGACGGCCTCGGGCCGAATACGACACTGGTGACAGTTCATATCGGCGCGAACGACGCCCAGATGACCAAGTACATCCTGACCTGTCATCTGGCCGGGCTGAAGCCGTGCGCCGATCCGGCCTGGGATGCCGATATCGACGGTATCGCGAGCGCGTATTCGACCGCGCTGCACCAGATTTCGGTCCTCGCGCCGAATGCGAAGATCTACGTCGACGGCTGGCCCACCTATGTCCGCCCCGGCGGCTGCGCGGACCTGATCGGCCTGCGCCCCGAGGACGCGGTTCATATCCAGGCCGCGTTCGACCGTCTCAATGCCGTCGTTTCTCGTGCGGCCACAGCGGCCGGTGCCGTCTATATAGACACCCAGCCCGAGTCGATCGGCCACGATATGTGCGCCCCCGCCGGGGTGCGCTGGTTCGAGCCGCTGCTCGCGACCCAGACCCTGGTGCCTTATCACCCCACGCTGGAGGGAATGCGCGGCGTCGCCGACATCATCGTGCGCGCGGTACGTGCCAACCAGGGTTGACGCGGATCAGCGGATCAGTAGACCGGGCCGGTGTACTTCTCGCCCGGGCCCGCGCCCGGTGCGTCCGGATGCGCCGACGCCTCGCGGAACGCGCGCTGCAACGACTGCAGGCCATCGCGAATCGGTCCGGCGTGCGGGCCGAGGTATTCCACCGACGCGGTGACCAGACCGGCGAGTGCGGTGATGACCCGCCGCGCCTCGTCCAGATCCAGGTGCGGGCTGGTCGAGGGATCGGCCTCGCCCAGGCCGAGCTTCTCGGCGGCCGAACTCATCAGCATGACGGCGGCGCGGCTGATGACCTCCACCGCCGGGATATCGGCCAGCTCGCGCACGACCTCACCGTCGATGAGGGCCGACTCCTGTTCGTGTAGTGCCTCGCTCATGCCCTAGATCTTGGCATCGACCGGGTTGCCGCTGGTCCAGGGGGCGGCCGATTCGGAGCTACGGCGATGGGCTGTTAGACTCTTCTGCGACGACCGCCCCGGTGCGTCGCATGCTGTCAATCTTCATGTAACTACCCGGGGCATCAAGTGGAGCCCGACTCCCACCGTCCGCCGATCTTCGAATCGGGCTAGCGGTTCCGGTCGCCCATCCTTTTCCGGATGGGTATCTGTATGGGTTCGCCCTGTACAGGTGCGATGCGAGTTGTTTGCGTCGTGGATCGGTCGACTCGGGCCCCGTGTTGGAGAAATACCAACCCGGGGCTTTCGTGTTGAAATTGGGGTTGCAGTTATTGCTTGCGGTCGTTGACGAACCGCTTGACCTAGGAGGCCCCATCAGCACTGAGACTCGCATCAACGATCGCATCCGCGTACCCGAGGTCCGCCTCATCGGACCGGGTGGTGAGCAGGTCGGGATCGTGCGTGTTGAAGATGCACTACGCGTCGCCATGGAGGCTGACCTCGACCTGGTCGAGGTCGCACCGGACGCGCGTCCGCCGGTATGCAAGATCATGGACTACGGCAAGTTCAAGTACGAGACCGCGCAGAAGGCGCGTGAATCTCGGAAGAACCAGGTCCAGACCGTGATCAAGGAGCAGAAGCTCCGCCCGAAGATCGACGACCACGACTACGAGACCAAGAAGCGCAACGTCGTTCGCTTCCTCGAAGCCGGCTCGAAGGTCAAAGTCACGATCATGTTCCGCGGTCGTGAGCAGTCGCGCCCCGAACTCGGGTTCCGGCTGTTGCAGCGATTGGCCTCCGACGTCGCCGATCTCGGTTTCGTCGAAACTTCGGCCAAGCAGGACGGCCGAAACATGACCATGGTCCTCGCACCCCACAAGGGCGCGAAGACGCGGGTGAAGGCGCAGAACGAAGCCAGCTCGGCGCCGCAGCGCAGCAGTGCGCCCGCGGCCGCGGCTCCGGCTGAGGCTCCGGCCACCGAGGTTGCGGCGGCTCCGGCCGAAGCGCCGGGTGCCGAGGCTTCGGCGGCCACCCCGCAGCAGTAATAACGATCAGGCTCCGGCGGCGCGCTTCGGCGCGCCCTCGGGACGAGACAGATTAGAGGAATCCATGCCGAAGATGAAGAAGCACAGCGGTGCCTCGAAGCGATTCAAGGTGACCGGCAGTGGCAAGCTCCGTCGTGAGCAGGCCAACCGCCGCCACCTGCTCGAGCACAAGTCCTCTCGCCGGACCCGCCGTCTGGAAGGCACGGAGGCCGTCGCCACGGTTGACGTTCCCCGCATCAAGAAGCTGCTCGGTCTCTAAGACTCGCACAGCAACTCGCGTTCTCGAACGCCGACCCCGACCCACTCCGGGCGCGACCGCAGCGCCCGCCGAATCGATCAAGGACTGACAAGTGGCACGCGTCAAAAGGGCCGTAAACGCTCAGAAGAAGCGCCGTTCCGTACTCGAGGCCTCCAAGGGCTACCGCGGCCAGCGCTCGCGGCTGTACCGCAAGGCCAAGGAGCAGCAGCTCCACTCGCTGACCTACGCGTACCGCGACCGCCGCGCGCGCAAGGGTGACTTCCGCAAGCTGTGGATCGCTCGTATCAACGCCGCCGCGCGTCTGAACGACATCACCTACAACCGCTTCATCCAGGGCCTCAAGGCCGCGGGTGTCGAGGTCGACCGCAAGATCCTGGCCGAGCTGGCCGTCTCCGACGCCGAGGCCTTCGCCGGTCTCGTGGCCGTCGCCAAGGCTGCCCTGCCTGCCGACGTCAACGCCCCGGCTGCCTAAGCCCTGCGTGACGACACAGCAGAATTCGGAACGACCCGTGGAAGCGCTCTCCGAGCGCAACCCGCGGGTCGTTTCGGCCGTTAAGCTGCACCGCGCGCCGGTGCGCCGCAAGTCCGGGCTCTTCCTCGCCGAGGGCGCGAATTCGGTTGAGGCGGCCCTGGATACGGATCGGGTGGAAGAGCTCTTCTATTCGCTCAAGGCTGCCAGCCGCGAAACCGAATTGGTCGCCGGTGCCGCCGCGAACGGCGTGCGCACCACACTGGTCAGCGATCGCGCCGCGGAAGCGCTGGGGGAGACCGTGACTCCGCCCGGACTGGTCGCGGTCTGCCGTCAGGTCGATGTGCCGGTGACCGAGGTGCTGCGTGCCGCGCCGAGCCTGCTCGCCGTGCCCGTCGGCATGGCCGATCCCGGCAATGCGGGCACCCTCATTCGAGTCGCCGATGCGGTGGGCGCGAATGGCGTTGTGCTGGCCGGTGATTCGGTGGATCCGCACAATGGCAAATGCGTGCGCGCCGGAGCGGGCAGCCTGTTCCATCTGCCGATCGCGCGGCAGCGCGATACCGAGAAGGTGCTGTCCGCCTTGGAAGCCGCGGGCATCACCATCCTGGCCACCACCGCCAAGGGTGAGGTCGACCTCGATGAGGCCGATGACATCCTGCGCGGCCCGGTCGCCTGGCTCTTCGGCAATGAGGCGCACGGACTGGACCGGGAGATCGCCGAGCGCGCGACCCATCGCGTCCGCATTCCCATCCACGGCCGCGCCGAAAGCCTGAATCTGGCTGCGGCGGCGTCGATCTGCCTCTACGCCAGCGCGCGCGTGCAGTACGCCGCCCGGCGCTGATCGATTTCCGATCGCGGGATCGTCCGGTTCGGGCGGTCCCGCGATTCGGTGTGCTGGGTGATAGCCCTTAATGTTGTCCGGTGACTTCGCCCAGTACTCTGCGCTCCGGTGCGCTTTCCCTGGCATCCAGTGTGGTGATCGGGGTGGCCTCGGCCGGACCCGCGTACAGCATTACCGCCACGCTCGGCCTCGTGGTCGCGGCGGTCGGACTGCAATCGCCGATCATTGTGGTGCTGGCGTTCATTCCCATGCTGCTGGTGGCCATCGGGTACCGGGATCTCAATGCGGTGGAACCGGATCCGGGGACCACGTTCGTGTGGGCCACGCGCGCGTTCGGGCCGTTCACCGGATGGATGTCCGGGTGGGCGATCGTGGTGTCGGATCTGCTGGTGATGGCGAGCCTGGCGCAGATCAGTTCGCAGTACACCTTCCATCTGTTCGGGGCGCACGGCATCGGCGCGGATGCGACCAATCCCTGGGTGCTGTTGCTGGGAATTGTCTATCTCGTGGTCATGACCGCGATCGCGGTATACGGGATCGATGTGTCCGCGCGGCTGCAATCCTGGCTGCTGACGGTCGAATTCGGGATGCTGGTCGTGTTCTCGGTGGTGGCGCTGGTGCGTGTCGGGATCGGCAATGCCCCGGAGGGGGCGCATATGCCGGAGTGGTCCTGGTTCAACCCGTTCGAGATCGGGTCGTTCTCGGACTTCGTCACCGCCATGCTGCTGATGGTCTTCATCTACTGGGGCTGGGATTCGGCGGTCGCGGTGAATCAGGAGACCGTCGATCCGCGGCATACGCCGGGCCGGGCGGCGGTGCTGTCCACCGTCACGCTGGTCGCGCTGTATCTGCTGGTGACCGTTGCCGGGCAGGCGTTCGTCGGCGCGGGCACCGAGGGGCTCGGACTCGCCAATCCCGATCACGTCGACGATGTGCTGGGCGCGCTGGGCAATGCGGTGTTCGGCGCGGGGCCGGTGGGTTCGGTGCTGGTGCATCTGCTGTTCCTGATGGTGCTCACCTCGGCGGCGGCGTCCACGCAGACCACGATTCTGCCGACCGCGCGCGCCACCTATTCGATGGCGCTGCATCACGCGCTGCCCGCCGCGTTCGGGCGGATTCATCCGCGCTTCCGGACGCCGGTGTTCTCCACGATCGTGTTCGGCGCGGTATCGGTGGTGCTGTACGTGGGCCTGAATTTCGCCTCGGGCGGGCGGCTCATCGCGGAGGCGGTGACGGCGATCGGTATTTCGATCGGGCTGTACTACGGGCTCACCGGCCTCAGTTGCGCCTGGCTGTATCGCGACCGGTTCGCTTCCAGCCCAAGGGATTTCGTCATGAAGGGGGTGCTGCCCGCACTGGGCGGCTTCGCCCTGTTGTTCGCGGCCGGATGGACGGCGGTGACCTCGTGGTTCAGCGCGATCTTCGTACTGGGCGTCGGCACGCTGCTGCTCGGCATTCCCATCTACCTGGTGCTGGCGCGCATGATGCCGCCGTTCTTCCGGGGTGAGGTGCTGGCGCGGCAGCTGCCCGAGCCGACCGAACAGATCATCGAGGCCGACGCGCCCGCCGCCGAGGCGGAATCGCCCACGCACGGCTGAGGTAGATCGCTACAGTTCCTCGGCCTCGAAACAGGTGAGAATCTCGGTGGCCCAGGGGGTTTCGATCGCCTCCGGGCCGACCACCTGCATGGCCGCCATATCGGTGAGCAGCATGCCGGTGGCGATGAATCCGCCGGCCTCGCTCGCCGACGCGCCGGTCAGATCGCGGACCAGCTGGTAGATCTCGCCGAACCGTTCGCGCATGACCGGGCCGATCGCCGGATCATTGCTCGCGGAGAAGCCGTGCAGCATGACGCGCGGTAGATCGCGCTCGGTGAGCAGGACCTTGTAGGCGTCGCCGAGATTCTCCAGCGCTTCCCGGGTGGTCGCCTCCGGCGGGGTCTGTTCGGCCGCGGCCCGGAACAGTTCCTCGATGCGATCGCAGACCTGGCGCAGCGCGGCCAGGAAGAGCTGCTGTTTGGTGCCGAAGAGCCGGATGACATAGGGCTGCGATACCCCGGCGCGGCGCGCGATCTCATCGGTTTTGGTTGCGGCATAACCGGATTCGGCGAAGGCGGTGACGGCGGCCGCGAGTACCTGCTCGCCGCGCTCGCTGGCGGTCATGCGTGTTCTCGCCATGGCTGTGAGCCTCCTCGTCAGTGGCGGGCCGGATGCACCATTGACATGTTATCAGTCGATGCATACTCTCTAGTTATCAGTCGATTACAACTAGGGAACCGGATATGACTGAAGTACTCGAAACACCCGCTGCGCAGCCGGTTTCCGGTGTGCGCACGCCGCCGCTGGCCGCCGTGCTGGCCGCCGTCGGCATCCCGATGTTCATGGTGGTGCTGGACAATCTGGTCGTGACCAACGCGCTGCCGGTCATTCGCACCGAACTCAACGCCTCGCTGAGTGATCTGCAGTGGTTCATCAACGCCTACACACTGTCGTTCGCCTCGCTCCTGCTCACCGCCTCCGCGCTCGGTGATCGGCTCGGCCGTCGGCGGCTTTTCCTGATCGGCATCGCCCTGTTCACCGCCGCGTCGGCGGCGTGCGCGATGGCCACCGAGCCATGGATGTTGATCCTGTTCCGCGCGATTCAGGGCTTCGGCGGGGCCGCCGTCATGCCGCTGTCGCTGACACTGCTCTCCGCGCATGTACCGGAGAAGATGCGCAGTGCCGCCATCGGCATCTGGGGTGGTATCACCGGTCTCGGTGTGGCGCTGGGCCCGGTGGTCGGTGGCGCGGTCGTGGACGGCCTGAGCTGGCAGTGGATCTTCTGGTTGAACGTGCCCATCGGAATTCTCGCGCTGCCGTTCGTTGCTCGGGTGCTGAGCGAATCCTTCGGCAGCGCAAGGCGTTTGGATGTGGTCGGGCTGCTGCTGTCGGCCGGTGGCGTGCTGGCGGTGGTGTGGGGCGTCATTCACGGTGCGGATGACGGCTGGACCTCCACCCCGGTGCTGAGCGGTCTGCTCGGCGGTGCCGCGTTGCTGGCGGCGTTCGTGGTGTGGGAATTGCGGGTCGCCGAGCCGATGCTGCCGCTGCGCCTGTTCCGCTCCCGCGGTTTCAGCGCGATCAACACCGTCAATTTCGCGTTCTCGCTCGGCGTCTTCGGCTCGATCTTCCTGCTGTCGCAGTACTTCCAGGTCGTGCAGGGCTATACGCCGCTGGAATCCGGTATCCGCACCATGCCGTGGACCATGGCTCCGATGGTGGTGGCTCCGATCGCGGGTCTGCTCGTGGACAAGGTCGGGCCGCGCGTGCTGGTCGTGGTGGGTCAGGTCTTCCTGGCGGCGGCCCTCGGCTGGATGGCGCTGATCGCCGAGGTCGACGTCTCCTACAGCTCATTCGTGCTGCCGTTCATCCTCGGCGGCGTCGGCATGGGCCTGACCTTCGCACCGGCGTCCACGGTCGTCATGGCCAGCGCATCCGAGGAGGATCGCGGTATGGCCTCGGGCACCAGCTCGACCGTGCGTGAGGTCGGCGTCGCCATGGGTGTCGCGGTACTCGCCTCGGTCTTCGCCTCCCGGGGCGGCTACGGCACCCCGCAAACCTACGTCGACGGTCTGGCTCCCGCCGTGGCGGTCGGCGCGGCCATCGTCGCGGTCGGTGCGCTCATCGCCACCCTGATCCCCGGCCGCAAGGCCATCGCCGCCGAACTCGGTGACGGCGCAACCGAACTCGTGCACTGATCCGGTAGCCGGCCGAGCTTGCGGTAGCCGTTCCCATATCGCGATTCACCCCTTCCGATCCGTTATCGGAAGGGGTGAACTCATGTCCGGTCCGTCCCGTAACCAGGGTGAAGGATTGGAGCGCTCATGAATCAGGCTGCCGCGGCACGGCTTTACCTCAGAATCTTCCTGCTCACCGGCATCCCGTTCGGTGTGCTGATCGGCCTGTACGACTCGATCAGCTTCGCCCGCAACACCTCCGCCGTGCTGGGCGGCCTGATCGCCGGTGTGATCTTCGGTGCGCTGATAGCCGCCTTCGCAGGCACCCGCCAACTACGCGCCGCCCGCGGCGCCGTATACACCGACGCCGCGAACCCGGGCCTGTCCCAGCATGCCCGCATCCACCTGCCGCGCCCACCCCAGCAGTCCTACGCCTTGGCCCAACAGGTCCTGCGCACCCTTCCGGCGCGCATCGCCACCGAGGACGCCACCACCGGCCGAATCACCGCCCAAACCCCCATGTCCTGGCAGACCTTCGGCGAAACCCTCACCATCACAGTCGAATCCGACACCCCCGACACCTCGTCGGTCCTGATCGAAAGCCGTCCACGCGTCCGCTTCACCGCCGTCGACTACGGCACCGGCCGCGCCCACGTCGAACGCATCGCCGCCACCCTCACCGATCTCGCCGCGCGCGGGCGCGCTCGACCTCGTTGATGTGTTGTTCGGTCCAGTTGCGTAGGGCCGCAATGGGTTCGGCGAGGCTGCGGCCGAGGTCGGTGAGTTCGTAGTCGACTCGGGGTGGGATGGTGGGTTCGACCGTGCGGATGAGGAATCCGTCGGTTTCCAGGCTGCGCAGGGTTTGGGTGAGCATTTTCTGGGAGACGCCGCCGATGCGGCGGGAGAGTTCGGTGTAGCGCATGGGGCCCTGCTCGTGCAGGGCGTCGATGATCAGGATGGTCCATTTGCCCGCGATGTGGTCCAGGACCTGGCGGGTGGGGCATTTGGCGGAGTAGACGTCGGCGGGCAAGCCGGAGGATTCCACGAGCATCATCACCTGTAGGAGAGTAGCGCACTAATTAGTGCCTACTTCCCGAATGATTGTCACTCTCCGATAGTTAGTGGCATGAACACGATCTCAGTCGCCCAAGCCATTCGCACCCGCCGCACCGTCCGGCATTACCGGCCCGATCCGGTCGCTCCCGCCGATCTGGACACCCTGCTCGAACTCGCCATGGAAGCGCCGACCAGCTGGAATCTGCAGGATCGGTCCATCGTGGTGATCACCGATACCGCCGGGCGTGAGGGCCTGACCTGGGCCACCGGTGGTCAGCCGCAGCCGCAGGAAGCTCCGGTGCTGCTCGTCTTTGTCGCGGAAACCCAAGCGTGGCAAAAGGATCGGTCCGATGTCTATGAACTGGCCCGTAGCAATGGCGCGTGGAACGAGGAGTTCATCACCGGATTCGCCGCCGCCTCGCAGGAATTCCAGCAGGGGCTGGCCGAGCGCGGACTGCTGCGCGAGTACGCGGTGAAGGACGCCATGATCGCCGCGAGCTTCGTCATGCTGGCCGCCACCGAGCTGGGTCTGGCCACCTCGCCCATGAACGGCTGGGATGAGGACAGGGTGAAGAAGGTCATCGGCATCGAGGATCGCCCGGACCTGTCGATCGCCCTGTTGATGTCCGTCGGCTATGCCGCCGAGGATCGGATTCACCCGGGTCGCCGGAGCGTGAGCCATACGGTTTTCCGCGAAACCTATCCCGCCGCGTGAGGCCCGATGGTGGCGCGCACCACGCCGACGCGGTGCGCGCTGCCTGCGGGAAAACCGGGTGAACCGGGCTGAGTACAAGCCTTACGATTCGACCAGCAAGAATAGGGGAGAAGATCCGCCCTACCCAGACCAGCCAGGGGAGAGACGAAGCATCGTGGCCGACGATATCGACCGTGCCGAGCAGACCGCGGCGCTGACCGAGGAATCCCTCGGCGCCGCTGCCGAAGCCGCCGAAAAGGCCTTCGCCGCTGCCGCCGATCTGGAAGCCCTGGCGAGCGCGAAGACCGAGTTCATGGGCGGTAAATCGCCGATCTCGCTGGCGCAGCGCTCCCTCGGCACCCTGCCCAAGGAGGAGAAGGCCGAGGCCGGTAAGCGCGTGAACGTGGCGCGCCAGCGGGTCACCGCCGCCTTCGAGGCCCGCAACGCCCAGCTGCTCGCCGAGCGCGATGCCGCGGTGCTGGTGGCCGAGGCCATCGATGTCACCGTGACCGCGCGTCGGGCCGCGGTCGGCGCGCGGCATCCCATCAACGCGCTGTCCGAGCGCGTCGGCGATGTGTTCGTCGCCATGGGCTGGGAGATCGCCGAGGGTCCCGAGGTCGAGACCGAGCATTTCAATTTCGATGCCCTGAACTTCCTGCCGGATCATCCGGCGCGCACCATGCAGGACACCTTCCATATCGCGCCGGAGGGTTCGCGGCAGGTGCTGCGCACGCACACCTCGCCGGTTCAGGTGCGCTCCATGCTTTCTCGTGAGCTGCCCATCTATGTGGTGTGCCCGGGTCGCACGTTCCGCACCGATGAGCTCGATGCCACGCACACCCCGGTGTTCTCGCAGGTGGAGGGTCTGGCCATCGATAAGGGCCTGACCATGGCGCATCTGAAGGGCACGCTGGATCATTTCGCGAAGGCGCTGTTCGGCCCGAACACCACCACGCGCATGCGGCCGAGCTTCTTCCCCTTCACCGAACCGTCGGCCGAGGTCGATGTGTGGTTCGAGGACAAGAAGGGCGGGCCGGGCTGGGTCGAGTGGGGCGGCTGCGGCATGGTCAATCCGAAGGTGCTGATCGCCAGCGGTATCGACCCCGAGGTGTACAGCGGTTTCGCCTTCGGCATGGGGCTGGAGCGGACCTTGCAGTTCCGCAATGGCCTGCCCGATATGCGCGACATCGTCGAGGGTGACGTGCGTTTCACGCTGCCCTTCGGCATCCAAGCCTGACCCCGACCCTCTTAACAAGGAAGCGAAACGTCAAGTGCGAGTAGCGCAGTCCTGGCTGACGGAAATCCTGCAGCGCACCACTCCCGGGTGGTCGGTGACGCCGGAGGAGCTCGACGCCGGATTCGTCCGGGTCGGCCTGGAGGTCGAGGAGGTCGATCGGCTGCAGCGGGTGGGCGGTGAGATCGAGCATCCGCTGGTGGTCGGGCGGGTCGCCGAGATCACCGAGCTGACCGAGTTCAAGAAGCCGATCCGCTTCTGCAAGGTCGAGATCGGTCAGCCCGAGTTGCAGGAGATCGTCTGCGGCGCACGCAATTTCGCCGTCGGCGATCTGGTGGTCGTGGTGCTGCCGGGCGGTGAGCTGCCCGGCGGTTTCAAGATCGCCTCGCGCAAGACGTACGGGCACACCTCGAACGGCATGATCTGCTCGGTCGCCGAACTCGCGATCGGCAAGGACCACAACGGGATTCTGGTGCTCGAGCCCGGCACCGCCGAACCCGGTGCGGACGCCAATGAGCTGCTCGGACTCGATGACACCGTCATCGAACTCGCCATCACCCCGGACCGCGGTTACGCCTTCTCCGCGCGCGGTCTGGCGCGTGAGCTGGCCTGCGGTTTCGATCTGGAATTCCAGGATCCGGCCGTGCGCCTGCTGCCCGACTCCGATGCCGAGGCGTGGCCGGTGCGCATCGATTCGGAATCGCAGTGCACGCGTTTCGCGGTGCGCCGCGTGACCGGTGTCGATCCGACGGCGGTGAGCCCGTGGTGGTTGCAGCGCCGGCTGCTGCTCTCGGGCGTGCGCCCGATCTCCCCGGCGGTGGACGTCACCAACTACGTCATGCTCGAACTGGGTCAGCCGCTGCACGCGTTCGACGCCGCCAAGGTGTCGGGCGGACTCGTGGTGCGGCGCGCCAACAAGGGCGAGACGCTGCGCACCCTCGATGAGGTCGAGCGCACCCTCGATGCCGAAGATGTTGTGATCGCCGATGATTCGGGTGTCATCTCGCTCGCGGGCATCATGGGCGGTGCGAGCACCGAGGTCGGCGACGAGTCGACGGATATCATTCTCGAGGCCGCCACCTGGAATCCGATCGCCGTGGCGCGCACCGCGCGCCGCCATAAGCTCGGCTCCGAGGCCAGTCGCCGGTTCGAGCGGGTCGTCGATCCCGAGGTGAATCTGGCCGCGCTGGATCGCGCCGCCACGCTGCTCGCCGAAATCGCCGGTGGCACGGTCGAATCCGTGCTGACCGATGTGCGCGTGCCGGTTCCGGCCGCCGCGCCCATCACGATGGATATCGACCTGGCCGATCGTATCGCCGGTGTGCAGTACGCGCCGGGCACCTCCACCCGCCGCCTGCAGCAGGTCGGCTGTGTGGTCGAGGTCGGCGTCAGCGACGCCGGGCACGGTCAGCTCATCGTCACCCCGCCGACCTGGCGGCCCGATCTCACCCAGCCCGCCGATCTGGTGGAGGAGGTGCTGCGCCTGGAAGGTCTGGACAAGATCCCGTCGGTGCTGCCGTCCGCGCCCGCCGGTCGCGGTCTGACCGCCGAGCAGAAGCGCCGCCGCGCGATCAGCAAGGCGCTCGCGTTCGAGGGTTGCGTCGAGGTGCCGACGCCGGTCTTCATGGCCCGCGACGTCTTCGACGTCTGGGGTCTGGACGCCGACGATCCGCGCCGCGACACCATGCGCGTGCTCAACCCGCTCGACGCGGACCGCCCGGAGCTGGCTTCCACGCTGCTGCCCGGTCTGCTGGAAGTGGCCGCCCGCAATATCTCTCGCGGTGAACGCGATCTCGCCATCTACGGCATCGCCCAGGTGGTGCGCCGCACCCCGGACACCGGCCCGGTCGGCCCGCTGCCGGTGGATCGCCGTCCCACCGAGGACGAGATCAACGTCCTGCTGCGCTCGCTGCCGTCGCAGCCGGTGCATGTGGCCGCCGTGCTGACCGGTAAGCGCGAACCGCGCGGCCCGCACGGTGCGGGTCGTCCGGTCGAGGCCGCCGATGCCTTCGCCCTGGTCGACGTGGTCGCCGAAACCACCGGCCTGGTCATCGAACGCCGCGCCACGGCCTACCTGCCCTGGCATCCCGGCCGCTGCGCCGAACTCCTGGTGGACGGCACCGTCGTCGGCCACGCGGGCGAACTGCACCCCGCCGTCCTGGAACGTTCCGGCCTCCCGCCGCGCACCTGCGCCGTGGTCATCAACCTGGACGCCCTCCCGCTCCGCGAAAACCGCCCCGCCCCAGTGGTTTCCGCGTTCCCCGCGGTCCTCCAGGACGTCTCGGTCAGCGTCGACAAGGCCGTCCCGGCGGCCTCGGTCGAGTCGGCCCTCCGCTCCGGCGCAGGCGCCCTCCTCGAAAAGATCTCCCTCTTCGACGTCTACGAAGGCACCCAAGCAGGCGAGGGCCGCAAATCCCTCACCTACGCCCTCCGCTTCCGCGCCCCCGACCGCACCCTCACCGAAGATGAGGCCAGCGCGGCCCGCGACTCGGCAGTCGCGGCCGCAGCCGACGCGGTGGGAGCGGTACTGCGCGGCTGACGTTCCAGTCTGATCAGACACGAAACCCCGGCAACTGCGACAGCGCGTTGCCGGGGTTTCGTGCCTGACGGAGCGAATTGGATCAGGTGCGGTAGGAAGGGTGTATGCGGCATCCGGCGGAGACGATTCTCAATGTGCTGACCTATGTTCCGGGGGATCGGCGGATCTATGCGACGCCCGAGCAGTTCGGGGTGGGGTTCGAGGATCTGTTGTTGCGGACTGCGGATGGGGAGGCGGTTAACGCGTGGTTTGTGCGGGCGGTGGGGGAACCGTTGGGGCACATACTTTTCGCGCATGGGAATGGCGGGAATATCGGGGATCGGTCGCCGGTGCTGGCATTGCTGGCGGCGGCCGGGTTCGATGTGCTGGTGTTCGATTATCGGGGGTACGGGCGCAGCTCCGGGCGGCCTTCCGAGCGGGGGACGTATCTGGATGCGCGGGCCGCTCGGGAGGCGTTGCTGGCCCAGGACGGTGTTGATCCGGAAAGGGTTGTGTACCTGGGGAAATCGCTCGGCGGGGGAGTGATGATGGAATTGGTGACCGCGTATCCGCCCGCCGCGCTGGTACTCATGTCGACGTTCACCGGATTGCGGGATGCGGCGGGAGCGGTGTATCCGTATCTGCCGAAGGTGTTCGTGCCCAACGCTTATCCAAGTCTGAAGCGGATTCGGGGGCTGACGTGTCCGGTGCTGATCATGCACGGGGATCACGATGAATTACTGCCGGTGCGGATGGGGCGCGAACTGTTCGCGGCGGCTCCGGAGCCCAAGGAATTGGTGATCTATCCGGGCGGTGCGCACAATGACATCGTGTTGAAACCGGGGTGGGCGAACACCGTGGCGGAATGGGTGGCGAAAGTCCTGCCGACCCGATAGTGCTTACTTGCGAGTGATATTGAGCAGGAATTCGGCATTGCTGCCGGTGCGCCGCAGACCATCGAGCATGAGGTCCAGGGCTTTCTGATCGTCGAGTTCGGCCAGGGTGCGGCGGAGTTTGCTCACCGCCGCATGCTCGGCGGGCGTGTGCAGCAGATCATCGCGCCGGGTGCTGGACTTGGCGATATCGACGGCCGGGAACACATGCCGGCTCGCGAGGGTGCGATCCAGTTTGAGTTCGGCATTGCCGGTGCCCTTGTACTCCTCGAAGATGACGGTGTCGGCCAGCGAACCGGTCTCCACCAGTGCGGTGGCGATAATCGTGAGCGAACCGCCGTGCTCGATATTGCGCGCCGAGCCGAGGAACTTCTTGGGTGGCAGCAATGCGGTGGAATCCACACCGCCGGAAAGGATTCGGCCCGATGCGGGTCCGGAGGTGTTGTACGCCCGAGCCAATCGGGTGAGCGAATCCAGCAGCACCACCACATCGCGGCCCTGCTCCACCAGGCGCTGTGCGCGTTCGATGGCGAGTTCCGCGAGCGCGGTCTGTTCGGCGGGGGAGTGATCGAAGGTGGCGGCGATGACCTCGCCGGGTACACCGCGGGTGAATTCGGTGACCTCCTCGGGTCGTTCGCCGATCAGCACCAGCATGAGGTGCGCCTCCGGATGATTGGCGGCGATCCCGTGCGCAATCGCTTGCAGCACAGAGGTTTTGCCCGCCTTGGGCGGTGCGACGATGAGCGCGCGCTGTCCTTTGCCGATCGGCATGATCAGATCGGTGACCCGGGTGGTGAGCTTGTTCGGCTCGGTTTCCAGGCGCAGGCGCTCATCGGGATGGATGGGGGTCAGGTCCGCGAAACGCGGCCGGGCCTTGGTCTCGCCGGTCGGCCGGTCATTGACCGCGTCGACCCGGACGAGCGGGGCGAGCTTGCCGCCCTTGCCATTCGGCTGCGCCAGACCGGTGATTGCATCACCGCGACGCAGTCCATGTTCGCGAATCAGGTGGTTCGGCACATGGATATCGCCCGGCCCGGGCAGGTATCCGCGGTGGCGCAGTATCGCCGTATGTCCGCTGATATCGAGGATTCCCGTTGCGGGAGAGAGTGTTTCGATGACCTCGAGACCGAGGTCGGGGTTGATGGTAGTCATGATGGTTCTCCTGAAGAAGGTGTGGTGAACCGAGTTCGGGTAAACGTCAGCGCTCGAAGAAAATTCGGAGCTCAAGCTGGATTCGAACTCGGGAGGGAAGAAATCTCGGGGGAGGGAATGCTATCGACCTGCATCCTCGAGATTGCGACGCCACCACCGTACGCCCGGTTCCGATTCGGCGCAAGGGCCGGATTCGGAACAGGCTCGCCACCGGGGCGAATGCTCAGGCAGTGTGCCCGGTAATGATCGGCAGCAGATAGCCGCGCGCGAAATCCTCGAGCTGCGAATCGGTTTCGAGGTCCAGCGCCGCGTGCGGCAGCAGGATGAGCGAATGCACCACCCGGCAGGCGACTTCCGCGCGTGCGGTGAGATCACTTGCGGGAGCGAGCATTTCACGTTCGACGGCGCGTTGGAGAGCGGCCGCGGTGGCGGCCACCGCCATGGTGAAGATATCCGCGCCGTGCACGCTGAGCTTCATGACGACCCGTTCGGGTTCGAGTGTCAGCATGCTTTGGGCCACCGGATGCGCGCGCCAGAGTTTCAGCACCGTCGTGAACATATCGGTTATCAGGTCGCCGATATTCCCGTGCCGTTCGGGGATGAGCGCGAGCTCGGCCAGTACGAGGGCGACTTCGCGGCTGAAGACCGCGGTCACCAGATCATCGCGGGAGCCGATCCGGCGGTAGACGGTGACCCGATCCACCCCGGCCTCGCGCGCCACGTCCTCGATGGTCGTCTTCTTGACCCCGACGCGCTGGAACTGGAGCAGGGCCGCATCGAGAATCCTGGTGTTGTCATCGGCCGTGACCCGGCCGGCCTGGGGTTTCGATGCGGTTGGCACGTCCACCACGCTAGCAAAGCGCACTTCCGTTGCAACATTCGCCCGGATTTTGTTGCGTGCAACATTGCAAAGCAATTTGTTGCACTGTACTTTCGGATCATGGTTGCACAGGACGGCGCAAAGACGCGCCAGTACCTCGCCGAAGCACACGCCATCGCCGCGCGCGATGTCCGGTTCGACTTCGAATCCGTTCCGCTGCACTACATTCCGGGTGAGGTGCTGGCCACGCACATCGTCAATGTGATGCATCTGGTGCTCCCCGAGGGGGAGCGCGCCATGGCCGCGACGCTTGCCGAGGCCCTGCCGTACATCGATGATGAGCGCCTGCGCGAGGAGGTGACGGGCTTCGTCGGGCAGGAGGCCATGCACGCCAGCAGTCATGAGGGCGCGCGCAACCATCTGCGCGCCATCGGGCTCGACGTCGACTCGTATGTGCGCGCCATCAGCTGGCTGGTGGATCGCATCCTCGGTGATCACGGACTCACCGGCCGGGCGCGCGAGGAATGGCTCAAGGAACGGCTCGGCCTGTTCGCGGGCATGGAGCACTACACCGCCGTACTCGGCGAATGGCTGCTAGAGGCCGATGTGCTGGAGACCAAGGGCATGCATCCCGCCATGCTGGATCTGGTGCGCTGGCACGGTGCCGAGGAGGTGGAGCATCGCAGCGTCGTCTACGACGCCTACATGCACGTGGACGGCGGCTACGCCCGCAAGGCCCGCACCGCCCTGCTCGCCAGCGCCACCCTGCTTCCCCTGTTCATCATCTCCACCGGCTACCTCTACCGCCAGGATCCGAGCCCGGACAAGGGCCGCTTCTGGGGCCTGCAATTCATCAACGCCACCCGCCGCGGCGTAATCCCCAGCTGGACAGTCTTTTTCAAGGAGATCCCGCGCTACCTGCGCCCCGGCTTCCATCCCTCCCAACTGGGCCCCATGGACACCGCCCTGCGCTACCTCGCCCATTCCCCCGCCGCCCGGGCAGCCAACGGATGACCGCGCCGGTGATATCGGGCAGCAACGTCCCCTCGTCATCCCGGCAGGCTTTTGGCCGGGATCCACACGGTCCGGCGGCGCTGCGCTTGCTCGGCAATGT
Organism: Nocardia sp. NPDC056000; assembly: GCF_042269265.1. Classification (NCBI taxonomy): domain Bacteria; kingdom Bacillati; phylum Actinomycetota; class Actinomycetes; order Mycobacteriales; family Nocardiaceae; genus Nocardia; species Nocardia sp. NPDC056000. The sequence continues at coordinate 69,876 of NZ_JBHJXS010000006.1, read as the reverse complement.
CATGGACGCGTACCTGAAGGTCTTCGTCAGCGGTCCGGCCGCACCGCTGCTGTCGCGGCCGAATCCACTGCGGCGCAGCGGTTTCGATATCGATGTGGTGGTCGGTGCGCGCACCCGTGAGGCGGATGACGTGGTGAGCCTGACCCTGCGCCGCCCGGGCGGCGGTGCGCTGCCCGCGTGGCGTCCGGGCGCACATGTGGATGTGTTCCTGCCCTCGGGTCGGCAGCGGCAGTATTCGCTGTGCGGGGATCCGGCGGATCGCGACCGGTATCGAATCGCTGTCCGGAGGATTCCGGATGGCAGCGCCTCGGCGGAGGTGCACGATGAGCTGTGGGTCGGTGATCGGCTCCGAATTCGCGGTCCACGCAATGCTTTCACCCTGGTGGACGCACCCTCCTACCTGTTCCTCGCCGGTGGCATCGGCATCACCCCGATCCTGCCCATGGCGCGGGCGGCGGGTGCGCGCGGGCAGCTGATCTACACCGGTCGATCGCGTGCGACCATGCCGTTCCTGACGGAAATCGGCTCGGCGCGAGTACTTCCCGATGACGAGTGCGGTGTGCCCGACGTGGCGGAAATACTCGCCACCGCCGAACCCGGTGCGGCCGTGTACGTATGCGGCCCGCCACCGATGCTGGCCGCCGCACAACGCTGTCTGTTCGAACTGAATCCCACCGGTTCGCTGCATACCGAACGCTTCTCGGCGCAACCGGTGGTGGACGGCCGGGAGTTCGGCATCACCCTGGCCCGCACCGGAACCACGCTGCGGGTGGGTGCGCAGGAGACCGCCTTGGCCGCCGTGCGCCGCACCCTGCCCGATATCGCCTACTCGTGCCAGCAGGGCTTCTGCGGTTCCTGCGAGGTGGGCGTCCTGGCCGGGGCGGTCGACCATCGCGATCGGCTGCTCACTGAATCCGCACGGGCGCAACGCATGCTGCTCTGTGTCTCGCGCGCGGCGGGCGATCAGCTCGTGCTCGACCTGTGATCTGGAAGGGAAGTCGGTACATGACCACAGCGGTCGAACACACGCCCATCGCCATTGTCGGCGCGGGCTTCGGCGGGATCGGTTTGGCGATCAAGTTGCGGGAGGCCGGATTCGAGGATCTGGTCATCCTGGAGCGCGCGGACGATCTGGGCGGCACCTGGCAGGCCAATACCTATCCCGGCTGCGCCTGCGATGTCCCCTCGCACCTGTACAGCTATTCGTTCGCGCCGAATCCCAACTGGTCCAGGATGTATGGGCGGCAGAGCGAGATTCTCGAGTACTTGCGCGTAGTGGCGGTCGAGCATGACGTGCTCCGGCATATGCGTTTCGGTGTCGAACTCCTCGACGCCCGCTGGGACGACGCGGAATCGCGGTGGCGGATCGAGACGAGCGCGGGCCCGCTCACCGCGGATTTCCTGATCTCGGCGACCGGAGTCTTCGCCGAAGCCAAGTATCCGGAACTGCCGGGCCTGGATACGTTCGAGGGCAAGGCATTCCACTCCCTGCACTGGGATCACGACCATGATCTGACCGGTCAGCGGGTCGCGGTCATCGGTACCGGGGCGTCGGCCGTGCAGTTCGTTCCCGAGATTCAGCCGCTGGTGGAGAAACTGCTGCTGTTCCAGCGTTCGGCCCCGTGGATCGTGCCGCGCATGGACCGCGTCACCTCGGGCGTGGAACGCTATCTCCTGGATCGGATTCCGCTCGCACAGCGCCTGATTCGCGGCGGCTTCTATTCGGCCATCGAGGCTTTCGGACTCATCTCGCTGGTAGACAAGCGATTCCGGCACCCGTACGAGGCGCTGGCCCGCTGGCAACTCCAGCGCCAGGTCCGCGATCCGGAGCTGCGCGCGAAACTGCTGCCCGACTACGTGATCGGCTGTAAGCGCGCCATCTTCTCCGACGCCTATCTGCCCGCCCTCGATCAGCCCAATACCGAGGTGGTGACCGAGGCCATCGCCGAGGTGCGCCCGCATTCGATCGTGCTGCGCGACGGCACCGAGCATCCGGTGGACACCATCGTGTTCGGCACCGGATTCACCTCCATCCCAACGGCTTACGATCGCTACATCGGCATCCACGGCCGCAGTATGGCCCAGCTCTACGACAAGGAGCCGCAGAGCTATCTCGGCGTCGCGGTATCGGGATTCCCGAACTTCTTCTGCACGCTCGGCCCGTTCGGCGCGGCCGGGAATCAGTCCGCGATCTTCATGATCGAATCCCAGATCACCTATATCGTGGACGCCCTGATCACTTTGCGCGACAGGAGAGCTCGCCGGGTGCAGGTGCGCCCGCGCGCACAGCAGGCCTTCCTGGCCGAAATGGCCTACCGCAGTACCGGCACCGTCTGGCTCACCGGAGGATGCCAGAGTTACTACACCACCGCGGACGGACGCAATGCCGGGCTCTATCCCAACTGGAGCTTCGAATACCGCCGTCGCACCGCGAAATTCGACAGCGCGAACTATGAGGTGACCCGATGATGCCACTGCTCAGCCTGCTCTCGCCGAAGCGGCCGGGTCATCGGGTCGCCGGGCAGACCGTGCTCATCACCGGTGCCGGACAGGGCATCGGCCATGAACTCGCGGTGCTGTTGCACGAGCGTGGTGCCCGGGTGGCGCTGGTCGATATCGACGGGCATGCCGTCGCTGCCATCGCGCATCGGCTGGGTGATCGCGCTCTGGCCGTCACCGCCGATGTCGCCGATCGAGAAGCCATGCGCCAGGCCGTGATTCGCACCGTCGAACATTTCGGCGGCGTGGATGTGGTGGTGGCCAACGCGGGCGTGGTGCCGCGACCGGCGACGCTGCGCATCATGGACGGCGCGGATTTCGATCGCGTCATCGGCATCAATCTGACCGGTGTGTTCAATACCGTGCGCCCGGCACTGGACGAGATCGTCAGTGCCCGTGGGCATGTGGTGGTGGTGTCCTCGTGCGCGGCGTTCGCGCCGGGGATGGCGGGTGCGCCGTACATGATCAGCAAGGCGGGCGTTGAGCAGTTCGGCCGCGCGCTGCGGGTGGAGCTCGCCCCGTTCGGGGCCACCGCCGGGATCGCGTATTTCGGCATCGTGGACACCGATATGACGCGGGCCACGCTGGATCGCGATGAGCTCGGCCGTGATCTGGACGATCTGCTGCCGTGGCCGCTCAATGTGCGGATCTCCGCCGCCCGGGCCGCGGAGGTGATCGCGGACGGTATCGAGAAGCGGGCGGCCCGCACCATCGCGCCGTACGGCTGGGAGCCGTACGCGCTGCTGCGCGGCCTGGTGAATGTGGTGCTGGACCGCGCTTTGGCGGCCGATCCGCGCGTTCATGATCTGGTGCGCCGGGCGGAACAGCGCCGGGTGCGCCTGTAGATACGGTTCCGGGCGCATCGGGAATCCGGACTCACCGGACGAACCCGCAGGCAAGCCGCATTTCGGGCATGTCGCCCGCGGCCGTGCGTAGCCTGGTCATCATGAGCGATGCCCAGGATTTCGGATCGGAATTGGCGGGGCTGTCGGACGCCGAATTGGCGGCCGTGGTGGAACGGGCCACCGAAGGCCGGGCCGGATTGGCCGCCCTGCACGCGGTGGCCGCGTCGGTGGCGGCAACCGTCGGTCATGCACCCGCGGTCATCGATGTGACTCCGGACACGGAGGATGAATCCGAGCTGCCGCCGATACCGCTGCCGGATACATTCGGGCAGGTGGAGGGCGGTCCGGTGGTCACCGGAGTGCCGGTACCTCCGGCGGGTATCCCGGTGGCCCCGGGCATCGGCGGATATACGAACACCGGCGTCCCTACTTTCGAGTCAGTTCGCGATAAGGTCGAGCAGCGCTACGGCACCGCACAGGGGATGGGCGAGCTCGATCGGCAGACACCAGTGGGTCGTAGCGTCGAGGAACAGTGGGACGCGCGGGAGAAAGCCGCGCGGGAACGCCTGGAACAGATTCGAAAATCGGTGCACGGCAACGATTCCGACTGAACTCGGCGGTCCCTTCTTGACGATGGGTGGAATCTGTGACCGAGCCGCGCGAAATCGCCGAACGGCTGCTCGACCTGCAAGTGGACTTCCTGCTCGCCGAGGTGAGCGGTGACCGCTTCACCGAGGTGATCGGCCGCGATGTGGAAGCGGTGATCGGCGTCGCCGACACCATCATCTTCCGCGATGTGGTGGAGATCGATCAGGCCAAGCAGACCGTGGCCAATATCATCAATCTGATCGGCGGCAGCCCGGTGCTGGGGGAGATGGTCGGCACGCTGGCCAATTCGCTCTACACCGATATCGCCAGCAATAACGACTACACCCTCGGCGATGTGGTCGAGCGCGAGCCGGTGGAACAACTGCTGGAGAAGATCTTCGGCATGCACCAGGCGCAGGAGCGCATTCTGGAGCGCCTCACCGAGAGCCCGCTGGTCGCGACCGTGGCCTCCAAGTTCGTCGACAAGCTGATCGACGATTTCATGGAGAGCAATCGTCAGATGGCGAACAAGATCCCGGGCGTGGGCTCGCTGGTCTCGTTCGGCACCTCCGCCGCCAAGCAGGCCCGCAAGGCCGCCGAGAAGGCCACCGGTGACGGCACCTTCCTCGGCGAAATGGCGGGCAAGGGTGCGCAATTCGCGCTCAAGCGCACCAATAACGCCATTCGCGAGATGCTGCGCGATGCCCCCGTGCACGACGCGGCCATGGAGTTCTGGGATCTGCACGCGGGCGAACCGGTCAGCGGATTGCGCGACTACCTTTCGCAAAAGGATCTGCACGAGCTCGCGCTGATCATCTACCGCATCGCGCTCACCACCCGCGAGAAGGAGTACTTCGGAGTCCTGGTCGATCAGGGCGTCGAGGTCTTCTTCGAGAAGTACGGCGATCACACCCTCGCGGCGCTGCTGCCGGAACTGGGTCTGTCCGGTGAGGATATCGCCGGCGAGATCCTGCGCTACGGTCCGGCCGTGGTCGAGGCCGCCAAGCGAAATGGCGTGCTGGCCAAAGTGGTTCGCGAACGCCTGGAACCATTCTTCCTCTCCGATGAGGTCATCGCCGTGCTGGCGGAGGCCACCAAGTAACGAGAACGCTGGAGGCGCAATGAAACTACCGATCACCGGTGAGCGCCTCACAGTCATGTCACCCGGCCCCTACGTCATCGTGCTGGCCGCCGGTGTCTACGAGATCCACATCGAGGGTGAGTTGGTGGTGCACCGCGCCGTCGGCTCACCCTCGCACAGTCTGGCGGGAGAGGCCCGCCCGGAAGATCTGGCCACCGTGGTGGAGGGCGAAATCGTCGCCGCCGCTGTCGAATCCACCGGCGAACTCCGCATCGACCTCGACACCGGCCACCGCATAGTCGTCGAACCCGACCGCTACTTCGAGGCCTGGCACGTCACCGACCCGGGCCGCTACCTCGTCGCCTGCATGCCCGGCGGCGAACTGGCCATCTGGTCCCAGGACGCCTGAAACCCATGCACGACGGCCGGTGCCGATCCGGCCCGTCGTGCCGAATTCCCGTGCGGCACGTGGCGTGGGCTCATCGTCGGCAGCGATGGGTCCGCGGTCATGCCGTCCCCTCCGGGTATTCGTGGCGCCGAACAGCGTTGGACGGCTCTGAGAGCATCGCGGGTGAGCGGGGGGAAGATCAAGCAATCGCCCTGTCCCAAATTGTCCCACCCTGCTGATTTGCATGGATTCGCGGCGGCGCATGGACCCGGTGCGTGCCGGCCGATAATTCGCTATCCTCCTGCGGCGCAGCCTGTTAGCGTTGTTCTCACCAACGACGAAAGGAATGGCGATGAACGGCTGCACGACTTCCGAACGCTATTCCTATGAGTCGTCCGAGCGCTGAACAGCGCTCCGGCTCGGTCGTAATCACACTATTTCGGGGGCGAGGAGCCTGGTGGCTCAGCCTGTCTGTAAAACAGGTGCGCGAGCATGGCAGGTTCGATCCCTGCCGCCCCCACCGCATTTCGCTCCGGCGAGATCGCGGCGCAGTTGCTCTGCTGGTAACGGGCACCCTGACTTTCACTCAGGACTTCGTCGGTTCGATTCCGATCTGCGTCACGGCAACCATCAGGGAAAGCAATGCGGACCGGCGTCCGCCACCGCCTTGAAAGCGGCAGGTCCTCCGGGAGGGGGATGGGGTTCGACACCTCTGCTTTCCGCAATCCCCTTGTGCACCAGTCTTGTTCGCGCTGGATATCAGCTTTCGGCGCGGCGGGTCAGGACGGCGATGGGGAAGCGGCGGGTGCTCAGGGCGGCGTAGGTGTGGAAGTCCGGATATCCGGCTTTCAGTGTGCGCCAGTGCTTTTCGTATTCGGCGTCATCGATGACGATGTGCACGTCCACCGGCCAGGTGTCGGGGCCGACCTGAACGCGAGCGGTGGGCTGGGCGGCGAGATTGTGCCACCAGTTCGGGGTGCCGGGATGGCCGCCGTTGGAGCCGCAGACCAGCAGATCGTCGCCATCGCGAATGAGCATGAGCATGACGGGGCGGGGCTCGCCGGATTTGCGGCCGGTGACAATGAGCTGGAAGACCGGTTTGCCCTGCAACATATTGCCGCGGGTACCGCCGGAGCGGGTGTAGGTGCGGCTGTTCAGGCGTGCGAAGGCACGCGCGGCGAAGCCCAGGTAGATGCTGGAGTAGTGGTTGAAGCGGCCGCTCAGGGTGAGGTTGCCGGTTTCGGAGCTGTTGCCTGCCATCTGTTTTCCCATGATCGGCCCGTTGTATCGCGGCTCACTGTACATGCTGTCCAGTGAGTGGGCGGGGGTGCGGGCGTTCAGTTCACGCAGGGGATGCTGCCGCCGATGGTGGTGGTCACCGGCTTGCCGTTGTTGGGGGTGTCCGCGGTGGTGGTGGCGACGGCCGATTTCGAGGTGGTGGCCGTGGTGGTGGTGCTCGCGGCCGCCGGATCGAGCGTCTCCGGAATCTCGAAATCGGTGCCGAGCACCAGCTTTATATGCCCGGCGCTGACATTCGAGGACGCGGCCGGGGTGACATTGCCGCCGAGCATATCGGCCAGCGCCTGGGCATCGGTGTCCGCGCCGGTGCCGAAGTAGAGCATGGTGGAGGTGCCGTCGGCATAGGTGGCGTTGCTGACATCGCCGACCGGGAATCCCTTGCCGCCCAAGGACTTCGACACCTTGGCCGCCATGCCGGAAGTGCCGGTCGCATTGACCACGTCCAGGGTGGAGGTGGGTGTGATCTTCGGTGCGGCGGCCACGGTCGGTTGTTCGATGCCGAACGCGGCGCGCACTTCCTTCTTGATGGCGGCCGGATCGATGATGTTCACATCCTGGCCGTCGACATTGTCGTAGCGCAGCACCGGCAGCGTCCGGAATTCCACCGCGGGGGATTTCGCACGCCCCAGGGTGGTGATGAAGTCGCTCAGATCCCAGCCGTCCGAGAGCACCACATCGCGGTGTGCCGCGTCCATCAGCGCCCGGAGCTTGCTGATATTGGTGAGCGTGCCGGAATCCTTGATCTGTTTGGCCACCGAGGTCAGGAACGCCTGCTGGCGATGCGTGCGATCGAGATCGCCGTTCTCCAGCCCGTGCCGCTGCCGTACGAAGGACAGTGCGTTGGCGGCGTCGAGATGCTGTGGCCCGGCGGGGAATACGGCTCCGGAGTAGTAGCTGTCGTCGACCGCGTGATTGAGGCATACGTCGACGCCGCCGAGCGCGTCGGCCAGATCGTAGAACCCGACGAGCGATATCTCGGCGAAGCGGTTGATCGGCACCCCGGTGAGCGTCTTCACCGCCTGCACGATCGACGCGCGCCCGGCTTCGCGGCCCTGGCGCTCGATATCGACCTTATCGGTGACGCCCTGTGCCTTGAGCTTCTCCTCGGCGTAGAACTTCTTGAGCCCGTACGCCTCTTTGATCTTGATGTGGTCGTAGCCGGGAATTCCGACCGCCTGCACATAGTCGTCACGCGGGATGGAGAATGCGACGATCTTCTTGAGATCTTTCGGAATATGCACCAGGATAAGCGAATTGGCGTTGTATCCGCCCTCGGTGCCATCACCGGCGTGCAGCTGATCGAGGATGTTCTTGGGGAGATCGTTGCCGTTCAGATCCTTGCGGGTATCGAGTCCGATGAGCAGCATATTGATATCGCCGTCGAGGGACTGATCCTCCTTCGGAATGACCTGGCTGTGCTCGAAGCCGTTATTGAGGCTGGTCTCGCCGTACCAGCCGATCCCGGTGACACCGACGACGCCGACGGCGAACAGCGACATGAGTCCGCGCCCGGCGTATCGCATGCGATGCGACTCCGTCGGTGCGGAGCGGCGATGCGAGGTCGGCCCGGCACGCCGGGCACGGCGCGGCTCGGGCGTGGGCGTCTGCGCGGCTCCGTGCGTCCCGCCGGAGCGGTAGACGGGCAGCTGCTCGGTGTCGTCGTCGTACATGGCTATGTCGAGTCTGCCGGAGCCCTACCGACTTGTCACAATGAAGGGCCCCGGCCTCAGCCTGGTCTCAGCTTTCGACGATGGCGATGCCGTCGATCTCGACCAGCATCTCCGCACGCGGCAGGCCGGTGAAGACGGTGGTTCGGCTCGGCAGCACCCCGCCCGAGGTGTGCTTGGTAACGAATTCGCCATAGGCGTCGTTCATGATCGGGAAGTCTTCGCGCTTGGTCAGATACACGCGCAGCATGACCACATCGTCGAAGCTCGCACCGCTGGCCTCGACGATCGCCTTGACGTTCTCGAGGGTGCGGGTGGTCTGGGCGGCCACGTCCCCCGGGTACAGGTATTCGTTGGTGACGGGATCCACCGGACCCTGTCCGGAGACCTGGACGAACGGACCCTTGCGGACACCCTGGGAGAAGGTGTGCGCGGGGGCGGGGGCCTTATCGGTGCGGACGGCGATCTTCTCGGTCATCTGCGGCCTTTCATTTCTCGGGGGTGGGACTCCAGCCCAATTCGGTGGAGACGGCATCGGCGGCGGCGCGCACCTGCGGCAGCATGGCGAGCACCTGATCGTGATCGAGCAGCATGTCCGGCACCGACATGGACAGCGCGGCGACGACCGCGCCGGTGCCATTGCGAATCGGTACGGCCACGCAGTTGATGAAGCTCTCGTGTTCCTCGTGGTCCTCGGCATAACCCTGGGACGCAACGAGTTCCAATTCGGCGAGGTACTGCTCGGGCGTGCGGATGGTGCGGTCGGTGAACGCCTTGTATTCCAGGCCCTCGGCGATACCGCGCCATTGTTCGTGCGGCAGAGCGGAAACCAGCACCTTGCCGACCGCGGTGCAGTGCAGCGCGGCGGGACGCCCGATGCGCGAATACATTCGGACGCTGTGCGTGGCATCGAGTTTGTCGATGTAGACGGCCTCGCCGGATTCATAGGTGGCCAGGTGCACGGTCTGCCCGGTGGCGGCATTGAGCGCGCTCAGATGCGGTCGCGCGGCGGTGCGCACATCGCGCCCCTCCAGTGAGCGGTTGGCGAGTTCGAAGAGCTTGGAGCCCAGCCGATATCGATGCTCCGCGTCATGGGTGACGAAGCGTTCGCCCTCCATGGTCTGCAGCAGCCGCAGCACCGTGGATTTGTGCACCCCGAGCCGGGTGGCCAACTGGTCCAATGATTTCGGCTCCTCACCGAGTTCGCCGAGGATGGTGAGGGCACGCAGCAGACTCTGGCTCATGAGCCCACATTCTCGGGGATGGGCTGTGCCGGGCTGTAATTCAATTCCGCCCATTCGGAAGCGCTGACGGCCGACTGCGATTCGAGGGTGTGCGCCGGCGGCAGTTCGGCGACATCGCCGGTGCCGGTGAGCGCGGCCGCCGCGCACAGGTGCCCGAAGCGCAGCAGCTGTTCGTGCGGGCGGCCCTGGAGCAGTGCGGCGAGATAGCCGCCCGCGAAGGCGTCACCCGCGCCGATGCGTTCGGTGACGCGCAGGCGCAGGGCGGGCACTTCCAGGCGCTCGTCGCCGATGTATCCGGTCACCGAATGTTTATCGTTCTTGACGATCAGATGCCGCGGTTCGGGGAAGAGCTTGCGCAGCCGGTCGGCCTCACCCATGCCGAATACCTCGAGCGCTTCGTCCGCGCCCAGGAAGACCACATCGCTGCCGCGAATATGCCGGGCCAGGATATCGGCGGCGGATTCCTCGCGCCGTTCCCACAGGGCCGGGCGGAAATTGAGATCGAAGCTGATCAGGCGTGATCCGCGCGGCTGCGCGAGCAGGGCTTCGGTGCAGGCGGTGGCCGAGGGCGACAGCGCCGGGGTGATGCCCGTGAAATGCACCAGTTCGGCGTCGTTCAGCAGCCGCGCGGCAACGGTCAGATCGTGCGGTGCGAGCGCGCTGGCGGCGGAACCGGTGCGGTAGTACAGCATTCGGCTCGACCCGGCGGGCAGATCGTCCTGTCGCGCGGAGCCGCTGCCGCGTTCCTTCACGTACAGGCCGGTGGGCCGGGCCGGATCGATGGTGACGGCGGAGGTTTCCACACCGCGTTCGCCCAGATGTCGCAGCAGATAGCGGCCGAAACCGTCATCGCCGACCCGGGAGATCCAGGCGGTCGGCACGCCGAGCTGTGCGAGCACCGTGGCGGCATTGGCCTCCGCGCCGCCCGCGCCGCGCGCGAAGGTGTGCGAATCCTCCAGCGGTCCGGGTTGCGCGATGAGCACGGCGAGTCCCTCACCGATGGTGACCGCGCGGGGGGTCGCCTGGATCACACCAATCTCCTTCGAATGGTTGCGGCTTTCGGCCTTCGTGTGCAGAATAACCACGGAGAACACAATACGCAACAAGCGTTGCAGATTATGCAATAGCTTTCGGCTATAATCCGGCCGAAGGGAAATCGGAAGGAGCGTCGTGGCTCTCGACAACGATGTCGTCGCAGCACTGCATGACCGCGAGCTGAGCGCGCAGCACAAATCGCTGCCGCCCGCCGCGTGGGGACTGACGGTGCGCGAATATCTGGCCACGGCACCGTATTTGGACCAATTGCAGACCCCGGTGCTCACCGTGGATCGCTCCGCGGTCGACTCCAATCTCGCCGTCATGGCGGAATGGGCCGCGGCCGCGGGGGTTCGGCTCGCACCGCACGGTAAGACCACCATGTCGCCGCAGCTGTGGGGCGAACAGCTCGGGACCGGATCCTGGGGCATCACGCTGGCCACCGGCTGGCAGTCGCAGGTGGGCCGGTCCTTCGGGCTGGACCGCATCCTGCTCGCGAATGCCTTGGTCGATCCGGTCGGATTGCGCTGGGTGGCAGAAGAATTGGCGCGCGATCCCGAATTCGAGTTCTACAGCTGGGCCGATGGCGTCGATACCGTCCGGGCGATGGAGCGGGGTCTGGAATCGGCTCCCGCCGGTGTGCGGCTCTCGGTGCTGGTCGAACTCGGTGGGCCGCACGGCCGTACGGGTGCCCGCACGCTGACCGAGGCGCACGAGGTGGCCGAGGCCATTCACACTTCCGATCGCCTGATCCTGGCCGGTGTCGGCGGCTACGAGGGCGCGCTGGCGCACGACCGCACCCCCGAAGGTCTTGCGGCCGTTCGGCATTACCTCGACGAGCTGGGCGTCCTGCACAAGGAGCTGGCGGCACAGGGGTATTACGAGGACCGTGCCCTCATCACCGCCGGTGGCAGCGCCTATCCGGACCTGGTGGTGGAACGTCTCGCCGGTCTCGCGGATGAACAAGGCGCGCACGGTATTCCGACCACCGTGGTACTGCGCTCGGGCGCGTACGTCATCCACGATGACGGCTTCTACTCCGGCATTTCGCCTTTGACCGCGGGCGGTGCGTCGCTGACCGGCGATGCCCGTCCACTGCGTTCGGCCATGCACGGCTGGGCGCGCAGCGTCTCCCGTCCGGAACCGGGACTGGCGCTGCTCGATGCGGGCAAGCGCGATCTGCCGTTCGATGAGGGGCTGCCGGTCCCGCAGATGATTGCGGGACCGGCAGGCAAACCGCTGCCGGAGGGCGCGACCGTGAGCGCGCTCAACGATCAGCACACCTTCCTGCGACTGCCCGGCGACGATGCCGAGGCGGTTCCGGTGGGTGCGGTTGTCCGGCTGGGCCTTTCGCACCCGTGCACGGCCTTCGACAAATGGCGGCTCATCCCGGTGATCGATGACGCCGAGGCCGAACGCCCGCGCATCGTCGACTTCCTGCACACCTTCTTCTGAGCGGAACGTCATGGCCGAGTTATTGATTCGCGATATCGAGATCTTCGACGGCACCGGCGCCGACCGGTATCGGGGCGATGTGCTGGTGAACGGCGGGCGGATCGCCGCGATCGCCGCGCCCGGCACGCTGACCGAGGCCGACCGGATCATCGACGAGGGTGAGAACCTCGCGCTGGCACCGGGTTTCATCGATATGCACGCGCATTCGGATCTGCATCTGCTCACCGAGCCCGGGCATTTCCCCAAGCTCAGCCAGGGCATCACCACCGAGGTGATCGGGCAGGACGGACTGTCCTACGCGCCGATCGACGATGCCGCGCTGGCGATCGTGCGCCGTCAGATCGCGGGCTGGAACGGCAATCCCGCCGATCTGGATTTCTCCTGGCGCACCGTCGCCGAATACCTGGACCGGCTGGATTCCTCGGGCATCACGCCCAATGCCGCCTACCTGGTGCCGCAGGGCACCTTGCGCCTGATGGTGGTCGGCAGCGAGAAGCGCGATGCCACTCCCGCGGAGATCGAGCGGATGCGCGCGCTGCTCGCCCAGGCCCTCGACGAGGGCGCGGTCGGCATGTCCAGCGGCCTCACCTATACGCCCGGAATGTACGCCGACACTTCGGAACTCGCGGCGCTGTGCGAGGTGGTGGCCGCGGCCGGTGGCTTCTACGCACCGCACATCCGTTCCTACGGCGCGGGCGCGCTGGAGGCGTACGCGGAGATGATCGAACTGTCCCGCCGCACCGGCTGTGCCCTGCATCTGACCCACGCCACCATGAATTTCGGCGTGAATCGCGGGCGCGCACCGGAATTCCTCGCCATGGTCGACGCGGCGCTGGCGGACGGCTGCGATATCAGCCTGGACACCTACCCGTATCTGCCCGGCTCCACGACGCTTTCGGCGCTGCTGCCGAGCTGGGCCATGTCCGGCGGACCCGATGCCGCGCTGGAACGGATCGCCGATCTGCCGACCCGGTTGCGAATCGTGGCCGATGTCAATGTGAACGGCTCGGACGGCTGTCACGGCGTCACCGTGGAATGGGAGACCATTCAGATCAGCGGCGTCGCCAATCGCGAACTGGATCGCTATGTCGGGCGCACCGTCAGCGAGATCGCCGCCGAGCGCGATATGCCGCCGGTCGAGGTGTTCTTCGATCTGCTGACCCGGGATCAGCTGGCCACCACCATTCTTCAGCACGTCGGGCATGAGGAGAATGTGCGCGCCATCATGCGGCATCCCCGGCATATGGGCGGCAGTGACGCCCTGCTGGTGGGGGAGCGGCCGCATCCCCGCGCCTGGGGCACCTTCCCGCGCTACCTGGGCCACTATGCGCGCGAACTCGGCGTGCTCGGGCTCGAGGATTGCGTACACCATCTGACCGGCCGTCCCGCACAACGACTTCGGCTGCCGGACCGCGGGTTGATTCGCGAGGGCTACGCCGCCGATCTCGTGCTCTTCGATCCCGCGACCGTGGCCGACACCGCCACTTTCGAGAACCCCAAACAGCAGGCGCGCGGTATCCCGTACGTGCTCGTCAACGGCGAATTCGCCTTGGACGCGGGCAAACCCACCGGTGTACGGGCCGGTCGCGCCCTGCGCATGAATTCCGTTCGGAAGGAGACCCGTTGACCTCCGCCATGGATGTCATTCGCGCCGATCGTGTGCTCACCGTGGTGCGCGCACCCGAGATTCCCGATCCGGCCGCACTGGCCCAGGCCCTGGCCGGATCCGGAATACGGGCCGTGGAACTGACTTTCACCACCCCCGGGGTGCTGGACGCGCTGCGCAAGGCGGCCGAGTCCGGCCACGGGGTGATGGGCGCGGGCACGGTCATGACCGGTGATCAGGCCGCCGCCGCCATCGACAGCGGTGCGCAATTCCTGGTTACCCCCGGCATTCGGGAAGAGGTGGCCGAGGTCGCCACGCGTCGCGGAATTCCCATTGTCATGGGCGCTTTGACGCCCACCGAGGTGATGCGCGCCATGGATCTGGGCGCGGCCGCGGTGAAGATCTTCCCCGCCAAGGCTTTCGGGCCGGGCTATTTCAAGGACCTGCGGGGCCCGTTCCCCGAGGCGCAGCTGATCCCCTCCGGCGGGGTCAATGCGGGTAATGCGGCCGACTTCCTCGCCCAGGGCGCGGTAGCGGTCACCGCCGGAACCGATGTCGTCGCACCCGCGGATGTCGCGGCCGGCCACTGGGCCGAAATCGCCGCGCGCGCGGCATCGTTCGTTCGATCTCTGACCTGAGAGGTACACCATGGGCGCCACAGTCGACTGGCTGCGCACCACCACACCAGGACTGCTGGTGCTCTGCGGACTCGCCATCGCGGTCCTGCTGTTCGCGATCATTCGCGTCAAACTGGAGCCGTTCATCGCGCTGCTGCTCGTGAGCCTGGGCCTGGCCCTGGCGGCGGGGCTGCCGGTGGCCAAGCTGGTGGGCTCACCGCTCAAAGCCGGTGACTCACTGCTGGAAACGGGTTTCGGCGGGATCCTCGGCCATATCGCGGTCATCATCGGCCTCGGCACGGTGCTCGGGGCGATCCTGGAGCGATCCGGGGGCGCGGATGTGCTCACCGATCGACTGCTGCGGATCTTCGGCGATAAGGGCGCGCCCGTCGCAATGGGCCTGCTGGGCTTGATCTTCGGTATTCCGCTGTTCTTCGATATCGGCATCTTCGTACTCGCGCCGCTGGTGTACGTGGCGGCCAAGCGCGGCGGCGGTTCACTGGTGCGGTACGTGCTGCCGCTGGTCGCGGGTCTGTCCATGACGCACGCGTTCCTGCCGCCGCATCCGGGGCCGGTGGCCCTGGGCGGGCTGATGGGCGTGAGCCTGGGCTGGCTGATCCTGGTCGGATTCATCTGCGGTATCCCGGGATTCATCGCCGCGGGCATCGTGTGGGGCAGCTGGATCGGTAAGCGCGTCATGGTCGAGGTGCCGGAGGAATTCCTGGTCGCCGAGGCGAACAAGGAAGCGGCGCAGGCGGATCAGGGTGCGGTCAAGACGCTCGCGGGCAAGAGCGACGGGCCCGGCACCACCACCGCCGCGGCCGTTCAAGCTCCGCCCTCGGTGGCGCTGATCGGCGGCATCATCGCGATTCCGCTGATCCTGATTCTCGGCGCGACCTTCGGCAGTCAGTTGCTGATCGCGAATTCACAACCGCTGCAGGTGCTCACCTTCCTCGGCACGCCCGCCGTGGCGCTGCTCATCGCCGTGCTCATCGCGTTCTACGTGCTGGGTCTGCGCCGCGGGCAGACCGTACAGGAGCTCAGCACCCTGACCTCGGAATCGTTGCGCCCGGTGGGCATGCTGCTGCTGGTCGTCGGTGCGGGCGCGTTCTTCGGAAAGGTCATCTCCGCCACCGGAATCGGTTCGGCGCTGGCCGAAACCATGTCCGCCGCAGGGCTTCCGGTGATCGTGCTGGCGTACATCATCAGCTGTGGACTGCGTATCGCGCAGGGTTCGGCGACCGTTGCCATCGTCACCACCGGCGGTATCGTCGCGCCGCTGGTGGTCGATCACGGGTATTCGCAATTCGCGCTGGCCCTGATCGCCATGTCCATCGCGGCCGGGTCGATCGTGCTGAGCCATGTCAACGACGGCGGGTTCTGGATCATCTCCAAGTACTTCAATATGACGGTGAAGCAGACATTGCAGACCTGGACGGTGCTGGAGACCATCCTGTCGGTGGTCAGTTTCGCGGTCGCCGCGGTGCTGTTCGCCCTGTTCACATAGCGTTCGAACGGTAGCGGGGGCAGGGCCCGCCGGACCCCGTTGTGAATGAGCTTGCACAGTCGTGCATAATCATCACATGGCGGATACCTCTGGTGGGCCCTCGGTACGGGTCGCGGTCGCTGGTGCGAGTGGGTACGCGGGCGGCGAAGTCCTGCGTCTGCTGCTGGGGCATCCAGCCTATCGAAGCGGGCGTCTCGAGATCGGGGCGCTGACCGCCGGATCCAATGCGGGCAGCCCGCTGGGTGAACTCCAGCCGCATCTGCTGCCGCTCGCCGATCGGGTGCTCGGCCCGACCACCGTGGAGGAATTGGCCGGACACGATGTCGTGTTCCTGGGCCTGCCGCACGGACAGTCCGCGGCGCTGGCCAAGGCGCTGCCCGAATCCACGATCATCATCGACTGCGGGGCCGATTTCCGGCTCACCGACGGTGCGGCCTGGGAGAAGTACTACGGCACCCCCTATGCGGGCAGCTGGCCGTATGGCCTGCCGGAACTGCCGGGACAGCGGGATCAACTGCGCGGGGCGACCCGGATCGCGGTGCCCGGCTGCTATCCGACGGTGTCCAGCCTCGCGCTCGCCCCGGCCATCGCCGCCGGAATCATCGAACCGCAGGTGAATGTGGTTGCGGTGAGCGGTACTTCGGGCGCGGGCCGCAAACTCGATGTGAGCCTGCTGGGTTCGGAGGTGATGGGCTCGCTGCGCGCGTACAGCATCGCGGGCGCGCACCGGCACACCCCCGAGATCGCGCAGAATCTGAAGGCCGTCGGCGGTGTCGACGTCGCGGTGTCCTTCACCCCCGTGCTGGCCCCGCTGCCGCGCGGCATTCTCGCCACCTGCACCGCCCCGACCCGCGTGGACGCCGCGGCGGCGCGCGCGGTCTATGAAAAAGCCTATGCCGATGAGCCCTTCGTGCATCTGCTGCCCGAAGGTGTACTGCCGCAGACCGGTTCGGTGCTGGGCTCCAATGCCGTCACCCTCCAGGTCGCCGTGGACGAGGCCGCCGGAATGCTGGTCGTGATCGGGGCCATCGACAATCTCGCCAAGGGCACGGCGGGCGCCGCCGTGCAATCCATGAATCTGGCTCTCGGAATCGACGAGACCGCAGGACTTTCCACCGTAGGAGTGGCACCGTGACTTCATCCATCGACGGCAAGCTGGTCCGGACCCAGGGCGTGACCGCACCGCTCGGGTTCCGCGCGGCCGGTATCACCGCGGGCATCAAGGTCAGCGGGAAGCCGGATCTGGCACTGGTTTTCAGTGAGGGGCCGGAGTACTCAGCGGCCGGTGTGTTCACCCGCAACAAGGTGAAGGCCGCACCGGTGCTGTGGTCGCAGCAGGTGTTGAAGACCGGGCGACTGCGCGCGGTGATCCTGAATTCCGGTGGGGCGAACGCGTGTACGGGTCCGGGCGGATTCCAGGACACCCACACCACCGCCGAAGAGCTGGCGAAGGCGCTGAGCAACTGGGGCACCGAGACCGGTGCGGGCGAGATCGCGGTCTGCTCAACGGGTCTCATCGGCGACCGGCTGCCCATGGACAAACTGCTGCCCGCCGTCACCGAGATCGTGCACGAAATGGGCGGCGGACTCTCCGGCGGGGCCGAGGCCGCGCGGGCCATCATGACCACCGATACCGTGCCGAAAGAGGTTGCGTTCCACCACAAGGACAAGTGGAACGTCGGCGGGATGGGCAAGGGCGCGGGCATGCTCGCGCCATCGCTGGCCACCATGCTGATCGTGCTCACCACCGATGCGGTGGCCACGCCCGAACAGCTGGACTCCGCGCTGCGCAAGGCCACCGGGCTCACCTTCGATCGCCTGGACGTGGACGGCTCCTGCTCCACCAATGACACGGTGCTGCTGCTCGCCAATGGCGCCAGCGGTGTGACGCCGAGCCAGGACGAGCTCGACGCCGCCGTATTCGCGGTCTGCGATGATCTGGCCGAACAGCTCATGGCCGATGCCGAGGGCGTCACCAAGCGGGTGCACATCACCGTGCGCGGCGCGGTCAGCGAGGACGAGGCGCTCATCGGCGCGCGGGCGCTGGCGCGGGACAGCCTGGTCAAGACCGCGTTCTTCGGTTCGGACCCGAACTGGGGGCGCGTGCTCGCGAGCATCGGCATCGCGCCGATCGAGCTGGAGCAGGACAAGATTACTGTGTCCTTCAATGGGCATCCGGTGTGCGTGAACGGTATGGGCGCGCCCGGTGCGCGCGAGGTCGATCTGTCCGGGCCGGATATTCAGGTGCTGGTCGACCTGGGGTTGGGCGCGGGCGAGGCCACCATTCGCACCACCGATCTCTCGCACGGCTATGTCGAAGAGAATTCGGCGTACAGCTCATGACCTCGGCGCGGGAACAGCTTTCGGCTCTCGACAAGGCGCATGTGCTCGCCGATGCGCTGCCGTGGCTGCAGAAGTTCCGGGACAAGGTCGTCGTCGTCAAATACGGCGGCAACGCCATGATCGACGATGAGCTCAAGCGGGCATTCGCCTCGGATATGGCGTTCCTGCGCACCGTCGGAGTGCATCCGGTGGTGGTGCACGGCGGTGGGCCGCAGATCAGTGCCATGCTGAAAAAGCTTGGGCTGCAAGGGGAATTCCGCGGCGGATTCCGGGTCACCACGCCCGAGGTGATGGATGTGGTGCGCATGGTGCTCTTCGGCCAGGTCGGCCGGGAGCTGGTCGGACTGATCAACGCCCACGGACCGTACGCGGTCGGCATCTCCGGTGAGGACGCGGGACTGTTCACCGCCACCCGGCGCACCGTGACCGTGGACGGTGAACCCACCGATATCGGCCTGGTCGGCGATGTCACCGAGGTGAATCCGGACGCGGTGCTGGATCTCATTGCGGCCGGGCGGATTCCGGTGGTGTCCACCATCGCGCCGGACGCGTTCGGTGTCGTGCACAACATCAATGCCGATACCGCCGCGGCCGCGCTGGCGCAGGGCATCGGCGCGGAGAAGCTCGTCATCCTCACCGATGTCGAAGGGCTGTACACGAATTGGCCCGATCGGTCCTCGCTGACCTCGCGCATCGATACCGACGCGCTGGGTAAGTTGCTGTCGAGCCTGGATGCGGGCATGGTCCCGAAAATGGAAGCCTGCCTGCGCGCCGTCGAGGGCGGGGTGCCCACCGCGCACGTAATCGACGGCCGGGTACCGCATTCGGTGCTGCTGGAGCTGTTCACCGGGGAGGGCATCGGCACCATGGTGACCCCCGCGGACGGCGTGAGTTCGAACGGAGTGAAGTCATGAGCACGGCCGATATCCAGCAGCGGTGGAATACCGCGCTGATGAACAACTACGGCACCCCCAAGGTGGCGCTGGTGCGCGGCGCGGGCGCGGTCGTCTACGACGCCGACGGTAAGCGCTACCTCGACTTCCTCGGCGGGATCGCGGTCAACAGCCTCGGGCACGCGCATCCGGCGATCCTGTCCGCGGTCACCCAGCAGCTGGGCACGCTCGGGCACGTATCGAATCTGTATGCCAGCGAACCCGCCATCGAACTCGCCGAGCGGCTGCTCGCGCACTTCGGGGACGGGCACGGGCGGGCGTTCTTCTGCAACTCCGGCACCGAGGCCAATGAGGCCGCGTTCAAGATGGCGCGGCTGACCGGTAAGACCAAGATCGTCGCGGCGGAAGAGGCATTCCACGGGCGGACAATGGGCGCACTGGCGCTGACCGGACAGGCGGCCAAGCGCACGCCGTTCGAGCCGATGCCCGCGGGCGTCGTACACGTGCCGTACGGGGATGCGGCGGCATTGGCCGCCGCCGTCGATTCCGATACGGCCGCGGTGTTTCTCGAACCCATCATGGGGGAGAGCGGTGTCGTGGTGCCGCCCTCGGATTACCTCGCGCAGGCGCGGGCCATCACCAAAGAGCATGGCGCACTGCTGATTCTGGACGAGGTGCAGACCGGTATCGGCCGCACCGGGGCGTTCTATGCGCATCAGGCGGCGGGCATCGTGCCCGATGTGATCACCCTGGCCAAGGGGCTCGGCGGCGGTCTGCCCATCGGTGCGGTGCTGGCGCAGGGTCCGGCGGCCGAGCTGTTGCAGCCGGGGCTGCACGGGACCACGTTCGGCGGCAATCCGGTCTGTGCCGCAGCGGCTTTGGCGGTGCTGCGCACCATCGACGAGGAGGATCTGCTCTCGCACGTGGAGAAGATCGGCAAGGTGCTGGTCGACGGGATCGACGCGCTCGGGCATCCACTGGTCGATCATGTGCGCGGTGCCGGACTGCTCATCGGCATTCAGCTCACCGAGGATGTCTCCGCGCAGGTCGACGAGGCCGCGCGGGAATCCGGGTATCTGCTGAATCCCGCCAAGCCCAATGTGATTCGGCTGGCGCCGCCGCTGATCCTCACCGAAACCCAGGCCGATAACTTCCTGTCCGACCTTCCCGGCATTCTCGATGCCGCGCAGGCGAAGGCGAAGGAGAACAGCAAGTGACCATTCGACACTTCCTGCGCGATGACGATGTCAGTCCCGCCGAACAGGCCGAAATCCTCACCATCGCAACGGATCTGAAGCGCGCACCGCTGCTGCTGCGGCCGCTCGAAGGGCCGCGCGGTGTCGCGGTCATGTTCGAGAAGAACTCCACGCGTACGCGGTTCTCGTTCGAGATGGGTATCGCGCAGCTCGGCGGGCATGCCGTCGTGGTGGACGGGCGCGACACCCAGTTGGGTCGCGAGGAGACGCTCGCCGATACCGGTCGCGTGCTGTCCCGCTACGTGGACGCCATCGTCTGGCGTACCTTCGGCCAGGAGCGGCTGGATGAAATGGCCGGTGCCGCAACCGTTCCCGTGGTGAACGCGCTCTCCAATGAATTCCACCCCTGCCAGGTCCTGGCCGATCTGCAGACGCTTCGTGAGCGCAAGGGCGACCTCGCGGGCCGCAATCTCACCTACCTCGGTGACGGTGCGAACAATATGTCGCACTCGCTGCTGCTCGGTGGTGTGACGGCGGGCCTGAACGTAACCATCGCCGCGCCGGTGGGTTTCGAGCCGCTGCCGTGGATCGTGGATCTCGCACAGAAGCGCGCCGCCGAAACCGGTGCCTCGATCACCCTCACCAATGATCCGCTGGCGGCCGCCGAAGGCGCCGACGCCCTGGTCACCGACACCTGGATGTCCATGGGTCAGGAGGGTGACGGCCGCGACCGCGTAGCCCCCTTCCGCCCCTTCCAGGTCAACGCCGACCTGCTCGCCCGCGCGGCCTCGGATGTGACTGTGCTGCACTGCCTCCCGGCGCATCGCGGTGAGGAGATCACCGACGAGGTCATCGACGGCCCGCACAGCGCGGTCTGGGACGAGGCCGAGAATCGTCTACACGCCCAGAAGGCCCTCCTGGTCTGGCTGCTGCGCCAACATGACCGAGGTGACGCGTGACAAGCGGCGACCGCCGCTCTCCCGCAACGGTTTCCGGCAAGTCGGGTGCGGCCATAGCCCGCACCCGAGCCGGCCGCCAAGCCCGAATCGTGGCCATCCTCTCCCAGCACGAGGTCCGCAGCCAATCCGAATTGGCCGCCCTCCTCTCCGGCGAAGGCATAGACACCACCCAGGCCACCCTCTCCCGCGACCTGGATGAACTCGGCGCAGTCAAACTCCGAGCCGCCGACGGCGGAGCCGGAGTCTACGTCGTCCCCGAAGACGGCAGCCCCGTCCGAGGCGTAACCGGCGGCACCGAACGCCTCTCGAAGTTGCTCGGCGACTTACTGGTATCCACCGACGCCAGCGGCAACATCGCAGTCCTGCGCACCCCACCCGGCGCCGCCCACTTCCTGGCCAGCGCCCTCGACCGAGCCGCCCTCCCCGAAATCGTAGGCACCATCGCCGGCGACGACACCATCGCCGTCATAGCCCGAGAACCCCTCACCGGCGCCGAACTAGCCGCCAAAATAGAACAACTCGCCTGACCGGTGACATGCGCCCCGAACGACTGACGCGCACATGAGCGCGGAACTCGCGACAGCCCTCGAACATTCGATTTCCCCGGACTGGGCGGTCCGGGCCGCAGCCGCTCACGAGCTTGCCGCGATCATCGGAATTCCCGCTGCCCGTTCGAGATTGGCGGAGATGCTTGGGGATGCCGGTGATATCGCCGTGCAGGTGGAGGCTGCCGAAGCGTTGGTTCGACACGGTGGTGCTGCCGGGTTGGTCGCGGTTCTGACCGAGCTCGGGCGCAGGAGCGATGATCCGCAATGCGATTACCTGGCGTACCGGATCGCCGAATTGCAGCAGTCGGGGGATGTGCGCGTGCTGGACCTCGTATCGGCGGTTGATCGTGCCGAGCTTTCCGCGGAAGCGGGGATCGCTTTGCGGGATCTGCTGGTCCTGATCGGTGGATGACAGCGGCTATCTGTCCGCAATTGAGTTCACGTGGGTTACCGATAAGCGGCCCGAGGTGCTTCCCGAGGCCGATTCGGTACGTCTCACGAGCTGAAATGGCTGTGCTTCATGCCTTTGACGGTGTGTTGGGGTGCGAAGTTCGGTGAGGGGGTGGGGTAGCTGATCGGATGCCATAGGATGCTGCGCTGAAGGGAGGGCGCGGTGAGTGGGTTCGGTGGGGAATCGGGGCGGTTGAGTGTGGTTCCGGAGGATGTTCGGGCGTTCGGGCGGGTGGCGTACCGGATGGCTGAGGAGTTGCGGGCGGGGTCGGGGGCTCTCGATCGGGAGGTCGGGGAGTTGATGAATACGTGGAAGGGGGCGGCGGCCACTTCGTATGGGGCGGGGTGGGGTGAGATGCATCGGGGGGCGGTCGAGGTGTGGGATGCGTTGTTCGAGCTTGCCGGGAAACTTGGGGTCAGCGCGGAGACTTATCGTGAGGTGGATGCTGAATTCGGGGCGGCTGTGAATTCCCTGGAGTTGCCGTGACGGGTCCGGGTGCGGGGTATTCGGTTGATCTGGCTCATCTGGATGAGGTGACCGCTCGGATTCGGGCGTTCAAGGGGTTTGTTGCCGATTATTTGAAGACGCTTGATGAGAAGGCGGGGGAGCTGTCGGGGGCGTGGTCCAGTGAGGCTGCCGCGGCTTACGAGCTCGCGCATCGTGAATGGTTAAGTGGCGCACAGGAAGTCCGTGAGGGGCTGGATGTGCTGGAATCCGCGGCCGCGTCCGCGCATCGCAATTATCGGGGCGCGGTTGCCGCGAATCTGAAGATGCTCGGGCTGTGAGCGGGTTCGGGGGATGACTTGGTGAACGTTGACTTCGGGACGTATTACGCGGTCGGCAGAGCATGTTTCGGGCTCAATGACGCGTTGCAGACCGCGTTTCTCGCCGAAACGCGGGCGATGGCCGACTGCGGTGCGATGGCCGGTGTCGATGAAACGGGTGAAGCGTGGGGCCTGAAGTATGACCTTCGCGCGGCCGAGGTTCTCACCATGGTCTCGGACCTCGGTGAAGGATTGCAGAAGCTCGGCAATGTAATCGTCCAGGCTGGATACAACCACTACCTCGCCGACTACGACAGCATCCTCGACTCCACGGTCCCGCCCGCCGCCAAACCCGCGGGCCCGATCCCCGCCTGCCTCTACTACGGCAGCGCACCATCAGCCGGTGGCCCGAGCGATGGTCTCCGCGAAGCCGCCGATTCCCTGATCCGCCTGGCCGACAAAGTCGGCATAGACATCCCCGACGGCAACACCGACAAACTCCAAACGGCGGCCGACGCCTGGACCCGCCTGCACACCGGCCACGCCGAACTGACCTCGGTCCTGAAAAACGCCGCCTCGGTAATGTCCCGAAACGACGTCGAAGACGCCACCGAATTCACCCGCCGCCTCCTCGACCTCCAATCGGCAATGGACGACATCCTCGCGGCCTGTGGCGAACTCGCCCAACTCTGCACCACCTGCAAATCCGACCTCGACCACCTCCGCGGCGAAATCCTCCACCGCATCCTCGTGGAACTCTCCTGGGCAGTAGCAGGCGAACTAACCATCGCCATAGCCTCCGCCTGGTTCACCTTCGGCATAACCGCCGTCACCATGACCGGCGTAACCGCCGCCACCGTAACCCGCTACGCCCTCCGCATAACCGAATCCGTCACCACTTGGCGCACCGGTATAGCCGCCGCCCGAGCCAGATTCGCCCTCCGCGATTTGGGCAGGTCTCGCAGATCAATCGATGAGGCGAAGCAACTCGAGACGAAAGCGATTGAACCACCGAAGATCCCGCGACCGGTTCCGAAGCTGACGCTGCGTCAGGAGCTGGATAAGGCGACCACGTGGCCCAAAGGTAACCTCCCTGCCCAGGATGGTCCGCCCAACGGATATTTCGTGAAGCGAGATTCGCAGGGAAATATCACCCACTACTCGTATTACGATGCCGATGGAGTGGCGACCAAGCGCGTCGACTTGACAGGCAAGCCACATCTCGACAAGACGACCGGGGAGTACATCCCTACGCCGCATGTTGTAGATGTTCGAAAGAACATAAACCCCGATACCGGTGAGATTTTCGGCCAAACCCTTCCCAACAGCGTCAGAGCCGCTCTTCCCGAGGAGATCCCGTAATGACCGTAGATGCGAACCGCGCCGGACTGCAGGCTGCTCTGGATATGTCGCGGAGCCCCGATGGGATGCAGCGAATCACCGCTATCGCCGAATTGGGGGGATACATCGAGAATTCGGATGCGCGTGCGCGCCTCGAGGAACTGATGGACGACGACATCGTCACGGTCGAGGTGGATGCTGCCGAGGTCTTGGTGAGGGTTGGCGGGCAGCCAGGATTGTTGGCTGTACTCGATGTGCTGGGCCGTCGAACAGATGATCCCGATGTCGACTACATCGCCTATATGCTGCAAAATCTCGATTTCGGTGGAGAGTTACCCGTTCTGTCCGACGCGCTGAAAATCCCCGAGAGCCGCTACTCGGATGCTGCCAAGATCGGCCTGGAAAACCTGCGGCGGCTGATGGGGAAGTAGGCATTCGAACCTTCAAGACTGTTCGGTGCCGTTGAGGAGGGATGT
Source organism: Nocardia sp. NPDC056000 (assembly GCF_042269265.1). Lineage (NCBI taxonomy): Bacteria > Bacillati > Actinomycetota > Actinomycetes > Mycobacteriales > Nocardiaceae > Nocardia > Nocardia sp. NPDC056000. The sequence continues at coordinate 45,074 of NZ_JBHJXS010000006.1, read as the reverse complement.
GTTCGAGTACCACGGATGGGTCACCGTGCAGAGTTCTGCGGGGGATGAGACCGATCGCGAGAGGGAGGCTGCTCGGGTGGCGGCTGCGACCTTGCTGCGGGGGTTGCAAGGGGTTCCGGGGCTTGCTGATATTCGAACGGTCAACGGCGCCAACCAGGTTCATATCGGGGGATTGGCGAACCATCGTGGCGGTCAGGGAGATGAGGTGCTCGAAGTCTTTTGCGGTATCGGGCGGGTAGCGCCGGGATCCTATGGGGTTCTTTACTTTTGGGATGACGAGGACTCCGCAGGGCGTGATGAGTTCCAGGTGGTTGTCATGCGCAGGGGAGAAGTATCTGTGGAGAGTGACGGGTATCTGTCGCCGTGTGTTCCTGTTATCGAAGATATGGCGTAATCGGTCGGGAGTCCGCACCGCGTGTTCAGCCGAGTTCGGGTAGGTGCCTGGCAGGGCGTGCGGGGGTGACATGGAGGTGTCGTGGACGCTGGGCTGGTGACGTCGGTGAGTGTGGCACTAGCCCTGAGCAGGGGATATCTGTTGGCCTACCCCCGGTTATGAATGGGATTGCATCATCGTGCATAATCATTTGTAGGACGCCGGGGGAACCGACCTACACGTACTAATCGAGGAGCACACGGACTATGACCAAGCGCGTCGTACTCGCCTACTCCGGCGGGCTGGACACATCGGTCGCGATCAGCTGGATCGCCAAGGAGACCGGGGCCGAGGTGGTCGCGGTGGCGATCGACCTGGGGCAGGGCGGCGAGGACATGAACGATGTGCGCCAGCGCGCGCTCGACTGCGGTGCGGTCGAGTCCATCGTGGTGGACGCGCGTGACGAGTTCGCCAACGAGTACTGCCTGCCGACCATCCAGTCCAACGCGCTGTACATGGGCCGCTACCCGCTGGTCTCCGCGATCTCCCGGCCGCTGATCGTCAAGCACCTGGTCGAGGCCGCCGAATACCATGGCGCGGATACGGTTTCGCACGGTTGCACCGGTAAGGGCAACGATCAGGTCCGCTTCGAGGTCGGCATCGGCGCGCTCGCGCCCGATCTGAAGGTCATCGCCCCGGTCCGCGACTACGCTTGGACCCGTGAGAAGGCCATCGAGTTCGCCGCCGAGAACAAGCTCCCGATCAACGTGAGCAAGAAGTCGCCGTTCTCCATCGATCAGAACCTGTGGGGCCGCGCGGTGGAAACCGGCTTCCTCGAGGATCTCTGGAACGCCCCGACCAAGGACGTGTACGACTACACCGTCGACCCGACCGTCAACTTCGAGGCCCCCGACGAGCTCATCGTCACCTTCGACAAGGGTGTTCCGGTCGCCATCGACGGCCGCTCGGTCAGCATGCTCGAGGCCATCACCGAACTGAACCAGCGCGCGGGCCGTCAGGGCGTCGGCCGCCTCGATATGGTCGAGGACCGGCTCGTCGGCATCAAGAGCCGTGAGATCTACGAGGCCCCGGGCGCCATCGCCCTCATCACCGCGCACCAGGAAATGGAAGCGGTCACCATCGAGCGCGAACTGGGCCGCTACAAGCGGCAGGTCGAGCAGCGCTGGGGCGAGCTGGTGTACGACGGCCTGTGGTTCTCCCCGCTCAAGCGCGCGCTCGACGCGTTCGTGCTGGACACCCAGCAGCACGTCTCCGGTGATGTCCGGATGGTCCTGCACGGCGGCAGCGTCGTGGTCAACGGCCGTCGCTCGGATGAGTCGCTGTACGACTTCAACCTGGCCACCTATGACGCGGGCGATACCTTCGACCAGTCGCTGGCCAAGGGTTTCGTGCAGATCCACGGCCTGTCCTCCAAGGTCGCTGCCCGCCGGGATCTCAGCAAGAAGTAGAGCGGGACTCTCAGCGAGAAGTAGTAGCCTGCGGACCGGGACCCGACCGGCAACAGGAGGCGCTCATGCGAACCGATGACGACAGCTGGGACATCACGGAGAGCGTGGGCGCCACCGCCATCGGCGTCGCCGCCATGCGGGCCTACGAAACCGGCCGCGAGGACGCGGTTTTCCAGGACCCGTACGCGGGCAAGCTCGTCGGCGCGGTCGGCTCCGACAGCTGGACCCGAATGCTGCGCGGCCAGGACGAGGACCTGCGCGAAACGGGCGGCGCGTTCATTCGCGGGGTGATGGGCTACTTCCTGATCGCCCGCACGCTGTACTTCGATCGGTATTTCGCCGATGCGATGGAGGTGGGCGTCCGTCAGTTCGTCATCCTGGCCTCGGGTCTGGACGCGCGCGCCTACCGCATGCAATGGCCTTCCGGCAGTGTGGTTTTCGAACTGGATCTGCCGAAAGTGCTGGAGTTCAAGGCGAACGCGCTCGCCGACGATCCGATCGAGGTCGACCGCCGCGAGGTGCCCGTCGACCTCCGGCAGGACTGGCCGAAAGCCCTGCGCGACAAGGGTTTCGATCCGAACCAGCCGACCGCCTGGCTCGCCGAGGGTTTGCTCCGCTACCTCCCCGGCGAGGCTCAGGACCGGCTGCTGGCCAATGTCGCCGAGCTCAGCGCCCCCGGCAGCCGGATGGCGCTGAATATCGGCACCGGCGAACGCGCGGTCTCCGACGAGTTCCGCAAGCGCCGCGCCGAAGCGCTGGCACAGGCCGGACTGCGCGTCGACCTGGAACAACTCTGGTACCCGTGGGAAGGCCGCACCGACCCGCGCACCTGGTTCGCCCTGCACAGCTGGCTGGTGCGCGAGGGCGATCCGGTCGCCCTGCTGGAAGCACACGGCCGTACTGTTCCCGAGGCGGCACTGCCCGATATGGGCAACCACATTCTGATGACCGCGATACGACCGCGAGGAGACGACACGCTATGACCGAGGGCGGCAGCACGAACGAGGGCGCGCTGTGGGGCGGACGTTTCGCGTCCGGCCCGGCCGCGGCGATGGCCGCGCTGAGCAAGTCGACCCACTTCGACTGGGTGCTCGCGCCGTACGACATTCGCGCGTCCAAGGCGCACGCCCGCGTGCTGCACAAGGCCGGACTGCTCTCGGCCGAGGATCTGACCGCCATGCTGGCCGGACTCGATCAGCTCGGGGCCGATGTCGCCTCGGGCGCGTACGGTCCCGCCGACTCCGATGAGGATGTGCACGGTGCGCTCGAACGCGGTCTGATCGAACGCGTCGGCACCGAACTCGGTGGCCGCCTGCGTGCCGGTCGCTCGCGAAATGACCAGGTGGCCACCCTGTTCCGGATGTGGCTGCGCGATGGGGTGCGCCGCGTCGCCGCCGGTGTGCTCGATGTGGTCGACGCCCTCGTCGCCCAGGCCGCCGCGCATCCGGACGCCGTCATGCCGGGCAAGACGCATTTGCAGGCCGCCCAGCCGGTGCTGCTCGCGCATCATCTGCTCGCGCACGCGCATCCGCTGCTGCGCGATATCGATCGCCTGCGCGATTTCGACAAGCGTGCCGCCATCTCCCCGTACGGTTCGGGCGCACTCGCCGGTTCCTCGCTCGGCCTGGACCCCGAGGCGATTGCCGCCGACCTGGATTTCGATGCGGCAGCGGCCAATTCGATCGACGCCACCTCCTCCCGCGATTTCGCCGCCGAGGCCGCGTTCGTGCTGGCCATGACCGCCGTCGACCTCTCCCGCATGGCGGAGGAGGTAATCATCTGGAGCACACCGGAATTCGGCTACATCACGCTGGCCGACGCCTGGTCCACCGGCTCCTCGATCATGCCGCAGAAGAAGAACCCGGACGTCTCCGAGCTCACCCGCGGCAAGGCCGGACGCCTCATCGGCAACCTCACCGGCCTGCTCGCCACGCTCAAGGCGCAGCCGCTGGCGTACAACCGCGATCTGCAGGAGGACAAGGAACCGGTCTTCGATTCGGTGGCTCAGTTGGAGCTGCTGCTCCCCGCCATCGCGGGTCTGGTCTCCACGCTGACCTTCCACACCGACCGCATGGCCGAACTGGCCCCGGCGGGCTTCACCCTCGCCACCGATATCGCCGAATGGCTTGTCCGCCAGGGTGTTCCATTCCGCGTTGCGCATGAGGCGGCCGGTGGCTGCGTCCGCGCCGCCGAAGCCCGCGGCGTCGGCCTCGACGAACTCACCGACGCCGAATTCGCCGCCGTCGATCCGGCCCTGACCCCGCAGGTCCGCGAAGTCCTCACCGTTGCGGGCTCCATCGCGTCGCGCAATTCCCGCGGCGGCACCGCAGGCGTCCAGGTAGCCAAGCAGCTCGAAGAGGTCCGCTCCACCGCCGCCGAACAGCGCACCTGGCTCGGCTGACCTGCCGAAAAACCCGTAGCCGCCGTGGAATACGGCGGCCACGGGCCAAACCCGCAGCGCGGATCGACGCGGATTCCCTTATCCGCGACGGTAATTCATGTGTTTGGAGGCGGGGACCGCGGCGCGTCCGGCGTTCTGCACCCGGCCGCCGATCGGCTGCTGTTTGGCCGCCTTGCCGCGCCGTTCGCGACGCGAGAGCGGCTGGTCGGCGGGGGTGACGTCGTGCGAATGCGATTCGGAATTCGAAGGATGGGCAGGCATATGTCCTCCTGAGGGGATGCGTGACCGACTCACCGGAAGTGGCCGGTCAGTACGGAAATGCCGCGGGGCGGCGGGGGAGTCGGCTCAGGGCCGAAACGATCGCGCGAGGGCACACGGAGGCGAAGAGCTCACGGGTGTGCGGCGCGAGGCGCTCAGAAGTTGAGTGGCATCCACATGGGAATCAGGTTAACCACACCCGCGCGGATCGTGCACCCCTTTTTTTCGCGGGTGTGTGGTCCGGGTCTCGGGCGGTCGCCGGTTACGCTCCGGCCATGACCTTGCTGCTACTGGGATTGGCCATCGCCTGTGAAGTGACCGCGACCGTCTCGCTGAAGATCTCCGACGGGTTCAGCAAGCTGGTGCCGTCGATCATCGTGGTGATCGGATACGGTGCGGCGTTCTACTTCCTGTCGCAGGCGCTCAAACGCGGGATGGCGATCGGCGTGGCGTACGGAATCTGGTCGGCGGTCGGCGTGGTGGCGGTCTCGGTCATCGGCGCGCTGTTCCTCGACGAGAAGCTGACGCTGGTGCAGGTGGGCGGGATCGCACTGGTGATCGCGGGTGTGCTGGCGCTGGAACTCGGTGGGGCGCACTGAGATTCGCCCGATGTGCGAGGGGGTGCGTCGGACAGTGCCGACGCGCCCCGTGCACGTCTCTCAATCCTCCACGCGCAGTTGATATCCCGCCTCGGTGAGGGCATCCAGCATCTCATCGCGATGGGTGGGTCCCCGGGTTTCCAGGGTGAGCAGCACTTCCACCTCGTCGATGGCGAGCCACGCGCCGGTGCGGTAGTGAACCACGTCGAGCACGCTCGCACCGGTCTTCCCGAGTTCGGCCAGCAGACGGCTCAGGCTGCCGGGACGATCGGAAATGGTGACGCGGGCGGCCAGATAGCGACCCGCCGCGCTCAGACCGTGCCCGATGACCCGGGTCAGCAGCAGCGGATCGATATTGCCGCCGGACAGCACGGCGCACACCGGTCCGCGCAGATCGAGTTCCTCGGGCGCGCAAGCCATCAGCGCGGCGACGGCGGCCGCCCCCGCCGGTTCGACGATCAGTTTCGCGCGTTCCATACACAGCAGCAGGGCCTTGGACAGCGCGTCCTCATCCACCGTGATGATGGCCGGAGCGCATTCGATGATATGCCCGAACGGCACCTCGCCCGGGAGTCCGACCGCGATACCGTCGGCCATGGTCGCCATCTGCTCCAGCCGGAGCGGCTTACCGGCCTCGAGCGATCCGGGCCAGGCCGCCGCACCCTGCGCCTGCACGCCGATCACCCGCACGTGCGGAGCCAATTGCGCCAGCGCCCCGGCGATTCCGGCGAGCAGCCCGCCACCACCGGTCGGCACGATCACCGTGCCGACATCGGGTAGCTGCTCCAGAATCTCCAGCGCCACCGTGCCCTGTCCGGCCACGATATCGGGGTGGTCGAACGGATGCACCAGGGTGGCCCCGGTCTGCTCGGCGAATTCCCTTGCGGCCGAGAGCGATCCCTCGATGGTCTCGCCGACCTGGTGCACCGTCGCTCCATATGCCTTGGTGGCCACCAGCTTCGGCAGCGCCGCCCCGACGGGCATGAACACCGTCGATTCGATACCGAGCGAGGTCGCCGCCCACGCCACGCCCTGTGCGTGATTACCGGCGCTGGCCGCCACCACCCCGCGCCGCCGTTCGGCCTCGGGCAGATTGGCGATCCGGTTGTACGCCCCGCGCGGTTTGAATGATCCGGTGCGCTGCAGGTTCTCGCATTTGAGCCATATGTCGTGCCCGGTGCGTTCGGCCAGTACCCGCGAAGCCACCACCGGAGTCCGGCGGATCACCGGGGCCAGCAGGGTGGCCGCCGCGTCGATCCGTGCGATCAGGTCCATGGCGGTCATGCTGCCAGGTAATAGCCGAACTGTCCGCCACGCGATCGGACCCGGGGCGAATCGGCAATCCAGGTAGCTGGACAGTAGCCGAGTTATCTTCTCTCCGATAGGCGCTGACCTGCACTGATGCCCGATCGAGGGCATGGGAAGACAAATGCCGAGCATCGGGAGAGAGGGAAGCTGTGCCGAAAACAGTGAAGGCCCTGGCGATCGCGACCATTGCCGCCGCCCTGGGCGCGATCCCCACGGGCACCCCCGTGGCCGCGGCCGATGCGATCGCCAGCTGTTCCGGCGGCGACTTCCGCTGGACCGCGGTCGACGGCGCGATCACCATGCAGCCGACGCTGCTCACCTTCACCTCGGTCGGCCGCCTCTGGGGTTGCAGCGGTCCGGGCAATATCTCCAGCGGCACCTTCACCGGCGTGCACATCGCGTGGTCCGACTGCATGCATCCGGCGGACGGCCCGCTCACGGTCAAGATCACCTGGGACAACGGTGAAGTCAGCACCCTGTGGGCACCGTGGCCGGTCGGCATGTCCCAGCCCACCGTCGGCCCGATGGAAGTGGTGGACGGCCTCGGCCTGGGCAGCCGCGTCAAAGTGGTCGCCGAATACGAGATGATGACCCCGGACATGGTCATGGGCTGCATGGGTGCGGGCGTGAAAACCGGTCCGGGACGCCTGTCCGCCAGCATGATCTGACCGCTCCGGGGCACGTCCCCGGGGCTCGGGGACCGAACCCCGGAGAGTTTCGAGAGGCGTATTGGATTTTCGTGGTTGTGACACGAGCGACCGCTGGAGCCAACATGGGAAACATAGCGTGGCGCTATGTCCCAACGCCGACGCTCCGCCCTGCTTGCCACTCTGGTGGTCGATCAACCGGGTCGCCCGCAGATCATTCTCGGTGAATTGCGCCGGGTCATCCTCGATGGCGCGGCCCCGCCGGGCACCGTGATCCCGCTGCGCGAGATCGCGGAACTGTTCGGCGTCAGCCACATTCCGGTCCGCGAGGCGCTCAAGACCCTGATAGGCGAGGGCCTGGTCACGCACGCCCAGCACGCCGGGTACACCGTCGCCCAGCTCACCGCCGATGAACTCCGCGAAATGTACGTGGTGCGACAGACTTTGGAGGAGGCCGCGCTGGCCCTCGCGGTCGTGAACGCGAGCGCGGACGATCGCGCCGCCCTGATCGCCGCGAACGAACTACTCGAGCGAGCCATCCATGACGACGATTCGACCGCCTACAACCGGCACTCCCGCACCTTCCATCTCGCCCTGACTCGTCCCTCGCGCATGTTCCGGCTCGTGCACATGCTCGAGGCGGCCTGGAATGTCACCGAGCCGATTCAGCCCATGGTCCATGTGGCACAGGCGGATCGCGAACGCCTGCACGGTGATCACAACCTCATGCTGGACGCGTTCCTGGATCGCGATGTGGATCGGCTGCTCGCCATCGCCCGCCGGCATCACCACCGGTTGGAGCAGGTGATCGCCACGCTGCCAACCGATATCGGCCTGCTGGTGCATCCGGAAGATATATCGATCCCGCAATGAGCGGGCAATAGAGGTGCAACGGAAGGGCAATAGCCGCTTCCTATTTTGGTCCGACCATTGCTCTTCGGATCGGATGCACCATGACCGATATCGTCACCCCCGCCGCGGCATCGGCCGCGCCGGATTCACCGCCGACCGCACCAGTTTACGACCCGGCGCTCACCAATGAGGATCTGGCCCCCCTGCGCGAACAACGTTGGGGCTCTTACCATATCTTCGCCTTCTGGATGTCGGACGTGCACAGCGTCGGCGGCTATGTCACCGCCGGCAGCCTGTTCGCGCTCGGCCTGGCCGGATGGCAGGTGCTCGCGGCCCTGCTCATCGGCATCACCATCGTGTACTTCCTGTGCAATCTGGTGGCGGCGCCCAGTCAGCGCGCGGGGGTGCCGTATCCGGTCATGTGCCGCAGCGCATTCGGCGTGCGCGGTGCGAATATCCCGGCCATCATTCGCGGTTTGATCGCGGTGGCCTGGTACGGCATTCAGACCTACCTCGCCTCGGCGGCGCTGATCGTGGTCGCGGTGAAATTGTGGCCGAGCCTGGCCCCGTACGCGGTTGCCGATGATTACGGCTTCCTGGGTCTGTCACTACTGGGCTGGTGTGCCTACCTGGTGCTCTGGGTGGTGCAGGCGGCGGTGTTCTGGCAGGGCATGGAGTCCATTCGCAAGTTCATCGACTTCTGCGGTCCCGCAGTGTATGTCGTGATGTTCCTGCTCTGCGGCTACCTGATCTACAAGGCCGGGTGGGGTTCGATCGATCTGCAGCTCGGCGCGGTCAAGTACCACGGCTGGGACGCGCTGCCGGTGATCCTGGGCGCGATCGCGCTGGTGGTGTCGTACTTCTGCGGTCCCATGCTGAATTTCGGTGACTTCTCCCGCTACGCCAAATCCATGGAGTCGGTGCGGCGCGGCAATCTGCTCGGGCTGCCGGTGAACTTCCTGGCGTTCTCACTGCTGGTGGTCATCACGGCCTCGCTCACCATTCCGGTGTACGGCGAGCTCATCACCGATCCGGTCGAGACGGTCTCGCGGATCGATTCCACCTTCGCGATCGTGCTGGGCGCGTTGACCTTCACCATCGCCACCGTCGGCATCAATATCGTCGCGAATTTCATTTCCCCGGCATTCGATTTCTCGCATGTGAGCCCGCAGCGCATCAGCTGGCGCATGGGCGGCATGATCGCCGCGGTCGGCTCGATCATCATCACGCCGTGGAATCTGTACAACAATCCCGAGGTCATCCACTACACGCTCGAGGTGCTCGGCGCGTTCATCGGCCCGCTGTTCGGGGTGCTGATCGCCGACTACTACCTGATCCGCAAACGCACTATCCACGTCGATGAGCTGTTCACCCTGTCGCCGACCGGAAGCTATTGGTACCGAAAGGGATTCAACCCGGTCGCGGTCATCGCCACGGTGGTCGGCGCGATCGCGGCGGTCTTCCCGGTACTGGCCAAGGACCTGACCGGTATGTACACCGCCGCCCAGTACAGCTGGTTCATCGGCTGCGGTCTGGCGCTGGTCATCTACTACGCCCTGGCCAAACGCTCGAGGTTTGCCATGACGGTGTGACGACGCCGACATAATCCGCATGAATTCACGTATTCAAGCCCACACGCGCAAAATCTGCTTTTCCGAAGCGGAATTAGTAGCGTGATCGGTATGCAGCTTTCCCGGTTCACCGATCTCGGATTGCGTGCCCTCATGCGGCTGGCGATCAGTGACCGGGCGCAGGAACGTGTCACCGCCAAACTCATTGCGCGACAGGTGAATGCGTCCGAGAACTATGTGGCCAAGGCGGTCTCCCGACTGTCCGAACTGGGCTATGTGGAGTCGTTGCGGGGCCGGACCGGCGGGATATTCCTCACGCCCGCCGGACGGTCCACCACACTCGGGCGCATTGTCCGCGACCTCGAGGGCGATACCGAAGTCGTCGAATGCCAGGGCGTGAATCCCTGCCCGCTGGCGAGTGCCTGCCGTTTGCGCGGCGTGCTCGCCCAGGCCCAGCGGGCGTTCTACGCCGAACTCGACAATTTCACCCTCGCCGATCTGGTGGACCGGCGAACCGTGGAACTGCTGCATCTACCGGTTTTTCCGGGCATGGCGCTGGTCGACGACTGAGCGCCGATCGAGGATTCAGGAGACAGCATGACCGGCATGCCGCGAGACCGCTTCAATCGCGGCAATCAGATCCGCGTCAGCTGCGCCAGTACAGCCTGATCAATCGACCCGGCACGCATCGGCTGGCCTTCGCGGTCCGCCGGGTCATCGCCGCCGACGGCAGTCCGGAGGGTGAGGTCTCCTCCTGGCTGCACGAAAACGTCAGCGCGGGAGACTCTCTGCAGATCACCCTGCCGTTCGGTGATCTCACCATCGATCCCGATGCCACCACCCCGCTGGTGCTCATCTCCGCCGGTATCGGCGTCACCCCGATGGTGGGCATTCTCGAATATCTCGCCGCGACGGCGAGCGACCGCCGAACCCTGGTCCTGCACGCGGACCGTTCGGCGGCCGCCCACCCGCTCCGTGACACCGTCACCGATCTGGTTGGCGCGCTGCGTGATTCGAAGCTGCGGACGTGGTATCGGGCCGAGGGGCACGGCCTGATGGACCTGTCCGAACTCGAACTGCCGCAGCACGCCGACTACTACCTGTGCGGCGGCAACGGGTTTCTACAGGCGGTCCGCAGTCAACTGCTGGCCGCCGGGATTCCGGGTGACAGCGTGCATTTCGAACTCTTCGCACCCAATGATTGGCTGCTGTCCCGATCCGGATAACCGGATCAGGGCCGCCCGCGCTCGGCGATATCGAGCACCTGCGCCAGCCAGGGCGTGTACCCCGCCGGAACCGCCGACATGGCGGTGCGCAGTTCGCCGATGCTCACCCACATGGTTTCGGCCACTTCGGCCGGATCCGGTTGCGGCACAACGCCGTCCACCCGCCCGAGCAGTACGTGATCGAATTCGTGCTCGACTCGCCCGGTGGCCGGATCGGCGGCCTGGTAGGTGAAGGCCCCGGCCTCGAACAACTCGGCCGAGAGCCCCATCTCCTCGCGCAGGCGCTGCGCCGCGGCCGCGATCACCGACTGCCCGGGTGCGGGATGACCGCAGCAGGTATTGGTCCACAGCAGCGGGAAACGGGTTTTGACCCCGGCCCGCTGCTGCAGCAAGACCTGGCCGCTGTCATCGAACAGCAGCACCGAGAACGCCCGATGCAGCTGGCCGGGCGCGGTGTGGGCCGCCGCCACCGGCAGCGATCCGATCGCGTGGCCCCGCTCGTCCACCAGCTCGACGAGCAGGGTTTCGCGATCGACCGCCGCCGAGGCGTCGGGAGTGTCGAGAGTGCCGGTCACCGTCCTACCTTATCGGCGGCGATCAACAGGTACTGGAAGCTCCCCTCCCGGTACGAGGTCAGGAAGGGCTTTTCCACGCCGGTGGCCAGCTCGGAATGGGTGCGCAGATCCCAGTACGGGATGGTGTCCGGGGTGAGGTCCTTCACCGCGACCGGCACCAGATTATTGGCGGCCAGGGCCTTGAAGTACTCGCTGCGCGGATGGATATTGCAGCCGTAGTGCGCGTCGATCCAGCTCACCGCGGCCGAGCGCTCACCGAAGACGTCATTGGAACAGCCGGTGATGCAGACGTACCGCCCGCCCGGCTCCAGCAGTCGGGAGAATTCGGCGAAGAGTTCGAAAAGGTCCACGTACATGGTGGTTTCATTGGTCCAGATGCCGCGCTTGGAACCCGCGTCGAAACCGGTGTCGAGCATATTCTTGAAGTGGAACTGCACCTTGTCGGTGACACCGCGCTCCTTGGCCTGCGCATTGGCGAAGCCGGCCTGATATTCGGAGATGGTGACCCCGTCCATCCGGCAGCCGAAGCGCTGATTGGCCATGAAACTGGTGCCGCCGCGCCCGGAACCGCCGTCCATCAGCTGATCGCCCGGGCGCACATCGCCCAGATGGTCGAGCAGCAGATCGGCCTGTGCGGTTTCCAGCCGGTGCAGTTCCTTCACCAGGCGCTCCTGGCGGGTGTCCTCGGGACCTTCGAGGACCGACAGATCGGGTGCGCCGATGCCGTAGTGATGGTGGTAGAGCCCGTCCACCTCGCCGAGCACGGTGTTGACGCGATCATCATTGGGATTGTTGTTCCAATACGCGGCAACCGACTTCTGGTAGTCGGTGCGCAGTACCTCGGTCTCGGGGTGCAGCGCGGTCATGGGAACCATCCTCTCGCATACGGACAGAAACAAGAGCTGAAAAGCCCTGCGGCTCAGTGGCTTTCAGTGGTGCGGCGATCTTCTGCCGGACGTCATCCCCACGGTGGGATGACGAGTTGGGTGACCGGCAGGGCGCGCACTCGGGGGGACAGATGGGAAAGCTGCCGCACCGCGGTCGATTTCGGGGGCGTGCGCCCCACCCCGCTGGGAGCGGGACGGGGCGGCGCCGATATCGCCAAGGTGTCGGGTGGCGGCAGATTCACCAGCAGGCTCGCGGACCCCAACCCCATGGGACCGAGTAGCCGCTTGGGCGACAGGTGTACTTCCGCCGCATCCGAGACACCGAGGCGTGGATCATCAAGTGCGCCTCGGGCTTCCGGTGTATCCGGAGGCACCGGCTGGGGTGGCACCGACATGGCCTGCTCCGATCAGTCGGACTGCCGTGCGACCAGCACGTTGTCGAGAATGCCGAGCGCGTCGGGGACCAGGACCGCGGCCGAGTAGTAACAGCTGACCAGGTAGGAGATGATCGACTGATCGTCGATGCCCTTGAACCGGACATTCAGGCTGGGCTCGTACTCATCCGGAATTCCGGTCTGGTGCAGGCCGATAACGCCCTGATCCTTCTCGCCGGTGCGCATGGCCATGATCGAGGTGGTCTGGGTATCGCTCACCGGGATCTTGCCGCACGGGAAGATGGGCACGCCGCGCCAGGCGGGCACGCGATGGCCGTCCACCTCCACCGGATCCGGGTACAGGCCGCGCTTACTGCATTCGCGGCCGAACGCGGCGATCGCCTTCGGGTGTGCGAGAAAGAGTTTGGTGCCGCGCCGCATGCTGAGCAGCTCGTCCATATCGTCCGGGGTCGGCGGGCCGGACTCGGTGTAGATGCGCTGCTTGAGATCGCAATTGTTGAGCAGGCCGAAGTCCTCGTTGTTCACCAGGTCGTATTCGCGGCGCTCGTACATGGCCTCGATGGTCAGGCGCAGCTGCTGTTCGATCTGATCCATCGGATCGTTGAACAGATCCGCGACGCGGGTGTGCACCCGCAGCACGCTCTGGCCCAGGCTCAGTTCGTACTCGCGGGGCTGTCCGTCGTAGTCGACGAAGGTGCCGTCGAGCATCGGCTCACCCGAGTGACCGGAGGAGACCACGATCTCGGCCTCACCGTATTTGTTCTGCGGCGCCGCGGGCAGGCTGGCCACCGCCTCCAAATGCCGCTGCAGGGCCGGGATTTGATCATTGAGCTGATCGAGCGCCTGCCGGCTGAGCACCAGCACGGTGGTGGGCGTGACCGTCTTGATCGTCACCGGCCAGATGGCGTCCGGATCGACGAGGGTTTCATCACCGTAGAAGTCACCGCCGGCAAGCATGCCGAGCTTGGTGGTCTCACCATATTCGCCGGTGCCCATCTTGGTGAGCTTGCCGTGCACGATCAGCAGAACCTGGTCCATCGGGTTGCCGAATTCGGCAACCACGGTGCCGGGGGCCAGATCTCGCTGCTCGAAGCGCTGGGCGACGGCGCTCAGCACCTCCTCGTCGTCGAATCCGCGCAGCTGCGGCAATTCCTGCAGCTCCAGCGGGATGACCCGGGCCTGCGAGCCATTGATGATGTACTCCACCTCGCCGTTGCCGACGGTGTGGGTGAGGCGCCGGTTGACGCGATAGACGCCGCCCTTCACCTGGGTCCAGGGCAGACTGCGGGTGAGCCAGCGTGAGCTGATGCCCTGCATCTGAGGTTCGGACTTGGTGGTGTGCGCCAGCTGGCTGGCGGCGGCGGTGCTGAGGGTTTTGCGCTGATGATTAGTGGTCTCGATGGGCAATTCAATGGTCATGCTGCGGTCCTCACCTCGAAGGGCCACCGCGTCAGCAAGCGGTGGAATCCACGGCGATAGAGCAGGTCCGGCACGGGCCTGCGGAATTAGACATGTAGTGAAATGACAAGCGCGACAGTGCGTTCCAGCGATACCGATGGTAGGACCGGGTATCGGGAAACCGCAGCAAAATGCATAAACATGATGTCTGGTGTATTGCTATCGCCGTCGTGTCGCAGCTTCGCCGCCTCGCAATCGTGCGTTCGCAAGCGTTTCGGCGGTGCATTCGACCAGCGTGTTGACCGGCCGGGCGCAGGTGGCGGGCGCCGCATTCGCAGCTTCACAAAAATAGCTGAACCGACCGGGCTGTACGTAGATTTCGCCGCGCCCGGGGGCTGGTACGCATGGTGCTGGTCACAGCCGCCACGGGATAGAGTGGCTCTATGGCAAGCTCATCTGGACGCGTTGGGGCGGATGACGCAGGTCACGAGCAGATTATGTCTGGGAGCGAAGCCGTGAAATTCAATACGAGGTCCGTTGTCGGTCCTATGCAGCGCCTGGTGGCGACCGCTCAGAACGGGCTCGAGGTGATCCGGTTCGGGGGACTGGTTCACGAAATCGAATCGTCGCCGTATGAAATAGCCGAGCGCAAACGCATGTACCGGCTGCGGCATTACTTCCCGGACGCCGAGGGAACCGACCGACCGGTTGTGCTGCTGGTGCCGCCCATCATGGTCACCGCCGAGATCTGGGACGTGAATGCCGCCGACGGGGCGGTCGGCATTCTCCAGGCCGCCGGAATCGATTGCTGGGTAGTGGATTTCGGCTCGCCGACCACCGAGGAGGGCGGCTGGGATCGCGATCTCGCCGACCATGTGCTCGCGGTCAGCAGCGCCATCGACACCGTCAATGAATTGACCGGGCGCGGTGTACATCTCATGGGCTACTCGCAGGGCGGCATGTTCGCCTATCAGACCGCGGCCTACCGGCACGGCAGCGGCGTGGAATCCATCGTCACCTTCGGCTCCCCGGTGGACGCGGTCGCGGGCATCCCGTTCGGCATTCCCTACGGGGTCGCCTCCGGCGCTGCCGAATTCCTCGCCGATCACGTGCTGAACCGGCTGCCCATCACCGATTCCATGGTGCGACTGGGCTTTCAGGCCCTGGACCCGGTCAAGACCGCCAAGGCGCGCATCGACTTCCTGCGCCAGCTGCACGACCGGGAGGCGCTGCTGCCCAAGGAACGCCAGCGCCGCTTCCTCGAGGCCGACGGCTGGCTGGGGTATCCGGGCCCCGCGCTCACCGATCTGCTCCGGCAGTTCATCAAGCACAATCGAATGATGCTGGGCGGCTTCGTCATTCGAGATCAGCCGATCTCACTCGCGGATCTCAAATGCCCGATCCTGGCCTTCGTCGGCGAGGTCGACGATATCGGCCAGCCCGCCGCCGTGCGCGGTATCGTGCGCGCCGCACCCAATGCCGATGTGTACGAAGCCAGCGTGGTGGCGGGGCATTTCGGCCTGGTCTCCGGTTCCACCGCCACCAAGTACACCTGGCCCGTGGTGCGCGACTGGGTGAACTGGCTCAGCCAGGGCGGCGATCAGCCCGCCCAGGTGGTGCCGATGAGTCAGGAAGTGGCGCGCAAGGGTCCGAGCACCGGGCTCACCCGCGCCGTGCACGCCGTCGGCAGCCTCGCCGAGGCGGGCGCCGGACTGAGTAAGACCATCGAGGGCGTCGCCAGTCAAACCCTGCGCGGCACAGTCGAATTGACCGGTGAGGCGGCGCGCGCCCTGCCGCGGCTGACCCGGCTCGGCATGATCCAACCGCACACCCGAATCTCCCTGGGCCGCCTACTGTCCGAACAGGCCCGGCGCGGACCGGAAAGGGAAGCCTTCCTTTTCGAGGATCGGGTGCACACGCATTTCGCGGTGAACCAGCGCATCGACAATGTGGTGCGCGGACTCATCACCGCCGGGGTGCGACCGGCCACCCGGGTCGGCGTCGTCATGGAGACCCGGCCCAGCGCCATGGTCGCCATCGCCGCACTGTCCCGGCTCGGCGCGGTCGCGGTGCTGCTCGCACCCAAGAGCGAACTGACCAAGGTCGTCGAACTGACCGGCACCAAACTGCTGATCGCCGATCCGGAGAATCTGAAGGATGCCGCCGCCACCGGCAGTCGCGTACTGGTGCTCGGCGGCGGTGACGCACGCGCACTGGATATTCCGGCCGGTTGCGATGTCACCGATCTCGAGCAGATCGATCCGGCGCAGGTCGCCGTGCCCGCCTGGTATCAGCCCAATCCGGGCCTGGCCCGCGAACTGGCGTTCATCCTGGTGACCGGCACCGGCGATCGCTTCGACATCAAGTACGTCACCAATCACCGCTGGGCGCTGTCCGCCTTCGGCACCGCCTCGGCCGCCGATCTCGGCCGCAAGGATACGGTGTACTGCCTTGCGCCCCTGCACCATTCGTCCGGATTACTGGTGAGCCTGGGTGGGGCGGTGGCAGGCGGCAGCCGTATCGCGCTGGCCCGCTCGCTGGATCCGGCGCAGTTCGCCGCGGAGGTGCACCGCTACGGCGTCACCGTGGTCACCTACACCTGGACCATGCTGCGCGACATCCTCGACGCCGACACCTTCCCCAATGGCCACCCGCACCCGATCCGTCTCTTCATCGGTTCCGGTATGCCCGCGGGGCTGTGGCGTCGCACCCAGGATCGCTTCGCTCCCGCCCGGGTGCTGGAGTTCTACGCCTCCATCGAGGGAGATGTGGTGCTCGCCAACGTCTCCGGCGCGAAGATCGGTTCCAAGGGCCGCCCGGTCCCCGGCACCGCCAAGGTCGAGCTCATCGCCTACGATCCGATCTCCGATGAGATCCAGGTCGTGGACAATGGTTTCGCCCGCCGCTGCGCCGATAACGAGGTGGGTCTGCTCATCGGGACCGCGTCCGATACCGTCGATCTCTCGGCGGGCGGCCTGCGCGGCGTCTTCACCCCCGGTGATGCCTGGATGCCGACGGAGAACCTCTTCCGCCGCGACAGCGATGGCGACTACTGGCTCATGGATCGCCGCGATACCGTCATCCACACCCCGCGCGGGCCGGTGTACACCAAGCCCATCGTCGATGTCCTCAATGACATCACCGCGGTGGATCTCGAAGTGGCCTACGGTCTTCCGGCGGGCAATCGCACGCTCGCGGTGGCGGCCGTCAGTGTCCGCGCGGATATGCGCCTGACTCCCAAGGATGTCACCGAGGCGCTGCGTGACCTGCCCCCGGATCAGCGCCCCGATCTCATCTACGTGGTGGACGATATCCCGCGCAGTTCCACCTTCCGTCCCTCCACCAAGGCCGTTCAGGCCGCGGGCCGCCCCGAACCGGGCGAGCTCACCTGGTGGTACAACCGCGAAACCGAGAACTACGAAGTCCTCACCGAGGAATTGGCGACCCGACTGTTCGCCTGATACCAGCGACGATCGGCCGGGTCGGGGTTCGGCCGATCGCCGCTGTAGTGACCGAGTCTAGGGATTCCCCGAATTCGGGCATATCCCCGAAAGTCGGGGGCGCGGTCGGCGGCTGCGGCGGAGCCACGCCGGTAGCATCGAGGAGTGAATCCGCTTGCCGCACGTGTGATGTCCACTGTTGCCGGTCAACTCGGCAATCCGCATGGTCTGCTGGGTAAGGGGACCGCGCTGATGCTCAATCGGGTGAATCGGTTCCTGATCGAGGAGGCGGTGCGGGCCGCCGCACCGGTGGCGGGGGAGACGGTGGCCGATATCGGATTCGGCGGCGGGGTCGGATTGTCGCTGCTGCTGGATCAGGTCGGGCCGACCGGCAATGTGCAGGGCGTGGAGATCTCGCCGGATATGTTGAACCGGGCCAGGGCCGGATTCGCCGCGCAGATCGGCGCGGGCCGGTTGCATGTGATGGAGGGGTCGCTGACCGAACTGCCGTTCGCCAAAGCCAGTCTGGACGCGGCGATCACGGTGAACACCATCTACTTCGTGCCCGAATTGGACCGGGTCTGTGCGGAATTCGCGCGCGTACTGCGACCGCAGGGGCGAGCCGTGATCGGAATCGGGGATCCCGACGGTATGGCCAAGATGCCGTTCACCGAATTCGGATTCCGGCTGCGGCCGGTTCCGGAGGTGATCGCGGCGCTGGAGGCTGCGGGGCTGGTCGTGGAAGACCGTGCGGTGGACCATAAGCCGGTTCCGGGCCATCTGCTCATCGCTCGGCCCAAGAACTGATCCGGGGCGGCGGAACCGGAACCGCGTGAAATCCGGCCCCCGAACGAGGGGCCGGATTTCAGGATCAGACGGTGAAGCCGGTGATGCCCTCGACCACGCGGTCGAGCTGCTGTTCTGTGAGCCCCGGCCACAGCGGCAGGCGCACAATGGTTCCGGAGAATTCGGCACTGCGGGTGCAGGGCGTGGGCGTGCGGCCCAGCTTCAATCCGGCCGGACTGGAATCCAGCGGAATGTAGTGGAACGGGGCCGAAATGCCCTGTGCGCCAAGGTGCTTGATCAGGTCATCGCGGCGGCCCTCGGAGGGCACGCGCAGGAAATACAGGTGCGCGGTGTGCTCGCGATCCTCCGGCACCGTCATGAGCTGAACGTCATTGCGGGCGGCCCAGTCCGGCAGCGCGGCGGCGTAGTGATCCCACACCCGATGCCGATTGGCTTGAATCGTCGCGAATTCCGCCAGCTGCGCGTCCAGCACCGCCGCGTTCAATTCACTCGGCAGATAGCTGGAGCCGATGTCCTGCCACGAATACTTGTCCACCGCGCCGCGCAGGAAGCGCGCCCGGTCGGTGCCCTTCTCGCGCACGATTTCCGCTCGCGCCATGAGGATCTCATCGGTGAGCAGCAGTGCGCCGCCCTCACCGCAGTGCACGTTCTTGGTGTCGTGGAAGCTGAGCGCGCCGACCGTGCCGATGGTGCCCAGTTGCCGTCCGCGCCAGGTGCCGCCCAATCCGTGCGCGGTGTCCTCGATCAGCGCGAGACCGTGCGCGTCCGCGATCTGTTGCAGCCGTTCCATATCCGCGCCGACGCCGCCGTAGTGGATGATCACCACGGCCTTGGTGCGCGGGGTGACCGCGGCGGCCACCGACTCCGGATCGATATTGCCGGTCGCGAGATCGATATCGGCGAACACCACCGTGGCCCCGCGCAATGCCATCGCCGTCGCGGTCGAGGTGAACGCGAAGCTCGGCACGATCACTTCGTCCTCGGGCCCGAGTTCCAGCAGCAGCCCGGCCATTTCGAGGGCGTGCGTGCACGAGGTGGTCAGCAGTGCGTACGGCGCGGCGGTGATATCGCGCAGTTTCGCGGTGGCCGCCGCGGTGAACGGACCGTCGCCGTGGCTGTGATCCGACGACAGCACGGCCTCGACGTTCGCCAGCTCACCCGTGGCGCGGAACGGACGGCTGAAGATGATGCGATCAGTGCTCACCCGGGTCGTTCCCCCTCGCTCCTGCGTACTGGAATTGCTTGTCCGCGTGCTCCGAATGCTGTTGCACCGGTCGCGGTGTCGGCGAATCTACCGTCAGATACAGCGGTTTGCCCACGAGTACGTGCAAGGCCACACCCAGATATTCGGCGATCAGGCCGAGTGAGAACAGCACCGCGCCCGAGCACAGCAGCAGCACCGTCATCAGCGAAGCCCAGCCCTCGGGATCGCCGCCGCTATCGGTGAGCTTGTGATAGACCACCCACGCCGCCATACCGCCGCCCGCCAGCGCGAGCGTCACACCCAGCATGCTCACCAGCCGCAGCCCGCGAGTTCCGCTGCACAACACCATCTTCCAGAACAGCGAGAACAGTCGCCGGTAGTTGTACCCGGACTCCTCACGTCCCTCCGCGCGCAATTGCACCGGCACCTGCGCCACATCGCTCACCACCCAGGTGAGCGCCACATCCAGATACACGCCGTTGGAGGCGACCTGCGCGAGCTGGCGCGCGATATCGCCGCGAATCAGCCGATAACTCTCGAACCGGGTCGAATCCGGGAACGCGAAAATGGTCGCCAGCACGATCTTGGCTCCGCGCGAGGTGATATTGCGCAGGAAGCCGTGCGGCCGGGTATTGACCGGCTTGGAGTACACCAGATCCGCGCGCTCGCGCAGCGCCGCGTCCAGGAACTCACCGATGAACGCCGGATCGTGCTGCCCGTCCTCATCCATGGTGACGGTCCAGTCGCCGTCGGCGGCGGCCATACCCGCGATGGTGGCGGCGTCCTGTCCGTAATTGCGGCTCATCCACACCACCCGCACCTGCGGATAGGTCTGCTCGAGTTCCTGCAACACCACATCGGAACGATCCGGCCCGTGATCGTGCACCAGCACGATGTCGTTCACGGTGAATTCGGCCCCGGCGGGGGAGCGCACCGGACCGCTGAGCTTGTCCAGCTCGGCGACGAGCGCGGCAATGGTGTCTTCACCGCGATACACGGGTACGACAACGGATACGGCGTGCACCCGCGCCGACCCGGAAGGGCCGGAGGTGACGCTCGGAGCGGTCTGCGCGCGGAGCGGGCGAGACGGAATCGGCATCAGCTGGATCGACTTTCGATGACGGAGCGCGCCGGTACTCCACGCCAAATTACAGAGCCCGAGCCGCGGAGAACTCTAACACGGTGCAGGTCGCGGCTTCCGGGGCGAGAGATCATCACCCCATCATCATTGCCGCACAGCTTGATGCCCGCGAGCGCGACGCCCTGTAGGGTCTGGAACTCGTGGTGGAAAGCGCATTTTCGACGGTGGCCGGGACCACCGGAACCGAACCCGCCGAACAGCCGGCGCGACGCGAGGTATACCGCTGGGGAGTTGTCACCGCCGTCGGTGTGACGCTCGGCTATATCGCGGTGCTGCTGGCCAATGCCCGCCACTTCTACACCGATGACAGCGAATCCCAATACACCGGTTTATGGGTGTTCTTCGGCCGCGCCTTCCGCGACGGCCAGTTCCCGTTCCTGCTGCCGCAGCAGTGGATGTCGGGCAATTACACCAATGAGGAAGCGGGACTGTTCAACCCGCCGCAGCTGCTGATCGATCTGATCGCGCCCTCGGTGCCGAACCTCGCGGTGTACGCGACCATCGTCAAACTGATCTTCGCCATTATCGCCGGGCTCGGGGTGTACCGGGTGTGCCTGGCGTACGGCTCGCGCCCGGAGTGGGCGGCGGCGGCCGGTGTGGCATTCCCCTTCACCGGATTCTTCCTGTTCTTCGATTCGGCCAGCTGGTTCACCGCCATGAGCGGAACCGCGTGGATGATCCACGCCTGGGCGTCCTCGGTGCGGTACGCGCGCGGTAAGGGCGGGCCGATTCCGGTCTTCGTGTACCTGTACCTGGCGATCTCGGTGCAGTACGTGTTCCCGGCGGTCGAGGCCGCCATCATGCTGGTCGCGGTCGCGGTCGGGGAACTGGTGTGGCGCGGGCGTGCGGCCTGGGCTCCGCTGGCCCGGCTCACCGCCGCCGCTGCCGCCGCGGGCGCGGCCGGTCTGATCACCTTCCTGCCGAGCATGCTGTCCGCGAAGGTCAGCTGGCGCGGCACCTCGCAGATCAATAACGACCAGTTCCTCACGGTGCCGTGGTCGGAATCGCTCAATGCCAGCCTGCCGAGCACGCTGCCCGCATTCAACTCGTGGTGGGGTTATATCCAGCCGCTGCCGATGGTCTACATCGCGTGGTTCCTGATTCCGGCGCTGGCGTTCGTGGATTGGCGTGCGGCCAAGGCGCAGTGGAAGGAACTCACCTCCATCGCGCTGTTCGCCGCGGTGATGCTCATGTGGACCGCCGGGCCCGGCACCATCGGACCGCTGCGCTGGCCCGCGCGCGTACTGCCCATGCTGGCGCTGGGCCTGCTGGTGCTCGTCTGCGTACTGCTCGGGCGGTTCGGCACGGTGCAGAGCTGGCGTAATCGCGGGATCGCCGCGGGCGTGCTGATCCTGCTGCTGTGGGTGCGCACCTTCTCCGCCGATCCGCACGATGTGCTCTGGCATGTGCTGTCCGCGCTCGTGGTCGGGGCGCTGGTCGCGGGCGTGGTGTGGCTGGGCCGCACCCGGGGTACGGCGGCGGCGGTCGCGCTGACCATCGTCGCCATGCTCCCGATCGCGTACTTCCAGGTGCGGTCGGTGCAGCCGACGCCGATGTCGTGGAATCTGCCCGCCGACCGCGAGGAGGCCAAGGCGGCGTTCCCGAAGTTCACCACCGGCACCACGCTGCAGCTCGGTGATCGCGGATTGCTGCAACCCGCCGACAAGAGCCTCGAGGGTGCGTACGGATCGCTGGTGTGGGGCAACTACGCCAAGGATCTCGAACTCGACTACGTGAACGGCTATACGCCCAACGGGCACTTCTACTTCGGTGAAATGCTGTGCATGCGCTGGGACGGCAGCACCTGCCCGGACTCGTACAAGCGCATGTTCGCCCCCGAACCGACCACCGGCCGCCCGCTCGCCGATCTCATGCTGATCGATCGAATCGTGTTGCAGAAGGCCATGTTCCCCGAGGCCGGGAACGAACCCGCGCCGGAGGGCTGGCATTTCACCCCGGTGCCCGGGCATGAGAAGTACATCTGGGTGCTCGAGCGCGATGGCGGCCCGATCTCCACGGTCAACGGCCGCATCGGTGACGCCCACAATGTGGATGCCACATCGCTCTCCGAATCCGGCACCAGCAGCGTGGTGCGCGTGTCCTCGGAGACCGGCGGCCGCATCACCTTCGCCCGCCTGGGCTGGCCCGGTTACCGCGTCACCCTGAACGGTAAGACGATCCCGTTCACCACGGTCGCGAAATCCTTTGTGGCCGTCGATATCCCGGCGGGTACCAAGGCCGCCGAACTGGAAGTCACCTGGCGTCCGCCGGGCTGGAAGATCGGCATCGGCGCGGCCGCGGCGGGCCTGATCGGCATCGGCGTTCTGCAATGGCTTTACCTGCGCTCCCGCCGCGACGGCGATGACGGTGACGACGGCGGCGACGATACCGGCCCGATCACCCCGGACCCGAAACGCGAACTGGCGGAATCGGTTTCGTGACCACCGAACGATCCGTCGGCACGTCCGACGACCTGCGCGCCGCATCGTCGAATGTCGATGGTGCGGTGGCCGCGAGCACGGCCGGTGCAGCGGCCGACCCGGAGCCGGTGAGCGCTCCGCCCGGTCCGCTGCTGCGGCTGGTGCGGCGGCAGGAAATCGCCTTCGCGCTGGTCGGCGGGTTCAACACGCTGCTGGGCATGGCCCTGACCATCATGTGGCTGACCGTGCTGAACGGCATGGTGTCCAAGGATGTCGCCGCCGCGCTATCGGTGGCGCTGGCCTACACGGTGAGCGTATTCATCGCCTTCGGCCTGCACCGCACCCTGGTCTTCCGGGTGCGCGGTCATCTGCTGCGCGATTTCGTCGCCTTCGTCGGCGTCAACTCGGTCGGCATGGTCCTGAACATGGCCCTGCTCCAGTTCGCCGTCTCCGTCCTGCACGCCCCGGCCCGCCCCGCCGCCGTCGTGGTCATGGCGCTGGTGGCGGTGGCGAGCTTCTTCGGCCACCGCCACATCTCCTTCCGCCGCACCGATTCCCACCCCGCCCCGGCGGACCGGTAGGTTGACCCTCATGTCGGAGGAAATCCTGGACCCCACGCTGCTGACCCTGCTCGCCTGCCCGCAGGACAAGGGCCCGCTGCACCTGGTTCGCAACGCCGAGGGCGATCCCTTCCTCTACAACCCCCGCCTGCGTCTGGCCTACCCCATCGACAACGGCATCCCGGTCCTGCTGGCCGATGAAGCCCGTCCGGTCGCCGACGAAGACCACACCGCCTTCCTCACCCAGGTCTGATCGCACCGGTATCTCTGTACCGCGTTCATCGCGGCGGTCGACCGTGCTGTCGAGAGGGTTCGGCTAGCCGAGGTCGCCGGTGAGGTAGCGCTGGATGTTGGGGCCTACGGCGGCGGCCAGCTCCTCCACGGGCATGGAGGCAATCGGCTCTATCGGCACTATTTTGCGGGTGACGAGGAGTCCGGCCAGCTGCGAGGCGGCCAGGACGGCGCGTTTGGCTCCGGTGCCCGGGGGTGAATCCACGCGTGCGCGAACGTCTTTCAGGACGACCTCGAGCAGGAAGGCGCGGGCCAGGGCCGGGTCGGCAGTGGTGAGCAGGGTGCGGAAGCCCGCTATCGCCTGAACGCCGATGGGGGAGTCCCAGACCGAGACGACCGTGCGAATGATGGTCTCGCCCAACTCTTCCAGGGGTGCGGCGGCGATGCGGGCCAGGATTACGTCCGGATCGATGGGGATTTCCAGTGCGGCGGTGAACAATTCCTGTTTGGTGCCGAAATAGTGGTGCACCAGTGCGGGATCCACGCTCGCGGCCGTCGCGATCGAGCGAATGGAAGCCCGATCGAAACCCACTTCGGCGAAACGCACTCGCGCGGCGTCCAGAATCGCCTCGCGGGTGCCGGAGCGGCCGGGTCGCCGGCCGCTCCGGGAATTGCCCTCGACGCTCACGCGGTGCGCCGCCGTAGCGTGGCCGCGCCCAGACCCAATGCGATACAGGCGAATCCGGCAACGATCGCGATATCGCGCCACATCACCCCGGTCGCTCCGCTGTGCGTGGACACCTGCTGCAGCGCGTCCACCGCATAGCTGAGCGGCAGCACATTGCTGATGGCCTCGAGCCAGCCGGGCAGCTGGCCGCGCGGAACCAGCAGTCCGCACAGGAAGAACTGGGGCAGCACGATCACGGGCATGAACTGTACGGCCTGGAATTCGGTCCGCGCGAAAGCGCTGGCCAGCAGCCCCAGCGCCACCCCGAGCACGGCGTCGACCACGGCGATCAGCACCACCAGCAGCGGACTGCCCGCCGCGTTCAGATCCAGCAGCCAGAACGCCACCAGACATGCGATCACCGCCTGGCCCGCCGCCGCGATGGAGAACGCCGTCCCGTACCCGCCGAGCAGATCCAGTTTCGACAGCGGCGTGGTCATCAACCGCTCCAAGGTGCCCGAAACCCGTTCGCGCTGCATGGCGATCGCGGTGATGAGGAACATGACCACGAACGGCAGCACCCCGAGCATGGTGATCCCGACCCGATCGAACAGGCGCGGCGCGCCCGGCGCGGTCGGATAGTTCTGGTACACGAAATACAGCAGCGTCATGAGCAGCGCGGGCACCAGCAGGATCATGGCCACGGTGCGGCGATCCGCGCGCAGCTGGCGCAGAATGCGCAGCGTGGTGGCGGCGTAGCAGCGCAGCGGTTTCGGCCCGGCCGGGCGCGACACGGTGGTGGTCACGACTTCTCTCCCATTTTGATCAGTGCCAGGAAGGCGTTCTCGAGGCTGGATTCGCCGGTGTCCGAGCGCAATTCGGCGGGGCTGAGCTGAGCCAGCAGCTGTCCCTCGCGCATGAGCAGCAGTTGATCGCAGTGCTCGGCCTCATCCATGACGTGGCTGGAGACGATCAGGGTGCGGCCCTGGTCGGCCAGCGCGTGGAACTGCGTCCACAGATCCGCGCGCAGGACCGGGTCCAGGCCCACGGTCGGTTCATCGAGCACCAGTAGTTCGGGATCGGCGACCAAGGCGCAGGCCAGCGATACCCGGGTGCGCTGTCCGCCGGAGAGCTGATTGCCGCGATTCCCGGCGCGCCCGCTCAAACCCACAGCGGCGATGGCGGATTCGACGTCCCCGGCCGAACAGCCGTACAGCGCACCGAAATACGCCACATTGTCGGTGACGGTCAGATCGTCGTAGATGCTCGGCGCCTGGGTCACATAACCGACCCTGCGGCGCAGCGCGGGTGATCCGGCCTCCTCGCCGAGTACCCGCACGGTGCCCGCGGCAATGATCTGCGTGCCCACCATGCTGCGCATGAGCGTGGTCTTACCGCAGCCGGACGGCCCGAGGAGTCCGGTGATGCTGCCGCGCGGCACGGTCAGCGAAATGTCCTGCAGGATTTGCCGCCCGCCGCGATCCACCCGCAGGTGGTCGATCGCTATGGCGGGCGCTGGGCTCGGTGCCGTCACTGGGTCACCCTCAATTCATCGAGTGTTGAATTCACTACGTGATGAATTGTGCGCCGGGTATGGGTCCGCGCGCAAGACCCGCTCGGAGAACGCGATCAGTGTCCGGAGTGCTGATGCGGTGGCTGCCCGGCCTGCTGCCCCGGCTCGACCACCACGAATTGGCCCATCATGCCCAGGTCCTCATGCCAGAGCAGATGGCAATGGAACATGTACGGGGTATTCGGATCGGCCGGTCCGTCGAACCGCAGCGCCAGCTTCACCGTGCCGCCCGGCGGCAGGAAGACGGTGTCCTTCGGCCCGCGCAGGGCGGGCGGCGGCGCGTGGCCGTCGACCTCGACGACCGCGAACTGCACATCGTGCACATGGAAGTTGTGCGGCATACCGTCGGCATTGCGCACCGTCCAGGATTCGGTGCTGCCGCGTACGACGGTGGCGTCGATGCGATCCATGGCCATCTTGTTGCCGTTGATCTTGCCGAATTCCAGGGTGAAATCGCGCTGCTGGACCGCGGCCCCGGCATCGGGCAGTTGTGCGGCGACCAGCGCGGCGGGTACCGCGGGCGAGGGCCGAAGCGTCTGTGCCGCACGGAATTCCAGCAGATCGAAGCGATCGTCGCCGCCGCTGAACCGCTGCCCGAAGAAATCCATCCCCAGATCCACGCGATCACTGCGCAGCGTCACGCGTTCGCCGGGCTGGAATCGCACCACGATCTCGGCGCGCTCACCGGGCGAAAGTCGCAGCTGGTCAAGGCTTTCCGGTTGCGCCAGCAGACCGCCGTCCGTGCCGACAAGCGTGAAGCGGCGGGCATCGGAGAACCCGAAGTTGTAAACCCTTGCGGTGGAGGCGTTCAGCAGCCGCAATCGCACCGCTTCATCACCGATGTTCCGATACGGCGCGAGCACCCCGTTGACCACGGTCCGGTCCCCAAGTACGCCGATATCGGCGAACATCCCACGGCCGGTGGCGAATTGCGCACCCTTGAACTTCACATCCTGCACGATGAGCGGCATATCGTCGACGCCGTAGGTGTGCGGTAGCGCCCCTGGATCATTGGCGTCGTCATCGATGAGGAACATGCCCGCCAAGCCCATGCGCACATGAGATTCGGTGGCCCCGTGCGGATGCGGGTGATACCAGAGCGTCGCCGCGGGCTGATCCACCTGCCATTGCGGTGTCCAGGTAGCCCCCGGCCGCACCATCTGATGCGGGCCGCCGTCCATCGCGGCGGGCAGATGCATGCCGTGCCAGTGCACCGTCGACGCCTCGGTCAGTCCGTTGCGCACCTGCACCCGGACTCGTTCACCGCGTTGCGCACGCAATGTGGGTCCGAGGTAGTCGCCATTGAAACCCCAGGTGGAAGTCGCTTTACCGGGCTGGAATTCCTTTGTCCCGGAGCGCATGTCGAGCTGGAATACGCGGGTTCCGTCCGCGTCGACGGTCGACGGCGCGAGCGGTGGCACGCTCAGCTCATCGGTGAACTCGACCGCGCCCACGGTGGAGACATCGGCGGTCGTATAGGCCCAGGCGAACCCGCCGCCCACCACCGCCGCGACCGCCACCGCGATCACACTGAGAATCAAGAGAATTCGCCGCAGCCGCGACCTGCCGAACGCCATGCTCAGACGGTAGGAAGTGCGGAGCCCTCGGCACATCGGGTGCGAGCCCCCATGCGGCACCCATCTATCCCTGAGCCGCACCCCTGGTCGATCCGCCGTCCCGGACGTAGCGGGGCGGTAGCCAATCCGTGGAATACCGGCTGGTTGGAATGGTGAAATACCGGTTCAGCCTTTACGATTTCCGGCGTGACCAGCGATTATCCCGGTGCGATGGAGGACGCGGCCGAAGGCGGCCAAGTGCGTGCTTCCACTCTGGAACTGTTCTTCGACCTCGTCTTCGTCTTCACCATGACCCAGCTGACCCACGCCTTCACCCACCACCCGGGCTGGACCGCGCTCGGCCAGGTGGCACTCATGTTCGGCATCATCTGGTGGATGTACGCCGGATACGTCTGGCTCACCAATGAGGTCGCGCCGAACAGTTCGAACCGCCGCACCTGGCTGCTCATCGGCATGTTCGGATTCTTCGTGCTGGCGCTGTCGATTCCGGGTGCGTTCACCGGCAGCGGGCTGGCCTTCGGCCTCGCGTACTTCCTCATCAACACCGTGCACACGCTCATGTTCGCCACCTCGGGCGGTGCGGGATCGGCGGGCATCCGCCAGATCGGCCCGGTGAATCTGTTGTCCGCGGCCCTGGTGCTCGGCGGCGGCTTGATTCACGAATGGCCGCGATACCTGCTGTGGGGGTTGGCCTTCGGCGTGCAGATCATCACCCCGTACCTGTTCGGGCCGGAGGGATTCTCGGTCCGGGTCGCACACTTCTGTGAACGGCACGGCCTGGTCATCATCGTCGCGCTCGGTGAATCGGTGGTGGCGCTGGGCACCGGACTCGCCGGAGAGGACATCACCCCCGCGCTGGTCGCGACCGTCGCGCTCGGCCTGACCCTGGTGTACGTGCTGTGGTGGGCGTTCTTCGGCCTCGACGACGAACGCGGTGAACACGCGCTCGCGGCGCTGGCACCCGTTGACCGCACCCGGCCCGCGCTGGTCGCCTACGACTACGCCTTCTACGTACTACTCGTCGGCATCATCCTCACCGCCGCCGGCATCAGCATGACCATCGCGCACGGCAATGAATCCGCGAGCACCGCCGCGGCCCTGGCACTTTCGGGCGGTGTGGCGCTGTACTTCTTCGGGCAGTGCGTCTTCCGCCGGGTACTCGGCCTGCCCCGGCCGTGGCTGCGGCTGATCGGGGCGGTCGCGGTGCTCGCGACCGCGCCCATCGGCGTGCTCTGGGTGGCATGGGGGCAGCTGGCGGTGCTGGTGCTGGTCGGCTACGCCTTCGTCATCCTCGACGACGTCCTCAGCATCCGCGACGGCGAAATGGGCAAATACCTGAGCCACTCACCTGTCGCAGCGCGCGTCCGCCGACCGCGCGGGTAGCGGGCCGGGATCAGCCCGCGCCTGCGCCACGCGCCGATCGTGCATACGGTGCGGACGAATTCGGTCGCGCCGAGGGAATGACCAAACGCTGACGAATCCGCGCCACGCCGTGTCCGGGGAGGCCCGTTCCGCGTCCTGCGACCACAATCGACCCCATGACCTGGAATCTCAGCGGCCGCTCGATCGGTAGGGCCTGATATGCGGGTATTGCTCACGGGTGCGGCCGGATTCATCGGCTCACACATTCACCGCGCGCTCACCGCGGCCGGGCACGAGGTGATCGCCGTCGACCTCATGTTGCCCGCCGCGCACGGATTCGACGCCACCCCGCCGCCCGGCGTCTCATTGCTGGATGTGCGTGATCCGGACGGTCTCGACGTGCACCTGCGCGGTATCGACGCCGTCTGCCATCAGGCCGCCGTCGTCGGCGCGGGCGTCAGCGCACAGGACGCGCCCGCGTACGCCGCGCACAATGATCTCGGCACCGCCGTCGTGCTCGCCGCCATGGATCGCGCGCACTGCCACCACCTCGTGCTGGCATCCTCCATGGTGGTCTACGGCGAAGGCCGATACCGGGATACCGCAGCCGATTTCATCCCCGGCCCGCGCGACCGCGCCGACCTCGATCGCGGCGTCTTCGACCATCGCTCGGCTTCCGGCGACGCTCTGGACTGGATTCCCATCGACGAGTCCGCCGCCCTGCACCCGCGCAGCCTCTACGCGGCTAGCAAAGTGGCACAGGAGCATTACGCGCTGGCGTGGGCGACCGCGACGAGCTCGACCGTGACCGCGCTGCGCTACCACAATGTCTACGGCGACGATATGCCCAGGGACACACCGTATTCCGGTGTAGCCGCGATCTTCCGCTCCAGTCTGGAAGCGGGCGAATCCCCACGCGTCTTCGAAGACGGCCGCCAGGCACGGGATTTCGTGCACGTCCGCGATATCGCCGCCGCCAATGTCGCAGCGCTCGAACAACCCCTCGCGGCCTTCACCCCGCTGAATATCGCCTCCGGCCACCCCATCACCATCGGCGAAGTAGCGTCAATCCTTGCCACCGCCAGCGGCGGCAAACCCCCGGTGGTCACCGGCGACTACCGCTCCGGCGACGTCCGCCACATCGTCGCCAGCCCCGAAAAAGCCCGGCACGCACTGGGGTTCACCGCGGCCATCACCCCGGCTGACGGCTTGGCCGATTTCGCCCACGCCCCGCTCCGAGCCGCCGCGGCCACGGGCTCGCCCACCTGGCGCTGACCCTCGTCCTCCGAGCGTGCGATCTGCCTGGCGCGTGCGGCTTTCCAAGTGTCACCCCGCCTGGGCATTTCCCCCCGTCACCCCGCCTGGGCATTCCTACCGTCATCCCGGCGTGCTTTTGGCCGGGATCCATACACTCGGGTCGCGTACTCGGTCAGGACGCCCCTGCACCGGTCAGCAACGGCAGTCGCACCTGGAATCGTGCGCCGTGCTCGCGGTTCTCGGCGGTGATATCGCCGTGGTGCGCCTCCACCAATCCCGCCGCGATGGCCAGTCCCATCCCGCTGCTGCTGCCCAGTGCGTCGGCGGCGGGGGAGCGGGCGGAGGTGCCGCGGTAGGCGACCTCGAAGATGCGGGGCAGGTCGGTGGGGGCGATACCCGGGCCGGTGTCTTCGACCCGCGCCCAGGCGTATCCGCCGTCGATGCCGGTGGAGATATCGATGCGCCCGCCGGGCGGGGTGTGCGCGATGGCATTGGCGACCAGGTTGGTGAGCACCCGGCTGAGCGCGTGATCGCTGCCCGCCACCAGGATTCGATCCCCGGGTTGCCGCGCGGTCAACGTCACCCCGGCGCGCTGCGCGGTGGGCTGATTGGCGGCGAGCACCTCGTCGATGAGCTCACGCAGATCCACCGGTTCCAGACTCAGCCGCAGCGCACCCGAATTGATCTTCGACATCTCGAACAGGTCATCCACCATGGTGGAGAGCCGATTCGTCTCGCGCACAATCTGATTCGCGTACCGCTCCACATCCGCGGTCTCGGCGACCACACCGTCGGCCAGCGCCTCACCCATGGCGCGGATACCGGCCAGCGGCGTGCGCAGGTCATGGCTCACCCACGCCACCAACTCCCGCCGCGATCGTTCGGCCGCGCGTTCCTGCTCCAGCATTTCCCTCTCCCACACCATGGTTCGCGCCTGCGCGCGCCCGAGCACTACCGCCGCGGGCACCGTCACCGCGGTGACCACGGCCAGCACCACCGCGAGCCGCTCGAATTCATCACCGAACATGAGCCCGCTCACCGCCACCACACCGCTGAGGGTGGCGAGCGTCGGAATCAGCACCAGCACGGCCATACTCGTGGTCATGGACCGGTTGCGCAGATAGCGCAGCAGTAGCGCGCCCAACAGCACCACCGGCAGCGACGCGGCCAGTGCGTAACCGATCAGGCCGGGCATATCAGTCGGCACGGCTCGCCTCCTCGGCATCGACGCGGCCCCAGGCGTATCCGCGACCCCATACGGTGTCGATGCGATGCGCCGCACCGAGTTTCGCGCGCAACCGCTTGATATGCACGGTGACGGTGGATTGATCACCGAACGTCCACCCCCACACCTGCGCCAGCAATTCGTCCCGGCTGAACACCCGCTGCTGATTCGACAGCAGGAACAGCAGCAGATCGAATTCCCGCGCGGTCAACTCCACCGGCGCACCGTCCACCGTCACCACCCGCGCGGCCCGGCGCACCTCCACGCTCCCGCTGCGCAGCACCTGATCCCCGGCCACCGCCGGATTCGCCCGCCGCAACACCGAGGCCACCCGCAACGCCAGCTCGCGCGGACTGAACGGCTTGGTCACGTAATCGTCCGCCCCCGCCTGCAATCCGATCACCCGGTCATCCTCGTCCCCGAGCGCGGTGAGCAGAATGATCGGCGTCCCCGGCCGCGGACCGGACCGCACCGACCGGGTCAGATCGATCCCATCCGGCGGCGGCATCATCACATCCAGCACCGCCAGATCGATATCCTCGCGTGCCAGCACCGCCGCGGTGGCGGGCCCATCCGCGGTCTCGATCACCTCGAGCCCGTCCCGCTCCAGATATCGCCGCACCACCTCGCGCACCACGGGATCGTCATCGGCCACCAAAATCCGCATCTGCCTCACCAATTCGTCAGAATGAAATGAACGAGTACCAGCGCCCCCACCGCCTGCACACCCAGCCACACCCGCCCCCACCGCGCGGGCAACAACCCCGCCCCCGCGATCACCCACACCGTGAACGGCAACCAAATCCGCTCCGTCTCAGCCTTACTCAACCCACTGAGATCCGCGAGCAAAAGCGCGGCCAGCCCCGCCGCCGCCACCAATGCGGCCGGATCGACCGCGCCGCGCCAGTTCCGCACGGCATTGAGCAGCGCGGAGTACCGTGCGGCAGGTCCGCCGGGGTTCATCCCCCCACCATCGTGCGGGGCGGACAACGCGACAACGCCTTCCCGGTCCGAGACGGCCGCCTCTCCGTCGAATGCGCTCCCCGCGTCCGGGTGTGCGGGCGCTACCGCGGCCGGTGCGAGTTGTGCCGCCGAATCGGCGGCGGACGCGGGCCCCGGCATATTCGGCGCTATGCCGCGCGCGACCCGCGCCAGGGCCGCCACCGGAGCCAAGCCGAGGGCGCACACGGTGCCTCCGAGATTCGCCCACACCCAATAGGAGTACGGTCGCTCGCTCGCGATGCCCTGGTAATACCGTTGCACCACAAGGTGATAGCCGTCGAGCCACCAGAATCCGGCGGCCTTGAACGCGGCCACCACCAGCAGTACGCCGATGAGCGCGGGGATGGCCGGACGGAATGTGCGGGCCGCGAGGACGAAGGCGGCGGCGACCGCCATCAGCACGAGGCCGTAGCTCAGGAATATGCCGAAGCCGAAGAGCAGACCGGCGGCGAGCCCCGTCGCCACCCAATGCCGCTGCCCCCGCGTGGCAATCGCGAGTAATGCCACCGCCCACGCCGTCACACCGGCGAAGAGCGCGTCGGCGGACACCGCGATCCAGATCGCCGCGGGTGCGAGGGCCAGGAACGGTAGTGCGGCGCGAGCGCGCTGCTCGGCGATATCGGTGAATTCGGGCGCGGCACCGGAGCTTCCGGCGAATCGGCTGAACCATCTCGGCTGATCGCCGGTAGCCGCGCCGTGGCGGGCCACACCCGCGCCGTCGTCGAGGTCCGCCGATCCGAGGGCGCGAATCGCGACCGGAATCGCCACCACCGCACTGGTTCCCACGAGCAGGCACAGTGTTGCCGCCCAGGCTCCGCCGCCGAGGCCGATACGGTCCAGCAGCACGAAGCTGAGCAGTGCACCCGGCGGGTGGCCGGAGACATGGGTGGTCCAGGAGTTGGGCTGGAAATCGAGGATGCGGCCGGAGAATCCGCGCAGCATGGCGGCGATATCGTGTACGCCGCCCACCTCGTGCAGGTATTCGTCGCGGGTGGTGAGGCGGCCCGCGAAACCGCGCTGCCAGCCGTCGACCATGGCCAGCGCGAACGCCCAGGCGATCGCGGTCAACCAGGTCAGCGCGAGCGCCCGCCGCCAAGGCAGTTGGCGCGCGAGAGTTGGCCCGTAGCTGATCACCAGTGCCGCCACGCCGATGGCGGGCGCGGTGCCCCAGCCGATATGCGGCAGCCAATTACCGAAGATCGGCGCGGCCCCGGCGTACAACCGCCCGCGCGCCGGTTCGCTGAGGATTCGCGGGTATAGGAAAGCCGCTGCGACGAGGACCGCTCCGGCCGTCGCGCAGTACACATCGGCGCGGCCGGTGAGGCGGCGCGGGGGAGTCAGGACGGGGGCATTCCGCACGGATTCCACCCTAGGCCGCCCGACCCGCCGATCCACCGCGAAATGAGCGTCGGTCCAGGTCTCGTCATACTTTCGTCACCGGTCGCTACCGGTGAAAACACCCGGTTGGGCCCTACGGTCATGGGGTGACCGAATCCGAGGTTGAACACGGCGTCACCGTCGTGATCCCATGCAAGGACGAAGCGGGCGCACTGCCCGGCGTACTCTCGGCAATCCCGCGCGACTACCGGGTGATCGTGGTGGACAACGGTTCCACCGATGCCACCGCCGCCGTCGCCCGGCTCGCGGGCGCACAGGTCGTGGCCGAACCCGAACCCGGCTACGGCAGCGCCGTGCAGGCGGGCGTGCACGCCGCCCGCACCGCGGTGGTGGCCGTACTGGACGGCGACGGCTCCATGGATCCGCGCGAATTGCCCGGCCTGGTAGCCGAACTCGGGCCCGAGGTCGATATGGTGGTCGGCCGCCGCCGCGCCCACCGCGCGGGCGCCTGGCCCTGGCATGCCCGCCTGGGCAATCAACTCGTCGCCGCCCGCCTGCGGCACCGCTACGGCCTGGCCGTCCACGATGTGGCGGCCATGCGCGTGGTGCACCGCACCCGCCTGCTCGATCTGGGCCCGTTGCACCCGCGCTCCGGCTATCCGCTCGAATTGCTGGTCGCCGCAGCGCATTCCGGCTGGCGACTGGTCGAACGCGATATCACCTACCGGCCGCGCACGCACGGCCGATCCAAGGTTTCCGGCTCGCTGCGCGGCACCCTGCGCGCAGCCAAAGACTTCTGGAGTGTCCGATGAGGCCCGCCACCGTCCCCGCCACCCTGCTCGTGATCGCCAAGGCCCCCATCGCGGGCTTCGCCAAAACCCGTCTGACGCCGCCGTTCTCACCCCGCGACGCCGCCCGCCTGGCCGCCGCCGCACTCCTGGACACCCTGGCGGCCGTGCGCGCCTGCGGCGCCAGGCATCGCATGGTCGCCTGGACCGGAAACCTCGACGACGCACAGGAATCCGCCGCGCTGTCCCTCGCGCTGCGCGATTTCACCGTGATCCCGCAGCGCGGCAACACCTTCGGCGAACGTCTCGCCAACGCGCACGCCGACGCCGCCCAATTCGGCGTCCCCGTCCTGCAAATCGGCATGGACACCCCGCAGGCCGGTCCCGAACTCCTCACCCGCTCGGTCCTGCATCTGACCGCCAGCGGTGACGCCGTCCTCGGACCGGCCGCCGACGGTGGCTGGTGGGCACTGGGATTGACCGATCCGCGCCCCGCTCGCCTGCTGACCGAGGTCCCCATGTCCACCGCCCGCACCGGCGAACTCACCCGGGAGGCCGTGCGCCGCTGCGGCTACCGCGTCCACCGCCTCCCGGTCCTCACCGACGTCGACACCTACGCCGACGCCGTCACGGTCGCGGCGCACTCCACCGGCCAATTCGCCGCGACCTTCGATCGGCTCGGCGCGGCAGCGACCCCCGCCCTGCTGTGACAGCCCACCGCCCCGACCCGAGAATGCATCCGGCCCAATGAATACGACACCGCGACAGCCCCGCGATGATCGCGCCGACACCGGTGCGGCAGGACCGAATACACCAGCAGCCGCGCCGGCATCGGCGACGAACCCGGCCGCTTCGGAGCACACGGGAACGGGCCGCACGCCGGGAGCGAAAGACGCCGTCGCTCGGCCGAGCGCCGAAGCCGCGGGTGCGAGCGCCGATTCTGTGGCGAACGCCCCTATCGAGCAGCAGGATTCGGAGCAGGCTCGGCCGACCGCGCCGACGGTTCCCGAGGGGGCGGGGCTACTGCTGCCCGACCCGCTCGTCCATCGAATTTCGGCGGCGCGCGGTCCGGCGGTGGCGGCCCGGGTCGGAATCGCGTTGGGCCTCAGCATCACCGTCTGCTTCCTGACCGGGCTGATCAGTCATTGGATTCAGCATCCGCCGACGTGGTTCTACTGGCCCGCGAATCCGGTGTGGCTGTATCGGGTCACCCAGGGCGCGCATGTGATCTCGGGTGTCATCGCCATTCCGCTGCTGCTGGTCAAGCTGTGGGCGGTGTATCCGCGACTGTTCAGCCGTCCGCTCATCGGGAATCCGCTGCGCATGCTGGAGCGCGGATCGATTGCGCTGCTGGTGGGTTCGGTGATTTTCCAGCTGGTCACCGGACTGTTCAATACGGCGCAGTTCTACCCGTGGAAGTTCTTCTTCACCACCACGCACTACGCCATGGCCTATGTGGCGTTGGGCGCGCTGGCGATTCATCTCGCCGTGAAACTACCGGTCATCCGCACCGCTCTGAGCCGACCGATTGCCGAGACGGAAAAGACTGTGGTGCGGGAGG
Organism: Nocardia sp. NPDC056000; assembly: GCF_042269265.1. Classification (NCBI taxonomy): domain Bacteria; kingdom Bacillati; phylum Actinomycetota; class Actinomycetes; order Mycobacteriales; family Nocardiaceae; genus Nocardia; species Nocardia sp. NPDC056000. The sequence continues at coordinate 8,962 of NZ_JBHJXS010000006.1, read as the reverse complement.
ATTCGACACTCTCCGGCATCTCCCGGCGTGCGGTGCTGACCACCGCCGGAATCGGCGCGGTCGTAGCGGGTTTGGCGGTGGCGGGCCAGACCGTGCCCTTCCTGCGCTGGGTGGCGGTGCTCGCGCCGCGCAATGGTGAAGGCCCGCAGGGCGTTCCGATCAACCGCACCGCCGCCGATGCCGGGGTGGGGGACAAGGCCCGCGATCCCGGCTACCGGCTCACGGTGCGCACGTCCGGCGGTCATCGCGAATTCAGCCGCGCCGAATTGGCCGCGCTACCGCAAACCGCCGCCGCCCTGCCGATCGCCTGCGTCGAAGGCTGGAGCGCCTCGGCCCACTGGTCCGGTGTGCGCCTGCGCGATCTGCTCACCGCGGTCGGCGAATTCCACGGCGGCGATGTGCGTTTCGAATCCCTCGAACCCGGCGGCCTCTACCGCACCTCGGTACTGCCGCGCCGTCACGCCGTCGACGACTCCACCCTGGTGGCGCTGCGCCTCAATGGCGAGGACCTCACCCTGGACCACGGCTACCCCTGCCGTCTCATCGCCCCGAATCGCCCCGGAGTCCTGCAAACCAAATGGCTTTCGACCATCGAGGTGCTCTCGTGAGAATCATTCGCGTGCTGCTCATCGCGCTCGGGCTGTGGCTCGGCTGGTACGGCATCAGCCTGCTGCTGGAGATGAATCCCGCAGATCTGCGCTCTATCGCGCTCTGGTTCGCCGCCGGAATCCTGTTGCACGACGGCGTTTTCGCACCGATCGCCGCCGCCCTCGGCGTGGCCGCGCGCCGTCTGCTCCCGTCCGCCTGGTGGGCTCCGGTCGCCTGCGGCGCGGTCTGCACGATCACCCTGGTGCTGATCGCGGTCCCGGTCATCGATCGTGCGGGAGCGCTCGCGAGCAACCCCACCATCCTGAACCGCGATTACCTTGCGGGACTGCTCATTTCACTGGCGGTGGTGTGGACCCTGGTCGCACTCATGCTGCGCCGCGTCCGCACCACCCGTCCCACGGTCGACTGACCGTCAATTCCGTTCCGGCACAGCGCAACCGTCCGGACCGCACGCCTCGGCGTCCGCGGCCCCGGGCAGCGTCACCAGCTGCGGTGCGTGATCACTCCACGCCTGCTCCAGCGCCTGCGCGAACACCTCCGGCGGCTGCGCGCCCGACACCCCGTACTTACGATCGATGACGAAGAACGGCACACCCCGCGCTCCGAGCGCGGCCGCCTCGGCCTCATCGGCGCGCACCGCCTCGGCGTAGGCATCGGAGTCGAGTACCTCGCGTACGGCCGACTCATCGAAGCCCGCGCCCACCGCGACCTGAACGAGCCGCTCGGCATCACCGAACAGCGGTGCGTCCACCGCGAAATTGGCCGCGTACAGCGCGTCCAGCAACGCCTCCTGACGACCCTCCGCGAGCGCGAAGTGCAGCAGCCGATGCATATCGAAGCTATTGCCGAAGTCACGTCCCGAGGTCAGGTACGTCAGTCCCGCCGCCTCGGCCTGCGCGCCGATACCGCGCTCATTCGCCGCGGCCTGCGCCTCGCTGATCCCGTACTTCTCGGCGATATGCGGCACCACCGCATCACTGTGATCGCGCGGCAGCGTCGGATCCAGCTCGAAGGATTTGTGCACCACCGATACCGCGTCGCGGTGCGGGAAAGCTTCGAGGGCCTCCTCGAACCGCCGCTTGCCCAGATAGCAGAACGGGCAGTTGATATCGGTCCAGATCTCGACCTGTACGGCCATCACACCTCACTCGATAGCGGAAACTCGCAGGCCGGAGACCCGGCCACCGTATGAACCAACCGGCGGCGAGGCCCGAAGATTCCATGGTGACCCAGGTCACGCGACGCGGTTGTCACGTTCGCGGGCCCTCGGCTGTCCCATAGCCGACCACACGGGAACACACCCTTCGGAGCGCAGCGATGAACACCACCGACACCCACGAAATCGTCGTCCTCGGCGCCGGCTACACCGGCATGCTGGCCGCCCTGCAACTGGCCAGCCGCACCCGCACACTCGCCGTGCACATCACCCTGGTGAATCCGTCGGCGCGCTTCACCGAGCGGTTGCGCATGCACCAGATCGCGGCCGGACAGGAACTCGGCGATCACCGGATCGCGGATCTGATCGCGGGCACCGGTATCGAATTCCGGCAGGCCGCGGCCACCGCCATCGATCCGGAGGCGCGCATCGTCACCCTCGACGACGCCGTGCGGCTGCCCTACGACACCCTGGTCTACGCGCTCGGCAGCACGACCGACACCGGCACGGTCCCCGGCGCGAGCGACCACGCCTGGACCCTGAACGATCCGCGCCAGGCACACCGGTTCTCGATTCGCCTGAATGAGATTGCGCGACAAGGCGGTTCGGTCACCGTCTGCGGCGGCGGCCTCACCGGAATCGAAGCCGCCACCGAGATCGCCGAAGCGCATCCGGAGCTCACCGTCACCCTGATCAGCTACAACGAACCCGGCGCGATGATGGGCGATAAGGCGCGTGCGTATCTCAATCGCGCGCTGGACCGCTTCGGCATCGAGCGGCGCGTGGGCGTCAAGGTCACCAAGGTGCTCCCCGATGCCGTGCGACTGGACACCGGTGAGATGGTGCACTCGGACATGACCCTGTGGACCACCGGCGTCAAGGTGTCCGCACTCGCCACCGAGGCCGGAATCGCCACCGACGCACAGGGTCTCATCCGCACCGATCCGACATTGCGCTCGATTTCGCACCCGGACGTGCACGCCATCGGTGACGCGGCCGCCATCGATCAGGCGTGGGGCCGGATCCACGGCACCTGCCAGAGCGGATTGCCCACCGCCGCGTACACCGCGTCGACGGTCGCGAAGCTGCTGCGCGGTAAAGCCGTGCGCCCCTTCCGTTTCGGCTACTTCCACCAGCCGGTCAGCCTCGGCCGCAAGGATGCGGTCATCCAGTTCACCAAGGCCGATGACACCCCGAAGCGTTGGTACCTGAAGGGCAGGGCTGCCGTCGCCTACAAGGAGTCGGTCAGCAGCAGTGTTCTGACCTCGTACGCCATGAGCAAGCGCTTCCCCATGCCCGTCCAGCTGTCCAAGGGCGGCCGCGCCACCCGCACCGGCGCGTGACGCCGGGACCGGCGGGCCGGAACCGGCCCGCCATTGGCTTCGACCCGTAAGGCCAGGTAGACATGACGCCCATGCCGGACCGTGACACCGTGACACCAGCCCGCGACGAGATCGACCCCTTCGTCGAACACCGCAGGCTGCTCTTCGGCACGGCATATCAAATGCTCGGCTCGGTCGCCGACGCCGAGGACATCCTGCAGGACACCTGGCTCAAATGGCATGCCACCGACCATGATTCGGTCGAGCACCCGCGGGCCTACCTGGTCCGCACCGTCACCAATCTGTGCCTGAACCGCCTCACCTCCGCCCGGGCCACCCGCGAAACCTATATCGGCCCCTGGCTACCCGAACCCCTGCTCACCGTGAGCGCCGATGCCGCCGAGGAGACCGAGATGGCCGACACCGTGTCGACCGCCATGCTGGTCGTACTGGAAACCCTCACCCCGGTGGAGCGAGCGGTCTTCGTCCTGCGCGAGGTGTTCGGCTATTCACACGCCGAGATCGCCGGATTCCTGGACCGCCCCGAGACCACCGTGCGCCAGATCGCGCATCGCGCCCGCTCGCACGTGCAATCGCGCCGACCGCGCTTCGACGCCGATGACACCGCGCGCCGGGAGATCACCGACCGGTTCATGGCCGCCTGTCACGGTGGCGATGTCAACGCCCTGATGGAATTGCTCGCGCCGGAGGTGACGCTGTGGAATGACGGCGGCGGCAAGGTCACCGCCGCGCGCCGCCCGCTGTACGGCCCGGATCATGTGGCGCGCTGGATGCTCGGTGTCATGGCCAAACCGGTCAGCGCGGGCATTCGGCTCGAACCCGCGGTCATCAATGGCGAACTCGGCATCCTCGGCAAGATCGGTGAGTTCATCGTCGGCGCACTCACTTTCGATCTGGTCGGCGGGCGCATCGAGAATCTGCGCTTCCAGCTCAATCCCGACAAACTCTCCGGGCTGCGACCGGGTGCGGGGGAGAACGCCCATCCCGCAACGGATTAGCTACCTCTGCTCACGACCGACGGAACTTGCCACCTCTCACGGAAAACACTGTCATCCCGTGCCAACCTGAGATCGGCCATCCAGCAGAGCAACCGTCCCGCGCTACGCTAACGCGGCTCAATCCGGGGGGATGTACGTTCCCCGACCGAAAAACGCACTGCTAGAAGGATTCCGAATGAGTTTTGGGGGAACCCGACCGGCCCTGATCGGCCGGTCCGCCGCATTGGCGAAGCGCTCCGCACTACCCGCCCTGTTCGCCGTCATGATGGGCGCGGCCGCCTTCACCTCCGCGCCGGCCACCGCCGCACCCGTACTGATGGAAGCGGCCTGCCCGTCCAGCCAGTACGAGAACGCGCAGGGCAATTGCGTCCAGCGCCCGCAGCAGTCGGACACCGCGCCCGACGGCGCCACCGCCCGCTGCGGCGACGGCACCTACAGCTTCAGCCAGACCCGCCGCGGCACCTGCTCGCACCACGGCGGCGTCTCCCAGTGGCTGTAATCGATTGACCGATCGCCGTCCCGAATCCCTACCGGGACGGCGCACCGGAACCCGCGCGCCCGAGTCCGGGTGCGCGGGTTCCGCCGTCACCGGCACCGCCGATGCGCTCCGGATCATTACGCCGTCCCGTGTGCCGGCCCGGAACCCGTTCCGGAACAATGGCCTGTCGTGGATGCCGACCTATTGGCCGTCGAACCGTTGCTCGCCGCTCGCAGACTGCTCGGCGCGACGTTGTGGTCCGGGCCGGTCGGTATGCGAATCGTCGAGGTCGAGGCATACGGGGGAGATCCGGCCGGACCGTGGCACGATCCCGCCGCGCACTCGGGGCGGGGCCGCACCCCACGCAATGCCGTTATGTTCGGCCCGCCGGGCGTGCTGTACGTCTACTTCAGCTATGGCATGCACACCTGCGTGAACGTCACCACCGGTCCCGACGGCATCGCCAGCGCCGTACTCATCCGTGCGGGCGAGATCATCGCCGGTCAGGACGAGGCCCGCGCCCGCCGTCCCGCCGCGCGCACCGATGCCGCACTCGCCAAAGGCCCCGGCAATGTCGGCAGCGCCCTCGGAATCTCCTTGAGCGACTACGGTATTCACCTCTTCGACCCGAAATCGCCGATCCGCCTGGAACTCGGACCCGAAATCACCGATCCCACCGCGATTTCCGCCGGCCCCCGGGTCGGCGTGAGCCTGGCCGCCGATCGGCCGTGGCGGCTCTGGCTCACCGATTCACCGGCGGTATCGGCCTACCGCCGCAGCCCGCGCGCCCCGCACCCCGCTTGACACCCGAACCCGAAGTACACCAGCGGATTCGGCGAGAACCACCCCGGCCGGGGCTACCGTGGAAAGCACAGTGCTCAGCAAGGGGGTCCATGCCATGTTCGATCGCTTCTCGCCGCAAGCCCGCCGGATCGTCATCCTGGCCCAGGAAGAGGCCCTGGGCTTCGATCACAATTACATCGGCACCGAACATCTGCTGCTCGGACTGCTGCGCGATGACGACGGAGTGGCGGCGCGCATACTCGCCGACCTCGGCATCAGCCTGGACGCGGTGCGCGGCCGGGTGGGGGAGTTGATCGGCCGGGGTACGGCGGCCGCATCGGGACACATTCCCTTCACTCCCAGGGCGCGCCGGGTGCTCGAGATCTCGTTCTACGAATCGAAAGATCTGGGGCAGAACGAGATTCGTCCCGAACATCTGCTGCTCGGCCTGGTCGTGGAGGGTGAGGGCGTGGCCGCGCAGGTGCTGCGCGCCATGGACGCGGACGCCGACCGGGTGCGCGCCCGGGTGCTCGAATCGCACGGCATCCCGGAGGCGGCACCGCTACTGCGGGACATCGGCGAGGATCCCGAACCCGCCGGATCCGACGACCGCGCCAACGGTTCCGATGACCTGGAACAGCGCATCGCGGCCCTCGAACGCCGCGTCACCGAACTGGAGCAGCGGCTCGGCGGCGGTCGAGAGGATGCGGACGCGTGAATCACGCCATGGCGTCGGCCCCGTAGCGCTCGATGAACAACTCCCGCAGCGTCATCGCCGACACCTCGGTCCCGGTGCGATCCAGATACTCCTGCACGTACCGCGCGAACTCGATCTGAGTGCGCCGCGACATCTCTATCCCGTACTCCTGCTCCAGCAGATACGCGATACCGCCCTTGCCGGACTGCGAATTCACCCGGATCACCGCATCGTAGGAGCGGCCAACATCGGCCGGATCGATCGGCAGATACGGTACCCGCCAAGGGATTTCACGCTCCTGCTGCCCAACTTCCGCGGCCCGGGACCGATGTTCGGCGAACCCCTTCCTGATGGCGTCCTGATGCGTCCCGGAGAACGCGGTGTACACCAGATCCCCGGCATAGGGATGCCGATCGTGAATCGGCAGCCGCGTGCAGTACTCCACCGTCTCGCGCACCCGGTCGATATCGGAGAAGTCGATCATCGGATTCACGCCCTGCGCGTGCAGATTCAACGCCAGCACCGCCAGATCCACATTGCCGGTGCGCTCACCATTGCCGAATACGCAGCCCTCCACCCGCTGCGCCCCGGCCAGCAACGCCAACTCCGCGGCGGCGATACCGGTGCCGCGATCATTGTGCGGATGCACCGACAGGATGACGCTGTCCCGCCGCGCCAGATTCCGATGCATGTACTCGATCTGATCGGCGTACACGTTCGGCGTCGCCACCTCGACCGTCGCGGGCAGATTCAGCACCACCGGCCGCTGCGGCGTCGCATCCCACAGCGTGGTGATGCGATCACAGATATCCAGCACGAAATCGGGTTCGGTCAGCATGAAGACCTCGGGCGAGAACTGGAACCGCACATTCGGCAGATCCCCTGCCAGTTCCAGGATGTCGCGCCCGCCGGCCATGATCAGATCGGCCACCTGCTCCCGCGATGACCCCAGCACCACATCGCGCCAGGTCGGGGCGGTCGCGATATACATATGGATGACAACGTCATTGGTGATGCCGCGCACCGATTCGATCGTCCGCTCGATCAAATCCCTTCGGGCGGGCGTGAATACGACGATCGACACATCCTCGGGCGCGAGCCCTTCGGTGCCGATCAGCCGTACGAAATCGAAGTCGGCCTGCGAGGCGCTGGGATACCCGACCTCGATCTCCTTGTAGCCCATGGCCACCAGCATTTCGAAGAACCGGCGCTTGCGCTCCGGATCCATCGGCTCGTGCAGGGCTTGATTACCGTCCCGCAGATCCACCGGCACCCACAGCGGGGCCCGCGTGATCCGGTTCGACGGCCAGTGCCGGTCGGTCAGGGGTACCGAAACCCGTTGGTACACATCGCTGTACCGATGCGACGGCATGGCGGAGGGCTGCTGACGATTCCAGTTGTTTGCAGAGAACACGGTTGCTGTCTTTCGCGTCGGAAGGCAGACCGGCGCAGCACTGCAACCCGCGGACGGGGTGCCGGTCGATCAGAGCCCGTCGCGGCGGAGAAGCAGAAGCAGCACACCCTGAAGCATGTGGCCTAGACTAGAGGGAAACAACTCCTCAGACAAGTAGAGAGGCAAAACGGATATGTCCCAGGTCCAGCGGCACCCACTCGCCGCACAAGCCGCAGAGGTACTACTCGAACGGCTGCGCGCGGGGGAATGGGAACTGGGCCACCGGCTACCCGGCGAAACCACCCTGGCCGCCCAGCTCGGCGTCGGCCGCTCCACGCTGCGCGAAGCCATCCGGGAGCTCGCGGGCCGGGGCGTCCTCGAAAGCCGCCAGGGTGCGGGCGTTTTCGTCACCTCCCTGGATGTGGCCGAGGACTGGGACACCGTGTTGCGCCGGGCGGATATCGCCGCCGTCATCGAGGCCCGCATCGCCATCGAAGCCGAAGCCGCCGCCTTGGCCGCCGCCCGGCGCACCCCCGCGGATCTGCGAAACATCCTGCGCGCCCTCACCGCCCGCGCCGAGGCCGACGCTTCGATCGAAGCCCTCGTCGACGCGGACACCGCCTTCCACCGCACCGTCGTGGTCGCCGCGCACAACGACATCCTGCTGGAGATGTTCAACGCCTTCGTCCCGCGCCTGCGCCGCTCGATGATCGATATGCTCCGCATCCGGCCCATCGCCGACCCGCCCGCCGATCATCACGCGCACGAAGACCTCTATGTCGCCATCCGCGCCCGCAAGCCCGATGTCGCCGCCACCGCCAGCCGCGTCCACCTCACCGCTCTCAAGGCCGCGCTCGCCTGACCAGGCAAAAGATCTTTCTCGAAATTTCTTTTCGCGGCACCGATGAGTTTCCGTACGGGGTCCCGTCCTAACCCATGACCGAGTTCAGCCCCGAACTCGCAACCCCCAGAAGGAAACTCATCATGACCGCCATCGCCGCATCCGCCCAGACCACCACCGTCGCCGCCCCGGCCACCCCCGGCAAGATCCGCAACCGCGTGCTGTGGACCCTGCAGATCATCTTCGGCCTCTTCTTCATCATCGCCTCGGGCCTGCCCAAGCTGGTCGGCCAGCATGACGCCGTCGTGGCCTTCCAGAACATCGGCTGGGGTGAATGGTTCCGCTACTTCACCGGTGTCGTCGAGGTCTCCGGCGGTATCGGCCTGCTGGTGCCGCGCCTGAGCGGTCCGGCCGCCGCGGGCCTGTCCATCACCACCGTGCTGGCCGCCCTCACCCAGATCTTCTTGCTCGACGCCCCGGCCCTGGCCCCCTTCCCGCTGGTGCTGGCCGTCATGTTCGCCTGGATCGCCTACGAGCGCCGCGCCTCCTTCGCCACCTTCACAGACCTGGTCAAGCACTGACCTGATGAATATTGCTTCGACGCAGGATCCGCTCCCGAGGACACTCGGGGGCGGATCGGTCGCGTGCGGATGAGCGCGGGTCC